>NZ_CP163444.1:0-623000 GCF_041053105.1 Streptomyces sp. R44 | reverse complement strand
AGCCGCGTCGACGAGTTCGGCGTCCACGGCAGCGACGACTTCGAGATCTCCCCCCGCACGGCCACCACCTGGCAGTACGGCCTCATCCCCTCCAGCAACGCGGCGATCGAGGCCCAGTTCGGCCTCGCCTCCGGCTCCGTGTCCATCGCCGCGACGCAGTGGACGAAGAACCTCAAGCGCACCCGGGTGAAGCCGTACCGCCTCGACGGCCAGGCCGGTACGAAGAAGACAGCGGCGAAGACCCCCACCCCGGCCGCCCTCCCCGAGGCCGAGGCCGAGGCCGCGCCGCCCGCCGAGGACCGCCTCTCCGGCTTCCTCCGGCGACCCCCGGTCCTCGACACCCTGGACGAGACCGAACTCCTCGGCTGGTCCGTGGACATCGTCCGCGCCGCCCGCCGCAACGGCTATCTGGCCTCCACCGCCGACGCGATCGCCGTCTTCGAGACCTCCATCCTGCTCGCCGGCATGCGGGACCGGGCCAAGCCCACCCCGTACGACTTCCAGGACGCCGCGGTCACCTGCATAGAGAAGGACAGCGTGCCCGGGCGCCGGGACGTGCGCCGCCTCGTCGAGATCATGATGGGCGGCGACAGGATCGGCCAGGTCGGCTACGAAGCACTGCCGCCGCTCGCCCGCGACGTCCACGACCGGCTCGCCCCCCTGGAGCTGAACCTCCAGCAGCGCGGGGTCCGCCGGGCCCTCCTCGACATGACCTCCCGGCCCGAACTGCGCGCCTGCTCGGACGTCCTGTGGATGCTGCGCCGCCTGATGCCGCACGGCGCGGCACGGCCCGTCATGGGGGAGCGGCGGCTCGGCGAGCGGTCGATCCAGGAGTCCTGGGACCTCGCCCTCGGCACCCACCAACGGGCCCTCATCGAGCTCGGCTACGAGGGCGTGAGCCTCGAACAGGTCCTGGAACAGCGCCTGCGCCGCACCGCGTACGGCCCGCAGGCGACGACCGCCGAGGTCCTCGCCGCCGTCGAGGACGCCATCCTCCACCTGGGCGGCCGGCGCCTCGCCGAGGAGCTCGGCACCCGCGCCCTCGACGTCCTGGCGGGCGAGCGCACGGTCGACGGGGCACCGCAGGTCCTGCGCCGGGTGCGCGGACTCCTCGCCTACTACCGCACCAGCGAACCGGCGCTGCCGCAGTGGATCGAATCCTTCGTCAGAACCGGTTACGCGCACTACTGCACGCTGCTGCCGACGGCGTTCCGCGACGAGGACGCGACGGTGGGACAGGTCGCGGCGATGCTCGGCTTCCTGTTCAGCATGGAGAGCCTGGCGCTCTCCCTGGGCTGCGACCGGACACAACTGGAACTGGCCGTCGCCCAGGCACACCCCGAGGACCCCGCGAAGACGGCCCTGCTGTGGGCGGCGCAGGTGCAGCTGGGCACGCTCTCCCGGGGCGAGCTGCGCGCACGCTGCGACGAACTCCTCGCCAACCCGCTGGTGGTGCCGTCCTACCCGCGCTACCTGAGCGGCTTCGTGCACGCCCTGGAGCCGGTGCCGGGTCTCGCGGACGTGGTGGTGGAGGCCGTGTCGAACGCCTTCGGCCGCCTGCCGGACACCGTGCTGCTCCCGTGGCTTCCGGTCCTCATCACGACCCTCCGGTCGAACGCGTCGGAACTGGCCCCGCTGCTCATCCGGGAGGCCGGCCGGATCTTCCCGGCCCGGCTGGCGGCCCTGGACACCTGGGTCCCGCCCTGGCACGTCCAGCCGGCCGCCCCACGCGCCCTTCCCGCGCGCACGGCCCCTCGGGGAGCGGCGCTCCTTCCCGCCCACCCGGCGACCTGCGACGCCCTCGCGGGGCTCCTCGGCACCACGGAGGGATGGACCACGACGAACGCCCCGGCGGAGGCGGGCGCGGTCCTCCTCGCCACCCACCCGGCCACGAGCGAGGCACTGGCGGAGCTCCTCACGGCCCGATGACGAAGAGGGCTGTCCGATGCCCGGCTACTGGCCGACGCGCCCGTCGACGCACTCGCGCAACAGGTCGGCGTGCCCGCAGTGACGGGCGTACTCCTCGATCCGGTGCACCATCAGCTCCCGCACCGCGATCCCGTCCTTCGGGAGACGCTCGCCCAGGTCGGTGTGTGCGGCGAGGGCGGCGTCGGCCGCGGCCTGCTCGCGCTCCAGATCGGCGTACGAGGCGTCGACCACCGCCTGGTCGGCGACGGCCTCGTGGAAGTCGGCGTCCCGCTCGCCGTACACCTTCGGAAGCGGTTCACCGGTGATCCAGGTGATCCAGTCCCGTTCCACCTCGGCAAGGTGCCGGACCAGGCCGAGCAGGGACATCGTCGACGGCGGAACGGAACGGCGGGCCAGCTGTTCCGGATCCAGACCCTCGCACTTCATCCGCAGGGTCAGACGGTAACCGGAGAGGAAGTCCTGGAGCGTCGCGAGCTCGCCCTCCGGAGCCTCGCCGTTGTCACGGGGGTCGTCGGCGGGGTCGGCCCACATGTCGGGGTAGACGGTCGCCTGGGTCCATCGCTCGGGATGATCATTCATGGGCCCATCCTCGTGCGCGAGGCCCCCGGCCCGCCAGGGAAATTGTTCCGAGCACGGCCGACGAGGCCGCGAGCGTGATCCGGGGCGCACACGGCGGTACGGCTCCGTCCACCCACGGCCGCGGTTCACTCGTCACGGTGGACTCGGGCCGAGCCGCCGCCCCCGCCCGCAGAGGCTCGGGCACCGTGACTCCCATGCACGCCCGCCGCACCACGTTCCTCCTGCTCATCGCGCTCCTCACCACCGGATGCGTGGCCGTCCCGCACGGGCCCGCCCCGGCCCCACCGCCCCGCCCCCCGGTGGACTCGCCCCCGCCGCCGATCGTCCCCCCGCGCCCCTCCCCACCTGGCCCGTCCCCACCGAGCCCGCCCCTCGCGAGGCCCTCACCACCACGGACCCCCGCCCCACGGCTTCCCAGCCGACGAAGGCCCCCGACCGAAGACCGCCGGCAGGGCCACCGAGGCCCACACCGCCCGCCGCCCACCCGCGCACAGGGCAGCCCCGAAGCCCCCGCACACCACCCCGAACAAGCCGAACGAACCGAGGAAGCCTGCCAACAGCAAGCCCGTCACGAGGACCGTCCCCCGCTCCCCGCAGAACCACCGGCCCGGCCCCGCCCGCCCGCACCGCCCGACGGATGCGCGGCCGCCCGAGATGCGGCACCTCTGCGGCCAGGCCGAGTCCATCCAGGCCCCCATGGGCGCGGCCGATCTCTGCCGCGACCTGTACGGCCGCTGACCTCGGCCGTTCGTCCGCGCCGGGCGGAAACTCGGTTGAACCGCTCCGATAGGCCCGGCTATAAGACGATCATGATCAGACCGCGCCCCTTCCTCGACTCCGACATGCCCCTTCTCCAGGAGGCCGTGGCGGAGTGGATCGCGACCGCCGGCCGCGACGCCTACGACCACGTGGGCGAGCTCCCGCACCGCGTGTACGACAACCTGCGCGGTCTACCCGTCGGTGACCTGGTGCACGTCTGGGAGGACGAGCACGACGGCCGGATCGGCGGTGTCACGATCGGCCTCCGGTTCGGCGCGGCGTTCGACGCCTTCTGCGCGCCGGAACTGCGCGGCACCGACACCGAGCGCGTGATGCTGGCGTTCGCCGCCGACACCACCACGCGGCACATGGCGGACGACGAGGAGTACGTCCTCACCGACCTCTTCGAGACCGACACGGTCCGCGGTCGTCTGCTGAACGAACTGGGCTTCACCCGCTTCCGGGTCTGGGACGACGTGAACACCCGCGACCTGACCGATCTCCCCTCTGCCGAGGTGCCCGAGGGATTCACGGTCCGGGCGGCCACCCTCGACGACGCCGAGGCCCTCGCCGACGCGCGCAACGCCTCCTTCGGCTCCGACTGGACGGGCGCCGCCTACCGGGACGGAATGATGACCCGGCCCGGATACGACCCGGCCCGCGAGATCGTGGCCGAGGCCCCGGACGGACGCATCGGCGCCTACACCGTCCACTGGGTCGACACCCGCAACGGTCTGGGGCACTTCGAGCCGGTCGGCACCCACGAGGCCTTCCGCCGCCTCGGCCTGGCACGGGCGGTGATGGCCGAGTCCATGCGGCGCATGGCGGAGCTCGGCCTCCGGCGGGTCACGGTCAACCACGACGCCGAGAATCTGGCCGCCGCGAGGCTGTACGGCTCACTCGGCTTCACCCTCGAGTGCCGCACCCACGGCTACCGCCGGGCGAAGGCCCAGGACTCGATGTCGCGATAGCGGATCGGACCAGGGCCCCGGCCGTAGTCGCTGCCGACCAGGTGGAGGCGCTCGGCCGGCCAGCGGCGGCCGGTGAACCCGGCCAGCCCGGCGGCCACCTCCAGTACGGACGTCGGATCGTCGCGGCGGGCACGGGCGAGCGTCAGGTGGGGACGCAGCGGACGGTCCTCGAAGGGGATGCCGCACTCCTTGACGACCGTCCGCACCTCGGTCGCGATCCGGTGCAGTCCGTCGAGGTCGCCGTCGATCCCGCTCCACAGCACCCGGTCGTCGAAGTGCCCCCCGCCGCGCAGCGCCAGTTCCAACGGCCGGTGCGCCGCCGCGATCTCCGCCAGTGGTTGCCGCAGCAGAGGGACGGTCTCCACCGGGAGCTCCCCGAGGAACGCCAGCGTGATGTGCCAGTCCTCGATCCGGTTCCACCGCATCCGCGGGTACGTCTCGTACGCCGGGCCCAGCTCGCTCGCCAGCTCGTTCTTCGCGTCGTCCGGCGGAGCGAGCGCGACGAACACCCGCACCGTCGCGGTCCGCGCGCTGTCCCCGTCGCCGGACTCCGTACCCCGCCCGGGCGCCTCAGCCATCTTCCGTACCCTGCCCACCGTCTGTCCCACAGCCTTCGCAGGCGAGGGTACGCGGTGCCCCGGCCATCACCTGCGCCGGGGATCTCCCCGATCGCCCCCTGAACCTCCCCCGACTCCGCGTCAGGGGCGCCCACCGACCCCGCACGCTCCCTCGCGCTCCCCCGCGGGGGTGGTTCCCCGAGGGCCAGTGGGGCGCAGTGCGGCACGGTCCGCACGGACGCGGAGCGCTCCGGGTCGAAGCTGTCCGCTGCCCCTGTCCACCTTCGAACACTGTTCACCTGCGCAGACGGAGGTTCGTCCACCCATGACCCACGCACTTCTCAGAGCCGCGGCACGGCGGCGCAGACCGGGCGGGAGGGCCGCGGCGCCGCTGGCGCTCGGGCTCGCGCTCGTCCTCGCCCTGCCCGGCACCGCCCTCGCCGCCCCGGGCGACCTGGACCCGACCTTCGGGACCGGCGGCCGCGTGACGACGCCCATCACCGGGTACGCGGAGGGCCACGACATCGTGCGGCAGGCCGACGGAAAGCTGGTCGTGGTGGGGACGAGCGAGGCCGGCTTCACGCTCGCCCGCTACAACACCGGCGGTGGCCTCGACTCCACCTTCGGCACCGGCGGCACGACGACCAGCAGCTTCGACGGCGGGGCCGCGTCGGCCAACGCCGTCGCGATCCAGCCCTCGGACGGCAAGATCGTCGTGGCGGGCACCACCGAGGTGATCGCCGAGGAGGGCGGAGGCTGCTGCTTCTTCTCGGTGGCCCGCTACAACACCGACGGCACCCTGGACACGGGCTTCGGCAACGGCGGCCTGGTCCGCGTCGACGAGTTCGGCGGCTCCGCGGACGGCGCCGACATCGCCGTGCAGCCGGACGGCAAGATCATCGCCGCGGGGAAGCCCGGTGGCAGCGGCTTCGCGCTCGTGCGCCTCGACACCAGCGGGAACTTCGATCCCAGCCTCGGCGGCGACGGGACCGTGGTCGCCGGGTTCACGCCCACCTCGCCCCAGGACGCCGGCGGCATCGCCAAGAGCATGGCCCTGCAGCCGGACGGCAAGATCGTCGCGGTCGGCTATGTGGGCAGCACCGCCTTCGACATCGGCGTCGCCCGCTACACCAGCAACGGCACGCTCGACACCGGCTTCAGCGGCGACGGCATGGTCACCGCGGACTTCGGCGGCACCGAGTTCGGCAACGCCGTGGCCGTACAGCCCGACGGCAAGATCCTCGCCGCGGGCTCCGGCGGCGCCGGCTACGCCCTGCTCCGCTACAACGGCAACGGCACCCCCGACACGGGCTTCGGCACGGCCGGGCGCACTTCGGTCAACGCCCCGGGCGACGGCGGCATCGCGTACGCCATGGCGCTCCAGCAGAACGGCAAGATCGTGCTCGCCGGCCGGGCCACCGACCCGAACAGCTCCGAGGCCAACGACTTCGGCCTGGTCCGCTTCACCACGAACGGCACCGTCGACACCGGCTTCGGCGGCGACGGCTTCGTGGTCACCGGCTTCGGCGACTTCGACGAGGCCCGCGGAGTGCTCGTCCAGCCGGACGGCACCGTCGTCGCGGCCGGCTACGGGGCGGGCTTCGCCTTCACCCTCGCCCGCTACCAGGGCGGCGACGGTACGCCTCCGCCCACGCCGTACGCGGACCTCTCGGTGACGAAGTCCGGTACGACCACGGTGAGCATCGGCGACCGCGCCACCTACACGGTGACGGTCTCCAACGCGGCGTCCTCCACCGCCACCGCGACCGGCGTCACGCTCACGGACACGCTCTCCGGAGCCGGCGCGACCCTCGTCTCCGCGGTCCCCTCGCAGGGGACGTGCACGACCACCGCGACGGGCGCCACCTGTGCCCTCGGCTCCCTCGCCCCCGGCGCCGCCGCCACCGTCACGGTGACGGCCGAACCCCGCGCCACCGGCACGCTCACCGACACCGCGGGCGTCAGCGCCACCCAGCCGGACCCGGCGACCCCCAACAACACGGCCACCGCGACCACCGCGGTCAACAACTCCCGCGGCTGCACCGTCATCGGCACCAGCGGCGCGGACACCCTGAACGGAGGCTTCTCCAACGACGTCATCTGCGGCCTCGGCGGCAACGACACCATCCGCGCCGGCTACGGCAACGACACCGCGTACGGCGGCTTCGGCAACGACGACATCGACGGCGGCTTCGGCGACGACACCCTCAACGGCGGCCCGGGCAACGACACCCTGACCGGCTACTACGGCAACGACCGCCTCACCACCACCGACGGCGTCTCCGGCAACGACATCGCCAACGGCGGCTCCGGCACCGACACCTGCACCACCGACCCGGGCGACTCCCGCATCAGCTGCCCCTGACCCCACGCTGCCGGGTCTTCCCGACGAGCGGGCCCGCCGGACGAGATCCGGCGGGCCCGTCCTCAGCCCCTGCCGGGCAGCAGGCCCCGCTCCAGGGCCACGACCACGGCGTGGGTGCGGTCGCTGACGTCCAGCTTCGCGAAGACGCGCAGGAGATGGGTCTTGACCGTGGCCTCCGCGATGACGAGACGGCGGCCGATCTCGGCGTTGGAGAGGCCGTCGGCCACCGCGCCGAGGACGTCCTGTTCACGCGCGGTCAGGACGACCGGCGCGGGCCGGCGCATGAGGGCGACCAGGCGTTCGGCGACGCGGGGCGCGAGGACGGTCTCGCCGCGGGCCGCGGAGCGGACGGCCTCGGCGAGCTGGTGGGCGGTGGTGTCCTTCAGGAGGTAGCCGATGGCGCCGGCCTCGACCGCACGCTCGATCTCCACGTCCGTGTCGTACGTGGTGAGGATGAGCACCCGGGTCGGGGCGGATCCCGCGGTGATCGCGGCGGTGGCCTCGACCCCGTCCATGACCGGCATCCGCAGGTCGACCAGCGCGACGTCGGGCGTCAGCCGCTCGACGAGACCGAGAGCCTCGCGGCCGTCGGCCGCCTCGCCGACGACGGTGATGTCCGGGACCGGCGCCAGGAGGGCGACCACTCCGGCGCGCATCACGGTGTGGTCGTCGACGACCACGACCCGGAGGGGCGCGTGCGCTTCGGGCATGTCAGGGCCGTCCGTTCGTGGGGAAGGTCGTGGGGAAGGTCGTGGGGAGCGTCGTGGGGAAGCTCGCGAGGACGCGTGTGCCGTCCCCGACCGAACTGGTCACCGTCAGATCGCCGTCGAGCTCGGCGAGCCGCTTGCGCATGCCGTCCAGGCCGAAGCCGCGTGACTCCTCGACCACGAAGCCGCGCCCGTCGTCGGTGATCTCCAGCTCGATGGCGTACGGACCCTGGGTGAGGACCACGCCGACGGTGCTCGCGTCGGCGTGCTTGCGCACGTTGGCGAGCGACTCCTGGGTGCAGCGGAGGAGCGCGATCCGGGTCTGCTGGTCGCAGTCGACGTCCTCGGCCAGCTCCGCGTCGACCGTGATCCCCGTGTCCTGGGCGAACCGCTCCAGGGTGCGCCGCAGGGTCGGGACGACGGAGCCGGGGGAGAGGCCGCTGTGCGGGGCCGCCCCCACCAGGACCCGGGCCTCGGCGAAGTTCTCGCGGGCGGTCGCCTCGATGGCGCGCAGCTGCCGGGCCGTGTGCTCCGGTTCTGCGTCCAGACCGGATCGGGCGGCTTCGGCGAGGACGATGATGGAGGCGAAGCCCTGGGCGAGGGTGTCGTGGATCTCGCGGGCCATCCGCTCCCGCTCGGCCGCCGCGCCCTGGGCGCGATGGGCCGCCGCCAACTGCTCCTGGGTGAGGGCGAGTTCGCCAGCCAGGGCAGTGGCGCGGGCATCGCCGTCGGCGACGAGCCGGTGCAGCAGGAGCCCGGCCAGGACGGACACGGCGTATCCGGTCAGGGCGGCGGCCGCGTTCCCCGGCGAGTCGCGCCAGATGCTCCCCGCCGCCGTCGCGGCCGCCGCGCAGCCGCTGAGCAGCACGGCGGTCCGGGGGCCGCGGTTCTGGAACCAGAACTGGGGGAGGGCGGCGATCATAAGGGCCGCGCCGCCGCCTGGGAGGGCCGCCATCACCCCGAGCCCGGCGGCCAGGGCCACCAGGTAGACCGGCGAGTGGTGGCGGGCCCGGTGGACGGCGGTGTACGCGAGGGCCGCCGCCACCAGGGCCAGTGAGGCCCATTTGACGGGTCCCGAGTCGTTGCCGACGCCGATGACGGAGGGGACCAGGCCGAGGAGCAGCCAGGCGGCCGTGTACCAGCGGCGGAGGGCGGTGAGGGCAGGCCGCTCCGTCACCGCGTCTGGTGTCCCGTCAGTCATGCGGTCAGCCTACGGACAGCGGCGCTGTCCCGGCCGGCTCGGGCTCCGCGGACCGGCTCATGCCGCGCGCGGGCCACCAGTTCGCCTCGCCGAGCAGCAGCATCAGGGACGGCAGCACGAGGACGCGGATCACGAAGGCGTCGAGGAGGACCGCGACCGCCAGGCTGAAGCCGATCTGCTTCATCTCGATGAGGTGGAGCGCGGCGAAGCTCGCGAAGACCGTCACCATCACCACGGCCGCGCTGGTGACGACCCCGGCGGACGAGGAGAGCCCCTGGAGGACCGCCTGCCGGGTGGGGACGCCGTCCATGCGGGCCTCACGGATCCGGCTGATCACGAAGACCTGGTAGTCCATGGAGAGCCCGAAGAGGATCACGAACAGGAAGAGGGGGACGCGGGATCCGATCGAGCCCGTGGAGGTGAAGTCGAGGATCCCTTCGGCCCACCGGTGCTGGAAGACCAGGACGAGGACGCCGAGGGAGGCGAACGCCGACAGCAGGTTGAGGAGGACGCCGACGAGCCCGAGGACCACGGACCGGAAGGCCCAGACCGTCATCACGAAGGTGACGAGGAGCAGTGCCCCGATGATGAGCGGCAGCTTCCGCTTCTGGTGGTCGGGGTAGTCGGCGTAGCGGGCGACCTCGCCGGTGACGGCGACCTCGGTTCCGGCGAGCGCGCCGACGGTTCCGGGGACGAGATCGGTGCGGAGCAGGTCGAGCGAGGCCCTGGCCTCGGGGCTGTTCACGGAGCGCGGGACGGCCAGTTCGAGCAGGGTCGTGCGGCGGTCGGCGGAGGTCCGCAGGACGGGAGTGCCGCCGATGGCCGGGTCCTCGGCGCCCGCCCGGTCCGCGAGCGTGCGCAGGGCGCCGGCGACCTCGTCGGCCCGCTGCGCGTCCGCTCGTACGACCACCTGGTGCATGGCCTTCAGCTCGGGATAGGCGGCCATGAGCCGGTCGTAGGTCCGCATGGCGGGGATGGCGCGGGAGTGCGTCTCGCGGCTCATCTCGGTGATGTTGATGTGCAGGACGGGCAGGGCGAGCGCGAGGAGCGCGAGGGTGGAGACGGCGAGCGTCACGGCGGGGTGCTTGGCGACGGGACGGAGGACCGCGGCGGTGAGCCGGCCGCCGGTGCGTCGTGTACGGGGGGCGCGGTCCGGTCCGGGCTTCCTGCGGGCCCTGCGGCGTTCGGCGTGCTCGCCGAGGAGGGCGAGGAGCGCGGGCAGGACGGTCAGTGAGCTGAGGACGGCGACCAGGGTGACGACGACGGCCCCGGTGGCGATGGAGGAGAAGATGACGTCGTCCGCGAGGTAGAGGGTGGCGCTGGAGACGGCCACGGCGAGGCCGGACACCACCACGGCCCTGCCCGAGGTCGCCGCGGCGAGTTCCACGACGGCCTGCGTGGAGAGGCGTCCGTCCGCGGCGCGGGCCCGCTCCTCGCCCTCCCGCTTCAAGTAGAAGAGGGTGTAGTCGACGCCGACGGCGAGGCCGATGAGCAGGATGACGTTGGTGCCGACCCCGGCGTCGGGGAAGACGTGGGAGGCGATCATCGACAGGCCGACGGCGGCCACGATCGAGGAGAGCGCGAGCAGCAGCGGGACGACGGCCATCACCACGGAGCCGAAGACGATCAGCAGGGTGATCAGGGTGACCGGCAGCGCGATGACCTCCGTACGGGAGAGGTCGTCGCCGCGGAGCTTGTCGACGCCCTTGCCGATGGAGGGGCTGCCGACCTCCTCGACGAGCAGCCGCGGGTGGGCGGCCCGCACCTCGGCGGTCTGCGCGAGGAGCGCGTCCACGTGCTTCTTCCCGTCGAACTCGGCGCCCTTCATGGTGACGTCGACGCGCAGGGTGGTGTGGTGCGCGTCGGCGACCGGGCCGGCCACGGACAGCACCTCGGGCAACTGCCGCATGCGGGAGGCGATCTCGCGCGCGGCGGCCTCGGCCTCGGCCCGGTCGACGGGGCCGGTGCCGGGTGCGGCCTGGACGAGGACGCGTTCGAGGGGCTTCTGCTGGAGCCCGCCCTCGGCGGCCAGGGCCTCGGCCCGGCCGGCCTCGCCGATGCGGAAGTCCTCCGTGGTCGCGGGGCGGGATCCGAGGGCGATGCCCGCGCCCAGGCAGAGGGCCACGAAGAGGAGCCAGCCGATCAGCGCGCGCCAGGGGTGCCGGGCGCTGTGACGGGCCATGCGTACGGTCGGGTTCGTCATGCGCCCAGACTCGTCGGCGGAGGGCCGCGGCCGACAGGATCGGCCGGTTGAACCCGGTGTCCACCGGTCGGTTGACACCGGACCGCCGACTCGGGTCAGGTCGGCCCGATCGGCTGGTCCGGGTCGAGCTTGATGCCCAGGCGGGCGGTGGCACTCGCGAGGAGGCCCCAGAGGGCGTCGCTCAGGAAGAGGGTCAGGTCGTCGAGGGAGCTCCTCGACTCGGGGCGGGCGGCCCACTGGTTCACCACGCCGTCCACCAGGCCCACCATGCCGAACGCCAGGTTGAGGTGGAAGCCGGTGGGCGCCGGTTCGCCGTCGAGGAACCGATCGGCGTACGAGTCCAGGAGCCGCGCGAGGTGGAGGGCGACGGCGGTGCGGGTGCCCGTGACGGCGGGGGAGCCTGCGCCCAGGAACCGGTACAGCTCGGGGTGCAGTGCCACCCAGCCCACGTACGTGGCGGCGGCGAGCTCGATCGCCTCCCGGATGGTGCCCCGGGGGTCGAGTGCGGGGGAGAGGGCGGCCATCAGCTCGTCGGTGATCCGTGCGCGGATCTGCTCGTCGAGGTCCTCGCGGCTGCGGAAGATCCGGTACACGACGGAGCGGGGCATGCCGGCCTCGGCGCCGATCGCCGCCACGCTGACCGTCGTTCCCTCGCGCCCGATGACGGTGAGGGCCGCGGTGAGGACCTGGTCCCGGCGCTCGGCCCGGTGGCCGGTCCAGCGGGTGTCGCGGCCGTCGGGGCGCCCGTCGTTGCGTGTGTGTCTGTCCTCGGCCACGGCGTGGATGGTACCCGGCGATCAAGAAGGAGCGGCGCTTCGGGGGTGGCGCACGTCACGTTACCGCCGGTATCCTGGACGCGGTGACGCAGGTAAATTCCGGTGCCTGGGTGAGTGCCGGGGGAGAATGCACCGCCACCACCGGCCGCAGAGGGGATGGACATGGAGAACCGGCACGTCGACGTGCTGATCATCGGCGCGGGGCTGTCCGGCATCAGTGCCGCCTGCCACCTGCTCGCCGGGAACCCCGGAACCACGTACGCCCTCATCGAGCGGCGCTCCGCGATCGGCGGCACCTGGGACCTGTTCCGCTACCCCGGCATCCGCTCGGACTCGGACATGTACACCTTCGGCTACGGCTTCCGGGCCTGGCACGGCACCAAGGTCCTCGCCGGCGGCACGGACATCCGCCGCTACATCCGGGCCACCGCCGAGGAGCACGGCGTCACCGACCACATCCGCTTCGGCCGCAGGGCCGTCCGGGCCGACTGGTCGAGCGAGGAGGCGCGCTGGACCGTCGAGACCCTCGACGAGGCCACCGGCGAGACCCACGTCCTCACGGCCCGCTTCCTCGTCGGCGCCACCGGCTACTACGACTACGACGCGGGCCACCGCCCCGAGTTCCCCGGCGAGGAGCGCTTCCGGGGGACCCTCGTGCACCCGCAGCACTGGCCGCGGGACCTCGACCACACCGGCAAGCGTGTCGTCGTCATCGGCAGCGGCGCCACCGCCATCACCCTCGTCCCCGCGATGGCCCCCGAAGCCGCGCACGTCACCATGGTCCAGCGCTCGCCCACGTACATCCTGGCCCTCCCCGCCGACGACCCCCTCTCGGTCCTCCTGCGCAGGCTGCGCGTCCCGGCCGCAGTCGTCCACCGGGTCGGCCGGACCCGCAACATCGCGATGCAGCGCGGCCTCTACGCCCTGTGCCGCAAGGCCCCCCGCCTCATGCGCAAGGTGCTCCTCGGGGCGGTACGGGCCCGGCTCGGCAAGAGCGTCGACATGCGCCACTTCACCCCGGTCTACAAGCCCTGGGACCAGCGGCTCTGCGTCGTCCCCGGCGGCGACCTCTTCACGACGCTGAAGAGCGGCCGGGCCTCCGTCGTCACCGACCACATCGAGACGTTCACCGAGACCGGCGTCAAGGTCGGGTCCGGCGAGGAGATCCCCGCCGACATCGTCGTCACGGCCACCGGCCTGCGCATGCAGCTCGCCGGCGCCATGGAACTCGCCGTCGACGGCAAGCCCGTCGTCACCCGCGACCACCTGCTCTACAAGGGCGTGATGCTGGACGGCGTCCCCAACCTGGCGATGATCATCGGCTACACCAACGCCTCCTGGACCCTCAAGGCCGACCTCGCCGCCGACTACATCAGCCGGCTCGTCGCCCACATGGACCGGCACGGGCTCGGCGCCGTCACCCCCTTCGCCGCCGAGGCCGACCGCTCCTCCGTCTCCGTCATGGGCGAGTCGCTGACCTCCGGCTACATCGCACGCGGCGACGCGATCATGCCCCGCCAGGGCACCCGCGACCCGTGGCGGATCCGGAACAACTACTACCGCGACCGCCGCGCCCTGCGGCGGTCCCCGATCGAGGACCCCGCACTCCGCTTCGACCCCGCGCCCACCGAAGGAGGACGACCATGACCAGCGTGCAGAGCTATCACGAGCGGCTCCGGACCCTGTCCGAGGCATCGGTGCACATCCACTTCGACGCGTTCACCGACATCGACTGGGACCACCCCGACTTCGCCATCGACCCGGCGGACCCCCGCTGGGTCCTCCCCGCGGCCGACCCCCTGGGCGGCCACCCGTGGTACCAGGAGCAGCCGCTGGAGGTCCGGACCCGCATCGGACTGTGGCGGTACGCCAACATCGTCAAGGTGGGCATGCAGTTCGAGAACGTGCTCATACGCGGCGTGATGGACTACCTCTTCTCGCTGCGCAACCAGGACCCGGAGTTCCGCTACCTCACCCACGAGGTCACGGAGGAGTGCCACCACACCCAGATGTTCCAGGAGTTCGTGAACCGCGCGGGCGCCGACGTGCCCGGCGGGCGACGCTCCTTCCGCGTCCTCAGCCGCTTCCTGCCGCTGGCCGGCTCCCTGATCCCGGAGTCCTTCTTCACCGGCGTCCTCGCCGGCGAGGAGCCCATCGACCACCTCCAGAAGGCGATCCTGCGCGGCGGCGAGGACATCCATCCGCTGATGCGGCGGCTGATGCAGATCCACGTCGCCGAGGAGGCCCGGCACATCTCCTTCGCCCACGAGTTCCTGCGCGCCAAGGTCCCCGGCTACGGCAGGGCACGCAGGGGCGCGCTGTCGGTCGCCTTCCCGGTGATCATGCGGGTGCTCGGCGACGTCATCATGGTTCCCGACCGGAAGACCGCCGAGACGATCGGCGTGCCCCACTGGGTGATCAAGGACATCTTCTGGAAGTCGCCCGACGGCGAGAAGATGCTCCGCGACCTCTTCTCCGACGTACGGATGCTCGCCGAGGACATCGGCCTGATGAACAGGACCGCACGGCGGGTGTGGAAGGCGCTGCGCATCGACGGCCGCCCGTCCCGCCACCGCGGCGAACCCGCCCCGCACGCCGCCTGACGCGGCCCGCAGGCCGCCTGACCCGCCTCGCACGCCGCCCGACGCGGCCCGCAGGTCCCTGGAACGGAGAGCCATGCCCTACGTCGTCACCCGGTCGTGCTGCGTCGACGCCTCCTGCGTCCTCGCCTGCCCGGTCAACTGCATCCACCCCGCCCCGGGCGAACCGGACTTCGGGCAGACCGAGATGCTGTACGTCGACCCCCGCACCTGCGTCGACTGCGGCGCCTGCACGACCGCCTGCCCGGTGGACGCGCTCAAGCCGCACACCAAGCTCACCGACGCGGAGCTGCCGTTCCTCGAACTCAACCGCGGCTACTACGACGACCATCCGCACGAGGACCGGGCGCCGATGGCCGTCGTGCCCCCGCAACGCCGCACCTCCGCGCAGGGGTTGCGGGTCGCCGTCGTCGGCGCCGGGCCCGCCGGCCTCTTCGCCGCCGACGAGCTCCTCCGGTATCCCGGCGTGACGGTGACCGTCCACGACCGGCTCCCCACCCCGTACGGGCTCGCCCGCGCGGGAGTCGCGCCCGACCACCAGGACACCAAGCAGGTCGCCCGCCTCTTCCGGGCCGTCGAGAGCCAGCCCGGCTTCTCGTACCGGCTCAACACGGAGATCGGCCGCGACCTGCGCCACGAGGACCTGCTCCGCGACCACCACGCCGTGATCTACGCCGTCGGCGCGGCGACGGACCGGCGGCTCGGCATCGACGGCGAGGAACTGCCCGGCAGCGCCTCCGCCACCGACTTCGTCGCCTGGTACAACGGCCACCCCGACCACAGCGCCACCCGCTACGCCCTGGACGGCGAACGGGCCGTCGTCATCGGCAACGGCAACGTGGCCCTCGACGTGGCCCGCGTCCTCACCGCGGACCCCGACAGCCTCTCCCGCACCGACATCTCCGACCGGGCACTCGCCGCGCTGCGCACGAGCCGTATCCGGGAGGTCGTCGTGCTCGGCCGCCGCGGACCCGCCGAGGCCGCCTTCACCCTGCCCGAACTGCTCGCCCTCGCCGCCCTCGACGGCGTCGACGTCCTCGTCGAGGGGTGGCCGGCGGACCTGCCCGCGGACGCCACGCCGAAGACCGAGATCCTCGCCGGGCTCGCCGCGCGGACCCCCGTACCGGGGCGGCGCCGCATCGTCCTGCGCTTCCGGACGAGGCCGGTGCGGATCGTCGGCGACGACCGGGTGACGGGTCTGACCGTCGAGGGGACGGCACACGACACCCGGAGCGTCGAGACCATCGACACCTCGCTCGTCCTGCGCGCGATCGGCTACCGCGCCTGGCCCGTCCCGGGCCTGCCGTTCGACGGGACCACCGGCACCGTGCCCCACGACCGGGGCAGGGTCCGGCCGGGCGTGTACGTGGCGGGCTGGATCAAACGCGGCCCCAGCGGATTCATCGGCACCAACAAGTCCTGTGCCCAGGAGACCGTTTCGGCGCTCCTCGACGATCTCGAAGCCGGGCTCCTCACCGCCCCCGCCGGCGGTGACCCGGCGCCCGGCGCCCACCCGGACGCCGTCGACCTCGGCGGCTGGCGGGCGATCGACGAGCAGGAGCGGGCCGAAGGCCGGCTCCAGGGCCGCCCCCGCGTCAAGATCGTCGACAGGGAGGCCCTGCTCGCCGCGGCCCGCTCCGGCCCCGCTTCCCGGCCCGCCGGCCGGCTCTTCTCCCGCTCGACTCGCTGACCCCGCCGGACTACCGCCGGGTCGACGCCCTCGGGCGGAACCGGGCCTGCGTGAGGCGGGGGGAGTCGGCCGGGCGGCCGGCGATCAGCGACTGGAGGAGGTCGAGGAGGGCGGCCGAGCTGTCGACCGGGTTCAGTTCCAGGGCGGAGATGGCGGGGCGGCTGTTGCGCGCGTGCTCGGAGTCGGACCCGGCGACCACCATCGTGTCGGCCGGCACCCGTACGCCCCGGGCCATGAGCCCCCGTTGCACGCCGGCCGCGTGCCGCCCGGTGAGGCAGAAGACGGCGTCCGGCGGCCCGTCCTCGACGAGCCGCTGCGCGAGGGCCACGCCGCCCTCGACGCCCGCCCGCTCGGGGAGCTCGTACAGCCGTGGCGTACTGCCCCGCTCCTCGCACCAGCCGAGGTAGATGTCCTGGTGTTCGAGGTTCCAGGCGTTCGGGTCGGTGCCCCGTACGAAGGCGACGGAGCGGGCCCCGGCGGCCGCCAGGTGGTCCAGGACCAGCCGGGCCGCGACCTCGTCGTCCTCCGAGGCCCAGTGCGTGAAGTCCGGGCGCCCCGGCGGGCGTCCGTAGGTCACGTACGGGATGCCGCGCTCCTCCAGGCGGGCGATGACCGGGTCGTCCACGTGCGGGTTGGTGACGATGTAGCCGTCCAGGGAGAAGGCGAGCGGCGGGACCGGCGCCCGGGTCAGGTCCGGCACCAGCATGAGGCTGAGGCCGCGGGCCAGGGCCTGTGAGGCGGCCGCGCCCACGAACCGCTCGAAGACGTCCACGCCCGCCGGCGCGTAGTCGCCCAGGGCGTCCAGCGAACGCAGGACGAGACCTACGGCCCCCATCGTGGAGCGGCGGAGGCCGCGGGCCAGGGCGTCCGCCTCGTACCCCATCTCGTCGGCGACGGTCCGGATGTGCGCGCGGGTGGCCTCGCTGAGGGTGCCCTTGTCGTTGAGCGCGTGCGAGACGGCGGTGATGGAGACCCCCGCCCTGCGCGCCACGTCCTTGATCGTGATGCCCCGCGTCCGTGCCATCGTGCCGCCCGTTCCGAACGAATACTTCCGAATACTTCCCCGAAGCATTGCATAAAACGTTTTACGTTCCTAGCTTGATGCGCGCCGCCCCCTTGGCATGCGGCCACACCAGCGTCGAAGGAACCCGCGTGGAACTGCACACCCTCATCACCGAGACGACCGACCCCCGCGAGCGCGGAACCCTGCTCGGCACCCGATTCGGCGCCCGGGTCCGTCGCGTCGCCGAGCTCTACCGGGAGCACTTCGCCCTCCTCGGCATGCCCGCCGACCAGGTCCGCTCCCTCGCCACCCGCAGCCACGAGGCCCTGCGGGCCTGGGCGCCGCACCTGGCCGAGGAGTCCGACGCCTGCGCCGACGCGGCCGGTGCCGAGCGGTGGACGGTGGCCGCCGTCGGCGCCCGCACCGAGATCCTCGCCGGCTGCCCGCAGCCCGGGAAGGGCGAGTGCTCGACCGCGGTGTTCGCACCCGCCGGAGCCGCGCCCCAGACCCTACAGACCTGGGACTGGCACGACCTGCTCGTGCCCGACGCGCTGCTGCACGAGCTGACGCCGAGCGAGGGACGCACGGTCAAGCTCTTCACCGAGTTCGGCGCCCCCGGCAAGATCGGCGTCAACAGCGCGGGCCTCGGCGTCCACTTGAACATCCTCTTCCACGCGTCCGACTCCGCGAGCGGCGGCGTCCCCGTGCACGCGGTCGCCCGCCGCATCCTCGACGAGGCGGACACCCTCGACCAGGCCGTCGAGATCGCCTCGACGGCACGTGTCAGCGCGTCCACCTCGCTGACCGTGGTCACCGCCTCCTCCGCCGCGAGCCTGGAGCTGTCCCCGGCCGGCCTCGCGGTGGTCCCGGCGGCCGAGGACGGCTGGCTGCTCCACACCAACCACTTCCTCGACCCCGGACTCGCGGCCGCGGACACCGGACCGGCCGACTCGATGACCACCGAGCGGCTCGCTCATCTGCGCGAGGTGCGCGCCGCGATGCCGGACCTCTCGCCCGCCGAGCGGGCGCGGGCCTTCTGCGGCGACGGCGGGGCCGACGCCGTCGTCTGCATGCGGCCCGACGAGAACAAGCCGCGGCACGAGCAGTGGGGGACCCTGCTCACCGTCGGCCTCGACGTCACCCGCTGCGCGATCGACTACCTGGCCGGCGCCCCGCACGAAGCCCCGGCGGCCGGCCTCGCGCGCTTCTGACCCTCCCCCCGCTCACCGCTCCCTCCCCACCCCCGAAGGAACCGCCATGACGGACACCGTCCGGCCCGCCCTCAAGGCCCGTGCGGCCAGAGGCTCCCGCACCTTCCTCATCTCCGGATTCGGAACGGCGCTGGAGTTCTACGACTTCATCATCTACGGCCTCGCCGCCGCGATCGTCTTCCCCACCGTCTTCTTCCCCGGCTTCGACCGCACGGTGGGCACCCTGGTCGCCTTCGCCGCGTTCGGCAGCGGCTTCGTCGCCCGCCCGCTCGGCGGCATCGTCATCGGACACTTCGGCGACCGGATCGGCCGCAGGTCCATGCTGATCCTCACACTGCTGATCATGGGCGGCAGCACCTTCCTCATCGGCTGCCTGCCCTCGTACGGCACCCTGGGCATCGCCGCACCGGTCCTGCTCGTCGCCCTGCGCCTCGTCCAGGGCTTCGCGGCCGGCGGGGAGTGGGGCGGCGCCTCCCTCTTCGGCATCGAGAACGCCCCCGAGGACCGGCGCGGCCTGTGGGGCAGCTTCACCAGTGCCGGCATCGGCATCGGCAGCCTCCTCGGCACGGGCGTCTTCACCCTGATCACCCTGCTGCCGGAGGACCAGCTGGAGGCCTGGGCCTGGCGCGTGCCGTTCTGGCTGGGCGGGCTCCTCGTCCTGGTCGGCGTCGTCGCCCGCGGCCGCATGCCCCAGGAGGAGCGCCGTACCGAGAGCGCGCCCCGCGTCCCCATCCTGGACTCCATCAGGCGCCACCCGCGCCAGATGCTCCTCGCCATCGGCGTGGCCTTCGGCTACAACACCCTCGCGTACATCGGCACGATCTTCACCGTCACGTACGCCGAGGAGCGCGGCTACACCTCCACCGAGTCCCTGCTGCTCCAGGTGGCGGGTTCCCTCGCCTTCACGATCGCCGTGCCGGTGATGGCCCTCCTCTCCGACCGCAGGGGCCGCAAGCCGGTCGTCATCCTCGGCACCCTCGCCTACGCGGCCTTCTTCTTCCTGTACTTCCCCCTGGTGGACGGCCACGTCCTCGTCCTGGCCACGCTCGCCTGCGTCCTGGTGAACGTGCTGATGGCCGCCCCGCAGGGCTGCATCCCGGCCTTCCTGGGCGAGCAGTTCTCCGCGGCCACCCGCTACTCGTCGATCTCCGCCACCTACCAGACCGGGGCCGCCCTGGGCGGCGGCACGGCGGCGACCGCCGCGACCGCCCTGTTCCTCGCCTACGACAACGACCCGATCGGCGTCGGCCTCTACTCCGGCGCGGCGGCCCTCGTCCTCGTGCTGTGCGCCTGGGGCCTGCGGGAGACCTACCGGACCCCGACGGCCCGGCTCGGCGCACCGGCCACGGCCCCCGCCGCCGACCGGGTGCCCGTCTAGGAGCGGAGGAAGGCGCGGACCCCCTGCGACACCGCGTCGTCGCCGAGGAGTTCGTTGTGGTCGAGACAGCCGGCGCCGTTGTTGACGGCGCCGGTCAACGGCACGCTGCTGTCCGGGTTGATGACCTCGTCGCAGTTCGACCACCAGGTCGCGTACCGCACGGCCCCGGGCGTCTCGTCGCCCTCCGCGAGCCGCTTCTGGACGTAGGAGCCGGGGGTCATGTCGCGGCAGGCCTGGTCCCAGAGCGCGCAGGCCCATGCGGTGCTCGTGCCGTGGTTGGGGCCGGCGAGGGAGACCCAGTGGGCGACGGAGGACTGGCCGGCGGCGTCGAACTTCACGTACCAGCGGGTGACGAGGCTGCCGAAGGAGTGGGCGACGAGATCGACCCGGCTCGCCCCGGTCTGCCGCTTCACGCCTTCGACGTAGGCGGCGAGTTCGCCGGACAGGACCTCGTTGACGGACCTGTGCGTGTCGTAGCCGAAGGAGAACAGCTCCGCGTCGGTGTACCCGTCGGCCTTGAGGTCCGCACGCAGCCCGCCCCAGACGCCGGGATCGGCGTTGTAGCCGTGGACGAGGACGACGGGGATACGGGCGGACGCCTCGGCGTGGGCAGGTGCCGTCGGCAGGAACAGGGACGCGGCGACGGCGAGCAGAGCAACGGCGGTCCGGCCACGGAGTCTCAACACGCTCTCCCCTAAGATGAGTTACGCACGAGTAGTCACGAGCATGGTGGGGGTTGAGGGGGCGGAAGGCCAGCCCCTGTACGGCCTCGTCGGCCCCCGGGTCCGTCAGGTGATCGCGAAGGGGGACGCGCGTGCGGGCGAGCAGAGGGAGCGGCGGGCGTGGTGACGAGGTGGCGCGTCTTCGCGAGGCCGCCGAGACCGGGGACGTCACGGCGATGTTCCGGTACGGCCTGCATCTCGGGACGAACGACGACCGGGAGGGCGGCGAGCGGTGGCTGCGCCGGGCCGCCGCGGCGGGGCATCCCGAGGCCGGCGTGACCCTCGGCGTGCTGCTCCACGGGTGGCGACGGCACGCCGAGGCGGAGCCGCTGCTGCGGGCGGCGGCCGGGGCCGGACACGTGCGGGCGATGGAGATCGTCGGCTACCTCCTGCGGCAGCGCGGCGAGCACGCCGAATCCGTTCTCTGGTACCGGCGTTCGGCCGAGGGCGGCAACCCGCACGCGATGGCGGTCCTCGGCGAGCTGAGCCGCGAGCGGGACGCCCTGTCCGAGGCCGAGGACTGGTACCGGCGGGCAGCCGAAGCGGGCCTCGCCGATGCCGCGTACGCCCTCGGGACGCTGCTGCACGAGCGGGGCGAGACCGCCGAGGCCGAGCGGTGGGCCCGCCGGGCGGCGGACGGCGGTAGCACCGCCGCGATGAACACCCTCGGGATCCTCGCGCAGGACAAGGGGGACCGGGAGGCCGCGAAGGCCTGGTACCGCAAGTCGATGGCGGCCGGTGACGGCGAGGGGAGCCGCCTGCTCGCGGGGCTGCTCACCCGCGCCGAGACGCTCGCCGAGCTCGAGGACCGGCTGACCGAGCGCGCCCGGAAGGGGGAGGTCGACGCGTGCGTCGCGCTCGGGCGGTCCAGGGAGCTGAGCGGCGATCTGTACGCGGCGCAGGGCTGGTACGAGAAGGCGGCGAAGGCGGGCCACGTCGGGGCGATGATCCAGCTGGCCCGGCTCTCGGAGGAGCAGGGCCACACCCGCCAGGCGCGGGCGTGGCGCAGGAAGGCCGCCGAATCCTGAGGCTTGTGTGACGGATTGACCCTCTTCGGCGGAGGCCCGCGGGCCTCCGCGGGGAAGTGATGCCGCCACAGGGGTTGTCAGTGCAATTTCACATTACTATGTTACAGCGCACACGGTCTGATGAACGTCCGTCATACGCCGTGCGAAAGCGACCAGTTCGCGCACCTGACCAGTGCCGCGAACCCATCCCCGCACCAACCCCCCTCACCAGCAGGAGTTCTGTTGTCCCTCCACAGACGTGTGCGCTCGTCCCTGCTCGCCTCCGCCATCGCGGTCACCCTCCTCGCCTCCGTCGGCCAGGCCGGTGCCTCCGCGGCGAGCACGGACGACCAGTCGGCCCCGGCCCCCGTGCTCGGCGCGCCGGCCCCGCAGGCACAGCCGGGAGCCAACCCCTTCGACGAGGTCGAGCACCGGGCCTCCGCCCCGCGCACCACCTTCGGACCCGCGCCCGCCCCCGGCGGCCACGCCACGGGCCGCGTTCCCGGCCGGGCCCCGTCCGGCACGACCGCACGCTCCTTCGCGGCGGCCGCCACCACGACCACCGGCGTCCCCTGCACCCTCGACGGGATCACCGGCCTCGCCCCCGAACAGTTCGCCGACTTCCTCGCCGACCCCGCGGTCACCGCCGACGGCTGTCTGCGCGGCCTCATATGGACCTGGGACGCGCGGCTCGCACCGGTGATGTCCGACGCCCACGTCCAGGCCGTCGCCCGCCGCATATCGAGCCTGTCCGCCGCCCACGACGGACGGAACTCCTCCCACCTGGAGGAGATGTTCACGTACCTGCACGCCGTCGCTTACCACGACTACTCGCGCGACGAGATCGACATCACCGACGCGCCCACGGTGAACGCGATCCGGCAGGCCGTCGCCGACTTCGGCGCCGCCGCCCGCACCTTCGACGTCACGAAGACGAACGCGAACACCCTCCGCGAGGCCCTCTACGCGGCCAGCGCGCCGGGCCTCCGCCAGTACCAACTCGCCCTGATCAAGCGGGTCCTGGCCACCATGGACCCGTCGCACACCGCCACGAACCTCGACCCGGCCTGGGCCGGTGCCGCGCTCGCCGGTCTCTCCGTGAACTACCTCGGCGTCTACCCCGGCAACCAGGACAGCGCCTTCCACGCGGCCGTCGCCGCCGACCCGGCGTACCGCGCGGTCTTCAAGGCCTTCGCCGGCTACGGACACCTGAAGGGGACCGTCAACGCCTGGGTCGCCCGCGACGCCGTCAGCGAGTACGGACGCTTCGGCCAGGTCGACGGCCTCAGGGACGCGACCGTCGCCGACCTCGGCACCATGCTCACCACCGTCGTCGGCACCTTCGGCCGCGGCAGCGAGCCCTGGGCGAAGATCGTCTCCTGGCTCAACCTCTACGAGGCCTGCAAGCCGTACGGCGTGTGCAAGGAGGACATCGAGAAGCAGCTCTTCCCGTACACGTACACCTACGACAACGGCGCCATCAAGGTCCGCACCGCCCTCGACCGGGCCACCGTCGACCAGCTCTACTACGCGAGCAAGCAGGTCAAGGCGCAGTACCACCGCGTCCTCGGCACCGAGCAGCCGCTCGCGGGCGACAACAACACCACCCTGAACATCGTGCTCTACGCCTCCCGCGCGGACTACGAGAACTACCACCCCATCCTCACCGGCATGGGCACCAACAACGGCGGCATCTACATCGAGCGCGGCGCCACCTTCTACACGTACCAGCGGCGCGTCCCCCAGGACTCCTCGCTGACGCTGGAAGAGCTCTTCCGCCACGAGTACACCCACTACCTCAACGGCCGCTGGGCCGTCCCCGGCTTCTTCGGCGAAGGCCCCTGGTACCAGGGCGACCGCACCACCGCCATGGACGAGGGCACCGCCGAGTTCTTCGACGGGGCCACCCGCGACAATGGCATCGCCGTCCGCAAGTCCCTCGTCCGCGGCATCATCAACGACACCGCCGGCGGCGGCCCCCGGATGAACGTCCGCCAGATCCTCCACGCCACCTACGACGGCGACGGCTTCCGCTTCTACAACTACGCGGGCACGTTCTTCGAGTTCCTCTGGACCGAGAAGCCCTCGCTGCTCCGCGAGATGTACACCCACCTGCGGGCGAACGACGTGACGGCGTACGACGCCTGGCGCGACCGGCTGAGCTCCGACGCCGCCCTCCAGCGCGACTACGACCGCTTCCTCGACACGCAGATCGCCAAGGTCGACCAGCTGTACGTCCCGAACACCACGTACACGCCCAACGCCCAGCTGCGCGACGCGGACCTCGCATCCGTGAAGTCCTCCTTCTACGCCGCCACCGCCAGCAACCCCGACTGCGTGGAGAACGGCGAGCCCGGCAAGCGCCGCTTCCTCTGCACCGGCCGGATCACCGCCAACCTGTCCAACTGGGCCAGCGCCGACCAGAACTTCAAGGACATGTCCGAGACCGTCGACTACTTCCTCCTCGACCGCGCCGGCGCCGCGTCGAACAACCTGGCCGACATGAACTGCAGCTTCGGACCGATCGACATCTGGTCCACCAAGGTCGCGGGCACGTCGAGCTACAGCTGCGAGGGCCCCCTCCGCAGCTGACCGCACCACACACCCGTCCGGGCCGGTCCTTCCACGGGGGGAGGGGCCGGCCCGGCACCGCCCCCCTTCCTCCGGAGGCCGTACCACGTGAGCACCACCCCGCACTCGGTCCGCACCACCGACTACCACACCGCAGGCGAACCCTTCAGGATCGTCGACGAGGACCTGCCGCCGATCCCCGGCGACACCGTCGCCGAACGCCGCGCCCTCGCACTCCGGCTCGGCCCCCTCGACGAGCTCCGCCGCCTCCTCGTCCGGGAACCACGCGGACACTCCGGCATGTACGGCGGCTTCATCGTCCCGCCCGACGACGACGGCGCCCACTTCGGCGTGCTGTTCTGGCACAAGGACGGCTACTCCACCGCCTGCGGGCACGGCACGATGGCGCTCGGCGCCTGGGCCGTCGACACCGGGCGCGTCCCCGCACCCGACGACGGCGACGTCCCCGTCCGCATCGACGTGCCCTCCGGGCGCGTCACCGCGACCGTGCACCGCGCGGCCGGCCGCACCACCGGCGTCACCTTCCGCAACGTCCCGACGCGGGTCGTCGCGCGCAAGGTCCCGGTGACCATCCCCTCCGGCACCGTCGAGGTCGACCTCGCCGACTCCGGCGCCTGCTACGTCTCCGTCCCCGCCTCCGCCCTCGCCCTGGACACCACGCGCGGCTCCCTGCCCGCGCTCGTCCGGGCCGGACGGGAGATCCGCGCCGCGCTCCCCGAGCACGACGTGTACGGAGTCATCCTGTACGAGGACCTGCCCCGCACTCCCCACGGGCCGCACCAGCGCAACGTCACCGTCTTCGCCGACGGGCAGATCGACCGCTCACCCTGCGGCTCCGGCACCTCCGCACGGCTCGCCCTGCTCGGCGAGGACGGGCTGCTCGCCCCCGGGGACACCCTCACGCACGAGTCCGTGGCGGACACCGTGTTCACCGGCCGACTGCTGCCCGGCGGGATCACGGAGGTGACCGGATCCACGCACCGCACCGGCACCCACACCTTCGTCCTCGACCCCCACGACGAGCTGGGCACGGGATTCCTGCTGTGACCACCATGACGCCCACGACCGGCCTGCTCCCTATCGACGCCCCCGCCATGACCCGCCTCCTGACCCCGGCCGCGGCCGTCGACGTCCTCGCCGACGTCCTGCGCGCCGGATTCGACCCCGAGACCGCCCCGCCCCGCACCGTCGTGCCGGTCCCGGCCGGCGAGCTCCTCCTCATGCCCGCCGCCGATCACAGATACGCCGGGGTGAAGATCGCGGGCGTGGCCCCCGGCAACCCGGCCCTCGGGCTGCCCCGCATCACCGGCTCGTACCTGCTCCTCGACGGCAGCAGCCTCCAGCCGCTCGCCCTGCTCGACGGCGCGGCGCTCACCGAGCTGCGCACCCCGGCCGTCTCGGCCCTCGCCGTACGGCATCTGACGCCCGACGACCGTCCCCTGCGGCTCGTGCTCTTCGGCACCGGGCCCCAGGCGTACGGCCACCTGGAGGCCGTCCTCGCCGTGCGCGGGGTCGCCGAGGCCGTCGTCGTCGGACGCAACGCGGTCGGTGCCCGCGCCCTCGCCGGATACGCGCGGACCCTCGACGTGCCCGCCCGTGCCGGCACGGCCGACGACGTGGCCGGAGCCGACCTGGTCGTCTGCTGCACCACGGCCCGCGAACCCCTCTTCGACGGCACGCTGGTCGCCGACGGCGCCACCGTCGTCGCGGTCGGCTCGCACGAGCCGGCGGCCCGGGAGACCGACACCGCCCTCGTGGCCCGCGCCGAGGTCCACGTCGAGGCCCGCTCGGCGGCGCTCCGTGAGGCGGGCGACCTGCTCGTCCCCCTGGCCGAGGGGGCGATCGGCGAGGACCACATCGCGGGCACCCTCGCCGACCTGGTGCACGGCCGGGTCCCCTCCGGGCGTCCGCGTCTCTTCAAGAGCGTCGGCATGGCCTGGGAGGACCTCGCCGTCGCGGGCGCCCTGTACCGCGCGGCCCGCGAGGCCGCCTGAACACACCGACGCCGGCACCGCTCGCCCGAAGCGGTGCCGGCGTCGGGCTGCCCGGACGGAGGACCCGGACAGGGTCACGCCCCGCGATGCCTGAGGTTCACGACCGCCGCCCTGGTCACCATCAGGGGGTTCAGGAAGCCCAGCGGACCCATCAGCCGCGACGCGAACATGTGCATGTGCCGGGCCACGGCCCCGTCGCGCGCCGCCGCCGAGAACATCAGCCGCTCCAGGGGATTGAACGGCCTGCCCTTGGCGAAGTCGGCCGCCAGGTACTGGTGCCCGCCGAGCCGGAGCCGGTGCGTGCGCGCGTAGGCCGCGAGCGACTTGTCGAGGTCGCCCGTGCCGGTCAGGGCCGGGGCGACCGCCTCCGCCAGCCACCGCGCGGACTGCAGCGCCCACCCGCATCCCACGCCCCACAGCGGATCCCCGGTCAGGGCCGCGTCGCCGATGAGCGCGAGCCCCGGTGCGGCCGCCTTGCGCGTGTGGAGCGGGTAGTCGACCGTGCCGGTGATCTTCGTGACGCGCTCGGCGGCATCGATGGCCGGCGCGTCCGGCAGGGAGCGGACGAACTCCAGGAAGCTGCCCTCCAGATCCTCCCGGAAGGCCGGAAGCCGCTTCTTGTCCGGGAGCACCGCGACGACCGTCACCCCGTCGTCGTTCGGGAACGCGTACGCCATGTCCGGCACCAGGAACCAGGCGTGACTGATCCCGTCCCGCAGGGGCAGGTTCCGGAAGTGCGCGAGATAGCCGAAGCGCGCGTTCTCGTGCCGTCGGGTCGGCACCCCGGCGAACCCGGCCACGGCCGAGTCCTTGCCGTCGGCGCCGACCACCAGGCGGGCCCGGATCTCGCGCTCCCCCTCGGGCGTCGACGCACGCACCCCGACCGTGCGCCCGGCCTCCCGGATCAGCCCGGTCACCTTGTGGCCGAGGAGCACGTCGACGCCGAGGGTCTCGGCCGCACGGGACCTGATCAGCGGGTCGAGGGTGCTGCGCCGGACGTTGTAGCCGTACGGCAGCTCGGGGCCGGGCGCGGCGCCGGGCTCGATCCATCCCCAACGGGTGTACCAGCGCGCCTCGTTGCGCACGGCTCCGGCCTTCTCCAGCGCCGGTATGAGGCCGAGTTCGTCGAGCACCGGGGTGGCGTTGGCGGTGATGGAGTGGGTGCACAGCGCCTTGTACGCCCCGGGGCGCGAACGGCGTTCGAGCAGCGCGACGCGGGCACCGCGCCGGGCGAGCAGGATCGCCGCGGCGCAGCCGGCGAGGCCGGCCCCGCTGATGACGACGTCGTAGTCGGGTCCGGCGCTCTCGGGCTTGGTCATGCTCTGATCGTCCCCCCGTGGTCTGGTGACACTTCTGTCAGGAACATGAGGACGAGGAACATGAGCAGTTGTCAAGAGTGCGGGTACGCCTTCACGTTTCCTCCTGACCCTCGGGGAAGTGACAGGCCACCTGCCGGGCCTCGCCCGGGACGGCGATCCGCAGCAGCGGCGCCTCGGTGCGGCAGATCTCCCGGGCCTTCGGGCAGCGCGGGTGGAAGGTGCAGCCCGGCGGGGGAGCGGCGGGGCTCGGAGGATCGCCGAGCAGCGTGATCCGCTCCCGGGCCCGCTCGGCCGCCGGGTCGGGCAGGGGGACGGCGGAGAGCAGCGCCCGGGTGTAGGGGTGGGCGGGCGCCGCGTACACCCGCTCCTTCGCGCCGATCTCCACGATGCGGCCGAGGTACATCACGGCGACCCGGTCGCAGACCCGCTTCACGACGGAGAGGTCGTGTGCGATGAAGAGGTAGGCGAGGCCGAGTTCGTGCTGGAGCCGTTCCATGAGGTTGACGATCTGCGCCTGCACGGAGACGTCGAGGGCGGAGACGGGTTCGTCGGCGACGACGAGGCGGGGGCCGGTGGCCAGTGCGCGGGCGATGCCGATGCGCTGGGCCTGCCCGCCGGAGAACTCGTGCGGGTAGCGGTCGACGTGCTCCGGGATGAGCCCGACGAGCTCCATCAGCTCCACGGCCCGCTTGCGCGCCTCGGCGGCCGGAGTCCCCTGGACGAGCAGCGGGTCGGAGATGATCCGGGCGACGGTCTGCCGGGGGTTGAGGGAGGAGTGCGGATCCTGGAAGACCATCTGGAGTTCGCGCCGCAGCGGTTTCAGCTCGCGCTGGGACAGACGGCTGATGTCGCGTCCGTCGTACGAGACGGAGCCCGCGGTCGGCTCCAGGAGCCGCACGATCATGCGGCCGGTGGTCGACTTGCCGCAGCCGGACTCGCCGACGAGACCGAGGGTCTCGCCCGCCGCCACGTCGAAGGAGACGCCGTCGACGGCCCGGACGGGCGCCGAGCGGGCCCGGCGGCCGGGGAACGTCATGGTCAGGTCCCGGACGCTCAACAGGGATCGGGCTGTGCTGGTCATGAGGGAACGCCTTCGTACGCGGGGAAGTGGCAGGCGGCCGGGTGTCCGTCCGGGCCGCCGAGCGGCGGGCGTTCGCCCGTGCAGCGGGCCCGTTCCTCCTCGGAGCCGGCGGCCGCGCGGGAGCAGCGGGGCGCGAACGCGCATCCCGGTGCCGGGTCGAGCAGGGACGGCGGGCTGCCGGGGATCGCCCGGAGCGGCGCGTCGTCGTGGTCGTCGAGCCGGGGCAGCGAGTCGAGCAGTCCCCGGGTGTACGGATGGGCCGGGGTCGCGAACAGGGCGTCCACCGGGGCGCGTTCGGCGGCCCGGCCGCCGTACATCACCAGGACGTCGTGCGCGACCCGGGCCACCACGCCCAGATTGTGCGTGATCATGACGACGGAGAGGCCCCGGTCCTGCTGGAGGCGGGCGATCAGCTCCAGGATCTGCGCCTGGACGGTGACGTCGAGCGCCGTCGTCGGCTCGTCGGCGATCAGCAGGTCGGGCTCGCAGGCGAGCGCCATCGCGATCATCACGCGCTGCCGCATGCCGCCCGAGAACTGGTGGGGGTACTCACCGGCCCGGCGACGCGGCTCGGGGATGCCGACCTCGCCGAGCGCCTCGACGGCCCGCTCGCGGGCGGCCGCGCGACGGGACCCGAAGTGGACCCGGTGGTGCTCGGCGATCTGCTCGCCGACCGTGTAGTACGGGTGCAGGCTGGACAGCGGGTCCTGGAAGATCATCGCCATCCTCCGGCCGCGCAGCCGGTTGAGCTCGCGCTCCGGCAGGCCGACAAGTTCGCGGCCGGCCAGGGCGACGGAGCCGGTGACCTCGGCGCCGGTGTGCAGGCCCATCACGGCCAGCGAGGTGACCGACTTTCCGGAGCCGGACTCGCCGACGATGCCGAGGGTGCGCCCGGGCGGGACGTCGAAGGAGAGGGAGTCGACCGCACGGACGGGGCCGCGCTTGGTCGGGAACGTGACCGTGAGGTCCCGTACCGACAGCAGGGGGGCCAGGTCGCCCATCAGTACCTCACTCGCGGGTCGACGACGGCGTACAGCAGGTCGACGGCCAGGTTGGCGACGACGATGAAGGTGGCGGCGAGCAGGGTCACCCCGAGGATGACGGGCTGGTCGCCGGTGGACAGGGCCCCGTAGAAGAGGCGCCCGATGCCGGGCAGTCCGAAGATGGACTCGGTGATCACCGCGCCGGCGAGCAGTCCGCCCAGGTCCATCCCGAAGATGGTCAGGATCGGTGTCATGCCCGCGCGCAGCCCGTGCTTGACGACCACCGTCCGGCGCGGCAGCCCCTTGGCGCGTGCGGTCCGGATGTACGGCTCCGCCATGGACTCGATCATCGAGCTGCGGCTCTGGCGGGCGTACATCGCGGCGTACAGGATCGCGAGCGCCAGCCAGGGGAGCAGCAGGTTGGTGGCCCAGGACAGCGGGTCGGAGCCGAAGGGCACGTACTGCGGGTAGGGGAACAGTCCGGAGACCCGGATCAGCCCGTAGATCAGCAGCACCGAGGTGAAGTAGACGGGCAGCGAGGCGGCGGCGACCGCGCCGACCATCAGGGCCCGGTCGGTGAGCGTGTCCTTGTGCAGGGCGGCGGTGACGCCCGCGGAGAGCCCGAGCAGCAGCCAGATCGCGGCCGCGCCCAGGGCGAGGGAGGCGGAGACCGGCAGCCGGTCCACGAGCAGGTCCCACACGCCCTGGCTGTTCTCGTACGAGTAGCCCAGGCACGGGAAGCCGCAGTGCAGGGCGTACTGGCCGCTGCCCATCGTGCGGCCCGTGAAGATGCCCGTGACGAAGTCGGTGAACTGCCGCCACAGCGGGGCGTCCAGGCCCATGTGGGCGCGGATCGCCTCCAGGCGTTCGGCGCTGCACGACTTGCCGCAGGCCGCGGCCGCCGGATCGGACGGCAGGACGTAGAAGATGGTGAAGGTGACGGCGGCGATGGCGACGAGGACGCCGAGCACGCCCAGGAGCCGGCGCCCGAGGTAGAGGATCACGTGCCGCTCCCGCGCGGGTCGAGGACGTCGCGCAGCGCGTCGCCGAGGAGGGTGAACGCGAGCACGGTGAGGAAGAGGCAGAGGCTCGGGACGACGAAGTACATGGGATCCGTGTCGTAGTAGGCGACGCTCTCGGCGATCATCTGGCCCCAGGACGGGGTGGGCGGGCGGACGCCGACGCCGAGATAGCTGAGGGCCGCCTCGGTGGCGATCATCCCGGGGACGATCAGGGTGGTGTACGCGATGACGGGTCCGGCGACGCCCGGGAGGATGTCGCGGGCGAGGATCCGCCAGGGTCCCGAGCCGCCGACGCGTGCGGCGTCGACGTACTCGCGGTGTTTGAGCGACAGGGTCTGGCCGCGGACGACGCGGGCGATGCCGGGCCAGCCGAAGAGGCCGATGACGGCGGTCATGAGGACGATCCGGTTGACGTCCCTGGCCACCGACATCATCGCGATCATGAAGATGAGGGAGGGGAAGGACATGGTGAGGTCCATCAGCCGGGAGAGCACGGTGTCGGTGCGGCCGCCGAAGTAGCCCGCGGCGATGCCGGCCGCCGTTCCGGCGACGACGACGATCGCCGTCGCCGAGAAGGCGATGAGCAGGGAGACCTGGGCGCCGTGCACGACCCGGGCGAACAGGTCGCGGCCGGTGACGGGTTCGACGCCGAGCCAGTGCTCCGCCGAGACGCCGCCGAGCGGCCCGATGGGCTGGCCGCCCAGGTACGGATCGACGGCGCTCTTGTCGAACTCCTCCGGGCCCCAGCCGCCCAGCGAGCCGATCAGCGGGGCGGCCACGGTCAGGAGCGCGAAGAAGACGACGACGGCGAGCGAGAGCTTCACGGAGGTGCGGCGGCGCAGCTCGGTCCTGGCGAGCTGCCAGGGCCCGCTGCCCCGCGTCATGGGCGGGGAGGTCGAGGTGGTGGTCATGGCTGCCGTCAGCTCGCGCTCTTCGACGGGTCCTTGAGGCCGACCGTCGCGAAGTCGACCTGTCCGCCGAAGGAGGTGTGGCCGAAGGCGCCGGCGATGTTCGTGCCGAGCAGCAGGGGCCTGCGCTCGACGACGACGGGCGCGGTCGGGGCCTTGGCGAGGATCTCGCCGTCGAGCTCTCGCCACGCCTTGTCGGCCTGCGCGGCGTCGGTCATCGCGGCGATCGCGTCCATCCGCCGCATGGTGGCGTCGTCGCGGAAGAGGGAGTGGTTGCCGGAGTTGCCCTTCTCCTTGATGTAGCGGCCGTCGAAGACGAAGGGCAGGAAGGTCGACCCGGAGGGGAAGTCGGGGCACCAGCCGGTGTAGACGAGGTCCGTGCGGTTCTTGGTGTCGCCGATGGTGTCGTAGAAGGCGGAGGGGTCGACGGTCTCGATGGTGACCTTGATCCCGGCGCGGCCCAGGGACTGCTGGATCGCCTCGCCCACCGACTTGTCGCCGTTGGAGACGGTGATGCTCGTCGAGAAGCCGTCGGCCTTCCCCGCCTCCTTGAGGAGCTGCTTCGCCTTCTCCACGTCGCCGGTGAGCGGGATCTTCAGGGTGTCGGGCTGCTTGCCGCCGAAGAGGGAGGCGGGCATGAGCGCGGTGGCCGGGTCGTTGAGCGCGGGTCCGCCGGAGGCGGTCAGGATCGCCTCGCGGTCCAGCGCGTACTGCACCGCCTGCCGGACCTTGACGTCGGCGAAGGGCGCCCGGCCGGTGTGCATCTGGACCATCTCGGTGCAGCTGGTCGATTCGGCGAGGAGTCGAGCCCTGACCTCGGGCCTGGTGAGGACCTTGGGGGTGGACTCGGGGCGGAGCTTGTCCCAGGAGACCGCGGAGGCGTCGGCGCCGGCGGCGGCGATCAGCCGGTCGTCGATCTGGTTGGCCTTCAGGCCCATGGTGACGACGATCCGGTCCGGGTACGCCTTGCGGACCGTGTCGGTCTTCGGGTCCCAGTGGGTGTTGCGGACGAGGACGAGCTGCTTGTCCCGGGCGTACGAGTCGATCTTGTACGGGCCGGAGGAGAAGGGACGGTTGTCGTACTGGGGTCCCTTGTCCTGGGCCTTGGGGACGGGCGCGAACGTGGGCAGCACGGTCGCGTAGGGGAACTCGGCGAAGGGCTTGCGGAGTTCGAAGACGATGGTGCGGGCGTCGGGCGTCTTCACGGAGTCGAGGTGCCTGCCCTTCGCGGGGCCCTGGTAGCCCTCGGCGCCCACGAGGTAGCGGGCCGCGTAGTCGGGGCCGCCGGGCAGGTCCGGGGAGAAGGACCGCTCCACGTTGTACTTGACGTCCTGGGCGGTGATCGGAGTCCCGTCCTCGTACTTCAGGCCCGGCTTGAGCCTGAAGGTCCAGGTCTTGGCGCCGTTGGAGGAGGTGCCGAGGTCCTCGGCGAGGTCGGGGGTCAGCCGCCCGCCCTTGGCGCCGGGCTCCGCCTGGTACGCCACGAGGGTGCGGTAGAGCAGCCGGGTTCCGAAGTCCATGTCGCTCATGACCCAGTTGCGGGCCGGGTCGAGATGGGTGAAGTCCTGGTTGGACAGGACGGTGAGCGTGCCGCCCTTCTGCGGGGTCCCGCCGACGATCGCGCCGTTGGTGGAGGTGGCGGGGTTCTTGCGGTCCGGGGAGCCGCCGGACTTCCCGCCGCCGGTACAGCCGGTCACGCCGAGGGCGAGGGTCGTCACCAGGGCGGTGGCCAAGGTGCGGGTGCGCTGGTTCATGGGTGGTCACTCCGAGAGAGCAGCAGGCGGACAGCCGGCGTCGACGAGGCGAGCGGCTGGAATGTGACCGGTAACATAGTAATGTGAAATTGTACTGACAAGGTGTCGGGAGCTCCGTTACTCATCCGTGTCCCGGCGGCGGGAGCGGCGGCGACGCGCCAACTGAGAAGCTCCCCGCGGGTCTTGGCAACTCCAGTGCCATGTGAAATATTACTGCCGTGCCCACGAGAAACACCTCGGATCTCATCGTCGTCGGCGCCGGCGTCGTCGGCGCCGCCTGCGCCCACTACGCCGCCCGAGCCGGCCTCTCCGTCACCGTCGTCGACCGCGGTTCCGTCGCCGGCGGAACGACCGGGGCGGGCGAGGGAAACCTCCTGGTCTCCGACAAGGAACCAGGGCCCGAACTCGAACTCGCCCTGATCGCCACCGCGTTGTGGCGGGAGCTGGCCGAACTGCTCCCGCCGCAGGTCGAGTACGAGGCGAAAGGCGGCCTCGTCGTCGCCTCGGACGAGTCCGGGATGCGCGCCCTGCGCGACTTCGCGGCCCGCCAGGAGAAGGCGGGCGTCACCAGCCAGGAGGTCCCCGCGGACCGGCTCCACGACCTGGAGCCCCACCTCGCACCCACCCTGGCGGGCGGCTTCCACTATCCCCAGGACGCCCAGGTGATGCCCGCCCAGGCCGCGGCCCTGCTGCTGCGCACGGAAGGCGACCGGATCCGGCTGCGCCTGGGGGAGGAGGTCACCGCCCTGCTCACCGGCGCGGCCGGAGAGGTCCGCGGCGTACGGACCACACGCGGCGAGCTCCACGCCCCGTACGTGGTCAACGCCGCCGGAACCTGGGGCGGCGCCCTCGCCGAACTCGCGGGCGTACACCTGCCCGTACTGCCCCGCCGGGGCTTCGTCCTCGTCACCGAACCCCTCCCGCGCGTGGTGCGCCACAAGGTGTACGCCGCCGACTACGTCGCCGACGTCGCCAGCGGCTCCGCCGCGCTCCAGACCTCGGCCGTCGTCGAGGGCACCCCGGCGGGCCCGGTCCTGATCGGCGCCAGCCGCGAACGGGTCGGCTTCGACCGCACGCTCTCCACCGAGGTCCTGCGCCGGCTCGCCGTCGGGGCCACCGCGCTGTTCCCGGTCCTCGGGACCGTACGGGCCGTCCGCACCTACCTCGGCTTCCGCCCCTACCTGCCGGACCACCTGCCCGCGATCGGCCCCGACCCCCGCGTCCCCGGACTGCTCCACGCCTGCGGCCACGAAGGAGCGGGCATCGGACTGGCCCCCGTGACGGGGCGGATCGTCGCCGCCTGCCTCACCGGCGCCGAACCACCGCTCGACATCCACCCGTTCAGACCGGACCGGTTCGCCGAGCCCGCGGCCTGACCGCGCACCCACCGTCACGAGAGGAGGGCCCGTGGCCCGCACCCCCGCCGACCTCGTCGGCGCACAGCCCGATCCGCCGTTCGAGATCACCTTCGACGGCCGTCGCGTCACCGCCCTGCCGGGCCAGACCGTCGCCGCCGCCCTCTGGGGCGCCGGCATCCTGGCCTGGCGCACCACCCGGGACGGCGGCCGGCCGCGCGGCGCCTTCTGCGGCATCGGCCAGTGCTACGACTGCCTCGCCACCGTCAACGGCGAACCCAACCGGCGCGCCTGCCTGGTCCCGGCCCGCCCCGGCGACGCGATCACCACCCAGGAGGGACACGGCCATGACCGCCTCACCGTCTGAGCCGCAGACATACGACCTGGCGGTCGTGGGAGCCGGCTCCGCGGGACTCTCCGGCGCCGTCACCGCCTCCGAACTCGGCCTCTCCGTCGCCCTCCTCGACACCTCCACCCAGACCGGCGGGCAGTACTACCGGCACCCCGCGCCCGCGCTCGGCGCCGTACGGCCCGAGGCGCTGCACCACGACTGGTCCGCCTTCACCGACCTCCGCCGACGCCTCGCGGCAAGCGGCGCCGCCCACCTCGCCGGACACCACGTGTGGTCCACCGTGCGGGAGGGCGACGGGACCTGGACCGTCCACGCGGTCACCGGAGCCGACGGCGACGGGGAACGGCCGGTACGCGTCCGCGCCCGGGCGCTGCTGCTCGCCACCGGCGCGTACGAACGCCAACTCCCCTTCCCCGGCTGGACCCTGCCCGGCGTCGTCGGCGCCGGAGGAGCCCAGGCCATGCTCAAGTCCGGCCTCGTACTGCCCGGCCGCCGCATCGTCGTGGCCGGCAGCGGCCCCCTGCTGCTCGCCGTCGCCACGTCCCTCGCCGCCGCCGGCGCGCAGGTACCGGCCGTGGTCGAGGCCGCCGGATATCTCCGGTACGCCCGCAGCCCCCGCGCGCTCCTGGCCAACCCGGGAAAGGCGGCCGAGGCCCTGCTGCACGGAACCGGACTGCTCCGGCACCGGGTCCCCGTCCGGCTGCGCAGCGCCGTCACCGAAGTGCACGGCACCGACCGGGTCGAGGGTGTCACCGTCAGCCGCCTGGACGCCGACTGGCGCCCCGTAGCGGGGACGGGCCGTCGGATCGCCTGCGACGCCCTGGCCGTCGGCCACGGCCTGGTCCCGCAGATCGAACTGGCCACGACCGTGGGCTGCGCCACCCGGCCCCTCCCCGACGGCACCCTCGGCCTCGTCCTGGACGACCTCCAGGAGACCTCGGAGCCCGGCCTGTGGGCAGCGGGCGAGACCGGAGGCGTGGGAGGCGCGGAACTCGCCAGGACCGAGGGTGAGTTGGCGGCCCGGGCCGTCGCCGCGCGACTCCTCGGCCGCCGCGCCGGCGCGGGCCGGGTCGCCGAGCTCCGGCGCCGGCGGAACCGGATGCGCGCCTTCGCCGACGTCATGGCCGCCGCTCACGCACCGGGCCCCGGATGGCAGGGCTGGCTCACCGACGAGACGGACGTGTGCCGCTGCGAGGAGGTCAGTGCCGGCCGCGTCCGCGAGGCCGTCACCGAGCTCGGCGCACGGGACGCGCGCACCGTCAAACTCCTCACCCGGGCCGGCATGGGCTGGTGCCAGGGGCGGATGTGCGGGACGGCCGTCGCCTGCCTCGCCGCGCGCGACGGTGCCGCCGAACCGCCCGCGGAGCGACGCCCGTTCGCCGTCCCGGTCCGGCTCTCGGTGCTCGCCGACCTGGACGAGGACCCGGAACCCGACGCTTCCTAGAGCCCCGAGGAGAGGCCTGTGCGGGCCTCTCCGCTTTCGCCCCTCTATAAAATGTCACACACTATAGAAAGGTCATCGACATGACCGCCACCACCTGGAACACCGACCGCCCCTGGCGCGGCATCATGGTCGCCACCACCCTCCCCTTCCGCGAGGACCTCTCCGTCGACCACGACGCCTACGCCGAGCACGTCGCCTGGCTGATCGCCAACGGCTGCGACGGCGTCGTCCCGAACGGCTCCCTCGGCGAGTACCAGACCCTCACCGACGCCGAGCGCGCCCAGGTCGTCCGTACCGCCGTCGAAGCGGCCGGCGACGGAGCCCGGGTCATGCCGGGCGTCGCCGCCTACGGCAGCGCCGAGTCCCGCCGCTGGGCCGAGCAGGCCGCGGAGGCCGGCTGCGGCTCGGTCCTCCTCCTGCCGCCCAACACCTACCGCGCCGACGCCGCCGCCGTACGTGCCCACTACACCGAGGTGGCCGGCGTGGGCATCCCGGTCGTCGCGTACAACAACCCCTTCGACACGAAGGTCGACCTCACCCCCGATCTGCTCGCGCGGCTCCACGGCGACGGCAGCATCGTCGCGGTGAAGGAGTTCAGCGGCGACGTCCGGCGGGCGTACGAGATCGCCGAACTCGCCCCGGAGCTGGATCTGCTGATCGGGGCGGACGACGTCCTCCTGGAGCTGGCCGTGGCGGGCGCCGTCGGGTGGATCGCCGGCTACCCCAACGCCTTCCCGGCCAGCTGCGCCACGCTCTACCACGCAGCCGTCGCGGGCGACCTGGCGACCGCGCTGCCGCTCTACAAGTCCCTGCACTCCTTGCTGCGCTGGGACTCGAAGACGGAGTTCGTCCAGTCCATCAAGCTGTCCATGGACATCGCCGGCCGCCCCGGCGGCCCCACCCGCCCGCCGCGCCACCCTCTGACGGGCGCCATCGAGGCCGCGGTGCGGACGGCGACCGAGAAGGCCGTCGCGGAGGGCCACCACTGACGCGCCCCCGCTGAAGCGGCTCACCGACGGCGGTGGCCGACACCCGCCGTCGGCGCCGCGCGGCACCTTCCCGGACGACCCCTTCCCTGGAGGCCTCCCCCCGTGACCGACGCACTTCCCACCCTCGTCTCCCGCAACCCGGCCGACCCCGCCGACGTACTCCTGCAGATGGCCGCGCCCGGTGCCTTCGCCGCCGTCGACACCGTCGAGCGGGCCCGTGCCGCGCAGCCCGGCTGGCTGCTCGCCGGAGCCGCCGCGCGGTCCGTCGCCCTGGGCGCGATCGCCACCGCCGTCGAGGCCGCGGCCGGCGAACTCGCCGAGCTCGCCGTGCGCGAGGTCGGCAAACCGCTCTCCGAAGCCAGAGCCGAGGTGGCCAGGACCGCCGCGATCTGGCGCTACTACGCCCAGGCCCCGTACGAACCCACCGGCGCCGTCCACGAGACGGCGGCGGGGGCCGGACTGCTCCTGACCCGGCGCCGCCCGCACGGCGTGGCCGGGCTCATCACCCCCTGGAACTTCCCCTTCGCCATCCCCACCTGGAAGGCCGCCCCCGCGCTCGCGGCCGGGAACACGGTCGTCCTCAAGCCCGCGCCCGAGGCCACCGCGTGCGCCCAGCGCCTCGCCGAGATCGTCCGGAAGGCCGTCCCGGAAGCGGTGTTCACCGTCCTCCCCGGCGGCGCCACCGAGGGCAACGCGCTCGTCTCGGCCGCGGACGTCGTCTCCTTCACCGGCTCCACCCCCGTCGGCCAGGCCGTCGCCCGGGCCGCGACCGCCCGGGGCATCCCGGCGCAGGCCGAGATGGGCGGACTGAACGCGGCGCTCGTCCTGCCCGACGCGGACATCGAACAGGCGGCCGGCCACATCGCCGCCTCCATCGCCGGATACGCGGGCCAGAAGTGCACCGCCACCAGCCGCGTCATCGCGGTCGGTGCCGCTCTCGACCCGCTGCGCGAGGCACTCTCCGAGGCGCTGAAGGCCCTCCCCGTCGGCGACCCCGCCGACCCGGCCACCGTGTGCGGGCCGCTCATCCAGGAAGGCGCCCGCGACCGGATGGTCGAGGCCTGCCGCGGGCTGAGCACGCTCGCCGGCGGCACCGCGCTCGACAGGCCCGGCTGGTACGCGGCACCGACCCTCGTCGAGAAGGTCTCGCCCGGACACAAGCTGCTGCGCGAGGAGGTGTTCGGGCCCGTCGCGGCCCTGCTCGCCGCCGACGACCTCGCCCACGCGATCCGGATCGCCAACTCCGTTCCGTACGGCCTGGTGACCTCGGTCCACACCGCCGACCTGAACACGGCCCTGCACGGCCTCGACCTGCTCGACACCGGCATGATCCGGATCAACGCCCCCTCCACCGGCGTCGACTTCCATCTGCCGTTCGGCGGCTCCAAGGCCTCCAGCCACGGGCCGCGCGAGCAGGGCAGAGCGGGCCTGGAGTTCTACACGTCCGGCCGGACGTACACCCTGGCGCCGGCGGGGCCGGCGGCCTGACCTCGTACGGTGGTGAGTCCGGCCCGAAGGCTCACCACCGTACGCACCAAGGGACAACCCGCCCCGCCCACAGAGCGAGAAGACCCATGAATCCCGCGTACGCGACCACCGACCACACCTTCACCGTCCCCCTGGACCACCGGGCCCCCGACGGCCCCACCCTCCAGGTCTTCGCCCGCGAGGTCACCGACCCCGCCCGCGCGAGCGAGGAACTGCCCTGGCTGCTCTACCTCCAGGGCGGACCCGGCGGTAGATCGCCCCGTCCGTCCACCGGTTCACCCGGCTGGCTGCCCCACGCCCTGAAGACCCACCGGGTGCTGCTCCTCGACCAGCGAGGCACCGGCCGCTCCAGCCCGGTCACCGCGCGCTCCGCCGCCCGCTTCGCGTCCGCGGAGCGCCTCGCCGACCACCTGGCGCACTTCCGCGCCGACTCGATCGTGGCCGACGCGGAGCTGATACGCCGCGCACTCTGCGGCGACACCCCCTGGGAGACCCTCGGGCAGAGCTACGGCGGTTTCCTCACCCTCACCTACCTCTCCCAGGCCCCTGCCGGATTGCGCGCCTGCTATGTCACGGGAGGACTGCCCGGTCTCACCGCCGCCGCCGACGACGTGTACGCCCGCACCTACCCCCGGGTCCGCGACCGGGTCCTCGACTTCTACCGGCGGTACCCGCAGGACGCTCCCCGGCTGCGGAAGATCGCCGACCTCCTCGGAGCCGAGGACGTCCGCCTGCCGGACGGGGACCGGCTCACCCCGCGCCGGCTGCGCACGCTGGGACTCGCCCTCGGCATGGGGGACGGCTTCGAACGCCTCCACTGGCTGCTCGACGAAGCCCTCGATCCCGACGGCGAGTTGACCGACACCTTCCTGCACCAGGTGATGACCCTGACCGGCTTCGCCGACAACCCGCTCTTCGCCGTCCTGCAGGAGAGCCTGTACGGGCAGGGCGACGGCCCCACCGCATGGGCGGCCGCCCGCGCCCTCGCGGACTTTCCCGAGTTCGCCGACGACGCCGACCCGCTCCTGCTCACCGGGGAGATGATGTACCCCTGGATGGTCCGCGAGATCCGCGGCCTGCGCCCGTTCGCGGACGCCGCCGACCTCCTCGCCGCGCGCACCGACTGGCCGCCCCTGTACGACCCGCGCCGCCTCGCGGCCAACGAGGTGCCGCTCGCCGCGGTCGTCTACCACGACGACATGTACGTCGACGCGGGCCTCTCCCTGCGCACGGCCCGTGAGGTCGGCGCCACGCGCGTCTGGGTCACCAACGAGTGGGAGCACGACGGCCTCTCGGCCTCGGGCGGCCGCGTCCTCGCCCGTCTGATGGACATGGCGGCGGGCCGGGCCTGACCGACCCGGTGTGCCGCGGACTCAGTCGGCGAGCTGGCGGCGGGCCGGGCCTGACCGACCGCTGTGCCGCGGGTTCAGTCGGCTCTACCGTCTTGATCGGGTTGATCGAGCCATTCGTAGGGTTGGGTCGCCCAGGGGTGCTGGGTGTGGCTATCAGTCGGCTGCCGACTCGTGGCTGTCCTCGCTTCGCCGCCCAGCGCCCCACGACGACTCGGCCGCCGATGAGGAAGTGCGAACAAGTCGCTGTGTAGAGCAATGCCGGCGAGGTCGTCCGTGGCACGAACCGTACGAGCGAGCACGTCAGGAGCGCGATGAGCCGGATATGGGCGGGGATCGACAGCGGCAAGGGCCACCATCACGGCCTCGTCCTGGACGCGGAAGGCAAGACGCTGCTGTCGCGGCGGGTCGCCAACGACGAGCCGGAGCTGCTGAAGCTGATAGGTGACGTCCTGGACGAGGCCGACGGCCGCGAGGTCACATGGGCGATTGACATGACCGGCGGTGAGCCGGCGCTGCTGCTGGCCCTCCTCGTCGGCCATGGTCAGGAGATCCTCTACATGCCCGGTCGTCTGGTGAACCGGGCTTCCGACGGTTACCGCGGCGAGGGCAAGACCGATGCCCGCGACGCCTACGTCATCGCCGATCAGGCCAGGATGCGCCGCGATCTGCGGCCCATCCGGCCCGGTGACGAAGCCGCCATCGAACTCAAGCTGCTGACCGGCCGCCGGTCCGACCTGGTCGAGGACCGCACCCGTGTCGTCAACCGCTTGCGCGGCACACTGCTGAGCATGTTCCCGGCCCTGGAACGGGCCCTGGACGTGACCAACACCGGCCCGCTCAGGCTGCTGACGGGCTACCAGACCCCGGCCTTGATCCGCCGCGCCGGCATCGCCCGGCTGACGAAGTGGCTGGCCCACCGCAAGGTCCGCAACGCGAGAGTTCTGGCCGAGACGGCGGTCGAGGCTGCCGAGCGGCAGCACACCTCCGTCCCCGGGGAGAAGACCATCGCGAAGCTGGTCCACACCCTGGCCGAGGAGGTGATGGCCCTCAACGCGCAGGTTTCCGAGATGGACAAGCTCATCGAGGGCCGGTTTCGCGAGCACGAGCTCGCCGACACACTCCTGAGCGTCCCCGGCATCGGATCGACCCTCGGTGCCGAGTTCCTCGCCGCCGTCGGCGGCGACCTGGCCGAGTTCGACTCCCCCGACGCCCTGGCGGCCTTCGCCGGCGTCGCCCCAGCACCGCGTGACTCGGGCAAGGTCAGCGGCAATCTCCACCGGCCGATCACCTACCACCGAAGACTCCAGCGGGTCTTCTACACCTCCGCCCTCGTCAGCGTCCGCTACGACCCGAACTCGCGGAAGTTCTACGACCGTAAACGCGCCGAGGGGAAGAAACACGTCCAGGCCGTGCTCGCCCTCGCCCGCCGACGCGTCAACGTCATCTGGGCCCTGATCCGTGACCGACGGTGCTACGAAGTGACACCGCCGGTCACGACGGACGCTTGACAACAGCATTAGGAAGCGAGGGCACGGCGCAGCACGGCGCCGAGTTCGGCGTTCTGCCGCTGCGAGACCTCGGCGGAGAGGATCGCCTGCGAGCCGTGGAACGTGCCGGGCCACTGGTGGATCTCGACGGAGACACCCGCCTGGAGCAGCCGGAGGGCGTAGGCGAGGTCCTCGTCGCGGTTCGGGCAGAACTCGGCCGAGGCGATGTAGGCCGGCGGGAGACCGGACAGATCGGCGGCCCGAGCGGGGGCGGCGTACGGCGTGGCCGGCCGGGAGCCCAGGTAGTGGCGCCACCCGGCGATCGCCTTGCCCCGGTGGAACCACGGCGTGTCCGTGAAGTTCCGTGCCGACCACGTGTCGAGCCGGTCGTCGAGCCCCGCCTGGTTGAGCAGCTGGAAACGGATCGGCGGCCCCTGCTCGTCACGTGCCCGCAGCGCCACCGCGGCCGCGAGCCCGCCGCCCGCGCTGTGGCCGCCGACCGCGATCCGCGCCGGGGCGACGCCGAGTTCGGCGGCGTGCTCGGAGGTCCAGTTCAGTACGGCGTAGGCGTCGTCCAGGGCGGCCGGGAAGGGGTGCTCGGGTGCCAGCCGGTAGCCGACCGAGATCACCACCGCGCCGGAACTCTCCGCGATGCGGGTCGCCCACGGGTGCTCGGTGTCCACGTCGCCCATGACGAATCCGCCACCGTGCAGCCAGACCACGGCGCCCTGTGCCTCGCGCGGCCGGTAGATCCGCACCACCACGTCCGGATCGGCGGGCACGACACGGTCCTCGACCTCCATCTCCGCCGTGTCCGGCGCGGGCACGGCGGCCGCCAGGCAGGCGAAGTGCAGGCGGGACGCGACGGGGTCGGACAGGTCGTTGCGCGGGAAGAAGGGGATGAACGCTTCGAGTTCGGGATCCATGACGACCATCCTCCGTGCGGGCGTCCGCGAGGTCACCCGCCATCCGTCGCGCGTCCCGCCCCGATCACGCACCGATCGGCGCGCCCCGTCCGCCCGTCCTTCTGCGATCCTTCTGCCATGGAGGCACTGGCCGTACGGCTGTCGGGACTCGATCCGTACGTCGACGGCGCGATGCGCATCGTCGCGTTCTACGACACCCTGATGCGCCGCCGTGTCGACCTCGCGGCGCTCGCCCGCGCCTCGGCGGGCCTGGCCGAATGCGTCGCCGGGATCCGGCTCCACGGCACCGGCCGTTCGACCCGCGTCTCGCCGCACGGCACCCAGGCGTCCACACCGCCAGCGCCCGCGTCCACCGAGGCGCCGATCACCCTCGACGAGGAGGAGATCGGCACGGTCTGGCTGGAGCGCCCCGGCCCGCCCAACCCGCTCGACGAAGTCCTCCTCGACCGCTTCGCCATCGCCGCCGCGGCCGCCGCCGAACGCTACGGCCCCGCCCGCACCACCATGGCCGACCCCGCCCTCGTCGAACTGGCCGTCAGCGCCGAGAGCGACGACGCCGCCCGGGCCCGGGCGCTCCGCCTCCTGGGCTTCGCCCCCGACCTGCCCGTCCACGTCGTCGCCGTACGCACCTGCCTGCCGCTCGACCGTGTCGGCACCCTGGTCTGCCCGGCCCGCCCGGTGAAAGCGGCCCCGCTCGCCGACGTGGGCGTCATCCTGGCCACCACCCTGGACCGTACGGGCTTCCCCGCAGGCGTACGAGCGGGTATCGGCGCCACCGACAGCCCCGACCGCGCGTGGCGTCAGGCCCGCACGGCGCTCCGCTTCACCTCCGCGCGCGAACCCGTCGTCCACCACGCCGAGCTGGGCGCGCTCGCCCTCCTCGCGGACATCCCCGCGGAAGCCGTACGGGACAACCCCGACGTGACCGCGATCGCCCGGCTGTCCCCGGAGGACCTGGAGACCCTGGACACCTACTGCGCCACCGCCTCCGTCCGGCGCGCGGCCGACGTCCTCCACCTCCACCACAGCAGCATCGCCCGCCGCCTCGACCACATCGGTAAGACCCTCACCCTGGACCTCACCACCCCCACGGGCCTGACCCGCGCCCGCCTGGCCCTCACCACCTGGCGCCTGCTCGACGACTGAACACCCTGGGCGAGGAGGAGGCGTTGACGCCTCCGTACGCGCCTGAGAATCTGCCTGCGATCATGAACTGACGGTCTCGGGGGAGACATGCCCTACTTCGAAGCAGTGCTGTTCGACTGGGTCGGAACGCTCGTCGTGCCCAAGTGGGGCCCGGTGCCCGAGCGGCCTAAGGGGGCCCCGTGGATCGCACGGACCCTGCTCCGGATCGGCCGTGACGCCTCGGAGACGGAGATACGGCGGATCAGCGAGGCCCTGAGCGAGGCGAGTAAGCGGCCGGAGGTGGCAGGGCGCTGGTCCGACGTGTCTGCCGCCGCGCACCGCGAGGGATACGACACCTGGGTGCGGGCCGCGGCGATCGACCCCGACCTGGCCGACGCCCTCTACACGACCCTCTCCGACCCCGCCGGCAACCCGTTCGCGACCGATGTCGCACCCACCCTGGCGGCGCTGAAGGCCGCGGGCCTCAAGGTGGCCGTCATCAGCGACATCCACTTCGACCTCCGGCCCGCCTTCGAGGCGACCGGCCTGGACGCGTACGTCGACAGCTACGCCCTCTCCTTCGAACACGGTCTGTGCAAACCCGACCCCGCCTTCTTCGACCTGGCCCTGGACCGGCTCGGGGTGCGCCCCGACGAGGCCCTGATGGTCGGCGACCGATCCGCCCCCGACGGCGGAGCCGTCGAAGCCGGCCTCGCGACCCTCCTCCTCCCGCCCCTGACCCGGACCACCGAGGAACGGCTGCACCTGGTGCTCGGCGCCTGCGGGCTCTCCCGATGACCGCTCAACAGCCCCTCGCCTACGACGCGTTCGTCGAACGCGCCGCCACCGACCCGGCGGTCCTCGGCCTCGTCCTGAAAGGGTCCCGGGCACACGAGGGCATGACCACCGAACACTCCGACCACGACCTGTACGTCGTCCTCGCCGAAGGCGTGCCGACGCCGCTCACCGGGTACACGGGGCACCGCACCCGAGAGCTCGACCTCGTCCTCCTCTCCCTCGACGCCTTCCGGGCCGTGGGGATGCCGGGTTTCGAGCGGTACGCCCTCTCCCGCGCCCGGGTCGTGCTGGACCGGCTCGACGGCGACATCGGCCGGATCCTGGCCGCCAAGGCGCGCCTCACCGCCGACGAGGCGTCCCGCGCAGCCGCCACGTGGCTCGACGCCTACGCCAACTCCCTCTACCGCTCCCTGAAGAACGACAGGGACGGACACGGCCTCGCCGCCCGGCTCGACGCCACCGACAGCATCGGCCACCTGCTGGAACTGCTCTTCGCGCTCGACCGTCGCCCTCGGCCCTACAACAAGTACCTGGAGTGGGAGCTCGTCCGGTACCCCCTGCCCGGCTGGGACACCGACGCGCTGCTCGACATCCTGGGTCGCATCGCGGGGACGAGCGACGTGCCCGCCCAACGCGGGCTCTTCGCCCGCGTGGAGGAAGCGGCCCGACGCCACGGGCACGGAGGGGTGCTCGACGCGTGGGGCGAGGACCTGGAGCTGATGCGCGGACGGTAGGTGTACGGGGCGGTTCTCGGGGTCGGCTCCCAGGAGGCCGGTACAGGGGATTCGGGGTCGACTCTCAGGGGCCCGGTCCGGGGGATTCGGGGTCGACTCTCAGGGCCCGGTCCGGGGGATTCGGGGTCGACTCCGGGTGATCACGGATGGTCACCGGGCTGCGCGGACGGGAGAGTTGATGGTGTCAGGGGGGCGCAGTGAGCCCCACCGCCTCAGCAGAACGGAGCAGCCCGTGCGCGCCCGTCCGACCACTCTCCGCCGCCTCGCCGTGGCCGGCCTCGCCGCCTCGGTCCTCACGATCGGAGCCGGCGTCCCCGCCGCGACGGCCCTCGCTCCGGGGGAACCGCGCACGGCGGGCACCGCGTCCGCCTTCGACCCCGAGCCCGTGCGGAGACTGGTCACGCCCCTGCCGGGTCACCAGGCCGGTGTACTCGTCAGAGTCGACGGACCGGGCCGCGGGCCGCTGTGGACGGGGACCGCCGGTCCCGTCACCGCGGACGACCACTTCCGCATCGGCAGTGTCACGAAGGTCTTCACCCACACGGTGGCCCTGCAGCTGGTCGCCGAGCACCGGATCGGTCTCGACGACCCGGTGCGGCTCCACCTCCCGGAGCTGATTCCGGCGGACTACGGCACGGTCACGGTGCGGCAGTTGCTCGACCACACCAGCGGGCTTCCGAAGCCCGCCCCCACCCCCGGCCCGCCGCCGAGCCCCGGCGGCGACCCGGGGTGGTGGCTGAAGGGCGTGACGCCCTCGGACGGAGTCCGGGACACCTTCGCGCTCGCCGCGTGGGACCACGAGTGGAACGCACACCGGCCCGCCCCCGGCACGGTCCAGCAGTACAACGGGATCAACACCGTGATCGTCGGCCTGCTCGTGGAGAAGGCCACCGGACACACCTTCGGGCACGAGCTCGACCGGCGCATCCTCCGCCCCCTTCAGCTGCGGGACACCAGCCTGCCCGCTGCCGACGACATCAGCCTCCCCAGCCCGCACACCCGTGTGTACGTCGACGGCGACGATGTCACCGAGCAGAACCCCTACCCGTGGGCGGAGGGCGGGATGATATCCACGGCCGCCGACCTGGACCGCTTCATGACGGCCCTCTTCCGGGGCCGGCTGCTCCCGCCGGCCGAGCAGAAGGTGGCGTTCTCGGTCCCCGAGGTGCCCAACGCCCCGGCGAACAAGAACTGCCTCAAGGCCGGCACCGCGTGCTTCGGCCCCGGAGGGATGATGCGGATCACCCTGAACAACGGCGTCACCGTCTGGGGCAAGACGGGGTCCCGCCCCGGCTGGGAGAACGGGATGTTCGCCACCCGTGACCTCCAACGCCGCCTCGTCTACTCCTTCAACCCCAACGGCACCGGGACGGGGCGCCAGTACGGCGACTACATACAGGCCGTGGCCGGCGCCGCGTTCGCTGGTGTGACCGACGTGACCGACGTGACCGACGTGACCGCGCCCCCGCGTGTGCAGGGGCAGGGTCGCTAGCGCGTCATCGGGGAGCTGTCTCCGGCCCGGTCTGTTCGGGGACGGTGGGCGCCAGGAACTGGCGGGCCTGCAGGTTGTACGCCTCCCGGAAGGCTCCGGTGCCGCCGGCCGGGTCCATGAGCTCTTCGAACGTGCCGTGCTCGACGACCCGGCCCCGCTCCAGGACGTAGATCAGGTCGGCGTGGCGGACGCTGTGGAGCCGGTGGGTGATCAGGACGGTGGTCTGGCCCGTACCGGCGAGCCGGTGGAGCTGGTCGAACACCCGCTGCTCGGCGACCGGGTCCAGGGCGCTGGTCGGCTCGTCGACGACCAGGACCTGTCCGTTCCGGTACCGCGCGCGGGCGAGCCCCATCTTCTGCCACTGTCCGCCGGAGATCTCCTGACCGCCCTGATAGCCGCGGGCGAGGAGCGTGTCCAGGCCGCGGGGGAGCTTCGCCACGACGTCGTCGGCGCCCGCGTAGGCGGCCGCGGCCTCGACGTCGCGGTCGTCGATCGCGCCGCCGGGCCGGCCGATCCCGATGTTGACCCGGGCGGTGAACGGCCATCGATGGAAGTTCTGGGCGACCATCGCGACGCGGGAGAAGAGCCGGGCCCGGCAGGCTTCCGCCGCGTCGACCTCGCCCCACATCACCCGGCCGGTCGCGGGCATGTGCAGACCGCACAGCAGCTTGGACACCGTGGTCTTGCCGGACCCGTTCGCCCCGACGAGGGCCACGGTCCTGCCGCGGGGGATGACCAGGTCCACCTCCCGCAGCGACGGCTCCTCGGCCCCCTGGTAGGAGAAGGTGACCTTCTCGAAACGGATCGCGTCGAAGTCCTCGGGCAGGTCCAGGCCCGCCTCCGGGATCGCCCGCCGCTCGGCCTCGGTACAGAGCCGTTCCAGGTCGGCGACGAAGAGGGACTCCTCCTGGAGGTCGGCGACGCGCAGCACCAGGTCGGTGATGCTCGCCGACCCGGCCCGGATCGCGAGCACCGCCGTGCCGCCGACGGCGAGCGCCATCTGCCCGTTCCAGAGGAGGAGGCCGAGTACCGCGTACGCGGCGACCGTGGCCACACCGCGGGCGCCGTCGGCGAGCAGTCCCGTGCGGGCCCCGATCCACGCGAGCCGGGTCTGTTCCCGCTCGCTCGTCTCCGCCATGCCCCGGAAGTGTTCGAGGAGGAACGGCCCCACGTCGTGGACCCGGACCTCGCCGGCCGCCTGCTGGTCGATCAGGAGCCGGCTGAGCAGCTGCGCGGCGCGCGCGTGCTGGACGAACCGGTGCCAGCTCTCGTACCGGGCCCGGGCCATCGTCAGGGATCCCCATGCGCTCGGCAGTGCCATCGCCACCAGGAGCGGAAGGAGCGCCGGGTGCAGGACCGTCAGCACGCTCGCGGCGGCGATCAGGGAGATCGCCGAGGCGACGACGGCCGTGCAGTAGCCGACCATGCGCCGGGCCCCGTCGGCGCCCCACTGCGCCGAGTCCATCAGTTTGTGGAAGGCGTCGTCCTCGATCGCGTCCATCTCGACCCGGGCGACGAGGCCGAGGTACCGCTCGGTGGCGACCCGTTGGACCTTGGGTTCCAGGATGCCCGTGGAGGCGGTCGACGCCGACTTGAGGAGGGAGGAGACGACCGCCATCACGGAGACGAACACCAGTGAGGGGAGGGCGGCCCTCAGCCGGTCGACGAGGATTCCCGACGCGAGGAGCTCGGTCAGCAGAGCGTTCACCGCCACGAGGGAGAACGCCTGCGCGACGCCGCGGCCGATCTCGCTGACCGCCACCGTGTACAGGGCGCGCCGGTCGGCCTGCCGGGCGAGGCGTACGGCGATCCCGACCTGGCGGGGGAAGGTCACGGCCATGCGCCACATGCCGAGCTTCACCCAGGTGCCGCGGTGCTGGCTCCAGCCCTGGTCGTAGGCGAGCTCGCCGCCGAACAGGAGCCGCTCGGAGGCCGAGACGGTCTCGGTGGGGGCCGTGGACGATGCGTCGTCGGTGGTGGTCGTCATGCCGCCCACCTCGCATCCCGGCCGCGCGCACGGCGGTGTTCTGAGGGAAGGGGGAGGTGAGGACGGTCGGGAAAGGGGCACATGGCGTTCTCCGGGGCCGGGGTCTTTGCTGTCGGAGAGCTCAACGACAAGGTCGGCCGGGTCGAACACATGTGTTTCGGACGGTGCCCGAACCCCGGGACAGAGCGAATGCGCGTTCGTGCGGGATGCATCGACCCTTGCGGGAGGTGGGTCGTCGCCTCGCCGGGGCGTGGCCGAAACGCCGCGACAGCGCCTCCCCGGCGCTGCCGCGGCCCCGGCGGCGACTCAGGACCCCGCCAGCTCGGCGTTCGCGCGCTGCGTGAGGAGGGTCAGTACGCGGCCCGCGACCGCGAGGTCCTCGGCCGGGATGCCGGCGTACAGCCGGGCGGAGATCTCGGCGGTCTCGGCGGTGGTGGACTGGTACAGCTCCCGTCCGGCGTCCGTGAGCCGTAGCCGGGAGTCGGCCGCCGGGTCCTGCTCCAGCAGCTTCGTGGCCGTCATGTCGTCGATCACTCCGCGCACGACCGACTCCTCGGCCTTCAGTGAGCCGATGACGTCGGTGACGAGCTCGTCCCGGCCGATGGAGTCGCCCGCGACGGCGACGGCCCGGAGCGTCACGCTCTGCTCGAACGTGGCGCCGTGGCGGGTCAGGACGCCCTCCAGGAGGGCGCGTGCGGAGTAGTGCGCCAGGGCGATGACCCGGCCGTTGGTCGTGGGTGCGGTGGTGGTCATGACTGCTCCTCGTCGTTCTCGGTGTGCGGATCGAGCGGTGTGTCGAGCAGGGTCGCCAGGTCGCGGGTGAACTGCTCGGCGCGCGGGCTGTTCTGCCCCCCGAGCGGTTCCAGCATCCGGTCCAGGAGGCCCTGGACCACCGTGATGGCACGGTGTGTGACGTCGCGCCCCTGCTCGGTGAGCGAGAGCCGCATGGCGCGCGGGTCGTTCGGGTCCCGGGTGCGGGCGACGAGTCCGGCCGCCTCCAGCGCGCGGGCGAGCTTGGAGACGTACAGCGCTTCGAGCCCGGTGTGGTCGGCGAGCTGCCGCTGGCTCGGTTCGAGGCCGGAGCGCGCCATGCCGTACAGGGACCCCATCAAGGCGTACTGCGCATGGGTCAGGCCCAGCGGTGCGACCGCCCGGTCGACGGCCACCCGCCACTTCATGGACAGGCGCCAGACCAGGAAGCCTGCTGTGGCCCTCTCGTTCGCTGAACTCATGAGAGATACAGTACATGGCTACTATGTCCATGGCTACTATTTTCGGCGCCACCCGCGCTCCTGGCCTCGGTCAGGACGGGAGGGCGCCGAGCTGTCGCAGCTGGGTGAGGACGTCCACGACGCCCCGGATCTCGGCGATCCGTCCGTCCGCGAAGCGGAAGACGAAGATCTCGCCGTAGCCGACGGACTTCCCGGTGGGCGGCATGCCCCGGTACTCGCCCAGGTGCGTCCCGGTCACGGTGTTCCGCGAGACCACCTTGTCGCCCTCCGCGATCGTCTCCTCCACGGTGACGTGGAGGTCGGGGAACGCGCGCAGCAGCACCTCCCAGACCCGCTTCAGGGCCTCCGGACCGGTCGCGCCCAGCGCCACCGGCGCGTGGAACACCAGGTCCGGTGCGGTGAGCTCGTTGACGGCCTGCGCGACGAGGGCCGGGTCGCCGCTGTTCGTGGCCGTGTGGAAGCGTTGGATCACCGCGATGTTGCTCATTGCCTCGGCTGCCGGCATGCGGAGCCTCCTTCTCGGTCAGGGCAGGTCGTTTCGCCCCTGGGACGACACGGCGGCCGGGAATGTGACACGGCGCGTCCGTGTGTCGCCGGGGTCGCTGGGCGGTCCGGAATGTGGAGCGGCGGTAAAGCGCGGGAAAAGTCCTGGCCGGTGACCTGCGGTTCCCGCACGGAGCGATTCCGCCGTCTTGACGCGTTCTTGGCGCCCCGTGACCCCGCTCGGGCGTGTCGCAGCAACGGATTCCGCAGTGAAGAGGCCATTGACCTGCGGTTCTGCTCACGCTTCCATTCAGCCCGGGAGCCCCGGAACCACTTGATCACCAGCCGCCTCGGAGGCGATACCGCTCCCGCTCAGAACCACCGCTCGCATCGATCGGAACCGCCTGATGACCGACACCCTCAGCGCACCGCACGCGTTGGCCCCCCAGACCGGCCCCGTGCCGCAGAAGCTCAAGCGTTCCATCGGTGTCGTGGGCGGCACCTTGCTCACGCTGTCGTGCGTGACGCCCGCCTCCACCCTCTTCGTGGTCGTACCCGACCTGTTCGACGGCGTCGGCACGTACGCCGCCCTCACCATCGCCATCGGCTCGCTGCTCTGTATCGGCGTGGCGTTCTGTTACTCCGAGCTGGGCACCCTGATCCCCAGCGCGGGTGGCGAGTACGCCATCGTCTCCACCCTCTCGGGCCGTCTCGCCGGCTGGCTGGTGTTCGTCCTGTCCCTGCTGGTGGTGATGATCGTGCCACCGGTGATCGCCATGGGGACCGCCGACTACCTCGCGCCCCTGGTGCACATCCCCGCCCCGATCGCCGGCGCCGGCGTCATGCTCCTCGCGACCCTCGCGGGCCTCCTCGACCTGCGCGCCAACGCCTGGATCACCGGCATCTTCCTCGTCCTCGAGGTGATCGCCGCGGGCATCGTCGCGGTCCTCGGCTTCTCCCACTCGGAGCGGGGCCTCGGCTCCCTCGTCCACGGCCAGGTCGCCGCCGAGGGCGGCACGCACTCGCTCGTCACCGGCGCCATGGTCGTCTCCGGCCTCGCCATCGCCCTCTTCATCACCCAGGGCTTCTCCACGGCCGTCTACCTCTCCGAGGAGCTGGAGAACCCGCGCAAGTCCGTGGCCCGCACCGTGCTCGCCACCCTCGCCATCTCGACCGCCGTCATCCTGGTGCCCGTCGTCGCCATCACCCTCGGCGCCGGCGACCTGGAGACCCTCACCGGCGGTGACATCAGCGGCATGATCGTGGCCTGGTCCAACTCGGCCGTCGGCACCTTCATCAGCCTCTGCGTCGCCCTCGCGATCATCAACGCCGGCATCGTGATGGTCATCCAGAACTCCCGTGTGCTGTTCGCCTCCGCCCGTGACAAGGCCTGGCCGGAGCCCGTCAACAACGCCCTGTCCCGCCTCGGCCGCTTCGGCTCCCCGTGGGTGGCCACCCTGCTCGTCGGCGTCCCGGGCGCGGGCCTGTGCTTCGTCAACCTCGACACCCTCTACGGCGTCACCGGCGTCTCCGTGACCGGCATGTACCTGCTCGTCGCCGTGGCCGCCCTGTTCAGCCGCCGGGGCGCGCACCGCGAGGTCCCCGCGTGGCGCATGCCGCTGTGGCCGGCCATCCCGGTGGTCCTCATCGCCGTCCTCGCGTACGTCCTCTACATGCAGGACGTCGAGTACCTGCTGTGGACCGGCGGCATCACGGCGGTGGCCACCCTCTACTGGGCGCTGTACCTGCGGCCGCGCAAGGACACCCGCTGGCTGGTCAGCATTCCGGAGGACGAGCAGGTCTGATCCTGCCGGCACCGTCCGACCCGAGGGCCGGGGCGCTTCCTGCGCCCCGGCCCTCGGGCGTACGCCCGGCCGGCGCCGGCATGTCGGACGATCACTCCGTACGGGGGGTGGACCCCGGCTCCCGCGTGTCGTGACGGCCGCCATGGGGGGCGGAAACGTATCTGTGCATGCATGACCACTGACATGGAACACCTGTTGAACGTACGTCTGTGCGAGCGTTTCGGTGACGTGGCCGACTGGGCCGAGGTCACGTCCCTGATCGCCGCTCACCTCCGGGTCGTCGTCTCGGCGCTCGGGCCCGAGCACGCCATGACCTTCCTGGCGGCGGCCCGTCGAGCCCTCGATGAGGAGGAATCCCGGGCAGGAACGATTCATCTGGGCTTCGGGGGCCATCTCTGGACCCATCTCGAAGACGCCGCCTGGAGCCCGTCACCCCTGGCCGGGACCGCGGCATGGGACGCGATGCTGACGATGCACCGTCTTTCCGTACTTGCCCCCGACCCACGCCTCGACGTTCATGTCGACAGCGCACTGGATGCCTGCCGCCTCCGCCTGGTGCCGGCGGCGGCCGGGTTCTGACGGGCGGGGCCCGGAGGCGCGACCGGGGCCGGGGAACTGCGACTCGGCGCAGGGCCCCGGAGCACCGGCGGGACACGCGGTCGACCGCGCCGAGCAGTCCGTCCGTCGACGGGCTCGGACGGGGACGCGTCGACACCCAGGGCCACGGGATCGACCAATCGCCCACCCCCTGATCGAAATTCGATCAATCGACAAGAACGCATTGACTCGATCACCGGACGCACCTAACTTCTGGCCGCACCCGACCGTCAGAAAGGTTGTTGCGTCATGACCAACAGAGCTGTGCCCGCACGACAGTTGCTCGGCCGCGGACTCGTCGCCGCCGCCCTCGCGTTCGGCGGAACCACCGCCCTCACCGGCACGCCCGCCGCGGCCGCGGGGAGCGTCACCTACGTGGACTGCTCGCGGGCGACCGCCGGGGACGGCAGCCAGGGGGCGCCGTTCAACAGCGTCGGACAGGCCAACGGGAAGACGTACGGGCCCGGCGACACGCTCGCCTTCGCCGCCGGCACCACCTGCACCGGCGCCCTCGCCCCGCAGGGCAGCGGCACCGCCGCCGCCCCCATCGTCCTCACCGGCTACGGCACGGGCGCCCTGCCCGTGATCGACGGCGGTGGCGCCCCGAACGCCGTCTCCCTGACCAACCAGGACCACTGGAGGATCACCGGCCTCAAGCTCACCAACCCCGCCTCCACACTCGCCCGCCGCACCGGACTGCGGATCTCCGCCACCGACGGCACGGCGCACCGCGGGTTCGACATAGGCGACCTCGTCATCGACCGGGTGGCCGGCCAGACGAACAAGAACAGCCCGACCACCGAGGACTTCGTCCAGTCCGCCGGCATCGTCACCGGCGCGAGCGGCACGAACTCGACCCTCGACGACGTCCACGTCCACGACAACCAGATCAGCAACACGGGCGGCGGCGGCCTCAAGATCCGCGTCGGCGCCATGGCCGTCAAGGGCACCGGGGTCCTCATCGAGAACAACACGATCAAGGACGTCGGCGGCGACGGCATCATCACCAGCTACGCCGACGCGCCCCTGATCCAGTACAACAACGCCTCCGGTGTCGGCAACGGCGTCTACCCCTTCTCCGGCGGCAACTTCGCCGGCATCTGGGTGCTCGGCGACCACAACCCGACCATCCAGAAGAACGCCGTGTACGGCATCACGCGCATGTCCGTCGCCGACAGCCAGGCCTTCGACTGCGACTGGGGCAACACCGGCACCTGCACCATCCAGTACAACTTCAGCCGCGACAACATCGGCGGCTTCTTCCTCGACTGCGACGGCTGCGGCACCATCGGCGGCGCTCAGCAGCTCATCCGCTACAACATCTCCGAGAACGACTGCCGCATGAGCAGCGTCAGTGCCGGACGCTCGGCGCTGCACATGTACAACAACGTCCTCTACTGCACCGACAAGAAGTTCAGCATCACGCTCCCCGACGAGAGCGTCGTCGAGAACAACATCTGGGTGGGGACCACCGACTCCCGGCTGCCCACGGGCGCCGGCATCTCCTGGCTGTGGAACGTCTTCCAGGGCGTGCCCCGGCCGACCGCCAACGGCATCGTCGGCGACCCGCAGTTCGTGAACCCCGGCACGGGCGGTGACAGCATCCACTCCGTCGACGGCTACAAGCTGCGCGCCACGTCCCCCGCCCTGAACAACGGCTCCGTCATCAGCGGCAACGGAGGCCGCGACTACTGGGCGAACCCGGTGAGCGCGACCACGAAGCCGCACCGCGGCGCGTACAACGGGCCGGTCCTGTAGCTCCTGCCTCCGACCGGGCGCCGAGACGGGTGGGGCCGGCGCCCGGGCTTCGGCACCGGGCGGCCGGGGAAGCCTCAAGGGGACGGATCGCGGGGGTGGAGCCGATGAGTCGCCGGAAACTGCCGGATCTCACCAACCAAGGCAAGCTGAACCCCAGACAGGAGGAGGTCGAGCCGCGGAACGACGAGGTCCGTGTCCACGAACACGTCTTCCACCGGCTGCTCGAAGGAGTACGGGCGCCCGCCGTCTTCTTCGTGTGGACCCCGAGACCGACGCATCCCGCGGGAGTCCTCGTCACGTGCACGCCGGAGGCATGCCAGCGCTGGGTACAGGCCGTCATCGACTACGCGGCAGCCGTGGACGAGGTCTCCGCCGAACTGTCCGCCGCGCACCGGCGCGCCGCCTCCCTCCCGTGGTGGCGGCACCTCGCCGTACGCCGCGCCCTCGTCGACTGGGAGGAGATCCGGAGGCGTTACGAGCGGGTGATGCGGGAGGCCGCCGAGGCGTACGAACCCGTAGGCAGGGAGATCCGGCAGGCCGTCCAGGAGGCGGAGGAGAGGGCCGCGGAGGAGGCGTACGAACGGACCCGGCGGGCGGAAGAGGTCCGGCGCGGCCGGTCGGTGCTCGCCGCGCGGCCCGTCTGGGGCTGGTCGGAGGTGACCGACGAAGGCGGACGCGCCGTGTACGTCTTCCGACACGACGTCCCGGGGGCCGTGCCGGGAGAGAGCCCCCAGGTCGATCTGCGGGGCCTGCGCCGGGCGCTCACGGAGCTCGGTCTGCCCGACGTGCGGTGGGACGCGACGGCGCTCGCCGAGACGGAGCGCGAGCTGGCGGGCATCGACTTCGGGCTCTGGTGGCGTGACCTGTTCCACGAGGACTACCGCACCGTCACCTCCCCGCCCCCGCCCCGGAGTTCCTCATACGGCCGGGGCAATCCGTCGGGCGGCACCGCCACCGGAGGCACGGGCGGCTTCACCGGCGGGTTCAGCTGCGGCGGCGGATTCTGAGGCAGGTCGTCGGCCCCGGGGCGGACCCCGCGGCCGACGACGGGCGTCGCCGTTCCGGCGGCGGGGGAGGACTCGGCCTCGTCAGCCGGTCCTCGCCGCGAGGGCCGGGACGAGGGCCGAGGCGTCGACGGTGCCGAGGCCGCTGGCCAGGTCGTAGCCGGGGGCGGCGCGGTAGCCGTCCTGGCCGTTGACGCCGCTGGTGATGTCGACGATGCCGGCCTTCCTGGCCTCCTCGGGCGTGCGGGCGAGGGCGTAGAGCCTGGTGTTGACGTTGCCGAGGCGCCCGCCGGCCTGCTGGTCCGCGAGGGCGACGAAGCCGGCGAAGAGCGGTGCGGCCAGGCTCGTACCGCCGATGCCGACCCAGGCTGCCCGCACGTCGTCGGTGAAGCGGATCACCGTGCTCATGTCCTCGGATGCGGTGAGCGAGATGTCGGGCAGGCCGCGGCCGGCGCCGGTGACGGGTGCGACGCCGTGCTGGAAGGCGGGGCGGGTGAAGACGCCGGAGACGCCGCCGCCCGACGCGGCGCCGTTGTCGTTCCACACCACGTCCGGCCGCAGACGTCCGCCCTGGTCGTCGAGGGTGACGAGGGTGCCGCCGACGGCGGTCACGTTCGGGTCGCTGCCGGGCCAGTCGACCGTACGGACGGAGGACGTGGCCGCGTTCGGGGCGTCACCATTGTCGTGGACGCCGTCGTCACCGGAGGAGGCCACGAAGGTCGAGGACGGTCTCGCGGGCGGAGTCCGCCATCACGTCGTTCGTCCACCGTCCGGCGCCCGATACGCGCGTTCAGCATGGTGAGGACTCCCGAACCCCGAGTGCGCGGTCATGCGGTCGGACGAACGGCGCGGCCCACCGGCCACGCCGACCCCGACCAGCCTCCGTGACGGAGGGCGGGTCCGCCACCGCAGGGGCCCGTCGCTCAGTGGTGGTCGGGAGCGAGTCGCGGTCCGGCCGTCACCACGCAGAAGACGTTCAGCCGGGTCCGCGGAACCGGACGCCCGGTTCCCGTCGTCCCGTTCGCGAAGCGGAGGCCACTGCGGGTCTTCGGCCATGCGCACCACGCCAAGCAGGACATCCGGGGCGCGCATCCGCCCGTTCCGCCCCTCGGGCGACAAGGTCACGGGCCCGGCAGGGCGACATCGTGTTCCATCGCCGACACGGGCGAGTGATCATTCACGGCGATCGCCGCCGTGGGCCGGGAACGGCCTGGCGCCGCACCTAGACTCCCCGCACATGTCGCTCTGGCTCCTCAATCACTTCAGCACCTTCACCCTGGCCGTGGTCACCGTCGGCGGGACCGTCGTGCTGGCCGTCGCCGGCAGCGTGCTGCTCCGCCGCAGGTACCCGTCGCTGGCCCGGGGGGAGCACAACGACATGGTCGGGGTGACCTTGGGGATGTTCGGCGCGATCTACGGGATCATCCTCGCCTTCGTCATCGTCACCCTCTGGACCCAGCTGGACAGCACGCAGACCATCGTCGCCAGCGAGGCCACCGACGCCGCGCTCATCGCCCGCGACGCCGCCGCGTTCCCGCCCGCCGTCCGCGCCGACCTCGACACCGCGCTCAGCGGCTACGTCCACGCGGTCGTCGAGGACCAGTGGCCACGCATGCGCGCCGGGAAGGCGAGCTACGGGGCCACCGAGGGGCACCTCCGGGCCGCCTTCGACGTCCTGCAGACGTACGACCCGAAGTCCCCGCGCGAAGAGGTGTTCTACGAGGAGGCCGTCTCCCACCTCAACGACGTCGCCGCCCAGCGCCGCGCCCGGCTGACCATGGCCCAGCAGGAACTGCCGCCCCTGCTCCAGGTCCTGGCCTTCGGCGGCGCGATCGTCCTCGTACCGCTGACCTTCCTCTACGGCATGCGCAAGCTGCGGATCCAGCTGCTCTTCGTCGCCTCGGTCGCCGCCCTCATCGGCTTCAGCCTGCTCCTCGTCTTCGTCCTCGACCGTCCGTTCGCCGGCGATCTGAGCGTGAGCCCCGCTCCGTACCGGGAGGGGGCGCTCGCCCGGTACTGGGTCGAATGAGCGGTCAGGAATGGTCGATGACGACCTTGCCGAAGGAGCTTCCGCCGGCGTAGTGGCGGTAGGCGTCGACGGCCTCGTCGAAGGGGAAGGCGCGGTCGACGACGGGCCGCAGCCCGTGCTTCTCGATGAAGGCGTTCATGGCGGTGAACTGGGCGCGGCTGCCCACCGCCACGCTGCGGACGGTGGCACCGGACGCGAACAGGGCGTGCGGGTCGAGCGGCGCGGCGGTCCTGCCGGTGAAGCCGACCAGCGCGATGGTGCCCGCCAGGGTGACGGCGCGGACGGACTCGTGGAGGAGCCCCGCGACGTCGACGACGCGGTCGGCGCCGCGGCCGCCGGTGAGGGCGCGGACCTCGCCGGCCCAGTCGGGGGTGGCCGTGTAGTCGACGACCTCGTCGGCGCCGAGTTCGCGCAGGCGCGCGGCCTTGGCGGAACTGCTGGTCGTGGCGATCACGCGGGCGCCGAGCGCCTTCGCGAACTGGAGCGCGAAGAGGGAGACCCCGCCGGAGCCCTGCACGACGACGGTGTCGCCGGGGCGGACCCCGGCCGCGTCGCCGGTCAGCGCGTTCCACGCGGTGACCGCCACGCAGGGAAGGGTGGCTGCCTCCGTGTACGTCAGGTGCGCGGGTACGGTCACGAGCGCGTCCGCGTCGACCAGGGCGAACTCGGTGAGCATGCCGTCCAGCGAGCCGCCGCGCTGCGCGGCGTGCTCGACGGCGAACGGTCCGTCCTGCCAGGAGGGGAAGAGCGTGGCGGCCACGCGGTCCCCGACGCGTACCGAGTCGGTTCCCGGGCCGACCGCGACGACCTCGCCGGCCCCGTCCGAGACCGGGACGACGTCCGGCTTGACCGGCAGGACGTAGGTCCCGTCGAGCACCATGAGTTCACGGAAGCTCAGGGACGTCGCACGTACCGCCACCAGGGCCTGACCGGGGCCGGGCGCCGGGACGTCGTGCTCGCGGACGGAGAGACCGGACAGCCCGGCCCCGGTGTGCGACAGGTGGTAGCTCCGCATCGTTCGTGCCCTTCGTGCGAGGTGGGTGGTGGCGGTGGGGGGTGCGGGTTCGGGCGTCACTCGGCGTCGGACTCGGCGGCCAGAGGGACCTCGCCCGCGGTCTTGCTGAAGCCGAGCGCCTCGACGATCCGGCCGTCCGTCACCCGCATGACGTTGACGCCCTGCACCCACTGGTCGGCGCCGTCGCCGAAGCGGTAGGTCCACACGATCGTCGCGCGGTCGCCCGCCACGATGACGTCCTGCGGGGTGAACTGAGCGCCGAGGTCGTCGACCAGGGCCGTCCACCACTGCGTACAGGCCTCGCGGCCGGAGACCCGCTCCCCGCGCGGCGCGGGCTGGACGCTCTCCATGACGCAGTCGTCGGCGATCAGGTCGGTCAGGAGGCCGGCCTCGCGGTCGGTGAACGCGCGGTTGAAACGGTCGATGACTTCGGCGGTGGTGCGTACGGGCATGGACGCCTCCTCGGGAGAGATAGACCGTTCGGTCTACGAGGCAATAGATAGACCGGTTGATCTACCGTGTCAAGTGCTGCAGAATCGAGTCATGAGCACTTCCGTGAAGCCCGGCCCCCGCGAGCGACTCCTGCTCGCCGCCCAGGAGTTGACGTACACCCAGGGTGTCGGCATCGGCGTGGACGCCCTGCTCAAGGGGGCCGGTGTCGCCCGCCGCTCGCTGTACGAGCACTTCGGCGGCAAGGACGGCCTCATCGCCGAGGTGCTGCGCCGCAGCACCGCCGAGGACGTGGAGCGGTACCGCTCCACGATGGACGCCGCGGGGGACGACCCCCGTGCCCGGCTCCTCGCGGTCGTCGACCGGCTCGGCGGCATCGCGGCCGACCCGGACTTCCACGGGTGCCGCTACCTCGCCGCCGACCTCGCGCTCACCGACCCGGACCACCCCGGTCACGAGGTCACCAGGGCGTACCGGCACACCATCCACGGCCTGTTCACGGACGAGTTCGCCGCCCTCGGGCACCCCCGGCCCGGCTTCGCCGCCGACCAGCTCCTCCTTCTCGTCGACGGCCTCCTCGCCGCCGGCGCGACCCGCCCCGGCAGCGAACCCGGGGCGGCGGCCCGCGACCTCGCCGAGTACCTGATCGACGCGGGTCGTGCGTAGGGCGGTCCCCGCGCCCCGGCGTCGGGCGGTGAGGACCGGCGACGACGGTGAAGACGGGGAATCCGTCTCGGAGCGCGTCAAGATCGGATAGCGTGCCCGGCCATGGGTGAACTGATGGTGATCAGGCACGGTCAGACCGAGTGGAGCCTGTCGGGCCGGCATGCCGGGCGGACCGACGTGGCGCTGACCGAATCGGGCGAGGCCGCGGCTCGTGCTCTCGCTCCGAGACTGGCCGGTCGGCGTCTGGTCGCCGTGTTCAGCAGCCCGCTGAGCCGCGCCATGCGGACGGCCGAACTCGCAGGCCTCACCGGCGCCAAGCCCGATCCCGACCTGCTGGAGTGGGACTACGGCGGCTACGAGGGCCTGACCGCCGAGCAGATTCGCGACACGAGGCCGGGCTGGGACCTGTGGCGCGACGGCGTCGTTCCCGGCGACGCCGAGCACCCCGGCGAGGAGCTCGCCCAGGTCGCCGCGCGCACGGACGCGGTGCTGGACCGCATCCGTCCGCTGCTGGCGGAGGGTGATGTGGCGGTGGTCGCGCACGGCCACCTGGCGCGCGTGCTCACCGTGCGCTGGCTCGGCCTCGACGCGTCCGCGAGCCACCTGCTCGGCCACCCGCATCCGGGCACTCTCGGCTTCCTGGCCACCGAGGACGGTCACCCCGTCGTCGCGGCCTGGAACGTCCCGTAGGGCAGGGCCGACTTGCCCATGGGCGGAATGCCCGAAGCAGCGCTGTCCGACGGGATCATCACGTTGTCGCCGCTGTGTCCGGACGATGTGGAGGCGCATCTCGCGGGGGAGGACGAGCTGCTGGTCCGCTGGCTCAACGGAGGCCCCGGTACGTGCGAGGGCGTCGAGGCGTACGTCCGGTACTGCCGGAAGCAGTGGGACACGGCCGGGCCGCTCCGGGCCTTCGGCATCCGGGCGGGCGCCGACGAGGTGCTCGCGGGGACGGTCGACCTGCGGTTCGAAGGAGAGGGCTTGGCTCCCGGCCAGGTGAACGTCGCCTACGGCCTCTATCCGTCCTGGAGGGGCCGTGGCCTGGCCACCCGCGCGGTCTTCCTGGCATCCCGGTACGCGGCCGCCGAGGGCGCGCGGGAAGCGGTGATCCAGGTCGATCCCGAGAATCCCGCGTCGGCCGCGGTCGCGCGGCGCGCAGGATTCAGTCCCGGCAGGCAGCCGCACGGCAACGCCGGAGCACGCTTCGACCGGTACATCCGGGTCCTGCGCGAGGAGCCCCCTGGCCACGGCTGTTGAGCCAAGGCCGCCGCGGCGGCTTCAGAGGGACTTGCGCAGGAGGACGCACATCGTCTCGTGGCGGCGGACCGAGCCGTCGGGCCCCCCCTCGTCCCAGGCGTCCGGCTCACGGCCGTACGCGACATAACCGAGGCGCTCGTACAAGGCGCGTGCCCGGGGATTGTCCTCCTCCACGGCGAGCTCGGCCGTGCGCAGCCCGCGGTCCCGGATCCGTCGTTCGGCTGCCCGGACGAGCAGTGTTCCCAGGCCGCAGGACTGGAGCGCCGGCAGCACGGCGAGCTGCCAGAGGGTTCCGGCTCCCGCGGAGACCCGGTAGTCGACGCCGCCGATCGCGACCGGCAGATCCGCGGGCGTGCACACGGCCAGGTAGTCCACCTCGCCCAGCGCGGCGCGCGCCAGTTCCTGTTCCACGTGGCGCAGATGGGTGGCCGAGCCCGACCAGGTGCACGCCGGCAGATCCCGGGGCAGGAGATCACGCACCCTGACAGGCAGGGTGACGGCCGTCTGCGGGAAGTCGTGCGGGGCGCTCTGCGGGATGTTCTGCGGGGTGTTCACGCACCGAAGCATGCGGTCGCGGCGACGCCACGACAACGGATTTCTCTCCGCCGACGACGGCCTCGCGCGGGCCGTCGCTATCCCTCGTACAACCGGGTCAGCAGCTCCATCAGGCGGCGGGCCTCCGCCGCGCCCAGCGGCGCGAAGAGCTCGGAGTTGGCCCGCTCGGCCAGCTCCGCGCACCGTTCCAGGACCCGCGCGCCCTCCGGTGTCACCGTCACCGCGTTCTTGCGCCGGTCGCGCGGATCGGGCTGCCGCCGCGCGAGCCCGGCCTCCTCCAGGTGGTTGAGCAGGAGGACCACGTCCTTCGCGTCGAAGCCCAGTCGGCGCACCAGATCGGCCTGGGCGACCGGGCCGTACTCGGACACCGCCGCGAGCACGGCGTGCTGCGGGAGCTTCAGGCCCTCCTCGGCGATCGCCTCGGCGACCAGGTCCCGGCCGCGCGCCGCCACGCGGCCGAGCAGCCAGCTCGGCAGGGACTGGATGTGCGCCAGGGCGCGCGGGGCTTCCGTAGGAGTCATGAGCGGAAGGCTATCCCCAATTCATTGGACTTCCCAACGGTATGCCTCTACGGTGGAACTCGTTGGGATCCCCAATGATTCTGTACTCGTCCCGCACCTGGAGGTGTCCATGCGTCGTGTCCGCCATGAAGTGACCGGCGGCCCCGAGGTCCTCTTCGTCGAGGAGGCCCCGGTGCCGGAGCCCGGCCCGGGTGAGCTCCTCGTCCGGTCCGAAGCGGTCGGGGTCACCCTGCCCGCCGTACGGAAGGTGCGCGAGGGGACCGAACCCGGGCCGCTCGGCGGCGAGGTGGCGGGCACCGTCGCCGCCGTCGGCGAAGGCGTCACCGGCTTCTCCGTGGGCGACCGCGTCACCGGCCTCTGCTTCTCCCACGCCTACGCCGAACTGGCCCTCGTCCACGAGGCGATGGCCTCCCGCATCCCCGACGCGGCGACCGCCGTCGACGCCGTGGCCCTGGTCCGCAGCGGCCTCGTGGCGCGCGGTGCCTACGAGGCCGGCCGCCCCCGCCCCGGCGACGCCGTCATGGTCACCGCCGCGGCCAGCGCGGTCGGCACGCTCGCCCTCCAGTACGCCAGGGCGGGCGGCGCCTCCCGCGTCGTCGCGGCCGTCAGCAGCGCGGACAAGGCGGAGTTCGTGCGTTCCCTCGGCGCCGACGAGGTCGTGGTGTACGAGGACGAGTCCTGGGGCGATCCGGTCGACATCGTCATCGACGGGGTCGGCGGCGAACTCCTCGGACCCGCCGTGCGCGCGCTCGCCCCCGGTGGCCGGCTGGTCGCCTTCAGCTCGGGCGGCGGCACGATCGACGCGTACGAGCTGCTGGTCCGGGGCGCGTCGGTGATCGGCTTCCAGATGGCGGCCATCGCCCGGGGCGAGCCGGAGGTGTACGCGCGCTGGCGCGAGGAGCTGTGGCAGCTCCACCGCGACCGGGTGCTGCGCCCCCGTGTCGCCGCCGAGATCCCGCTCGCCGAAGCGGCGCGCGCCCATGAACTCGTCGAGTCCCGGCGGAACCTCGGCAAGGTCGTCCTCGTCCCCTGAGGCCTGAAGGGTCAGGGGCCGTGCGGCTCAGCGGTCGTAGCGGCCGGTGTCGACCTCCCAGCGGTGGTAGCCGGCGATCCAGGAGGCGAGACCGTCGACGTAGCGGCGGGCCGCCTCGCGAGCGGTCGGCGCGAGGTCGAACAGGTCGCAGATCTCGGGGACTTCGGAGGACAGCGCCACGAAGCGGTCGACCATCGCCTGGGCCTCGCGCATCACCTGCACCGCCGCCTCCTCGGGGGTGCCACCGCGTTCCTCGCGGACGATCATCACCAGGTTGGCGACGTCACCGCGGGCGAGCTCCTGCGCGTACGAATGCACGTCATTGGTGAACGACGGTATGTCGGCGGCCAGTTGACGCATCCGGCGGAGGGTCGGGTGGTGCAGCACCTCTTGTGGCAGCTCGAAGCGGTTGAGCCGCTCGACCATGTCGAAGAGGGTCTCCATGGCCGCCGTCCCACGGCGCAGCGCCAGATAGCTCTCCCGGTCCGGGAGCCGCCCGGAGAGCCGGCCGGCGGCCTCGGCGGGGTGGCACGCGAAGTACCACTCCCAGTTGTAGGCGGACCGTGCCCGCCACCGTGCGGACATGCCGCGGGCGCTCCGCTCCCAGAGATCGGCGAAGGCCTTCTCGACGGGCGTGCGGACCTCGGGGGCGGGGCCGTCCCCGTACAGAAGGGCCGTCAGGCGGGTGCATATCTCGGCCACTTGCGCCGGCGCCCGACCGAGGTCCGAGTCGAAGCCGTCGTCGAAGAGGAAATAGAAGCCCAGCAGGTCCGCGGCGAGGACGAGGTCGTCGGCGGCGGAATCAGGGCTGGTGAAAGCGGCGAGTCGCGGTACGTCCCACTTCTCGTACGACGGCAGGGCTATGGACGCCGCGAGGCCCTCGTGATGGAGGAGCCAGTCCCGGTGGCGGGGTGCGACGGATGCCTGGTTCGGATTCGCGCGCGGCGGAAACGGCAGGTCGAGCGTGGTGGCGTTGGTCACTGGCCCCCCAGGTTCTGATCCCGGGTGATCCCAAGACGCCCCCGGCGCGTTCGAAGAGTACTTGAATTGATCATCAACTGCCAGGAACGTCAAGCAGATCGCTTTCAAGCCAACGGAAGAGGGGGGTCCGGATGGGTCGGTGAGGGCGTCGCGGCGCGTGGGTCTTCGTCGGTCCTCGCGTGGCTCCGCGCTCGGGACATCGCGTGGTTCTTCTTGTCGGTCACGCGTTCTCTCGTTCGTTGCGGCGGGTGGTTCGTCCCGTGGGCGCGCCACCCGTGGCCGGGGGAGCGCGTTGGGAATGCCGTGACGACCGGTGCAGTGACGGTTCTGCATCCGGGACCTGCGGGTTCTGTGCCGACTCCCGATCGTGGCGGGTCGGCGGCGACAGCGAAGATCTGGATGGTGCGCGGTGCCGGAGATGTGGACTCGGGGCGAGGGACGCGATGCCCAGTTCGTGGACTGCCTCCGGGACGGTCCCGCCCTGGTCGGACGCGACGAGGAGCTCGCCGCGCTCCGGGGCGCCCTGTCCGGGCACCGGCTGGTCACCGTGACCGGTGCCGCCGGGACGGGGAAGAGCCGTCTGGCGCTGGCCGCCGTCGCGTCACCTCTCGACGGCCCCTGGCGGACGGTGGTCCGGGTGCGGTGGCACGACGGGATCCCCGTGGGACGCCGGGCGCTGACGGCGCGGGTCGCCCGGGCTCTCGGCGGTGCCCGGCCGGCCTGGGATCCGACGCGAACGGACCACGCCGTGCCGGGCCTTGGCGTCTCGGACGGCGCCGTGCCGGATCCTGCCGGGTCGGATGTCGCCGTGCCTGAACCTGCCGGGTCGGACGTCGTCGTGCCGGATCCTGCCGTCACGGACATCGCCGTGCCGGACGTCGGCGTCTCGGTCGGTGGCGTGCTGCTCCTCCTGGACGACGTCGATCCCGTGCACACGGAGGGCGTCGGCCTGGTCCAGACGCTGCTGATGGACCAGCCCGGGGTACGGGTCCTGGTGACCGCGCGGCGACCGCTCGGGCTCGGCGACGAGAAGGTGATCAGACTGGCGCCACTGCCGGTGGAGACGGCACCGGGCCGGACGGGTACGTCCCCGGCCGCGGAACTCCTGGTCTCCCGTGCGCGGGAGCGCGGCTGGCGCGAGGAGGCCGATCCGGCGGCCGTGACCCGGGTCTGCCGGCTGCTGGAGGGCGTTCCCCTGGCCCTCGAACTGGCCGCCGGCCGGCTGGGGGAGTGGACGATGGACGAGCTGGTCGCCCACCTCGAATCCGGCCAGTGCCGACTGGCCGACCCCGCCCCACTCCTCCTGCGGCACCGCACGCTGCGCACCTCCATCGGGGCCGTCCACGCCCTGTGCGAACCGGCGCAGCGCAGCGTCTGGCGCCGGCTGAGCGTGTTCGCCGGGCCCTTCACCGAGGCGGCGGCGGCGTTCGTGTGCTCGGGCTCCGGCCTCGCGCCGCACGAAGTGCCTTCCGCCCTGGCGATGCTGAGCGCCACGGGTGTGCTCCAGGCGCTCGGGGACGCCGGCGCGGTGCGCCCGCCCCGCTACCGGATGGCCAGGGCCGCCCGGGACTTCGGCACGGAACGGCTCTCGGCGGCCGGCGAAGGGCCGGCGACACGGGACCGGCACGCGATCCACTTCCGCGGCGTGGCGGCCGTCGCCGAGACCCTGTGGAACACGGGCCTCCAGCGCCAGGCGCTCCAGACCGTCCGGGACGAACACGACGACCTGATGGCCCTCGTGCACCGTGCGGGGGACGGGACCGGTCACGCCGAGGCGGCCCTGGAGACCATGCTGCACCTGTGGTTCTGGTGGGCCGTCCATGACCACGCCCGCGAAGGCGGCGACCACCTGCGCGTCCTGCTGACCCGGCTGCCCGCCGACACCCCGCTCGTGGCGCGGGGCCGATGGCTCGCCGCCTGGCTCGGCGCCGCCCGTGACCCGCGCACGGCGCACCGATTGCTGTCCCTCGCCTGGCCGACGGCCGTGCTCGCCGGTGACGACGCCCTCCTCGGCCGGATCGCCCACGTGCACGGGACGCTCGCGTGGCAGCGGCAGGACCGGGAGTCGGCCGCGGAGTTCTACCGGCAGGCGGCGGACACCACGCCGAGCGGTGTCCCCGGAGGCCCGCCGCCCACCGTGAGCCTGGCCGCCCTCGCCGTGGTCCAGGCCCACCGCGCCCCCGCGGCGGCGGCCCGCACCGCGCGCCGGGCCCTCGCACAGGCGAGCTGCGCGAACGACGCCTGGGCCGCGGCCCTTGCCCACTACGCCCGCGCCTTCGCCGACCACCGTGCCGGACGCACGGGCCGCGCCCGGCACCGGGCCCGGCGCGCGCTCGCCGACCTCGAAGCCCGCCTCGACGCCCCCCAGGCACGCCGCGCCCTGCTCCTCCTCCTCACCGCCCTCGACCTGTCCGCGACGGCGACCGGCGGTCCGAAGCCGCACCAGCGCCCGCGCCTCCCCGGGCCCCGGGGCGGGGCGCAGACCCCGCCGGCGACGGCGCGCCTGGCCCAGCGGTGACAGTGAGCCATGGGTGACAGCGAGTTGTGGGGGGACAGCCGGCCCCGGAGGCAGTGCGCCGCGGACGACAGCGCACTGCCTCCGGCAACACCGTCCGGTTCAGCCCAGCCTGGACTCCGCGTACGCCTCGATGGCGTCGCGCTGGTACACGGCGAGGCCCGGCGCGATCGCCTCGTACGCCGCACGCCACTGCTCGTTCTCCACGCAGGAGCGCCCGATGGCGCGGAACTCCTCGACGGAGACGGAGACGGAGACGGAGCCGGAGCCGGAGACAGATCGGGAGTCGGCCCGCAGTTCCGTCAGGGCCCGGTACTGGGCGTCCGTCTCGGCCTGTACGGGTTCGGCGTCGGCCGCCAGACCGGCGGCCATCAGCTCGGCGAGCCGCACCATCCGCGCCGTGCGCTCGCGCTGCCCCGCCTCGATCGCCCGCGGAGTCATCTCGGTGACCCGGCGGGCGACCGCCTCGCGGTGCTCGGGAAAGTTGCGCAGGCTCTCCTCGTACTGGGCAGGCTGCACGCCCTCGAAAAGGTTCTCGGGCCGGTTGATCGCGGTCATGGATGTGCCGTCCTTCCTGGACTGCTCCAGTTCGCCGATCGTGCGGGAGACGGTGGCGGCCAGGGCGTCGAGCCGGTCCCGCTCGGCGAGCAGCCGCCGGTGGTGGCCGCGCAGGGCCTCCACCTCGTCGACCTGCGCGGCGAGGATCCGGCCGATCTCGGGCAGTCCCACGCCCAGCGCCCGCAGCACGAGGATCTGCTGCAGGCGCAGGAGCTGCTGCTCCCCGTAGTGGCGGTGGCCACTGGCGCCGATCCGGGCCGGCGGCAGCAGGCCGATCTCGTCGTAGTGCCGCAGGGTCCGGGCGGTCACGCCCGACATCCGGGCGACCTCCGCGATCGGCCAGTCCATTGCCGCCTCCCATACGAGTGCGTCATGGGGCCGGTCTCTCCGGCCCTGGTCAGGACGGTAGAAGCTGCCGCAACGGTAACTTCAACCCTTCGACCCGGGACCTCACCGACCCGCCCCCGCGACGAGTTCCTCCGCCACGCGCGTGCGTGCGTACAGCACGGCCCGTCCGGCCCGGTGGGCCGATACGAGACCGGCCGCGCGCAGGGCGCCGAGGTGCTGGGACACCCCACCGGGGGTGAGGCCCGTGCGCCCGGCCAGTTCGGTCGTCGACGCCGGGGCCGTGAGCTCCGCGAGCAGCTGTGCCCGCGACCGGCCGAGGACTCCGGACAGGGCCTGAGAGGCCGATTCGGGCGGGGCTTCCCACAGGGTGCCGATGCCGCGCGGGGGATAGCGCAGGGTCGGCTGGTACAGCGGGTCCGTCGTCGAGAAGATCCGGGGCCAGACGAACGCCGAGGGCACGAGGAGCAGCCCGCGCCCGTCCAGCTTCCGCACGCCGTGCACGAAGCGGTGCTGGACGCTCAACGTGCCCGCGTTCCAGGCGAGTCGGGGTTCGAGGTCCTCGAAGAGAGTGCGCGTCCCGCCCTCGGCGAAGCGGCGCGCCCGGTACTGGATGTCGGCCTCCAGATGCGTCTGGATCCGGGGCCAGTACGGGGCCATCGCGAGCTCCCAGAAGGCGGCGATGACATCGGCGAGCCGCCCGAGCCCGCGCTCCGGATCGGCCCGCAGCGCGTCGACGCCGGGCCCCGCCTCGGCCGCGGAGGCCCGGAGCCGCTCGGGCGGGGTTGCGCGCAGCGCGGCCAGCTCCACGGAGAGCGTCGGGCCGGACGTGCTGGGCGGCGGGCAGAGGAAGCCGGGGATGGACGGCGCAGGCACCGGCACCAGCGAGGTCAGCGGCGTCAGATCGAGCCGCGCGGCCGCGATCCGGGCGCGTACCTGCGCGGCCCAGCGCCGGTGCAGGGCCTGCTCGTCGGACCCCAGGAGCACCCGGGCGCCGGCCACGACCTCCCAGAGCGGTGAGATGGCGAAGCGCGTGCGCGCGACGTCCTCGGCCGAGAACTCGATCTCCAGCACGGGTGCCCCCTTCTGCCGGGCCGGTGTTCCCTGGATTCACGTGAGGCTAAAACATTGGCCCCGGGCTGTGACGACCGGCCACCGTACCGGGCATGCCGACCTTCCTCCTCGCCTCGCGGCGCCTGCGGTCTCCCCGGCGCGCGCAGCATCCTCGTGCCGCCCGGTCCCCCTGGCGTACGAGGGACTTCCGCGTCCTGTTCTCCGCCTCCGTACTGAGCACCCTCGGGACGAACGTCTCGTACGTCGCCGTCCCGCTGATCGCCGTCCTCGCCCTGGATGCCGGGCCCGGCCAGGTCGGCCTCCTCGGCTCCCTCAGCACGGCGGCGTTCCTGCTCATCGGCCTTCCCGCGGGCGCGTGGGTCGACCGGATGCGCCACCGCACGGTCCTGATCGCGGCGGACCTGGTGCGCGCCGCGCTCCTCGCGTGGATCCCGGTGGCGTGGTGGTGCGAGCTCCTGACCTTCTGGAGCCTGTGCGCGGTGGTGTTCCTGAACGGCGTGGCCACGGTGCTCTTCGACGTCGCCGGGCAGAGCGCCCTGCCCCGGCTCGTCGGGCCCGCCGCCCTCGTTCCGGCGAACTCGGCGCTGGTGAGTCTGATGGCCGCGGGCAACGTGGCGGGGCGGGGAGCGGGCGGCGCGCTGGTGCAGCTCCTGGGCGCACCGCTCGCCGTGGTGTGCTCCGCGGTGGGCCACCTCGGGTCGGGACTCCAGCTGATGTGGATGGCACGCAAGGCCGCGCCCGCGACCCCTGTCGCTCAGGCCACCGGCCCGGGTCCGAACCTGCGCGCCCAGATCGCCGAGGGCCTGCGTCATGTCCTGCGCCACGCGGAACTGCGCGCCCTCGCGCTCAGCGGCGCGGTGGGCAACCTCGGAGCGGTCATGGTCAACACGATGCTCCCCGTGATGTTCACCCGTGACCTCGGTCTGTCGGCGGGCGCGCTCGGTCTGTTCTGGGCGGTCGGAGGCGCCGGGCTGTTCGTCGGGGCCCGCTGCGCCCGTCCGCTCGCCGACCGGTTCGGCCACGGTCGGGGGCTGGTCGTGGCCGGCCTGTACCTTGGCCCGGCGGGTCTTCTGGTGCCCCTGATGGACCGGGGCGGCTGGCTGTGGGTGGCGGGCGCGGGATGGTTCGCCTTCGCCGTACGGACGGGGACGGCCAACGTCCTGGGCGTGAGCCTCCGTCAGCGTCTGACCCCGTCCGCCCTGCTCGGCCGCATGAACGCCACCTTCCGGTTCCTGCTCACCGGGACGATGGCCCTCGCCGCCGCGCTCGCCGGTGCCATCGGCGCGTACTCCTCGCCGCGCGCGGCCCTCTGGGCGGGCGGCGTTCTCCTCGCGCTGAGCTTCCTGCCGACGCTCCTGTCCCCGCTGCGAGGACGCCGTGACCTCCCGGTCGAGGAAAAAGCCTGCGGGAGCGCTCCCAAGGTGGCAGGGTGCACCGGGTGACGACCGAACCGTTCATCCGCCCGTACCGGCCCGCGGACCGCGCCGCGCTCGGCGACATCTGCGTCAGGACGGCGCACGAGGGGGGCGACGCGTCGCACCTGTACCCCGACCCCGAGCTGCTCCCGACGATCTTCGCCTACCCGTACGTGGACTTCGCACCCGACTTCGCCTTCGTCCTGGACGACGGTGCCGGGAGCGCCGTCGGCTACGTCCTGGGGGTGCCGGACACGACCGCGTTCGCCGGAAGGTTCCGCGCCGAGTGGCTGCCCAGGGTGACGGACCGGTACCCGCCGCTCACGGGGGCGGCCGGCACTCCGGCCGAGGAGATGACCGGACTGCTGCACACGCCGGAGCGGATGGTCCGCGACGAACTCACGGACTTCCCCGCCCACCTCCACATCGACCTGCTGCCCGCATGGCAGGGCCGGGGGTACGGCCGCGCCCTCATGTCCACCCTCCTGGAGGCCCTGCACCGGCACGGCGTCCGGGCCGTGCACCTCTGCATGGCGCGGGCGAACACCCCGGCCCGGGCGTTCTACGACCGGCTCGGCTTCCGGCTGCTGCCCGTGGACGACCCCGGCCCCGTCTGGTACCTGGGCAGGCCGACGAAGCCGGAAGAAAATTCCGGCGGCGATGTCGAGAACCCGTGGGCTGCTCCGTCCCCGGTGTGAGAGCGACCAGAATGGGTCGCATCCGCACCGAGGAGAGCACCATGGCCAAGTACCTGCTCCTGAAGCACTACCGCGGCGCCCCGTGCCCGGACGGCTTCGTGCCCATGGACCAGTGGACGCCGGAGGAGATCTCGGCGCACATCCAGTACATGCACGACTTCGCGGCCCGGCTGGAGAAGACCGGCGAGTTCATCGACGCCCAGGGGCTCGCCCCCGAGGGGACGTGGGTCCGGTACGACGGAGAGGGCCGGCCGCCGGTCACCGACGGTCCGTTCGCCGAGACCAAGGACCTCATCGCCGGCTGGATGGTCATCGACGTCGACAGCTACGAGCGCGCCGTCGAGCTCGCCGGGGAGCTCTCGGCGGCCCCCGGGGCCGGCGGGAAGCCGATCCACGAGTGGCTGGAGCTCCGTCCGTTCATGGCCGCTCCGCCCACCATCACGGAGTGACGTCACCGATGGACGAGGCCCTGCTCCGGAGCCTCACGCCGGGCGTCCTCGCCGTCCTCGTCCGCCGCGGAGCCGACTTCGCGGCGGCCGAGGACGCCGTCCAGGACGCCCTCGTGGAGGCGGTCCGCGTCTGGCCGGACGATCCTCCCCGCGACGCGAAGGGCTGGCTGGTCACCGTCGCCTGGCGCAAGTTCCTGGACGCGACCCGCGCGGACACCGCCCGGCGCCGGCGCGAGGACCTCGTCGACGAGGAGCCCGCGCCCGGTCCCGTGCCCTCGGTGGACGACACGCTCCAGCTGTACTTCCTCTGCGCCCACCCCTCCCTGACGCCCTCGTCGGCGGTCGCGCTCACGCTGCGGGCCGTCGGCGGCCTGACCACCCGCCAGATCGCCCAGGCCTACCTGGTGCCCGAGGCGACCATGGCCCAACGCATCAGCCGTGCGAAGCGCACCGTCTCCGGAGTGCCGCTCGACCGCCCCGGCGACGTCGCCACCGTGCTGCGCGTCCTTTATCTGGTCTTCAACGAGGGCTACTCCGGCGACGTCGACCTCGCCGCAGAGGCCATCCGCCTCACCCGGCAGCTCGCGGCCGCGATCGACCACCCCGAGGCCGCGGGGCTCCTCGCCCTCATGCTGCTCCACCACGCCCGCCGCGCCGCGCGGACCGCGCCCGACGGCAGCCTCGTGCCGCTCGCCGAGCAGGACCGCGGCCGGTGGGACACGGGGGCGATCGCCGAGGGCATCGAGATCCTTCAGGCGGCGCTCGCCCGCGACCGCCTCGGCGAGTTCCAGGCGCAGGCCGCCATCGCCGCGCTCCACGCCGACGCGCTCACGGCGGAGGAGACCGACTGGGTGCAGATCGTCGAGTGGTACGACGAGCTCACGGGCCTCACCGACAGCCCGGTCGTCCGGCTCAACCGCGCGGTCGCCGTCGGCGAGGCCGACGGGCCGCGCGCCGGTCTGGCGGAGCTCGCCGAGCTGGACGCCGCCCTGCCCCGGTACGCGGCCGTGGCGGCGTACCTCCAGGAACGCTCCGGCGATCTCGCGACGGCGGCGCGGCTGTACGCCGAGGCGGCGAAGAAGGCGACCGACCTCCGGGAGCGCGACCATCTGACCCGTCAGGCCGCCCGCCTCAACACCCGCTTGCGTCACTGACTCCCCGTCCGGCCCGGGGGCCGCGCCGAACGTGCCCATTTCACGGAGGAGTTCGCGGTACGGCGTGTGCGAGGTGGAGGCGATGAGGAGAGCTTATTAAGAAACCTTGTTGAAGAACCCCTTACCCCTGGTTCGCACTTGATTTGCTCCTGCCAACTCGCACAGGGTTTCCCTCGAACGTTTGACGCCCCACACGTCAACACGAGGAGAGACCCCTTTCATGGCAACTCACAAGCGATCCCGCGGACTTCGCAACGCGGCCATAGCCGCAGGAGTAGCAGGCGCCGCCACCGCGGTGCTGCTCGCGGGCAACCTCGCCGGCGCGGCCGCTCCGGCAGAGGGCACCGTGCACGGACTCGGCGCCCCGGGCGCCATCTCCGGCAGCTTCGTCGTCATCCTCGACGCATCCGCGAACAAGGCGGACCTCGCGAAGAAGTACGGCGGCACCCTCCAGCGCTCCTACGGCTCGGAGGTCAACGGCTTCTCCGCATCGGGCCTGTCCGTCGAGGAGGCCAAGCGCCTCGCCGCCGACCCCGCCGTCGAGACGGTCGTCCAGAACAAGCGCTTCACCATCAAGGAGACGCAGGAGAAGCCCCCGTCCTGGGGCCTGGACAGGATCGACCAGGCCGAGACGGCCGGCGACGACAAGTACACCTACCCCGACGGCGGAGGCGAGGGCGTCACCACGTACGTCATCGACACCGGCGTCCGGATCACCCACCAGGACTTCGGCGGCCGGGCCACCCACGGCTTCGACGCCGTGGACAACGACGACTCGGCCGACGACGGCAACGGCCACGGCACCCACGTCGCGGGCACCATCGCCGGCACCTCCCACGGTGTCGCCAAGAAGGCGAAGATCGTCGCCGTGCGCGTGCTCGACGACAACGGGTCCGGCACCACCGAGCAGGTCGTGGCGGGCATCGACTGGGTGACGAAGAACCACTCCGGGCCCTCCGTCGCCAACATGAGCCTCGGCGGCGGCGCCGACGAGGCGCTCGACGCCGCGGTCCAGCGCGCCATCGCGTCCGGCGTGACCTTCGCGGTCGCGGCCGGCAACGAGTCCTCCGACGCCGGCCAGGGCTCGCCGGCCCGGGTGCCCGAGGCCATCACCGTGGCCTCCAGCACCAAGGACGACGAGCAGTCGGACTTCTCCAACTTCGGCGCGGTGGTGGACCTGTACGCCCCCGGCTCCGACATCACGTCGGACTGGAACGACAGCGACACCGGCACCAAGACGATCTCCGGAACGTCCATGGCCACGCCCCACGTGACGGGTGCCGCGGCCCTCTACCTGGCGGCCCACCCGTCGGCGACGCCCGCCGACACGGCCGCCGCGCTGACCGGGGCGGCGACACCGGACGCCATCAAGAACCCCTCGGCCGGCACGGCGAACAAGCTCCTCAAGGTGACCCCGTAACGGCACCGCACCACACGGCACATCGGACGGCCCTCCACGATCGTGGGGGGCCGTTCCCCCTTTCCACCCCGTCTGCCTCCTTTCGCCGGGAACCGGCCGTGGCGAGAATCTGTCCCTGTGGAGGAAGGCTGGGCGGCTTCGCCAGAGCCCGCCACGGCGTCCGAGGGGGTGCGGGGATGAGCGCATGGGTGGTCCCGGGCTACACGGAGTCCCGGGAGCTGGGCGCGGGCGGCAGCGGACGGGTGGCGCTGGCCACCCATGACGCGACCGGCACACCCGTGGCCGTCAAGTACCTGAGCGAACGCCTCCGTTCCGACCAGGCCTTCGTCCACGGCTTCCGCTCCGAGGCCCGGCTCCTCGGCGCCCTCGACACACCGCACGTCGTGGGGCTCTACGAGTACGTCGAAGCGCCGCGCGGAGCGGCCATCGTCATGGAGCTGGTGGACGGCGTCGCGCTGCGCGCCCTCCTCGCCCGCGAGGGCGCGACCGGCCCCGAGGCCGCCCTCGCGGTCCTCAAGGGCTCGCTCCTCGGCCTCGCCGCCGCGCACCGGGCGGGCGTCGTCCACCGGGACTACAAACCCGAGAACGTCCTCGTCGCCGCCGACGGGTCCTCCAAACTCGTCGACTTCGGGATCGCGGCCGGCCGGGACAGCCGCCCCGGCATCGCCGGGACGCCCGCCTACATGGCACCCGAGCAGTGGAACGGCGCCCCCGCCTCGCCCGCGGCCGACGTCTACGCGGCGACCGCGACCTTCTTCGAGTGCCTGACCGGCCGCAAGCCCTTCGCCGGGGACAACTTCGCCGAACTCGCCCTCCAGCACCTGGAGGCACCCGTACCCGACGGACAGGCCCCGGAGCCGCTGCGCCCGCTCATTCGCCGGGGCCTCGCCAAGGCCCCGCACGAACGGCCCGAGAACGCCGACGCGTTCGTCAGCGAACTGGAGTCGGTGGCCACCGCCGCGTACGGACCGGACTGGGAGGAGCGGGGCCGGGGACGCCTCGCGGCCCTCGCCGCGCTCCTGCCGCTGCTCTTCCCCTCCTCCGGCGGTCCGGCCCAGGGCACCACCGCGCTCGCCACGACGACCCTGCCCGCGCCCCCGGCGCGGGGCCTGCGCCGGTGGCTCCCGCACGGGCTGCCCGCGGGCGCGGCCGCCCTCGCCCTGGCGCTGCTGCTCGCCCTCGCGGCGCAGGCGGGGGGAGAGGAGTCGGACGGCGACGAGGCCGCGCAGGCCTTCGCCACGACGAACACGTCACCGAGCCCGAGCCCGAGTCCATCGGCCCCGAGTCCGTCTCCGACGACCGAGGAGCCCTCTGCCACGCCGGAAACCCCGACGACATCACCGCCGGAGACCTCCACACCACCGCCCACCCCCACCACCACGGAACCGACGCCCCCCCGCCCACCACGCCGCCCACGACTCCACCGACAAGCCCCCCGACGACTCCCCCCCACCACCCCACCGACGACGCCCCCCCGACGCAGCCGCCGGTCTCGGTCACGTCCGTCTCCGTCACCAGCCTGCGCCAGACCGGGCCGACGACGGCCGAGACCACCGTCGAGATCACGACGGACGGAACGGGCCCGGTGACCCTCCTCGTCGAGTGGTCCACCAGCGACGAGAAGGGCGTGCCGGGCACATCGGACGGCTCCGAGACCATCCGGCGCGAAGGAGCGGACCGCTACACCCTGACGCTCCAGCACGAGGTCCGGGGCGCCGGTTGCTACTGGGGCGTGCGCGCGAGCACGGATCCCGCCGCCGCGAACGGCGGCTCCTTCCAGCAGATCTTCATCAGGCGGTGTGTGATCACATGAACGACGACGACTACAGCGCCACCGAACTGGGCAGCCACTGGTTCCAGGGCCCCACACCGGACCCGACGCCCGACCGCGTGGAGGGCGAAGTCCTCCGCTTCGGCCCGGGGGTGACCGCGGCCGCGGCCCGACGCGCCGAGAACACGCCCACGGCGGCCCAGATCTGGCACGGCACCCTGCCCGGCACCCCACCACCCCGCCGCCCCCGCTCCCGGTGGCCCCTGCGGTACGCGCCGGCGGCCGCGATCCTGCTCGCCGTCCTGGCTCTGCTCGCGTGGCGCGAGTACGGCCCCCGGGTCGCGGTCCGGGCCGTCGAGGTCACCGCCCCCGCGGAACCGCTCGACTGCGGCGCCACGGCGAACGTGCAGGCCCTCGTCCGTACCGACGGCCGCCCGGGCACCCTCACGTACCACTGGGAACGCAGCGACGGCACCCGCTCCGCACCGCTGCGCGAGACCGTGCCCCGCGGCCGGTCCGAGGCGCGACTCCACCTCCTGTGGACCTTCGAGGGCCGAGGCACCCACCAGGCCGTGGCCCGCCTGGTGATCACGTCCCCCACCACCCACACGGCCGAGGGCACCTTCACGTACCGCTGCGAGTGACTCCCAGGAGCCGACCGGAGGGGGACGATTCCCTCACCCCACCGTCCTCGTCCGGCTCCACCCGGTACAGCCGCGCATGCGGCACCCGGCTCACGGCGTCCGTCAGCCGGCCCTCCGTGAAGAGCGCACCGACACCGTCCTCCACCGCCCAGCCACCGGCCAGCACCCCGCTCGCCACGGCGGCCCGGTAGGACGCGCGCCGACCCGGCTCACTGTCGTAGTGGGGACAGACCGAGCCGGGCAGCAGACCCAGTCCGTCGGACAGATGCCTCAGCGGCCCGAAGGAGTCGGTGTGCGAGCCGTCGGCCCAGCAGTTGGCGCCGGCGCTGATCCCGCACAGCAGAGTCCCCCGGTCGTACGCCTCGCGCAGCAGCCGGTCCACTCCATGCGCCCGCCACACCGCGAGCAGGTTCGCGGTGTTGCCCCCACCCACGTACACGACGTCCTGGGACAGCAGGAACGTGCGCAACCCGTCGTCGTCGAGCTCGCGCCGGAACAGCGGGAGGACGCTGGGTACGCAGCTGCGCGACCGGTACGCGTCGAGAAACCGCTCGACGTAACCCGGTGCGTCACCACTGGCGGTGGGGACGAAGCAGACCTTGGGACGAGCGGCGCGCACATGACCGAGCACCCAGTCGTCGAGCAGCCCGTCGTCCTCGGTGGAGAAGCCGCCCCCGAGGAGAGCCAGTCGACGCGGGGGGAGAGGCGACATCGGAGGCTCACTTTTCACAGGCACTCCCGGGTGATCCGTTCCATCAGGCGTTCCGGCAGCGAGGGGTTCTCCGCGGCCGCACGGGCCAGCGCCTCGTCCGGGCCGTCGATCAGTGACTCCAGGACGGCTACCGGGAGGGCCGGGTGGGTGGCCGCGTACTCCCGTACGTCCGCGGACTCGGCGGCCAGGCAGAGGAGCAGCGCTTCCGGGGGAGCCGCGGGGTGACGGGCTGTGTCCCGCAGTACGCGACGGCCGGCGGCGGGGGAGGCCGCGATGTGGTGGAGCAGGGCGGCGGGGCAGCCGGGGTGGTGGACGGCGGCGCTGAAGACGGGCGGCCCGTGGCGCTCCACCAGTTCGGCGAGCTGCTCGGGGGTGAGCGCGGGGTGCGCCGCGATCCGCCGGGCGACCCCGGGGTCCGGGTCGGTGACGAGTTGTTCGACGAGGGCAGCCGGCAGCTCGGCGCGGTCGGCGACGAGTGCTCTGACCTGCGCCACACGACTCGTGACGAGGGCGTGGAGCTCGGTCTCCGTGGCGGATGCGACGCGGGGCGCCGGTTCGTCGGGCAGTCGCTCGTGCCTCGCGACCGTGATCAGCAGGTCGAGCGGGACGGCCGGGTTCTCGGCGACGGCGCGGCGGACGTCCGCAGCCGGGTCGGTGGCGAGCGTCCGCAGGAGGGGCTCGGGGACGGCCGGGTTGGCGGCGACCACGGCCCGGACATCGGCGGCGGGGTGCTCGGCGAGTCGTTCGAGGTAGCCGTCCGGCAGGTCGGTGCGGGCCGCGAACGCCGTGACCGTCCAGACCTCGGGCGCGTCCAGGAAGGCGGCAAGTCCCGCCGTCGGCACGGCCGGATGCGCTGCCGCCGCCAGCCGGACGCGCCGGACCCCCGCAGCGTGGTCGAGGCAGGCCGCCTCCCGCCGATGGCAGGCGCCGCAGCGGGTCGGGGCCGGGTGACCGCCGTCGGCGAGAAGGGCGGCGAGCACCGGCGCGGGCGCGTTCTCGTTGTCGGCGACGGCCTCGCGTACCACCGTGCTGGGGTGGCGGGCGAGACCCGGCAGCAGCTCCTGCGGGAGGTGCGGGTGTCCGGCGGCGGTCGCCACGACCCTGGGGTCCGGGTCGTGGGCGAGGGCGGCGACGACCTCGGTCGGCGCGTCGAGCTCGTGGGCGACCTCCTGCCGCACCTCGGCGTCGGGATCGGTGGCGGCGTCCCACCAGAGGGCCAGCGGCGCCACTCCGCCGACCACCGCGTCCACTGCCCGCCGGGGATGGCTTTCGGGAATCTCGGACCACGGCACCCGCCCGCTCCGTACCAGTTGGCTGGTGAGCGCCGGGTCGCCGGCGGCCGGCAGCGTTCTGGCCTGAGCCGTGGTCAACTGTTCGCGCGCGGCCAGGGCGTACAGGACGTCCTCGTCGCCCGCCGCCGCCAGCCGGGCGAACAGGTCGGCGGGCAGAGTCGGGTTCCCGGCCAGTCCCAGCAGCAGCGCGTCTCGCACGACGAACCTCCCCCGTCGCCTCCCGATGCAACAGCACGGGCGGTCGCCGCGTCCATCTCATATCGGCGACGTGCGGGCTCCGGGGATGTTCGTGTGGGCCGGCAGCGAGCGTTCCGCGCACAGGAGGATGGCCGCGCCGGTCAGGACGAGGGCGGCGAGCACCGCCCCCAGGTGCCACGGGCCCGTGTCGAGCAGGAAGCCCAGGAGCATGGGTGCCACCGTGCGGCAGACCGACCAGGACAGCTGGTGGACCGACAGGTAGCGGCCGCGCAGGTGGTCGGGCGCGGCCTGGACGGAGAGGCTCTGGGCGGGGGCGGAGTGGACGAGTTCGCCGGCGGTGTAGAGCGCGGCGACCGCCAGGACCGCGACCAGGGCGTCCGCGCCGTGGACCAGCCGGGGGAGGGCGGCGAAGGCGGCGAACGAGAGCGCGAAGGTGAGCGCGCCGAGAGCGGCCGTGCGGGTGCGTCGGCCGCGTGCGGTCAGCCGGGCGGCCGGCACGCCGAGTGCCGCGACCAGAACGGTGTTGACCGCGAAGACCGCCCCCGCCAGGGCGTCCGGCAGGGCGACGTCGCGGGTGAGGAAGACGGGCAGGGCCATGGCCTGGGCGGTGTAGCCGAAGGCGATGAGGAAGTTGGCCGTGGTCAGGAGGAGATAGGGGCGGTCGGCGAGGACCTGGCGGTAACCGCCGTGCGTCTCCCGGTGCTCGGTGGTGCCGCGGACCTGGGGGATCCGGGCGACCAGTACGGCCGCGACGGCGAAGACCGCGGCCAGGACCTCGGCGGCGACGATGAAGCCCGTGGTGCCGTTCCACGCGAGCATGCCCGCCGCCGCCAGGCTGCCGCAGCCCATCCCGGCGTTGCGCAGGCTGCGGTCCCACGCCAGGAGCCGGTCGCGCTCGGCGCCCTGGGCGAGGTCGCCGATGAGCGACTGCTGGCTCGGCGAGGACGCCCACATGCCGACGGCCACCACCAGGGCGATCGTCAGGAAGGCGGGGTAGGAGTCGGCGAACGGGTACGCGGCGAAGCCGATCGCGCGCAGCGCGAGCACTCCGATGAGCACGCGGCGGCCGCCGAAGCGGTCGATGAGGATGCCCGCGGCGGGCATGAAGGCCAGTGCGCTGAGCCCGGCGATCGTGAGGCCCGTGCCGATCGACGTGAGGGACAGACCGGTGAGGCCGTGGATGAACAGCATGGTCAGCGGCACGTAGATGCCGTCGCCGAGGGAGGTGGCCAGGCTGGAGGCGATGAGCCTGCGGCGGGCGGGGGAGGGGGCGTCGGTGCGGTGGACGGTGGGTGCGGCGGCCTCGTGAACGCGAGTATCTTCCACGGAAGATAATTTATCATCCGTGGAAGATAAGGTGAAGAGATGCAGCCCGACGCCATCGCAGCCATCGTCGACCAGTGGAGAAGGGAGCGCCCCGATCTGGACGCGTCCCCGATGCTCGTCATCGGCCGGCTCTTCCGCCTCACCCACACGCTCGACCAGCAGCTGCGCCCGCCCTTCGCCGACGCCGGCCTGGGCAGCGGCGACTTCGACCTGCTCGCCGCGCTCCGGCGGACCGGCGAGCCCTACGCCCTCTCCGCGGGCGAACTCAGCCGCACCGTCCTCGTCACCACCGGCGCCATCACCAAGCGCGTCGACCGGCTCGAAGCCCGCGGTCTGGTCGCCAGGACCGTCGACGAGGCCGACTCGCGCGGACGCCTCATCACCCTCACCCCCGAGGGCGTCGCCCTGACCGACACACTCATCGCGGTCCACCTCGACAACCAGCGCCGGCTCCTCGCCGGACTCGGCGAGGAGGAACAGGCACACCTCGCGGACCTGCTGGAGCGGCTCACCGTCACGCAGCCGACGAGCGAGGACTGAGCTCAGCCGGCCGCGGGGGCGTCGTCGGCGATGCGGTAGCCCACACCGGTCGTCGTCGTGATGACCGGCGGGCTGCCCAGCTTCCGGCGCAAGCGGCCGACGGTGACCGTCACCGTGTTGGTGAACGGATCGGCGTTCTCGTCCCACACCTGCTCCAGGAGGTCCTCCGCGCTCAGGAAACCCGGGCTGGCGCGCAGGAGCGCCTCCAGGACGGCGAACTCCTTGACCGACAGGGCGAGCGGCCTGCCGTCCCGGACGGCGGTGCGGCGCACCGGGTCGAGTTCGAGACCGGCGGCACGCAGCGTACGGGGGCGGGCGGTCGGCCTGCGGCGGGCCAGGGCCCGGATGCGCAGGACCAGTTCGGGGAAGTGGAACGGCTTGGCGAGGTAGTCGTCGGCGCCGAGGGTGAGCCCGCTGACCCGGTCGCCGGGCGCCCCGGCCGCGGTCAGCATCAGCACCATCGGACGGTCGTCCCGCCCGGTGACCATCTGGCAGAGCACATCACCGTGGATGCCCGGCAGATCCCGGTCGAGGACCACCACCTCGTACGCGTTCACATCGAGCTTGGCGGCGGCCGCGAGGCCGTCGTGCGCCAGGTCGACGGCCATCCCCTGATCCCGCAGCCCCTCGGCGACGACCTCGGCGAGCGACCGCGCGTCCTCCACGACCAGAACCCTCATGCCCGCACCCCCGCCCGCACCGCGTCATTCTCCGGGGCGGCGGACGGAAGCGTCACCATGACCCGCAGACCACCCTCCGGACGCGCCAGCAGGACGAGACCGCCGCCGTGCGCGGCGACGATCGCCGCCACGATCGACAAGCCCAGGCCCGAACCGCCCTCCGATCCCGTACGGGCTGCGCCGAGTCTCTCGAACGGCTGCCCCAAGCGGTCCACCCGGCCCTGCTCCAGGACCGGTCCGCCGCTCTCGACGACCAGACGCACGCCGGAGCCGTCGCTGTCGGTGGCGACCCGGATCCAGCCGCTCTCCTCGTTGTGGGCGATCGCGTTGTCGACGACGTTCTGCACCATCCGGGACAGCAGCACCGCGCTGCCCCGCGTCCACGCCGCCTCTCCTGCCTCGGCGTCCACGCCCAGGCCCTTCGCGGCGATGTCGGGAGCCCGGCCGCCCAGCGCCCCCCGCGCCAGCTCGCCCAGCGACACGAGGGTCCGGTCGGAGAAGGCGCCGTGCTGCGCGCGGGCGAGGAGGAGGAAGCCGTCGAGCAGATGGTCCACACGGTCCAGCTCGGTCCGTACCCGGCCGGCGAGCGCGAGGGTCTGGGCCGCGGGCTCCGGTTTGGCGACGGCCACGTCCAGCGATGCCCGGATCGTTGCCAGCGGGGTACGCAGTTCGTGCGAGGCGTTGCCGACGAAGCGGCGCTGCGCGACGAACGAGGCCTCAAGACGTTCGAGCAGACCGTCGACGGTGTCGGCGAGCTCCTTCACCTCGTCGGCGGGGCCGGTCACCGCGAGCCGCTCGTGCAGGTTCTCCGCGGAGATCCGCCGCGTCGCGGCCGTGATGAGCCGCAGCGGACGCAGAACCCGGCGGGCCAGGAGACGACCGAGCAGGAGGGAGAGGGCCGCCATCACCACCAGCGCGAGGAGCCAGGCGACGACCATCCGGTGCTCCTGCCGGGCGTGCACCTCCGCGAGCTGGTTCTGCAGGCCCCGGATCTGCTGCTGTGCGTCGGAGAGGTTCGCCGGGGATGCGGGGACGTTTCCGGGCGCGGGTGCGGAGAGCCGGACGCCGGACATGACGTAGGTCAGGACGAGCAGCACGATTCCGGAGCCGAGGAACCCCGCCGCGTACAAAATCGTGAAGCGCCGTCCGACAGTCCCGCCCCGCAGCATGCCCTCGCCCCTTCTCCCGCCCGTGTCCGGCGGACATCAGCATGCCCCGCCGCACCTAACAACGAGGTGACAGACGCGGTTCGGACCCCGTCACGGCGACCTCCGTACAACCGTGGTCATGTCTTCGACCCACACGACACTCCACGCGGTCCACCGCGAGTGGACCGCCTTCCGGCGTCCCGGCCGGCTGATCGCCATGGCGACCGCCGCACTGGCCGTCATCGTCCTCGGCCTGCTCTACGCCTTCGGCAACCACGCGTCCTGCGACGGCCTGTGCCCGGCCGACCCGACCGCACCGGACGGCTCCCTCGTCAACGACCAGTTCTCCCTCATGCACCAGGACCTCGGTGAGAACGGCGGCATCACCGTCCGGATGACGTCCATGAAGGGCACGATCACCTACCCGCCGCCGCACCACGACAAGCTCGTCCCCGGGCTCGTGCCCTGGGCGAAGGCCGGGATCATCATCAAGGACGGGACCCGTCAGGGATCCTCGTACGCGGCGCTCATGGTCACCGGAAGCCACGGCGTACGCATGCAGTACGACTACCGCCACGACATCGCGGGCAGCGCCGGCAACGGCGGCGACGTGTCCGCGCAGGCCCCCCGCTGGCTGCGGCTGACCCGGTCGGGCGACACCGTCACCGGCCACGAGTCCGCCGACGGAGAGCACTGGACGGAGGTCGGTACGGCACGTCTGCCGGGGCTGCCCGAGACCGTACAGGTCGGCCTGTTCGCCACCTCTCCCGGCGACCTGACCCTCCAGCGCGCCGGCCTCGGCGCCGCCACGGAACAGGTGCGCTTCACCCAGGCGGGCGGCGTCTTCGACCACGTCGGCCTCAAGGGCGCCGTCGCGCAGGCACGCTGGAGGAGCGAGACCGTCGGCGAGGCGAACCGGACCGACTGGGAGAAGTACTTCCAGGCCGCCGGCGGGGTGGAGAAGAACGGCACGATCACGGTCTACGGCACCGGCGACATCGGTCCCACGGGCTCGGAGGACGGCGCACGCCCGGTCGAGCGCACCCTCGGCGGCCTGGCCCTCGCGCTGCTCATCGTCCTCGTGGTCGCCGCGCGGTTCGCCACCTCCGCGTACCGCCGCGAGGCCGCGGGCGGCGCGCCGGTCACCCGCGCGGAACTCGGGGCGAAGGCGATCGTCGTGGGGGCCGTCACGTTCGTGACCTGTCTCCTCGCCATCGGCATCGTGATGCCCGGCGGCGTGACGATCCTGAAGGGCAACGGCATCCCCGTTCCCGTAGTGTCCGCGCTCACCGGAGCGCGGGTCGTCGTCGGCACGGCAGCCGCCCTCGCCCTCGCCGCCGTGCTCGCCTTCGCGGTCGGAGCCCTGCTGCGCCGCGCCCGGTTCGCGACTCCGGTCGCCGTCCTGGCGATCGCGGTCCCGTACGTGGCGACTTCCTTCCCGCTGCTCGCCGACGGACTGGCGGAGTGGCTCCTACGGGTCACCCCGGCCGCCGGCTTCGCCACCCAGCAGTCCCTCGTCGTGTATCCGCAGGTGCTCGCCCACTACGCGCCCTCCACCGGTTACTTCCCCCTGCCGTGGTGGGCCGGGCTCGGCGTCCTGATCGCGTACGCCGCGGTTCTTCTGGGCCTGGCCCTGCGGCGCCTGCCGGAGAGCGCCCCGCCGATCTCCGACCCGCGTTAAATCGGTTGGTGCGCGGTCCGGTGGGTCTTGTACGTTGGCTTCGCGACCGCGCCTCCCGATGCGCCCGGCTGCGGCTACTTCCTTCCGAATCAAAGTGACGCCGCCGCCCTTTTCCGATCTCGGCAGGCGCGGGCGCCTCAGCCCCGCCGGACCTCGTGCCCCGGGGCCGTCCGATCGTCTGAATCCGGGGGGATTCACTGCCTCGTCACGCCCGACGTGTCTCCAAGATGTGGTCCGACATGCTCGTCGCCCCGCACATCCTGGCGGCCGCCCGCGCCATGCCCTCGTCACCACCACGGCTTTACCACCCGCCCGTCGGGCAGGTGCTCCGCACCTATTCGGGCGGTCCGGCCTTCGTCCGGGAGCCCCGTGACGAACTCTTCCTCCTCGCCGTCGGCAACTTCGTCTCCCAGGGGACGTTCTACGAGGGCGGGGAGGAGCGGGACGCGCGCTACACCCGGCTCGTCGGCCGACTCGCCGTCGAGGACCCCGAGTGGACGGCCGGCCTGCTGCGCTGGCTGCGCGGCGAGGGCAACATGCGCACGGCGTCCCTGGTGGGCGCCGCCGCGTACGTACGGGCCCGGCTCAAGGCCGGGGCCACCGACGGTCCGTCCAACCGGTCCGTGATCGACTCCGTGCTCCAGCGCGCCGACGAGCCCGGCGAACTGCTCGCCCACTGGATCTCGGCCCACGGGCGGAACGTGCCGCAGCCCGTGAAGCGGGGCATCGCCGACGGCGTGCGCCGGCTGTACACGTCCCGGTCCCTGCTCAAGTACGACACCGCGTCCAAGGCCTTCCGCTTCGGCGACGTGCTCAACCTCGTGCACGCCACCCCCGACCCGGACAAGCCGTGGCAGGGCGCGCTCTTCCGGTACGCGCTGGACCGCCGTCACCACCCCGAGCGGGCGGTCCCGCCGGCCTCCGACCAGCTGCTGACCGCCCACCGGGCGCTGATGGAATCGGCGCCGGAGGAGCGGCGTGCCCTGGTGACCGGACCGGGCGGCTCCGAGCGGCTCGCCGCGGCGGGCATGACGTGGGAGGCCGTGGCGGGCTGGCTGCACGGACCGATGGACGCGGCTGTCTGGGAGGCCCTGATCCCCACGATGGGGCCGATGGCGCTCCTGCGGAACCTGCGGAACTTCGACGAGGCCGGAATCTCGGACGAGGTCGCGGCCCTGGTCGCCGGACGTCTCTCGGACGCCTCCGAGGTCGCCCGGTCCCGCCAGTTCCCCTTCCGCTACCTGGCCGCCCATCAGCACGCGCCCTCGCCGCGCTGGGCGGCCCCGTTGGAACGGGCACTCGGCCACTCCCTGGCCAACGTACCGGCCCTGCCCGGCCGGACCCTGATCCTCGTGGACCGGTCCGACTCCATGTTCTGGGACACCGTCTCCGAGCGGTCGAAGCTGACCCGTGCGGACGCGGCCGCCGTGTTCGGCACCGCGCTGGCCATGCGCGCGGAGCAGGGAGACCTGGTGGAGTTCGGCTGGGGCAGCGCAAAGGTGCCGTACGAACCCGGCGAGCCGGTCCTTGAGGTGCTGAAACGCTTCCGCAGTATGGGAGGCACGTACACCGCGAACGCGGTACGGAAGCACTACCGGGCCCACGACCGGATCCTGATCGTCACCGACGAACAGACCGCCCCGTACGCGCCTGCCGTGCCCGCCGAGACGGTCCCGTCCGGCATCCCGGTCTACACCTGGAACCTGGCGGGGTATCAGCCCGCCCACGGCCCCACGGGCCGCCACCGGCACACCTTCGGCGGCCTCACGGACGCCGCGTTCCGCATGGTCGGGCTCATCGAGGCGGGCGGGCAGGCCGTCTGGCCGTGGGCGTCGGAGAAGAACGCCCCGACCTGATCCGTACGCCTCAGCCCTCGATGTCGAGCGCCGTCCCGTACAGACGCGAGACCTTCAGCCGGATGACCACCCGGCGCTCGGCGACCTGTTGCTCCAGGAACGCGCTCTCGTCCCCCGGCCTCGCGTCCTCCGGAATCATCGCGAGCAGCTCCCGCCCGGTCGCGTCCCCGGGCGTGGTCGTGATCTCCGAGACCTCGGCCTCGCCCTCGGCCACGGCGAACGACCACACGTCGCCGCCCGGCACGTGGACGGCCGCCCGCGGATCACGCCGGAGCTGCTTCACCTTGACGCGGTCGGCGGTGGTGGAGAACCGCACGATGCGCGCCTCGGGGTCCCAGCTGTAGAGCATGGTGGTCAGATGAGGATGGCCACTGCGCTTGTTGGTGGCGAGGGTGCCGAACCGTTGCGTGCTCAGCAGCGCGGAGAGTGCGTCGTCGGACAGGGGCCGGGGTGCGGGACCTTGAGTCATGACGTGATCAACTCACGTGCGTGCCCGGGCATTCCACGCCACCCGAAATCCTCCCTCATGAGCCGCCGGTGCGGGTGAACGTGCCCAGGCCCTCCGTGTCCAAGTACTCGACGGTGAACGACTTTCCGTTCGGGGTGAAGGTGACCCCGGTCAGGCCCACGGCGTTCTCGCCGGCCGTCGGGAAGCTGAACGTGTCGCCGTCGTAGTGCGTGAGCCGGTACCTCTGCGGCTTCGGGCCCAGGTCGAGCGACAGGGTGCCGTCCGGACCCGCGACGACCTCTGCGCGCCCGTAGTACGGGCTCACGTACGTGCCCGCGTACGTGTCGGCGGCCTGGGCCGGCGCGGCACCGGACGGCGGGTGGGCGTAGTCGGTCTTCGACCGGCCCTCGTCCGCCTGTTGCTGGTACAGCGCGTCCACGAGCGGAATCCAGTCGCGGCTGATCTCGCCGGTCTGCGCGATGTCGAAGAAGTCGAGGGCGACGGCGTCGGCGACGCCGACCGGTGAGGTGTTGGTGAGGACGACGATGCCGAGCTGCTCGCCGGGCAGCATCGTCACGTTGGTGTGCGCGCCCTGGGCGAACGCCCCCGTGTGCGAGAGCCTGAGCCGGCCCTCGTCGTCGTAACTCACGTTCCAGCCGAGGCCGTAGAACCCGGTCCGGCCGGCCGGGGCCCGGGGCGGACTGGCGACCGATTCGGGCCAGTGGGTGCGCTCCAGGGCGGCGGCGTCGACGATCTGCCGGCCGTCGAGCTTGCCGTTGGCGAGCTGGAGCTTCAGCCAGGTCGCCATGTCACGGGCACTGGAACTGACGCCACCGGCGGGCGACTGCGCGTCCGGGTCCCGTACGAACTCCGCCTTCCAGGCGCCGTCGACCTTCACATGGCCCCAGGCCCGGTCGGACGCCTGCTCGAAGTCCTCGAAGCGCGAGCTGGTGGAGTTCATGCCGGCCGGCTTGTAGAGCGTGTCGGCGGCGAGCTTCTCCCACGGCACGCCCTTCTCGTCGGCGACCGCCTGGGCGGCGGCCGTGAGCCCGAAGTTGGTGTAGGCGTAGCTCGCGCGGAACGGGGCCAGGGGCTCGTACCGCAGATGCGACAGGATGTACGAGCGGTCGTAGCCGAGGTCTTCGAGCAGGTCCCCGGCGTGATCGGGCAGGCCGCTGCGGTGCGAGAACAGATCGGCGACCGTCACGTGGGAGGTGACCCACGGGTCCTTGAGGGCGAAGCCCGGCACATCGGGGGCCACCGGCCGCGTCCAGCCCTCCGTGCCCACCGCTCCGGAGACGACGGTGGACGCGATCGGCTTGGAGACGGAGGCCAGTTGGAAGACGGTGTCGGCGTCGACGGCCGCACTCTCGCCGGCCTTGCGCACGCCGTACCCCTTCAGGTGGATCACCTTGCCGTCGTGGACGACGGCGACGGCGACGCCCGGCACCCCGGTCCGCTTCATGGCGTCCCGGACGACTCCGTCGAGCCGGTCGACGGCACGTTTCACGTCCGCGTCGTCGAGTCGGGGCGGGGGCTGATCCGGGGGCGGTGACGGCCCCGGGGCCGTAGCGCCGAGGAGCGCGGTGAGTCCTGCAGCGGCAAGCCATCGAACGGTGCTCACTTCTCCATTCAAAGGCCTGCGCCGGTGTCTGTCGCGCGCTACCCGGCCGGCCCCGCCCTCGTCACGGTGTGCTTGCCGATCAGCCGCGGTGTTCCTAGCGTCGGGGCATGAGCCCGATCTCCGCGGAGTCCCGCCGCACCGTGACCGTCGCCGTCGCCCAGGCGGCCGCCCCGCTCCTCGACACCCCGGCCGCGGTGGCCCGGGCCGAGGAACTCGTCCGCGAGGCCGCCGACCGGGGCGCGGAGGTCGTCGTCCTCCCCGAGGCGTTCATCGGCGGCTACCCCAAGGGACTGGACTTCGGCATCACGGTCGGCAGCCGCAGCCCCGAGGGCCGTGACCTCTTCCGCCGCTACCACGCCGCCGCCGTCGAGGTCCCGGGCCCGGAGACCGAGACGCTCGCCGCCGTCACCCGGGAGCTCGGCGTCCACGCCGTGATCGGCGCGGTCGAACGCCAGGGCGGCACCCTGTACTGCGTCGCGCTCTTCTTCGGCCCCGACGGCTACCTCGGCCTGCACCGCAAGCTCATGCCCACCGCCGCCGAGCGCTACCTCTGGGGCCAGGGAGACGGCTCCACCCTGACAGTCGTCGACACCGGCACTGCCCGCCTCGGCGCGGCGATCTGCTGGGAGAACTACATGCCGCTGCTGCGCACCGCGATGTACGCCAAGGGCGTGGACCTGTGGTGCGCGCCGACCGTCGACGACCGCGACGCCTGGCAGGCCACCATGCGGCACATCGCCCTGGAGGGCCGCTGCTTCGTCCTCGCCGCCTGCCAGTACCTGCGCCGCGACGGCCTGCCGGACGACCTCCACCCCGTCCAGGGCGAGGAGCCCGACACCGTACTGATCGGCGGCGGCTCCGTCATCGTCTCCCCGCTGGGCGAGGTCCTCGCCGGGCCGCTGCGCGACGGCGAGGGCATCCTGACCGCCGAGCTCGACCTCGACGCGCTCGCGGGCGCCCGCTTCGACCTCGACACCACCGGCCACTACGCCCGCCCCGACGTCTTCACCCTCCACGTCGACGAAACCGCCCGCACGACCGTGACCAGGGGATAGGCCCACCCGCCTGTCGAGGGTGCGAGGTCGCCGGCGGTAGACTCGGCGACCGTGGCGGATACCCAGTATGAAGACCTGTTGAAGACGGTGCTCACCTCGGGAACGGCGAAGGCCGACCGGACGGGCACAGGCACCCGGAGCATCTTCGGGCACCAGCTCCGCTACGACCTCTCGCAGGGATTCCCGCTGGTCACCACCAAGAAGGTGCACCTCAAATCGATCGTGTACGAGCTGCTGTGGTTCCTCCGCGGCGACTCCAACGTCGGCTGGCTCCAGGAGAACGGCGTCTCCATCTGGGACGAGTGGGCCGACGACAAGGGCGAGCTGGGGCCCGTCTACGGCGTGCAGTGGCGTTCCTGGCCCACGCCCGACGGCCGGCACATCGACCAGATCGGCCAGGTCCTCGACACGCTGCGCCGCGACCCGGACTCGCGCCGCATGATCGTGTCCGCCTGGAACGTCGCCGAACTCGACCGGATGGCGCTGGCTCCCTGCCACGCCTTCTTCCAGTTCTACGTCGCCGACGGCAAGCTCTCCTGCCAGCTGTACCAGCGCAGCGCGGACCTGTTCCTCGGCGTCCCGTTCAACATCGCCAGCTACGCCCTGCTCACCCACATGGTGGCGCAGCAGACCGGTCTGGAGCCGGGCGACTTCATCTGGACCGGCGGCGACTGCCACATCTACGACAACCACGTGGCGCAGGTGACCGAGCAGCTCAGCCGTACTCCGTACGCGTTCCCCGAGCTGAAGCTGCACAAGGCAGACTCGCTGTTCGACTACGCCTTCTCCGACGTCGAGATCGTGGGCTACCAGCACCACCCCGGCATCAAGGCTCCGGTGGCGGTGTGAGTACGGGTGTGAACATCGGGCTCATCTGGGCGCAGACCACCGACGGCGTGATCGGCGCCGACAACACGATCCCGTGGCGGCTCCCCGAGGACATGGCGCACTTCAAGGCGACCACCCTCGGCCACCCCGTGATCATGGGCCGTAAGACCTGGGACTCGCTGCCCGCCCGCTTCCGTCCCCTGGTGGGCCGCCGCAACATCGTGGTGACCCGGGACGCGCAGTGGACGGCCGAGGGCGCGGAGCGCGCCGGATCCATCGAGGCGGCCCTCGACCTGGCGGCCGGGGTGGCGCAGCCGGCCGACGAGGCCGTCGCCTGGGTCATGGGAGGCGGCGAGGTCTACCGCGCCGCCCTGCCCCACGCCCGGACACTCTCGGTGACGGAAATCGACACCGCGGTCGACGGCGACACCTACGCCCCGACCGTCGAGGCCGACTGGCAGGCCGCGGAGGACACCGGCTGGCGGGACTCCACGACCGGCCTGCGCTACCGCATCCGCCGGTACACCCGCCCGTGAGCCGACGGGCCCACCGGTAGGAACCTCAGCGCGCTTCGCGCATCCCGAGGATGTACGTCGCGGTCAGCGCGACCGCGCGGTCCTCGTCCTCGGACAGCTCCGCCAGCGCCCGTGAGGCCGCGTCGCCGGCGATGTCCGCGAGGGCCTGCGCGAGGCGCCGGCGCTCGGACGCCCCCGTCGTGCCGTGGGCGAGGCGCTCGACCAGCAGGCCGGTGATCCGGTCCGCGAGCGCGGGACGGCTCGCCAGCCCGCTCAGCGCGTCGGCGGCGTCGACGTCGTTCGCCTCCTCGACGATCATGTCGACGAGCGTCGGTACCGCGTCGGCCACGCCGCGTGCCCCCAGCTCCAGGGCGGCGCACCTCCGCACCGCGACCTCGGGGTCCGCGAGGGCCTCCCGCAGCAGGGCGGTCGCCTCCTCGCCGGGGATCTCGGCGACGGACCGCACGGCGCGCTTCCTGACCTCGGCCACCGGTGACCCGAGGCCGCGGGCGAGGAGCGGCAGCCCGCCGTCGTCCGAGCGTGCGAGGGCCCAGCGGAGGGCTCCCGCGACGATCGGGTCCGCCTCGCTCAGCACCGCCTCGACCAGCGCCTCCACGGGCACCGGCGCGTCCTCCGCCGAGGACAGCGCGGCGCGCTGGCGCGTCTCCGGGCTCTTCGAGCCGAGCGCCTGGAGGAGGGCGACGACCTGGAGGACGTCCTGCCAGCCTGCGGGCTCCGCGGAACCGATCCGGCGCAGCCGCGTGAGCAGCTCCGTCTCCGCCGCGATGCGTTCGCGTGTCTGCCGGATCAGGTCGTCGACGAGCTCCGAGGGCGCGAAGCCGGGATCGTCCAGCGCCCGCCCGACCTCGCGCAGCGAAAGCCCCAGGGACCGCAGGCTCTCGATGTGGAAGATGCGCCGGATGTCCGCTTCCGCGTACTCCCGGTAGCCGCCGCCCGTGCGGCCCGTCGGCCGCACGAGGCCGAGCGCCTCGTAGTGCCTGAGCATGCGGGCGCTGACCCCGGAGTGCTTCGCCACGTCACCGATCAACACCGACGGTCACTCCTCCTGGCCGGACGGGCCGAGCACCAAGACCCGCCTGGCCTCCTCGATCGCGAAGTCGAACCCGGCGTCCGGGTCGCGCGACAGCTTCTCCGTGGCGATCGCGTGCCGGCGGACATCGGGGCGGGGATCCGACTGCGCGGCGCGCAGGACCGGCGTCATCGCCTCGCCGAGCGCGATCAGCGCCCGGCTGAGGCTCAGCTGCGTCTCGCGCCCACCCCGCCCGAGCTGGGTCGCGAGCACTCCGGCGAGCTCGGACTCCGCGCCCGCGGGCACGAGGACGACCGCCGCCCGCCAGGCACTCCGCGCCACCTCGTCGTCCGGGTCGGTCATGAGCTCGCGGGTGATCGCGGGCCAGGCCTGACGGTCCCCGATCTTGGACAGGGTGTGCAGGGCCTGGCTGCGCGCCTGGGCCGGCTCCGAGCGGAGTTCGCCCAGGAGCCGGGGGAGCGTCAGCGCCGGCGAGTGGCGGGTGAGCGCCCACGTGAGCATTTCGCGTACCTGGAAGTCCGGCTCGATCGCGCAGCGGCCGACGAGCTCGTCGACCCACCGCGGGTCCGGTGCCGAGCCCACCGCGAGTGCGGCGCGCAGCCGCACCGACGCGCTCTCGCTCCCGAGCCCCCGCAGAGCCCGCATCGTGTTCGTGGCCTCGTTCGCCATGGTCATGGGACCACCTCCTGGGCCCCACTGAAGACCTTGTCACCGTGTCAAGGTCAAGCGGTGCCCCGCGGGAGGCCCTGCGGGGGAGCGGGGTTCAGTAGGTGTGTCCGACGTGGGCGAGGGCCTGCTTGAGGAGGTGTCCCTGGCCGCCGGGCATCTCGTTCTGCACGGCCGTGGAGCCCGCTTCCTGGGGGCTGAACCACACCAGGTCGAGGGCGTCCTGCCGCGGGCGGCAGTCGCCGGTGACCGGGACGATGTACGCGAGGGAGACGGCGTGCTGGCGCGGGTCGTGGAAGGGCGTGATGCCGGCGGTGGGGAAGTACTCGGCGACGGTGAAGGGCTGCAGGGAGGCGGGGACGCGCGGCAGGGCCACGGGCCCGAGGTCCTTCTCCAGGTGCCGCAGCAGCGCGTCACGGACCCGCTCGTGGTGCATGACGCGGCCGGACACCAGGGTGCGGCTGATCGTTCCCTCGGAGCCGATCCGCAGGAGCAGCCCGATGCTGGTGACTTCGCCGCTGTCGTCCACGCGCACGGGGACGGCCTCGACGTACAGGATCGGCATCCGGGACCTGGCCGTGTCCAGTTCGTCCGTGGTCAGCCAGCCGGGCGTGGTCTCAGTCATGTCGGACATCGCTTGATCATACTTTCCGGGCGGGGCTTCGGCCCAGGCCGCGTGTCCGCCGGCCGGGTGGGAGTTCGGGCGGGAGTGTGGTCTGCCGCTGCCGTGCGGCGGTCAGAGGGGCTTGAGCCTCCGGTGCAGGAGACAGAACTCGTTGCCCTCCGGATCGGCCAGGACGTGCCAGTTCTCGGCGCCGGTCTGGCCGATGTCGACGGGCTCGGCGCCGAGTGCGAGCAGCCGCTCCAGCTCGGCGTCCTGGTCGCGGTCGGTGGCGTTGACATCGATGTGCAGACGCAGCTTCCCGGTCCGCGGCTCGCTGCTGGGGCTCAGGACGAGCGTCGGCTGCGCACCGCCGAACCCGATGCCGGCCGGCCCGATCTCGATGCTTCCGTCCTCCTCGCGGCCGACCTCGACGTAGCCGAGGACCTCGCTCCAGAACGCGGCAAGACGCTCGGGGTCGGCGCAGTCGAGGACCAGCTCACTGATGCGGGATGCCATACCGGCGAGTGTACGTGCCGACCCGTCGTGACGTGCCGTCATATGGCGGCTCCCGTGTGCTGGTTGATCGGCTCAGTCGTCCCAGCCGCTCCTCCGGTCGCCCCGGTCGTCCGAGCCGTTCCGGCCCTTCCGGCCGGGCCGGTCGGTCTCGGCGTACAGGGCCGTGCGGGTCATCGGTCCGTAGACGCCCGGCTCCTCAGGGATGGCGCGGGCCACCTGGAAGCGGCTCAGCGCCGCCTCCACGGACTCGCTGAAGACTCCGTCGGCCGAGCCGAGGTACAAGTACAGCTGCTGGAGGCGTCGCTGGAGGTCCACGACCTCGGGCCCGGTGCTGCCGAGCGCGAGCGTGGACGCGTCGGGCCGATCGGGCCGGGGGGAACCTTGGGTCGGCGTGGGGGTGGGTGTCGGCCGGTGTGCCGTCGTGGGCGGGGCAGCGGCCGTCGACGGCGGGGGAGCGGGCGCCGACGACGGCGGAGCGGCGGCCGTCTCGACGGCCGCCGCCGCTGCCGTCGGCGTGGAGGTCCGGCCGGCGGCCGGCGGCCGACGGCTCGGCGTCCGGGGTCGCGTGGGGTGTCGGCAGGTCGGGCATCACGAGGGACAGACCGTCCGTGGACGTCCGGTCCGGCTCGGACGTGAGGCCGACCGCGAGGCCGATCCCCGCGGCGAGCGCGCCGGTGATCAGCAGCGGGAGCGAGAGGCCGCTCCGGCTTTCGCGCTCGGGCGCCTTCGCGGCCCGCCGCGACCGCGACGCCTTCCGTACGGGCCGGGGCTTCCCCGCTCCGTGGCGTCCGCGCGGCCCGTCCTCTCCCCGAACGGGCGGCAGGGTCCGGGTGACGTCGAACAACTCGACGTCCTGCGCGCGTGCCCCCGGCCCGCCGCCGGGCGCGGCGACCTTCCCGAAGATGCCGTCGTCCTGCGCGGGACGTGACGCCGGTCCGGCGGCGTCGGTCGTGACTGCTGTGGTCAGGGCAGTCCTGTGGCGCATCGATGCTCCAGATGTGGTGAAGCCAGGGAAGGTGCGGCGAAGCCGAGGAGAATGTGACTGTCAGTCAAGGCAAGCGTCAACTGCGCCCAAGGCATACGAAAAGGGAACGTTCGCGACGTTGATTCTTAAACAACCCTTAACAAGTGACGCAGGTCACTGCCGCGGCAAGGTCCTCACATCAGCAGTGAGCCGGGGTCCCGCACCAGAGGCGCCGTGCCCACCGAGTTGCTCACGTTGAACGTGACGCTCCCCGCGCGGTAGCGGTCCTCGGTCCACTCGATGGGGCGGCCGTCCTGATTGCTCGTGAGGTGCCGCTGCCGCAGGAGCGGGCTGCCGCGGCGCACGCGGAGCAGACGCGCGTCGTCGCTCCCGGCGGGCACCGCGTCGATGAGGTGCTCGCCGTAGTGGGCGACGATCCCCGCGTCCTCGGCCATGCTGTCCATGATCGAGGCGCAGTCGACGGGCAGGGACTCGACGGTGGGCGCGACCCACTCCGCGTACGCCGTGCGTTCGACCATCACCGGTTCGTCGTCCAGGCAGCGCAGGCGCAGGACGTCGAGGACCCCGGCCCCCTCCGGGAGGGCGAGACGGCGTGCCTCCTCCGGAGTGGCCCGGCGCCGCTCGCGGTGGAGGAAGCGGCTCGCCGAGCGGTAGCCCATCGTCCGCGCCCACTGGGCGAAGCTGTGGAGCTCGGCGAAGCTGTGCCGGCGCTCCCTGCGGAGCACGATGCGACGGGCGCCCTGGCGCGAGCCGATGATGCCTTCCGAGGTGAGCAGGGCGACGGCCTGGCGCACCGTGCCGCGTGACGCGGACCAGCGGTCGGCGAGGTCGCTCTCGGAGGGCAGGCGGGCGCCGACGGCGTACTCGCCGTTGAGGATCGAGCGGCGGAGTCCCTCCGCGATCTCCACGTACAGCGCCGTCACAATCGGCCCCCATCTCGTACTTCACTGTGCGCACCCGGTCACGGGGTGTGCTGTCCCGACGGCCACCCTAACCCGCCGAGCTGACGCCGGAAGGATCTGTCGATTCATCTGAAGTCCACGTGGTTCAGCTGTGGTTCATCACAACCGGCTCTTCCGGGAGGCGTCTGGATCTGGCCATGTCCCGTTCACTTTCCGGACAGGGGGCGCGGGCGAACTAGGGGCGTCTTGTTCAGACAAGTTCCGTCACTTGCTTCTGGGAGAACCCGTGCGCAGAACCCCCGTCGTTGCAGCCCTGCTCGGCGCCGTCGCCCTGACCACCCTCACCGCCTGCGGTGCCGCTCCCGAGGGCGCGGTCGGCACGGACGGCAAGGGTGCGAAGGCGGCCACCGCCGCCTCGGCCAAGGACTTCGGCGGCATGGACGCCCTCGCCAAGGCGGCCAAGCAGGAGGGCGCGCTGCACGTCATCGCCCTGCCGCCGGACTGGGCCAACTACGGCGAGCTGATCAAGGCGTTCGAGACGAAGTACGGCATCAAGGTCGAGAGCGAGAACCCGGACGCCTCCAGCGCCGACGAGATCGCCGCCGTCAAGTCCCGCAAGGGCCAGAAGCGCGCCCCCGACGTCCTCGACCTGGGCATCGCCTTCGCCCGCAGCGGCGCCGAGGAAGGCCTGTTCGCCCCGTACAAGGTCGAGGCCTGGGAGAAGATCCCCGCGGCCCAGAAGGACGCGGACGGCCGCTGGTACAACGACTACGGCGGCTACGTCTCCATCGGCTGCGACGCCAAGCGCATCCCGAACTGCCCGAAGACCTTCGCCGACCTCCTCAAGCCCGAGTACAAGGGCAAGGTCGCCCTCAACGGCAACCCGACCAAGTCCGGCTCCGCCTTCGGCGGCGTGTACGCGGCCGCCCTCGCCAACAAGGGCTCCTTCGCCGACATCCAGCCCGGCATCGACTTCTTCGGCACGCTGAAGAAGAGCGGCAACTTCATCCCCGTCGAGTCCACCCCGGCCACCGTCGAGAAGGGCGAGACGCCCATCAGCATCGACTGGGACTACCTCAACGCCGGCTACGCCGACCAGTTCAAGAGCAAGGGCGTCGACTGGCAGGTCGCCGTCCCCACCGACGGCGTCTACGCGCAGTTCTACTCGCAGGCCGTCAGCAAGGACGCCCCGCACCCCGCCGCCGCCCGCCTGTGGATGGAGTTCCTCTACAGCACCGAGGGCCAGAACCTCTGGCTCAAGGGCTACGCCCGCCCCGTCCTGCTCCCGGCCATGACCGCCGACGGCACCGCCGACAAGACCTTCGTGGCCAAGCTCCCCAAGGTCGACGGCACCCCCGCCTTCCCGGCCTCCGCCGAGCTCGACAAGGCCAAGGCCACCCTCGCCGAGAAGTGGGACAAGGCCCTCTCCTGATGTCCTCAGCCACCCCCACCACGGGAACCGCCGGCGGCCCCAGCCGCCGGCGGCGCGGCCCCCGCACCTGGCTCGCCGCCCTCCCCCTGATCGCCTTCACGGCCCTGGCCTTCGGACTGCCCCTCGGCGCCCTCCTGTACGGCGCCGTCACCCGCACCGATCCGGCCACCGGCGCGACCGCCCTGACCGGCGAGCACCTGAGCCGCTCGCTCCAGGGCCCCTACCTCGGCTCGCTCCTCGGCAGCCTGCAACTCTCCGCGCTCACCGCCCTGATCGGCTCCGTCCTCGGCGTCCTCATCGCCCAGGCCGTCGTCACCTCCCGGTCCCAGGCCCTGCGCAGCGCCGTCCTCACCGCCTCCGGAGTCCTCGCCAACTTCGGCGGCGTCCCCCTCGCGTTCGCGTTCATCGCGACCGTCGGCATCTCCGGCGTCGTCACCCAGCTCGCCGACCTCACCAGCCTCGGCTGGAACCTGTACTCCTTCGGCGGCCTCGCCGTCGTCTACCTGTACTTCCTCATCCCCCTCATGGTCCTGGTGATCCTGCCCGCCCTCGACGGCCTGCGCCCCCAATGGCGGGAGGCCGCGCAGAACGCGGGCGCCGGCGGTCGGCAGTACTGGCGCCACGTCGGCATCCCGGTCCTCGCGCCCTCGCTGCTCGGCGGGTTCGTGCTGCTCTTCGGCAGCGCCTTCGCCGCCCACGCGACCGCCGCGGCCCTCGTCGGCGGCTCCGTACCCCTGGTCACCCTGAAGATCGCGGACGCCCTCTCCGGGAACGTCCTCGTCGGCCAGGAGAACGTCGCCCTCGCCCTCGGCCTCGACATGATCCTGATCGCCGGCCTGGTCATGGCGGTCTACCTCCCCCTCCAGCGCAGGAGCGCCCGATGGCTGCGATGACCTCCACCGCCCCGGACGTCACCCCGGAGTCCGCGGCGCGGGCGGCGGCCCGGCCCACCACCCCCGTACGGACCCGTCGCCGCCCCCGCGTATGGCGCGGCCTCGTCCTCGGCCTGGGCGGCGCGTACTTCCTCGTCCCGCTGATCGCCTCGTTCGTCTTCACCGTGCACACCCCCGGCCAGGGCGTCTCCTTCGAGGCCTACACCGCGCTGCTCTCCGCCGACGGATTCACCGAGAGCCTGCTGCTCTCCCTCGGCCTCGCCGCCGCCACCATCGCGCTCGCCCTGCTGCTCGCCGTGCCCGCCCTGGTGGCGGTCCGGCTCGGCGCGCCGCGCCTGCGGCCGGTCGTCGAGGTGATGTGCATGCTGCCGCTCGTGGTGCCGCCGATCGCGCTCGTCACCGGGATCAGCACCGTACTGCGCTGGGGCCCGGACCACCTGTCGCGGACCCCGCTCTACCAGACGTTCCTCGCCGTCCAGAACGAGGACTTCCCCTTCGTCCTGGTCCTCGCGTACACCGTCATGGCCCTGCCGTTCGTGTACCGCTCCCTCGACGCCGGACTGCGCGCCGTCGACGTCCCGACCCTCGTCGAGGCCGCCCGCAACTGCGGGGCCTCCTGGCCGTACGTCATGCTCCGGGTGATCCTGCCCAACCTGCGCTCCTCGCTCGCCGGAGCCGCCTTCCTCACCCTGGCCCTGGTCCTCGGCGAGTTCACCATCGCCTCGATCCTCGGCTTCCGGCCCTTCGCCGTGTGGATCGTCTCCATCTCCGGCGCCCAGGCCCGCATGTCGGTGGCCGTCTCCCTCCTGAGCCTCCTCATCACCTGGGCGCTGCTCCTCGTCCTGTCCCGGGCCGGAACGGCACCGGCCGGCACGCCCGGAGCCCCCCGCACCTCCCGCAAGGAGTCCTGACCCATGACCTCTGCCACAGCGGAACGGACGGAGTCCACCGCCGCCACCGGGGCCCGCGTCGAATTCCGCGGCCTGCGCCGCGCGTTCGGCACGACCGTCGCCCTCGACGGCCTCGACCTGACCGTCGAACCGGGCGAACTCCTCGCGCTCCTCGGCCCGTCGGGCTGCGGCAAGACCACCGCCCTGCGGGTCCTCGCCGGCTTCGAACGCCCCGACTCCGGCGAAGTCCTCGTGGACGGCGCCGACATCACCCACGTCCCGGCCAACCGCCGCGACGCCGGCATGGTCTTCCAGTCGTACAGCCTCTTCCCCAACCTCACCGCCCGCGACAACGTCGCCTTCGGCCTCCGCGTCCGCAAGACCGGCGCCGCCGAGCGCCACGCCCGCGCCGCCGAACTCCTCGACCTCGTCGGCCTGCCGGAACACGGCGACCGCTACCCGCACCAGATGTCCGGCGGCCAGCAGCAGCGCGTGGCCCTCGCACGGGCCCTCGCCCTGCGCCCGCGCGTCCTGCTCCTGGACGAGCCCCTCTCCGCCCTCGACGCCAAGGTCCGGCTCAGCCTGCGCGAGGAGATCCGCCGGCTCCAGCTCTCCCTCGGCATCACCACGGTGTTCGTCACCCACGACCAGGAGGAGGCGCTGTCCATGGCGGACCGCGTCGCCGTCCTCAACGCGGGCCGACTGGAGCAGTGCGCGGCCCCGGCCGAGCTGTACCGCCGCCCCGCGACCGCCTTCGTCGCCGAGTTCGTCGGCACCATGAACCGCCTGCCGGGCCGCCTCACGGACTCCGGCCTCGTGGAGGCCGCGGGCAGCAGACTCCCCGTCGACGGAGACGTCCCCGGCACCCGCGACGTCGAGGTGCTCGTCCGCCCCGAGAACGTCACCGTGACCGCCGACACCGACGGCGAGGCCGTCATCGTCTCCACCTCCTTCTTCGGCTCCGTCACCCGCGTCCACCTCGACCACCGCGGTACGACGGTCAAGGCGGACCTCCCGTCACGCGACGCGGCCGACCTGACCCCGGGGACCCGTGCCACCGTCGGCCTCGCCCCGCACCCCGCCCTCGTCGTACCGAGGACGGAGCGGTGACGCGCGGTACCGGTGAGGAAGCGGTGAACGGACTCGCCGCGGTCCTCTTCGACATGGACGGCACCCTCGTCGACACCGAGGTCCTCTGGTGGCAGGCGACGGAGGAGGTCGCCGCCCGCCTCGGACACCGGCTCACGGACACCGACGCGCCCGAGGTCGTCGGCCGCGCCGTCGAGGACACCGCGGCCCACCTCGTACGAGCCACCGGCGCGCCCGACCCGGACGGCGTCGCGACGGCCCTGACCACCGCCTTCCAGAAGCGCATCGACGAGGGCGCGCCCATGCGCCCCGGAGCGGACCGGCTCCTCGCCGAACTGGAACAGGCAGGACTGCCGTTCGCGCTGGTCAGCGCCTCACCCCGCTCGGTGGTCGACTCGGTCGTCGGCGGCGCGCTCGCGCACGTCCCCTTCGCCCTCACCCTCTCCGCCGACGACACCGCACGCACCAAGCCGCACCCCGACCCGTACCGCACGGCCGCCCAGCGGCTCGGCGTGCCGACGGCGGCCTGCGTGGCCGTCGAGGACTCCCCGGACGGAGCCGCCTCGGCCGACGCCGCCGGCTGCACGGTCCTCGTGGTCCCCTCGATGCTGCCGGTGCCTCCGGGCCCGGACCGGGTCTTCGCGGACAGCCTGCAGCAGGTGTCCCTCGACGGCCTGCGCCGCCACGTCCGCGACAGAGCGGCCGCCCGGAGCTGAACAGCTTCCGCGCACGGCACGGGCCCGTCCCCTCAAGGGACGGGCCCGCGCTCCTTCCCCCCAGGTCAGCCGGCGACACGCGCGAACATCCCGGGCTCGTACGAGCCGCCCGGGTTGTGCACGATCACGTTCATGCGGGTGGCCGCGTTGATCAGGGAGACCAGGCAGACCAGGGCGCCGATCTGATCGTCGTCGTAGTGCTTGCGCACCGCGGCCCAGGTCCCGTCGGACACACCGTGGTCGCCCAGACGGGTGCCCTCCTCGGCGAGCGCCAGCGCGGCCCGCTCCGCCTCGGTGAACACCGTGCTGTGCCGCCAGGTCGCGACCAGGCTGAGCCGGACCGCGGACTCACCGGCGGCCGCGGCCTCCTTGGCGTGGGCGTCCACGCAGAAACCGCAGCCGTTGATCTGGCCGACCCGCAGCTGCACCAGCTCCCGCAGGGACGCCGACAGCGTCGACTCCTCCAGGGCCAGCGAGGTGGTGGCGAAGCGCTTGGCGACCTTGGCCGCGGTCGGGCTGTCGAACAGGTGGAAACGGGGTTCCATGACGTCGTCCTCACTCGTGGTGTCGATGGCCGTGCCGCACAGGGCGAACACAAGACGCCGACGCCCCCGATCCGTGTGACGGCCCCGCCGTGTGGTCTGAGTCACCGGCGGCGGATGTCACAGAACGACGGCGGCCGGCGTCGAGCGCCGGGAGACCACGCCGACCCGCTGAGGTACGGCCCCGAAACGCCCCGACTGTCCCCCCGCCCGTCTCCTTCCTATGCTGGAGGAAGGAGAGGTGAGGAGGGCCGCGATGGCCGCCGTCGCCGTGCACAGCGCCGTCCTGGGGGAGGGGCGCCCCACGCTTCCGTACGCGGAGGCCGGCCGTTCGGGGGGCGTACCGCTCGTCCTGGTGCACGGCTACCTGGACTCCTGGTGGACGTTCGAACCGATGCTGCGCCGCATGCCGGCCGGGCTGCACGCCTACGCTCCCACCCAGCGCGGCCACGGCGACGCCGACAAACCGGCCGAGGGCTACCTGCCGGAGGACTTCGCCGAGGACCTGGTCGCGTTCATGGACGGCGTGGGCATCGAACGCGCGGTACTGGTGGGCGGATCGAGCGGCGGGGTGTACGCCCGGATCGTCGCGGGCCGTCGGCCGGACCGGGTGGCGGGCCTCGTCCTGCTGGGCGTGCCGGCCACCCTCGCGGACAAGCCGAAGGCCGACGAATTCTGGGAAGCCGTCAGCGAGTTGAAGGACCCCGTGGATCCGGAGCTCGCGGCATCCTTCGTGGACGGCCTGACGGCAACCCCCCTGGGACGCGGCTTCCTGCAGACCCTCGCCGACGAGACCCTGAAGGCCCCGGCCCACGTCTGGCGCGAGACCCTGCGCGGCCTGCTCGAGACCGACCTCCGGGCCACCCTGTCGGGCATCCTCGTCCCCACCCTGGTCGTCTGGGGCGACAAGGACCCCATCCTGACCCGCGAGGACCAGCAGACCATCCTCGACACGATCCCCGACTCCCGGCTCCTCGTCTACGAGGGCGTGGGCCACGTCGCGTACTGGGAGGACCCGGACCGCGTACTCCGCGACCTGACCGAGTTCATGGCCGACCGCCTGTGAGGACGGGGCACTGGTCCGCGCCGGCCCGGGCGTTGGACGCCCGACCGCCGACCCGGCTGGGTTCCGGCGAATCCCGAATGACGCCCCTCACGGGTGACACCGCACGGCACCCGTTCGTGGGCGGCGGTTCCCGGCTAGCGTGGGACGGCATGACAGTACTGATCGTGGGCGGCAGCGGATACCTCGGCGCCGAAATCGCCCGCCAGGGGAGTTCCGCCGGCCGGGACACGGCCGCCACCTTCCACTCACGCCCGGGTGAGGCGCCAGGGGTGTCCTGGCATCGCCTGGATCTGCGCGACCCCACCAGCCTGCACTCGGTCCTGGACGCGGTGAAACCCCGTGCGGTCGTCAACGCGAGCAGCGGCGGGGCCGACTGGGCGGTCACTGCCGAGGGCGGCATGCACCTGGCCCGGGTCGCGGCGCGACGGGGCATCCGGCTGGTCCACGTCTCCAGCGACGCCGTGTTCTCAGGTCGGCGCGACCTGTACGACGAGACGTGCCTGCCGGACCCCGCCACCCCGTACGGAGCGGCGAAGGCGACGGCCGAGACCGCCGTACGGCTCCTGGGTACGGATGCGGTCGTCGCGCGGACCTCGCTGATCGTCGGTGACGGCCGCTCCGATCACGAGCGCCTGGTGCACGACCTGGTGGCAGGCCGGTGGCGCGGGGCCCTGTTCACCGACGACGTCCGCTGCCCCGTCCACGTACGCGACCTGGCCGCCGCGCTCTGGGAGATCACCACCTCCGACAGAACCGGCGTCTTCCACCTCGCCGGCCCGGACGCCGTCACCCGCCACGAACTCGGCATGCTCATCGCGCGGCGGGACGGCCTCGACGCCTCCCGGCTCGCCACCGGACGGCGCGCCGACACCGACCTGCCCGGAGGGCTCCGGATCGTGCTCGACAGCCGCGCGACCCAGAGCCGTCTGGCCACCCGGCTCCGGGGAGTCCGGGAGTTCCTCCAGCCCCGGGCCGCCGACGGGTGAATCGACCGGACGTCCCGTCAGACCTCCGGCAGGGACGGGTCCGGTGTCCACGGGGTGGGGGCGGTGAGGGACCAGCGTTCGTGGTCCCGCCAGTCGCCGTCGATGTAGAGGTAGGCCGGCGACACCCCTTCGAAGCGGAAGCCGAGGCGCTGGACCAGCGCCAGGGACGCCTTGTTGCCCGGCTGGATGCAGGCCTCCACCCGGTGGAGTCGCAGTTCGGTGAAGGCGTACTGGAGGGTGAGGGCGATCCCCTCGGTCATGTAGCCGGACCCCGCGGACGGGGCGAACGCGGCGTAGCCGATCGAAGCGCCCTGGTAGCGCCCCCGGATGATCGAGTTGATGTTGACCGTACCGGCCACCGCGCCGGTCTCCCGGACACGGATCAGGAAGCCCAGGTTGCTGCCGTCGTCGAAGCGGTGCATCCAGGCCCGGAAGTCCTCCGCCGTCGCGGGCAGCTGCATCCACGGATGGTGCAGCTCCGCGCTGGCCCGCACGAGCGCGCAGAACTCGTCCTGGTCGGAGAGGGTGAGCGGGTGGAGTTCGACCCGTGGCGTCGTCGTGAGCATGCGCCCACGTTAGAGCCTGTGCTACTCGGCGCCGTGGCCGCCCTTCTTCCAGAAGGTGCGGGAGAAGACCTTCTGCGCGTGCTTGTTCTGCTCCTGCCTCAAGGTGCTCCTGAACCCCGGCCGGACGCCGCCCCGACGTGTGAACAGCTCGGCGTCCTCGGTCAGTTCGGCGTGGGCGAGGGCGATCGCCAGCGACACCTGCTCCCGCACCGTCCAGGAGCCCGTCACCGCGTCGCCGATCCGTGCGATGACGCTCGCGGCGCGCGGCTGCGTGGGGTGGTCCAGGTGGTGGAGCTGCTTGAACAGCAGGACGAGCGCGCCCGTGTCGCGCCCGTCGACGCAACCGCGGCCCACCGCGTCGACCGCCGAGAAGAGCCGGGCGGCGGCCAGCGCGAGCAGGAGCGGCGCCATCTCCGGCCCGGCGGCGGCGCAGGCCCGGTCGTACAGGGCGGATTCCCGCATCACCGCCGCGTCGGACACGTCAAGGACCCGCAGGAACAGCCCCGCGTAGCCCGTGGGCCGCTGCGACAGGGTCTGCTGGAACACCACCTCGGCCAGCGACGGCAGCCCACCGCGGTCCAGGGACGTCAGCAGATAGGCGGCCCGCTCGGGGCTTCCCGACGCGGACACCATCTCCACCACCGCCTCGGCGCCCGGGTACGCCTCGTCCAGGGAGTGGAAGAGGACCCTCGTCGACTCGGCCGACCGACCCATGGCAGCCATCAACGCCTGCGAGGCCTGAGGGAAGAAGTCCGTGCTGTAGAGCGCGGCGATCATGGTGGCGACGTCGGCGGCCTGCCAGCGCTCCACCGCACGGTCCACGACCGTCGAGGCGGCCTCGCTGTACCCGGCCTGCACCAGGCACCTCACCAGGGGGAGCACATGCGACACGCCCCGCTCCTGCGTCGCGGTCAGGATCCGGTCGGCGTCCGCGCCCAACCCCCGCGCCCCGAAGCACTCGACGGTGTGGACGACGTCCCTGGCCGTCCCGCGGTCGGCCACCGCGTCGTGCAGCGCGAGCGCGTGCCGGTCGCGGCCCGCGTTGCGCAGGGCGATGGTGAGCTCCGCCAGCTCCTGGGCGTTCCGGTGGGCCGCGGCAAGCCCCAGGGCCGAGGCGGTCGCCCCCTCGACCTCGGTGCCGGCGGCCCACACCACGATCGCGACCACATCGGTGACCGTGCGGACGGCGAAGGCGGCCGCGAGAAGGCTCTCCGCCAGTTCCCCCAGCCGATCCCGGTGCAGACCGAGGCCGAGACCGACGATGTCGCACGGCGCGTGCAGCTCCACCGACGAGCGCAGCAGCGTCGCCACGCCGTCCTCGAAGCCCGCGCGGTGCAGCTCGGCGGCGAGCGCCGCCGTCTCGGCCACGGGCCGCGTCATCACCAGCGCCGGAACCGCCGTCTCCGCATGGGCGTGCAGGCCCGCCTGCCGTAAGCCCGAAAGGAGCGCCGCGACCTCCTCGACCCGACGGGAACGACTGGCCGACGAGACGAGCTCACGCGCGATCGCCTGCTGCGTACGGGCCTCCAGATCGCCGACGACCGCGACCAGTTCCGCGACGGAAGCGGTACGGTCCGCCGCCTCCAGCGCCGCCATCAACGACGACGCGCCCTCGCCCCGGGGCTCCAGCTCGGCCAGCGCGTCGAGTTCGACCTCCAGGCGATGGCACTGGTCCTCCGCGGCGATCAGCTCGGCCCTGGTGACGGCGAGCGCCTCCTGAAGGAACAGCACCTCCTGGCGCAGGTCGCCGCATTCGCTCCGCAGCTGCTCGTACTCGCCCTCCCACAGCGCCACATCCGCGCGATGGGCCGACTGCTGCTCGTCCAGCTTCAGCTCCAGGCTCGCGCAGCGCCTCAGCGAATCGGAGAGGCTGCGCTCCCGGTCGAGCAGGGCCTCCTCCAGGGCGCGCTGCCGGGTCCTGATCCGGCGGCTCTCCTCGTCGACGTCGGCGAGTTCGTCCTGGAGCTCCTGCATCTTGCCGCTGCGGCGGTTCGCCTTCAGGGCCGTCCGGTGGGTCTCCCGGAGCGCGGCCTCGGCCTGCGGCGTCAACGGGGCGGACAGTTCCCCGACGGTGCCGATCAGGTCGGCGACGAACTCCCACGGCGGGACCCGCTCGCCGTTGAGGTAGCGCGTCACGGAACTCGCGTCGAGGTGCCGGCGCGCGGCATAACGCCGCACGCTGATGCCCAGAGCACCGAACAGCGCGCGGAGATCCTCGGCCAGCGCCCGTCTCTCGGCGGGCACGCTGTCCTTGAGCGCCGCCAGCTGCGCGGGCTTGCGCTGCCGGCCGGGCCTCGCGTCGGTCGTCTCGAAGGTGCTGTCAGGCATGCCCGCAGTATCCGCCGTGCGCCAAGGGCGCGTCCTGTTGCGGGTGTTGCCACCTGAAGCGTCAACACGACGCTCGGCGGCCGGACTTCGCCGACGGCCGCGCTTCCGATGCCACCTCCAAGCGGCAACACCGCAGCTCCCCGTTCCGCCTCTCGGCCGGGCACCGTTGATCGCGACACACCACGGGCCGGGACCGTCGGTGGACGGCGACCCGGCGGACCCAGGAGGACGACCCATGAGCGGCACCGATGACGTCACACGCGAGCAGCCCCGTACACCCGTGTGGCGCCGTCTGCTCCTGCAAGCCGCGATCGGAGCGGCAGGCGCCGCCGGCTCCGCGGCCGTGACCTGGTTCGTGTACTGGCTCCAGCACCGCTAGGGCCTGTCCGGAAAGTCCCGCCTGGGCCGCGACGCCTGGCAGGCCCTGGCCGGCAGCACCGCCCTCCCGGGACCGCGGGGCCTCAGCCGAGCCCGGCCTGCTCGCCGACGTGGGCGCCCAGCCGCTCCGCGAGCGTGGTGAGGGCCGCCCCGAGGGGGAGCGCGATACGGGTGAGGGCGTGCCGGTCGCCGCGGGTCGGGTCCCGGTTGATGATCAGCACCGGGGTCCCGGCCTGCGCCGCCTGACGGACGAACCGCAGGCCCGACATCACCGTGAGTGAGGACCCGAGGACCAGCAGCGACGCGGCCTCGCCGACCAGCGTGCGGCAGTGCTCGACCCGCTGCGGCGGGACGGCCTCGCCGAAGAACACCACGTCGGGCTTGAGGATGCCGCCGCAGTTCACGCAGGGCAGGACGCGGAAGTCCGCGACCTGTTCGTCGGTGAGGTCGGCGTCACCGTCCGGATTGATTCCGGCCGCCACCGGCTCGAAGCCCGCGTTGGCCTCTTCCAGCCGCCGGGCGAGCTCGCGGCGCGGACTGTACGTGCCGCAGGACAGGCAGACGACCCGGGCCAGACTGCCGTGCAGCTCCACGACCTCTCCGCTGCCGGCGGCCTGGTGCAGGCCGTCGACGTTCTGCGTGATCACACCGGAGAGCAGGCCGCGGCGCGCGAAGGCGGCGACGGCTCGGTGCCCGGCATTCGGCCGGGCGCGCCCGAAGGTGCGCCAGCCGAGGTGGCTGCGCGCCCAGTACCGGCGGCGGGCCTGGGCGCTGCCGGTGAAGTCCTGGTAGGTCATCGGGGTGTGCCGGCTGAGGCTTCCGCCCTCGCCCCGGTAGTCGGGGATACCGGACTCCGTGGAGATCCCCGCGCCGCTGAGCACCAGCACACCACCGGCGCCCAGCGCCTCGGCGACCGGCCCCAGGTCCGTCGTACCCGGTGGCAGGTCCTCGTCGGGGATCCAGCTCAGAGTGGGGCGCATGCGCATGCCGCCAGGGTACGGAACAGCCACCCGGTCCGCGATTGCGACAGCGGCGTCACAGGCTGCGTAGATCGCTTGACCACGGCCTGGGGGGAGTGGGGAAGGTGGGGGCCGGAACGACGAGGGGGAAGTGCTGGTGTCCGAGACCTGCGTGATCTTCGATATCGGTGGCGTGCTGGAGCTCACGCCGGAGACGGGATGGGTGCAACGGTGGGAGGAGCGGCTGGCGCTGCCCGGTGGCACCGTGCACCAGCGGATGCGTGACGTCTGGCTGGCCGGCAGCGTCGGGAGCATCGGCGAACGCCATGTGCACGAACAGGTGGCGGCGCGTCTGGCGCTCGACGGTCCCCAGGTCGAGGAATTCATGGCCGATCTCTGGACGGAGTACCTCGGGACCCCGAACACCGAGCTCATCGACCATGTGCGAGAACTCCGCGGTCGCTGCCGGCTGGGCATCCTGAGCAACAGTTTCGTCGGCGCCCGTGAGCGGGAGACGGCGCTGTACCGCTTCGACGAACTGGTCGAGCGGATCGTCTACTCGCACGAGATCGGCATCGAGAAGCCCGACCGGCGCGCCTTCGAGGCAGCGTGCACCAGCCTGGACGTGCGGCCGGAGAACTGTCTCTTCATCGACGATGTCGCGGTCAACGTGGAGGCGGCCCGGGCGGCGGGCATGCAGGCCCATCTGTTCGAGGACAACGCCCGGACCATCTCACGCATCGCAGCGCATCTCGGCGCCGAATGACGAATCCTCGCCGAACAGCATTCCTCAGACCATGAGGAGAAGCCGCGTCCGGGAGACCAGCTTCCGATTCACGCTAGTGCTCTGTACGAAGATGGTGAATTCGTCGTTCTGGTCCGGCTTGACGCGCGTCTCCACGTCCGGAAGGCCGAGCAGAGCGCGGGCCTGAGGCCCCGTGTACACCCGGTCCGTCTTCTTCTCCAGTACCGCGATCTGCTTCCGCGCCTGAATCTTCTCCGGCTTGCTCAGCTGGTAATAGGCACAACCCGTGCGATAGGTGTGCCCGGATTCGACGACCCATTCCCGGATCGCCGCGTCACGGGCCACCGGAATCAGCTCGTACGCCGACGGATCCGCCGGGGTGAGACCGGCCGCCTCGATGGTGTCCTTGTTGACCGCGTCCGCACCCGTGGAGAACACGGCCCGCGATCCGCGGATTCCCTTGGTACGTCCCACCATGAACTTCTCGGTGGCCTCCTGGATGACCTGACCGGCCTCCTCCAGACCCTGTGTGCTCGTCGCGTCCCAGACGGCGATGTTCTCCTTCGGGAAGCCGCAGTTCATGGCCTCGCGCTTGCTCATCTGGTCCGGTACGAGGACGGCGAGGGTCCAGTTGTCCTCCTGGCCCTGGATCATCTCGGCGACGGCGTCCACCAGTTGACGCGCATTCCGGACGGGGGCGTCGGGGCAGCGGTGACTGGCGTTCTCCTGGCCGTCCGTCAGAAGGAACGTCAGGAAGCTGTGGTCGCCGTACAGCTGCGCCGTCTGCGCCAGTTCCCGCTGCGATTTCAGCGCGGCCGCGAGAAGGGCCGTCATTCCACCGACCCGGTACAGCTGCTTCAGCGACGGCATCCGCAGCACGTCCTTGTCGTAGATGACGCACTCCACCTTGTCCGCGAAGACGTACACCGTGACGCGCGTTTCCTGGTCGAGTTCCCTGGAGCGGCGGGCCAGATAGGCGATCTGCTGATCGGCGACTTCCACGACCTTGCCACTCAGATGCGACATGGACGAACTGGCGTCCAGCACAAGGGCGACGTGATTGATGTAGTTCTGCTTTCCGGACAAGACAGGTTCCCCCTCATTCCGTCGTGATGGTTCTACCTTCTCATCCACCACTGACAATCGACCTCGGGCGCCGAGGCGGGGGAATGGAGCCGCAGGTGCCGTCGGTCATTCGGGACGGCTGAAGCGGTGCGCGGCCCACGACAGGGCGAGGATGCCGCCCGCCAGGAGGAGGACCGCTTCGAGGAGGAGGGGCGGTGGCCCGCCGGCCCACTCGACGCCGGCGGCGGCCGCCCGGTCCGGCACCCGGAGGGCGATCGTGCGGCGGAGGAGGTCGACCGCGTACGCGAGGGGGTTGGCGTCGGACAGCGCGCGCACCCACCCGGGCAGCGCCGTGAGCGGGAAGAAGCCGCCCGAGAGGAACAGCAGCGGCATCATCACCAGGCCGAGCAGCGTGTGGAACGTCTCGGCCCTGCGCAGGCCCACGGCCAGCGCGAGTGCCAGCGCGGTGATGGTGAACGACGCCAGGATCATCCCGGCGAGCAGCAGCACCAGGAGCACGGGGTCGTACGGCAGGCCTGCCACGCCCGCCAGGCCCAGCAGGACGGCACCCTGCACGGTGGCCGTCAGAGTGCCGCCGGCGCAGCTTCCCAGGAGCAGGGTGGAGCGGTGCACCGGCGCCATCAGGAGCTCCCGCAGGTAGCCGCTCTCCCGGTCGGTGATCAGACGGATCCCGACCATGATCGCGGGCGTCTGCACGGTCATCATCAGCATGCCGGGGAAGAGGTACGTCTGGTAGCCGACGCCCAGGGAGGACCGGGGGATGAGGGCGGCCAGTCCGCCTCCGAGGAGGAAGAGGTAGAGCACGGGGTGGAGCAGCATCAGCGCCGTGTGGGCGCGCTGGCCGGCAAGACGCAGCAGATCGCGGTGGATCAGGGCGTGCACCGCGCGCAGTTCGTGCCGCAGGCGGGTGCCCCGCTCGGCGGCAGGCGTCACCGGAGACGTCCGGGTGAGGGTGGTCATCGGCCGCCTCCGGTCTCCGCCGTGGCCTCGGCCACGGGGGTGGCGGCCGGCCGAACGGGTCGGGTGGCGTCCATGCTGCGCCCGGTGTGGTGGAAGAAGACGTCGTCGAGCGTGGGCGGCGTCGCCGAAGCGGCGTGCACCGCGATGCCGTCGGCCTCAAGGGCAGCGCACAGGCGGGGGATCCAGCCGCTGCCGCCCGGAAGCCGCAGGCGGACGCCGTCGGCGTCCACGGTGACGGCACGGTCGGGCGGCGCGATCCGGTGCACGACCCGCCGCGCCGCCCGGTCGTCGCCCGTGCGCAGGACGACCCGGTCGTCCCCGATCGCGGACTTGAGCGCGTGAGGAGCGCCCTGTGCCACCAGCCGGCCGCGGTCGATGATGGCGAGGCGATCGCAGTTCTCCGCCTCCTCCAGGTAGTGGGTGGTGACGAAGAGGGTGCTGCCGTGCCTTTCGCGCAGGGCAGACAGGTGCTCCCAGACCTGGGTCCGGGCGTGCGGGTCGAGCCCGGTGGTCGGCTCGTCCAGGAACAGCACTGCGGGGGTGTGCAGCAGCTGGCGGGCGATCTCCAGGCGGCGCCGCATGCCTCCGGACAGGGTCCGTACGGGGGAGCGGCGCCGGTCGGCGAGACCCGCGGTCTCGAGTACCTCGGCGGTACGGCCGCGGGCGTCGCGGCGAGACAGACCGTAGAGGCGCGCGTGGATGTGGAGGTTCTGTTCGGCCGTCAGGTCCGGGTCCACGGCGCTGTGCTGGAAGAGCATGCCGACCCGGCGCCGTACCTCCTGAGGCTGGGTGAGGACGTCGGCGCCGGCCACCGTGGCGTGACCGGAGGTGGGACGGGCGAGCGCGCACAGCATGGCGATGGTGGTGGACTTCCCGGCGCCGTTGGGGCCGAGGAAGGCGAACGTCTCGCCTTGCGTCACGTCCAGGTCCAGGCCGCGTACCGCGTGCGTGGGCGTACCCTCCGGTCCCGGATAGCTCTTGACCAGACCGCGCGTGCTGATGGCGTACGGGGGCCCGGGCGGGGGCGGTGGGATGTGCGGACGCGGGGGCGCGGCCGTCCTGAGGGCCGCCGGGGCGAGCCCGTCATCACCGGCGTGTCGCTGCATGGGGTCTGGTCCTCGTCTCCGCGTTCGCCGCATCGGCGGCCGCAGGTGCGTGCCGCTCTTCCCTTGGTGCTCCGGCCGGCGGGTGCCCGGGACAGCCGCCGGCCGGATGGTGCCGGCTGTCCTACGCGCAGCTGACTCCGATGCAGACCGTGTTGAGGAGGGTCAGCAGGCCGACGCACTCACACGTCGCGGCGAACGGCGCTCCGTCGACACCGACGGGGTCGGTCTCCGGAAGGGCGTGCAGACGGGCCAGCAGTTCGAGGTCCTGGTTCTCCATGGGATTGTCCTTCTTTCTCTGTGATGGCGGCAGCACTGCTCTGCCGCTCGACCCGGCGTCCGGTCGAGCCGGCGCCGGGAGTCTGGGGGAGGGGGAGGGGTGGTGCTCAACCCGCCGGCTCGACCATCCAGTGGCGGGGGCTCGTACGGCGGACCCGCAGGAGGAAGGCGAGGATCCCGGCAGACCCGTCGCTCCAGCTGGTCGAGACGTCCCCGTATTCGTTGGGGAACACCACCTGTTCCCGACGGTGTGCTCTTTCGGCCAGCAGGAGTCCGGCCAGGTCCTCGGCCATGTCCTGGTAGACCGACTCTCCCGTGGCGTCCGCCACGTCGAGGAGGAAGTCGCCGTTGCCCGCGAGCCCGTGGCACTGCGTGAGCGCGGCACGCGAGGCGCGTTCCGTGACGGCACGGGTGCCGCGGCGGGCGAGCTCGCCGAACCTCTCGTCCCCGGTGGCCCGCCACAGCCGGACGAGGAAGGTCCCGATGCCGGCCGCGCCGTGGCACCAGTACGGGGCCGTGGGCAAGTCACCGGTCTGAGCGGGCCACTGGGCCGCCTCCCCGATGGATACGGCGGTGGCCAGCAGGTCCTCGCCGATCTCCACGGCCAGTTCGCGGTGAGCGGGGCGCCGGGACAGGTCCGCGGCGGCGAGGAGGAAGCAGCCGATGCCGGCCGTCCCGTGCGCGAAGCCCAGGTAGCGTTTGCCGCCCTCCGGGAAATCGGCCTCTCCGGGCACCGCCCAGCCCACCCCCGTCGCCTCGCGCGTGACGGCGGCGGCCAGCCGGTCGGCCGCGTCGACGGCCAGTTCGGCGAACCGCGTGTCCCCGGTGCGCTGCCACAGGTGGAGGGCGGCGAGTCCGCTGCCCGCGGTGCCGTGCGTGATGTCGTGATGGGGCGTCACCTGTTGCGGTGCGAGCGCCAGGGCCAGTGCGTGGTCGATGAGGCGGCGGTCGTCGACGGCGTGCCCGGCGTCGTACAGCGCCCAGGCCGTGCCGCGGCCGCCGAAGTGCAGGCCGGGGCGGAGGGAACGGAGGTCGGTGCGATCCGCGATCCAGTGGCCCGCGGTGGAGAGCAGCTCCGGCAGGCGCGGGTCGCCGGTGAGTTCGAAGTACCGGGTCAGTACGGCCAGGACACCGGCGGCGCCCTGCTGCACGGTGCAGGGGTCGCTCTCCCCGGCCAGGGTCGACACGGGCCACAGCCGCCGCTCGTCCTCGGGCGTCATCGAGTCGACGAGGTGGTTCACGAGCCCGGCGACCACGTCCTCGTGCACCGTGCCGCCTCGCGCCTCGCCGCCCGCGCCGACACGGGGCGCCGACCGTACGACACCGCCTTGCGGCGCCGTGTCCGCCGGCCTCAGGGCCTCGCGGGCCGTGGCCGGATCCCATCGCTGGGCGGGATCGTCACGCATCAGCCGGAGGATCATCTCCACGACCCGGTCCGGGAGTTGAAGCGGACCGGTGCAGGCCGTCAGCCAGGCGGCGAGCCTCTCCTCCGGAGACCTGTCGCCGGGCTCCTCGGGCAGGAGATGGGGAACCTTCCCGGCCAGGACGAAGCAGACGGTGGCCCCGAGACTGTAGTAGTCGGCCGTCGGGGAGACGGGCGCGTCGGCCAGCCGCTCGGGGGCGCTGAACCCGGGCGTCCCCACACGGGTCGGCAGCGCCGTCTCGTCCTCCAGGACGGCGAGCTCCAGGTCGATGAGGCGCAGTTCGCCGTCCGGTCGCACCATGACATTGCCCGGTGTGAAGTCCCGCAGGACCAGTCCACGGGCGTGCGCCTCCGCCACCAGGTCCACGAGCCGCGCGACCTGCGCGAGCGCGTCGGCGCGGTAGCCCTCGCCTCCCACGTCGCGGAAGTGCTCGGCCACCCAGGTGCGCAGGGTCACGCCCGGCACCTCGTCCTGGGCCAGGAACAGATGCCCGCCGTGCTCGAACAACGCCACGGCCTCCGGGGCGAGCCCCGTGCCCCTGAGCTTCTCCAGCGTCCTGGCCTCGGCGCGCAGCCAGTCCCGTACATCACTGCCGGAGGCATCGCCCTCCACGTGCGGCCGGGCCTCCTTGATCACCACGCCCGCGCCCGTACGGGCATCGCTGCCCCGGTACACACCGCCCTTGTTCGTCTGCCGGATCGCCTCCCGCACCGCGAAGCGGCCACCGAGCACCACCGGACGGTTCTTCGCGTCCCCGCTACGCGGCGCCACCGGCACCACGGCGGGGAACGGACACTCGGCCCAGGGCGGTGCGGAGTACTGGCCGGTGCGCCGGTCCTCCACGGGATTGCCGTCGGGGTCCTCGATGAACCACACCAGCAGACCGTCGTCGGAGAGACGCCGCCGGCCGACGAACGACCCGTAGCGGTAGTGCACCAGGCTGCGCACGGCGTACGGCTGGTCGGACAGGATCCGGGGGCCGGCAAGGCCCGCCGTCGCGCCGTGCAGCTCCTGGGCGAGCGAGGCCGCCTCCGCGTCCGACCGCGGGTAGACGGTGATGAACTTGCCCGAGCTTCCGCGGGGCGTCGCACGGGAGTTGAGGGCACTGACCTGCTCCAGGGACCGGGCGAACTTGAACCCCGACCTCTCCCGCAGCAGCACGCCCAGGGCCCTGGTGAGGACCGCCGGCGCGGAGGCGGCCGTGGCCGAGAGGTGCAGCTTCCACCCCTGTGCGCGCCGCGTCCCGGCGACGGGCGCGACCCGGCACCACATCTCGTCCGCCTCGACCGCCCAGCGCGCACCCGTACCCGTGGCGTCCAGTGCTCGGCGGAGGAGGTCTTCCAGCTCGACTTCGGTAGCGTGGCTCGTCATTGCGTGTCCCTCTCAACGGTGAGAACCGCTGACGGGAAGGTGCCCGACGGCATGAACGGACCAACACGCAGGTACCTGGATTCACTTCATCCAGCGAGCGCGCGACGTGGTAGCCCCGCCAAGAGGCGCGCCCGGCGCAGCGAGCGGCGCACGTTTGCGACGCCGTGGGCGGCGGTGACCAGCTACGTCTCCACCAGCTCGTCCGCACCGGCGGCGAGACCCGAGAGGCTCCGCAGAGCCCGGGCCGTGCCGGAGCCCGGTTCGACGTTGTAGACGCACAGGGTCTGTTCGGTGTCACCGGGGACCTGGAAGGACTCGTAGGAGAAGTGCAGCTCACCGGCGGTCGGGTGGTGGTAGTGCTTGGCGCCGTGGGTGCGGCGCAGCACCCGGTGGTCGTTCCACCACCTCGTGAACTCCGAGGACTTCACGGTGAGCTCGCCGATCAGGTCGGCGAGCCGACGGTCCTGAGCGTTGCGGCCCGCTTCTAGACGGAGCATGGCGACGGTCTCGGCGGCGATGCGCTCCCAGTCGCCGACGCGTGCCCGGGCCTCGGGGTCGAGCAGGTAGTAGCGGGCGAGGTTGCGGTGGGGCGCGGGCAGCGCGTCGAAGTCGGTGAGGACCTCGCGGGCGAGCCGGTTGGAGGCCAGGACGTCCGTCCGCCGGCCCAGGATGAACGCGGGCACGTGGTCGAGCGTCTGCAGCATCAGATACAGGCCGGGCCGCACCCGCTGGGGCCCGGCCGGGGCGCGCCGGACCGGTGCGGGCCGGGACAGGAGATCGGTGAGGTGCTCCCGCTCGGACGGGTCGAGACGCAGGGCGCCGGCGAGGGCCTCGACGACTTCGGGGGAGGGGTTCTGGGCCCGCCCCTGTTCGAGGCGCGTGTAGTACTCCGTACTGACTCCGGCGAGTCGGGCGACCTCGTCGCGGCGCAGGCCGGGCACGCGGCGTACCCGGTGGTCCTCGGGCAGGCCGGCCCGGTCGGGGGTCAGCCGGGAACGGCGGGTGCGGAGGAAATCGGCGAGTTCGCGGCCACGGTCATCCATGCCCCCAGTGTGACGGGCGCGCGCGGGCCGCACGCCGGTGGCGGGTGGTACTGCCGGTACCTGCCTCCGGCGGGTGGTACTGCCGGTACCTGTCTCGGGGATACCTGCCTGGTCAGGGCATCTTCCGGCGTCCCGGAGGGTGCCTCGGGGTGGTGTTCTTGTCCGGGGGCCGACGGCGAGAGGCCGAGGCCCCGAACCCCTTCACCTCACCCACCCCGAAAGGCGTGTCCCATGACCACGCGTACCCCGCACACCTTCGTCCGCCCCCTCTCCGGCCGCGTCGCGGTCGTCACCGGCGCCTCCAGCGGCATCGGTGAGGCGACGGCCGAGCACCTCGCCGCGCTGGGAGCCCGGGTCGTCGTCCTGGCGCGACGCGCGGACCGACTGGAAGAGCTCGTCGCCCGGATCGAGAAGGACGGCGGCCACGCCACGGCTCTGGCGGTCGATGTGACCGACGCCGCGGCCGTGCGCGCGGCCGCGGAGCGGGTGGCGTCCGCATGCGGCGGCGCCGACCTGCTGTTCAACAACGCGGGCGTGATGCTGCCGGCCCCCGTCGAGGAACTGGCCACCGAGCAGTGGCAGCGCCAGATCGACCTCAACATCACCGGCCTGATGAACGTGATCGGCGCGTTCACCCCGCAGCTGGTCGCGGCGGCCGCGGAGCGGGGCGTCGCGGATCTGGTCAACACCTCGTCGATCGCGGCGCAGAACATCTTCCCGAACTTCGCGGTCTACTCCGCGACGAAGGCGTACGTCACCCACCTCTCCCGGCACCTGAGGGCCGAGCTGGGCGCGAAGAACGTCCGGGTCTCGGCGATCGAGCCGGGCATCGTCGGCACCGAGCTGCAGAGCCACGTCACCGACGAGGGCGCCCTCGCCTGGCTGGAGGACTCCAAGGCGACCATGGAGTGGCTCACACCCGAGGACGTCGCGCAGACCGTCGGCTTCGTCGCGAGCCTCCCGGCTCGGGCCAACCTCCAGCAGGTCACCATCATGCCCACGGCCCAGGCCGGCTGACACGCACGGGAGAAGGAGCGGGTCCGGGGGCGTAGCCTGCCCCCGGACCCTGTGGATGCCGCTCACATCACACGCCGGCACGCTTGAGGACCCGGGTCATTCGTCATTGCGTCGCGTCCTGCCTTTGGACCACCGCCGATCGAGCTCGGCGGACGAGATTCGAACTGGCATTTCGACGCACCAGGGCCCGGCCGATCCGGCGATGAGCGGCGCATGCTGAGTCTGGAGCTCTCGGCGTGGTGCGGTGGGTGTGACGGGTTCCTCGGGGTGTTGCGGGTGTGAGGTGTGGGGCGGGTGGGCATTGAATGATCGTTCTAGTGGGCAGTGTTCGTTCTGTGGGGGAAGCCTTGAGCGTGTGCGTGATCGGTGCGGGGCTGTCGGGGCTGGCGGCCGCACACGCTCTGGCGGTCAAGAAGATCGACTTCGTCTGTCTCGAGCGGGCGGTCGATGTCGGCGGGATCTGGCGGCAACCGGGGGCCGGTGAGGCCGGGCCCGGGTACAAGTCGCTGCATCTGAACACCGCGAAGCAGCTCACGGGGTACACCGAGTTCCCGATGCCCGACGCGTACCCCCTCTATCCGCGGCACAGCGAGGTCGCGGCCTATCTGCGGTCCTTCGCCGAATGGGCGGGGGTGGTGGACCGCATCGAATTCGGCGTCGAGGTCGTGTCGGTGCGGCAGGAGGGCGACGACGCGTCGTGGACGGTCGTCAGCCGAGGGGCGGACGGGACGCTGGAGTCGCGGCGGTTCGCTCATGTCGTCGTCGCCTCGGGGCACAACACGGTGCCGACGCTGCCGAAGCCCGCGCCGCCCGGTTCCGACGGGTTCGCCGGCAGGATTCTGCATTCCGTCGACTACCAGGACGGATCCGACTTCGCCGGGCAGCGCGTCGTCGTCGTGGGCCTCGGCGCTTCGGCGGTGGACATCGCCACGGACCTCTCCCGGCATGCCGCCCGCACCGTGCTCTCGGTGCGTCGGGGACTGCACATCGTCCCCAAACAGCTCTACGGAATGTCGGTCGACGAGATGGCCGAGGTGCCGTGGTTCACCGCCATGTCCCTGCCCGAGCAGGTCGACTTCGCCGAGAACGCCCTGCGGATCGCGCGGGGCAGACTGTCCGACTACGGCCTGCCCGAGCCGGACCACCCGCTCTTCTCCTCCCCCGTGACCATCTCGGACGAGATCCTCAGCCGCATACGCCACGGCGCGGTGCATCCCAGGCCCGGGATCGCCCACCTCGACGGCAGGCGGGTGGTCTTCACCGACGGGACTTCGGAGGAGGCCGACGCGATCGTCTACTGCACCGGCTACGGGATGGACTTCCCGTTCCTGCCCGAGGGGTGTCCGGCCGGGCCGGGTGGTTCGGTCGAGCTGTACCGGCGGGTCGTCGCTCCCGGCTGGCCCGGGCTGTACTTCGTCGGCCTGGTCCGTCCGATGGGCGCGATCACGCGGCTCGTGGAGGGCCAGACGCACTGGGTCGCGCGCATCATCGGCGGCGAGGTCGTCCTGCCGGACGCGGATGCGATGCGCGAGGAGATCGACGCGTACCTGAGGGGCATCGCCGAGCGTTACGGCACGGCGGAGGGCGGCTCCTCCATCCAGGTCGACGTCGGTCCCTACCTCGAGGAGATGCGAGGACTCCAGACCGTCTGAAGGCCCGGCCAAGCTCCGTGACCTGCCCCGACGATGAAGCTCCGGTGGTTCTTTGCCGAGAGCTCCGTCGTCGGGGACCGCCAACCATGCACGAGCTCGTCAGACCTCCGCCGCTGAGCGGTGCCGCAGTTTCGTCGGTGGTCTGACGGCGTAGGCCTCCGACGAGAGGTATGCGGTCACCCGGGGCGGGTGGCCCTGCTGGTGGACGAGCGCGAGGTAGGCGATGAGGCCCACTCCGTCCTTCGGTCGCCTCGTGGTGAGGGCGGGCAGTGACCGGACCAGCGGGGCAGGATCCATCCCGTGGCTCCGCAGGATGTCCACCGCCCGGTCGAGGACCTCTTTGTCGTCGCGGGCGTAGTCGCGAACCGGGATGTGGAGGGTGAAGCCGCTGGGGCGGCCGGTCTCCCTCTCGGTGAAGGAGTGGCAGGACAGGCCGGGCCGCCGGTCCAGATCGTCGGTGGCGGCGGCGGCCCGGAAGAACTCCTGGATCTCCGCCGGTCCCGGGCCGGAGCCCGTACGGGACAGGTTGCCCGCCTCAGTGGCCGACAGGTCGAGGTGCCGGGTGTAGACCTTCACCCGCGGCGTCTCCCAGTGGCCCAGGTCCAAGGCGAGGAAGGGATGGCCGTCGGCCTTCGGCAGCGCCGCGTAGGCCTTTTTGTGCCCGAGTCGGCGCAGGGCCTTGCGTACGGTCTTGGCGGAACGTTTCGCCCCTGATGCGGCCGGATTCAGGTACACCTTGACCTTGGGCACGCCGCCGGGCAGCAGTTCCAGAGCGATCCACAGCGCCAGCGGACCCTTCGGCCGGTCCGGGAAGAACAAGTCCTCGATCTCATCGAGCCGCTCGGTGGAGAAGTCCCAGCGCCGGCCCATCGCGCGGACGACGTCCAGACCGATCCGGCCGTTCTCCGCCCGGGTGTCCGCACCGCAGCCCGGCTCCACCAGCACACGCAGCGCCGGGGCCCGGCCGGGGCTGAAGGAGAGCGAGTACTCGACGGGGGTGTGGTCGTCCGAGAGGAAGGTCCGCGTCGGGGGCGGCAGGGCCAGCGACCGCTCGGCGGCCGGGCCCAGCGCCTCGACCAGGGTGTGCGCATACGTCTCCGTGTCGGCCGGAGACAGCCCCGAGACGTCGCAGAGGCCCACCAACTGGGCCCGGGTGAGGGCGCCGAGCGTGCCGGACCGCAGATCCGGGAGGATGTCGGGCGGCGAGCCGGTCACCGGCACCCCACCAGAAATCCGGGTACGCATGAAGATACCCGCCGACGAGGGCGGGTATCCCGGTGCGCACCGACCCAGGGCGGTGGCTCTGCCATAGCGGTGTCGGTGGATATGTGGTCCACGACATCTCCTCTACCTCATACGCAACATTGGTGCCGCGTCGATCACTACCCCTGAGATCGAATAGTCATGCGGAGATATGGAGACTATGGAAGACGTGTGGATCAGCTGGTGAGCCAGGCCAGGAACTGGCTCCAGCGGCCCTTCCGTTCTCCCCTGTCCTCCCCGACGGGCCGGTCGCCGAACTGCGCACCGGACGCGGTGACACCCGCGCCGGGCCGTGTGCCGCCGTGTCCCGATGACGGGACGGGGGTGAACTTGGCCGGCAGCGCGGCCAGAGCCCGGTTGAAGGGGCCGGGACGCCAGATCAGGCTGTCCTCCGGTACGGCGAGTTCGACGTCCGGCAGCCGGTTGAGCAGGTGCTCGATGGCCGTGACGGTGATGTGCCGGGCCGGCTCCTTGGAAGGGCAGCCGTGCAGGCCCGCGCTCCACGCCAGGTGGGACCGGTTGCTGCCGGCGGTACGGGCGGCAGCCAGGGCGGGGCTTGAGTTGGCGGCGGCGAAGCTCACCAGCATCAGGTCCCCGGCCTGTACCTTCTCGCCCGCGAACTCCATGTCCCTGGCCGGGTAGTGGGGCGCGTAGTTCGATATCGGTGGGTTGTCCCACAGCGTGTCGTCGAGCGCCTCGTCGATCAGACCGCCGCCGTCGGCGTAGCGGTCGTCGGTGAGCAGCCGGTGCAGGGTGTTGCCGAGGAGGTTGCGCAGCGGTTCGGCGCCCGCGCCGAGGAGCAGGGCCAGCTGGTGGACCATCTCCTCGTCGCTCAGCTTGGCGTGGTGCTGCATCAGCCAGGACGTGACGTCGTCGCCCGGTCGGCTCCGCTTGAGCGTGACCAGTTCCTGCACGGCCCCGAACAGCACGGCGGTCGCCTTCTCGGCGTTCACCCCGTCGAACATCCCCGTGATGCCGAAGAGCACCCGGTCGCCGATGCCGGCCGGGCAGCCGAAGAGTTCGTTGAAGACGAACAGCGGGAGCTGCTTGGCGTAGTCGCCGAGCAGGTCGGCCGACCCGCGGGAACCGAACTGGGAGATCAGGTAGTCCGAGATCCGCTCGGTATTCCGGGCCAGCCGCTGCGAGTCGATCCGGGCCATGCTGTCCGTGATCGCCTGGCGCAGCCGCAGGTGCTCGCCGCCGTCGCTGAACATGCAGTTCTGCCGGTAGGCGAGGAGGGGCACGACGGGGCTGTCCCGCGGGACCCGGCCCTCGTTGAAGTCCCGCCACAGACGCGCGTCCTTGCGGAAGGACGCGGAGTCCTGGAGCAGCTGGAGCGCTGTGGTGTAGTCGGTGACGAGGGTGGCGTCCACTCCGGGGGCGAGCTCCACGGGCGCGGTGGGCCCGTAGTGGCGCATGTACGCGTAGTACGCCTGCGGGTCCGCGGCGAACTCCGGTCCGTGCAGCGGGATCCGGGCTCCCGAGGCGTGGGCGGGGCAGCCGGGTGGGGGCACCGGGGCGGGGGTCTGGGTGTCCATGGCGGCTACTGCTCCTGTCGGGTGCGGTCCAGCAAGAAGCGGACCAGGGTGGTGAGTGCGCCGGCGGACGACTTCTCGTCGCGCGCGTCGCAGGTGACGACGGGGGTGTCGTCGAGCAGGTCCAGCGCCTCGCGCAGCGCCGCTTCGTCCCGCAAGGGCGTGCCGTCGAAGTGGTTGACGGCGATGGCGTATTCCAGCCCGTACTGCTCGATCAGGTCGATGACCCCGAAGGAGTCCGCGAGCCGCTCGGGGTCGACGAGGACCAGTGCGCCGAGGGCCCCGCGCGCGAGGTCCTCCCACATCTGCACGAACCGCTGTTGGCCGGGGGTGCCGAACAGGTACAGCACGATGCGGTCGCTGATGGTCAGCCGACCGAAGTCCATGGCCACCGTGGTGGTGGTCTTGCTCCGGACGCCTTTGAGGTCGTCGACGTGCTCGGCGGCCTGCGTCATCCGCTCCTCGGTGGTCAGCGGCTCGATCTCCGAGATCGAGCCGATGAACGTGGTCTTGCCCACCGCGAAGTGCCCGACGACGAGGATCTTCACCGGGATCTGCGAAGCGCCGTCGCGCACGTAGTCCTGCTCACCCAAACTTGGCGCGGAGACCATTCAGCACCTCCTCCAGGATCTCCCGGTCGGCGAGGGCCGCCCGGCGTACCGGCGAACGGGTGACGAGGTAGCCGCCCTCGGTCAGGGCGGCGAGGAGGATCTTCACCACGCCGAGCGGCAGCCGGGTGTGGCCGGCGATCTCGGCGACCGACAGGTATCCGGCGGAACACATGTCGATCAGCCGCTGCTCCTCGGGGGAGAGCCGGGTGGGCCGCTGGCCCTCCTCCGGTGCCACCGTCACCAGCGTGATCAGGGAGAGCTGCTCCTCGTCGGGCAGGCCGCGTCCCTTGGTGATGACGTACGGTCGAACCAGCTCGGCGGCCTCCGGCTCCCACTCCTCGCGTCCCGTCATGAGTGCGTGCCGAGGTTCTCGCGCGGCGGCGTCATGAGCACCTTGCCGAGCTGGCCCACGAGCTGCTGCATCCGGAAGGTGATGTCCGCCATGTCGACGTCCGGGGACGCGGAGACGCCGAGGTAGGCACCCTCACCGGCGGAGATCAGGAAGACCCAGCCGCCGTCGAACTCGACCAGGGTCTGCCGCCACCGCGCACTCGGGTCCTCGCAGAAGAAACCGAGCGAGCGGCTCAGCGACTGCACACCGCTCATCGCGGCCGCGACACGGTCGGCGTTGTCCTTGCCGTAGCCGTTCGACCTGGCCATCAACAGGCCGTCGGCGGATATCAGGACCGCATGCAACGCGCCGGGAATCTCCAGGGCGCTGTCGAGCATCCATGACAGATCGTCGTTCACGAGACCTCATGTCCTTCGCTGCTTGCACGAGATGTACCGCTCGTGCGGTCCGGCTCCTCCGGGAAGGTGGCCCGGCCGGACTCCGTGCCTCGCTGGAAGGCACCCATGATCGCCGCTGCTTCGGCGTCGGAGCGGCTCGGAGCCCGCTCGGGCGTACTGCTGGGCACGATGGCCATCGGCCGCTTGCGGCGCCGCTTGGGCAGGCCGTCGGCGGTCGAGGACGTCGTGAGCACTGCTTCGGGCCCACCCGGGCTGGGTACGCCGGGAGTGATCACGGGCGGCGCCGTGGACTTCTGCACCGGCATGCTGGTGAGCAGCTCGTGCGGCAGCAGGACGACCGCACGGACGCCGCCGTAGGGCGAGGACGAGTCCACGGACACCTCGAAGCCGAAGCGCTCGGACAGCACGCCGATCACCGCGAAGCCGAACTGCGGCGGGTTGCCGAGTCCGGAGACGCCGGTGACGCGGTTGCTGGAGAGCAGCCGCTCGGCGCGAACCCTTTCCTCGTCGCTCATGCCGACGCCCGCGTCGTCGACGACGATGCACACGCCCTTGGGCACGGTGCGGGTGTTGATCTCGACGACGGTGTCCGGGCTGGAGTAGCTGGTGGCGTTGTCGAGGAGCTCGGCGAGCGCCAGCGCCACCGGTTCGACGACCCGGCTGGTGAGGCCGAAGTCGACGCGCGAGAGGATCTCCACGCGACGGAAGTGCCGGATCCGGCCCTGGGCACTGCGGACCACGTCGTACACGGACGCCACGTCACGGTGGCGACCGAGCCAGCCGTCACACAGCACGGCGATGGACTGCGCGCGCCGGCCGAACTGCGAGTTGGTGTGGTCGATCTCGAGCAGGTCCTGGAGCATGGCCGACTCGCCGTACTTGCTCTGCAGCCGTGAGACGACCAGCTGCTGTTCGGCGGCGAGACCCTGAAGTGTCCGCATCGCGGACTTCAGGACTGTTTTCGTCGCCTCCTCGGCCTGTTCCTGCGCCGCCTCGACAGACTGCGTGTAGTGGTTCTCCAGGTCGGAGTAATGGCTCCGGAGCCCGTCGATCTGCTGCCTCAAAGTCCGGGCCGCCTTACGCTGGCGGACGATGACGGCGATGGCGGCAAGAACGAGGACCAACAGAGCCCAGAGCATCGGGTTCTGTATGTATTCCGTCATAAGACTCTCTTCAGGCGGCCGACGGCCAGTGGCTGGATTCCCGTCAATGCGGTGCACTGGCGAATCGCCCGCATCGGGACGCCTGCGCAGAACACCCCCTGAAGTCGGAGGTGCCGTTCCGCGCTCATCCGCCCGCCCCGCTTGCGCCGCGATCGTACCACCGTGCGATTAAGTGACGACTCGTCAATAGACAGGCTGACCAGACAAGTCGGGCGGCGCGGGACGGGCTCCCGGTCCATGGAGCCGGGCCGGTCGGCCTGAAACCCACCGGCGGAGGTGCGTCGTCCCAGGTCACGGGCACGGCCGGACTCTTCCGGCGGCATCCAGCCATTCTCGAACGGCTTTGGAGGGGATGCATCATGAGCCTCCTCCAACCTCACGCTGACGTGTGATGAAGGACGAGGACGGCCTGGCCGATGGCGGTGATGCGGTTGGTGCTGGAGCTTTCGCAAGGGGCGCCATCCCTTAGGTGTGCCATGGTCTGCTCGCCCAGGCAGCGGATCTTGGCGTGCGTGCTGTTGTGCCGGCGCTGCCACCGCTTGGGACGACAACCTCGGAAGGGCACCCGAACGGGGCGTCCGGCACCCTGATACGCCTTGTCGGCGCAGCACTTGAGGCCGACCTCGGTGAGTGCTTCGACGATGCCGTGGGCGCGGGCGGCGGTCAGGTCGTGGGTGGATCCAGGCGGCGCGTGCGAGACCCACAGCAGCCGCCCGAAGAGACCTCGACGGCCTCGCGTATGTAGCGATAGACGGTCGCGATGCCGATGCGGAACCCAGGGCGCGGCTGGATAGATCAACCGACGACGGGTGGACAAGCGCGCGAAGCTCCTGGTGGGGCACGGTGGATCTTGGTCGTGACACCTCCTGCCAGGAGCTTCGTCGCGTTGCGGAGCCGCCCAACTGACGGACAGCGCCGACAGGTTGGCATCAGCTCTGTGCGTCGTGACTGAGATGATCGAGATACCGGATAGAGAGGGTGACTGGGAGCCCGCGACGGAGCTCCAGGCAGGGGTGCGGCAGGCGTCTGTGTTCCAGAGCGCAACGTGACCGTTCGGAAACGTTCGAGAATCGCGTGAGTCCCGTCTCGGCGGCGAGCCGGGCGAGTTCGAGTTTCCAGGCCCGCGTGCGGTAGCCGTTGGAGCCGCCCGCGTCGGCAGTGATCAGCAGCCGTGTCGTCTGCGGGTAGGAGGTGTGGCCCTGGCCGTGCCACCAGCGGCGGATCGATTCCACCGCGAACGCGGCTGTGTCGTGGTCGGTGCCGACGTTTACCCAGCCGGTGTTCGCCGCCAGGTCGTAGACCCCGTACGGGATGGCCTTGCCCAGCTGCGGGTCGGCGAAATCGTGCATGTGCACCGGCACCGGGTCACCGGCGGGCCGCCGCGAGCAGCCGTTGTTCTTGAACTCTCCGACGAGTTCCTTCTTCTTGGTGTCCGCGCTGACCACCGGCTGGCCGGCATCCCGGTGCTCGCGCGCCTGCTCGTTGAGAAAGCGGAACTGGGCGCGAGGCGGCAGAAGGCGTTCTGCCAGGCGCCGGTGCACCCGACGTGCCGCCACTGGCTCGGCCTGGATCGGTGCCTTCTCGCCCTTCTGCGCGATGCTGCCGTGCAGGTTTCGGACGGTGGGTCCGGTGCGGGTCTTGTCCGAGTCGTAGCCGGCGTCGAGGCGGACAGCGATGTCGTCGGGCAGCGGCCCGAGATCGTCCAGCGGGTTCAGGGGCGTGGCGAGCAACGGGGAGCCGTGGCCCTTCGCTCCGGCCAGGACCCGGCCGAGCGGGATGCCGAAACCGTCGGTCGTGCCTGAGCGTTTCGGGCCTTGCTCGCCGCGGTCGACCGGTGAGCGTCCGGCTGCCTCGCCGCCGCCGCCGGGGGCTTTGGTGAGGGAGCCGTCGATGGCGCGACCTGGTCGAGCACGAGCCCGGTGATCCGGTCGTAGGACTGGATCGCGATCTGCTTGAGCTGGGTGAAGACGCCGAGGGCGATCCACCCGTCACGGCGGGTGCGGATGGTGGTCGCCGAGCAGGTCGTGTCGGCGACGGCCTGGTAGGAGCAACCGAACCGAAGCAGTCGCAGCAGCTTGTCGAACACGATCCGATCGCTGATGCGCCCGAGGGCGTACGTGACCGTGGGGTGTCATTTCCGGCCGGGGGTCCATTTCATGCCGAGTCGGTATGCGCGGGAGATCACGTCTTGGACCCCGGGACCGTCCGCCGGGGTGAACCACCGCACCTCGCGTCCGATGACGAGTTCGCCCTTCTGTCGTTTGATGAGGGCGATGGCGCACGCGTGTGCCTGCGGAGGGCACTCGTCCAGAACCACCCGGAAGCGGTCGCCGCGGTCGGATGTCAGGGTCACCACCGCGTCGAGGCCGCGGAAGTCGCCGGACCCTTCGTAGATGTAGACGAAGAGCAGGAGTTTCTGGAACTCGGCCTGGTGGTCCAGGTTGATGACCAGGTTCTCTCCAGTCTCCCGGGCCCCGGTCCGGTCGTCCGCGTCAAGGGCGACGTACGGGAAGCGGTCCAGCGCGCCGAAGGCGTTGCCCAGGGCCTGGACCACGGTCTTGGAGCCGTCGGTGCAGCGGATCATGCAGCCGAGGTCGAGATCCACCGTCCTGGCCGTGGCCGACCGCAGCGACGCCCGGATCCGGCCGAACAGGCCACGTGCCTCGCCGTCCGCCCGCTGCGCGGCGGCCTGCGGCGAGGTCCAGTTGAGGTTGACCTTGATCAGTCCCGAGGTCACGCCGTGCTTGTCCAGGGAGACCGTGGGCGAGTACTTCGTCAGGTTCACAGTGGCGGGCTCGGTCATGTGGCACCTTTCGAGGAAGGTCCGGGGAGTCGGGGTGGTCGACGACCATACAGGCGGGGTGTGAGGCACCGCAGAGGATCGGTTGTTGACGGCTTGACGCGAGGAGGAGCCCCCGGGCGGCCGTTAGTGTGAGGGCCGTTGGGGAGTCCGAGCCGGAGCGGAGCGCGGTGAGTCGTGGGCGGTCTTACGGAAGCGAAGCTGAGGGCGCTGGCCGGGGAGCGTTCGTTCGAGCGTGGACTTCCTTATGTCGACGAAGTATCCGGGGTCGAGTTCGGCGACGGCTGGATCAGGGCGTGGGTACGCGGCACGGAGCGGTACGAGGTGGAGCTGCTCCTGGGCGGGCGCAGGAAGCCGGCGGGCACGTGCGATTGCCCGTACGGACGGGAGGGCAACTTCTGCAAGCATCTGGTCGCGCTCGGCCTGACATTGATCGCTCAGGAGGCCGACCTGGCCCGCCGGCGGAAGGCAGCCCGGGACCGGACCCGTGGCCTCGACGCCTGGCTGACCGGCCTGTCGCGGGGCGACCTCCTTGCTCTTGTGCGGGAGGAGGTGGCCGAGGACCGGAACCTGCGGAGGCGTCTGGAACTGCGGGCGGCGAGCGCCCGCGGCGACGTGGCCGGGATCCGTTCCCGTATCCGCGAGTTGCTCGACAGCGGCCCTTTTGCCCAGTACGGCTACGTCGAGTACGCCGACGCTCGTGCCTACGCCGACCAGGCCCGGCAGGCGGTCGACACGATCCGGTCACTCACGGCTTCCGGCCGGGCGGCCGACGCGATGACTCTGGCCCGGGAGGCGATCGGTCTGCTGGCAGCTGTGGTCGAAAGCGTCGATGACTCCGACGGCCGGCTCGGGGAGATCGGTGCCGGCCTGGCCGACGCCCACCACGAGGCCTGCTGCGCGGCCGGCCCCGACCCGGAGGAACTCGCGCACTGGCTGGTGACGCGCGCTCTGGACGACGCGGCCGACCTGACGGACATCGATCCGCTCGACTACGCGGATCTGCTCGGCGAGCGGGGGATGGCCGCCCTGCGCCGGTACGCGATCGCGGCATGGCAGGCGAACCGTACCGGCTGGGCCGAGAAGCATCTGATGCAGCGCCTCGCGAAGTCGGGGCGGGACATCGACATGGTGATCGCCGTGCACGCCGCCGACCTCGCGCCGAACGGTCATACCCATCTGCTCATCGCCCGCGAGCTCGACACCGCCGGCCGTACCGCCGAAGCCCTGGAATGGGCCGAGCGCGGCATCCGGGAGACCGCGGACCTCGCCACCGTCGACACCGCCCTGATCGACCACCTCGCCGACCGCTACACCCGGATCGGCCGGCCCGCCGATGCTCTCACCCTGCGCCGGGACCGCTTCGCAGCCCGCCGCACCCTGCTCGCTTACCAGCAGCTGCGTGCCGCGGCCATCGCCGCCGCGTGCTGGCCGACCGAGCGCGAGAAGGCACTGGCGCTTCTCCGCGCCGATGCCGAGCCGGCGGACACGCGCGGTGGCCGGGTTCTCGTCGACATCCTGCTGGACGATGGGGACGTCGAAGCCGCCTGGCGGACAGCCGGCGAGTACGGCGCCCACGACGGCCAGTGGCTCACCCTTGCCGACCATTCCCGCCCGACCCGCCCTGCGGATGCCCTCGCCGTCTACCTCCGCCTGGCCACCCGCCTCACCCACGAGACGGGCAACCGCGCCTACCAACAGCTCGTCAGCCTGCTCCTGGGCATCCGCGACTGCCACCGCCGCCTCGGCACACCGGACGACTTCACCGCGTACATCACCGACCTGCGCGCCGCCCAGAAGCGCAAGCGGAACCTGATGCGGCTGATGGATGAATACGGGCTATGACTCGTCAGGCCTGTCTTGTTGACGTCGTCAAAAGGCTTAACTGTTATTTATGATTGAACTCACGTGTACGCTTTCTGCGGGGCTGGGGGCTGCCCGCGTCGTGCGATAGGGGCATTCTTCCGTGCGGAGTCGTGTGCTCGCAGGGGTACGCGAAGACGCAAGGGAATGGGCTGTGGCGACGGAGATGATCGCGGGGCGGTCCCGGCTCCCGGGTGCTGTTGACTCGGGCGACATGGGCGAGGGCCACAGAGCCGAGGATCTGGACACCGCCCCGGACGATGCCGACCGCGTCGTGGCGGTCAACTCCATCCTCCAGCACTGGTCAGGCCTGCAGATCGACATGCACGGTGACACCAGGACCGTGGAGCGGTTCGCCCGTGAGGTGCAGATCATGCAGACCTTCGGCCGGCACTCCGACCTCCCGCGCACGATCGCCGGGGGCGTGCGAGCGGAGGCGTCGCAGCAGTCCCGGGCCCTGATTCCTCCGAGCCCACATCCACTGCCCGAGTTCAGGTACCACCGCCCCCACGAGGAGTAGTGATGCGTGACAGGGCGGGGAACGAGAGGACGAGCCTCAGAGCCGAGATGATGGCCCTCCTGCTCGAACCGTTGGGGATGGACGCCATGGCCGGGCCGGCCGCACTCCAGAGATTCGCCAAGGACGTGGAAGCGGTCGCCCAGGCATGCGGGTGTGTCGGCCTGCCGCCTTCGGGAAGCACTCTTCCATGGGTGTCCGACGCGGTGGCGGCGTGCGTCGAGGAACACGAACTGGTCCGGCTGGCAACGGCTGGGGGCCGGACTCCGGCGTCGGACGGGGGCAGATCCCTCCGGGAACTGAAGCGGCTCGAAGGGCTGCGGACACACCTCCGGGCACTGGAAGGCGTGCCGGTGGAAGCGCTTCGGGCGGACGCCGTGGCGGTGGCGGCCGCGGAACGACTGCTGTCCGAAGTCCTTGAGCCGTGTCGGCGTGCGGACCAGGAATGGCCCGAGGAGATCTGGCGCTCGATCCGTGAGGTCGACATGGAAACCGCGCTGGCCGACCTGAGCCGTCGACGAGGAGGCCGGAAGGCGGCGGAGGCGCGCGAGCTTGTGCTCAGGCACAGTGCCGCGGCGGCCCGGGATCTGCGGAACGGGGAGCTGGTGCCGCTGCTGGAGAGGGTGCGGGACTTCGTTGCCGCGGAGGAGTCGTACGAGGCGGTCCTGTCCGAGTGGCCACAGTGGTGGCGCTGGTTCGCGCCGGACGCGCGGTCCGGGTTCAGATCGGATCGGCGTGACGCCCTGCTCTGGGCGATCGAGGCCCGTGACACCGGTGCCGTTTCCGGAAGCACGGTGGACATGCTCGCGGAGGACAGCGTGCGGGCGGTGATCGAGCACGGGCTCGCGACGGCGCCCGTGGCTCCGGCCGCTCCGGCCGCGCCCGCCACGAGCTCGGCCACGCGGCTCACGGCGGGGCTGCTGGCGGTCGCCTCCCGGACCGACATCAACGAGCTGCGGGCGTTCGAGTCCTGGTACAGGAAGAACGTCGAGTTGTTCGACCACGTGGCAGCGGCCATGGATCTATGGCGAACCGAACCGGATCTCCGCGAGGCCCTGGGGGCCCTGGCCAGCCGGTTCGCGTCCGGGGTGGTGGACACGAGCCGATCGGCCTACCGCGACATCCAGACCGCTCTCGGGGAGGAGGCCGAGGCTCGTCTTCCGCGAACGTCGTACTCCGCGCACGCGATCGAGAACAAGGACCTCGTCGAGGTCGTCAGCCGCATCGGGGCGCTTGAACGTGAACTGCGCGATGCCGTACGAGTCATGCCCGCGGCGAGAGGCAGGCTGCGGGTGGCCATCGCCGGAAGGACCAAGTCCGGGAAGACCACGCTCAGCAAGGCGCTGACCCGCGACGCGGACCGGACCGGGATCGGGCGAGGGGCGCACCGCACCACGCGGGAGACCTCTGCTTTCCACGTCGGCTCCGTGACGTACCTCGACACGCCCGGCTTCGCCGCGAAGGACGACGACCTCGACGCCACGCGCGCTCGGGCCGCGTGCGACAGCGCCGACGCGGTGATATGGAACTACGCCGACACGCTGCGCGAGGAGGAGTCCGCCGAGCTCCAGCGACTTCTCCTCGCGGGGAAACCTCTGCTCGTCGTGGTCAATGTGAAGGGACGGGTCGTCGAACCGCACCGCCTTCAGCGCTTCGTCGAGAATCCGGAACGGGAGTTCACGTCGGCGGCGGGTCACACCGCCCGGATCGAGCAGGTCTCCGGAGCGGTCGACGTCGCACCGCCCGTTGTCCTCCCGGTCCACTCCGGTGCCGCGCACGAAGCGTTGTCCACAGAGGATCGCGCGCTGGGAGACAGGGCCCTTCGGGCGAGCAGATTGCCCGAGCTGGAGCGGTCCCTCACCCGACTCCTGGCCGAGCGCGCGATTCCGCTTCGTGCGGTCCGGCTGGCCGATGGGGTACGGGCGCCGGTGGCGGCGTTCCACGACCGACTGACCGAGGAACTCCTCGGGATCGATCTCGCGCTTGGCGAGCTCGAACGCTCTACGTCGAGTGACCGGGCCGCGTTGCTCGAGGCTTTCCGGACAGCGGGCCAGGACACGCGCGACCGGCTCGAAGCCGAGCGTCACCGTGCCAAGGAGCGGTCGCCGGATGTGGTCCGGGACCTGGGTGGCGTGGATGATGCGCGGCGGTGGAGCGACTTCGTCACCGGTCTGGAGCTGGAAGGACTTCTCTCCGGTCTGGAGAACGAGTTCGAGCTGGAGGCGCGGAAACGGGGGATGGTTCTGCGCGCACCGGTGAGCACCCCGGAGCGCCGGGGCGACGCGCAGCCGCGTGTACGACCGCGTCCCGACCTGAAGGAGAAGGCCGTGAGCCTGGGTACGGCGGCTGCCAAGGGGGCGGCGACAGCTTTTCTGAGCTCCGTCGCCGTCAAGGGGATCCCCAAGAAGCTCGCCGTCCCCCCTCCCGCGGCGACGGTGGTCTACGCGGTGGAGGCCCTGGCCGGAGCGGCGAAAGCGTGGAGTGGCGAGGTCGACCGCGCCCGGCGGGCGAAGGACTGGTGGACCAGTGCGACCACGACCGAGGCCGGGGCATGCCTCGATGAACTGTTCGACGGGCTTGCGGCGTGGTCGGCTCGCATCACCGATGACGCGGTGGCTCAGGTCGACGCCCTGTCCGAGGCGCGGTCCTCGGACATCAGTGGCACGCGGGAGCGATTCGAGCGGCTGTGCCGACTGCGACCGGCCGTGCGGTCCGCCCTCGACGCGATCGACCTAGTCCTGGCGCGTCGGCTCATGGCTCTCGCGGGCGGGGACCCGGCGGCGATCCGACTGGCACGTCGGACTCCGGGAGTCGAGCTTCGTGTCTGGACCGACGTGTCCCGCGTCGCGGACGTGCGGGCGTGTCTGAGGGACCAGCTCGTGGATGTCCTCCTCGAACGGATCGAGATCCGCACGGATTCCGGATGCCTCGGCACCTCCGACGGGAGCGAAGGGAACACAGATGACTGACGGTGATTCGGTTGACGCGCCCAAGAACGACGGGGGCCTGAACGCCCCCGTACTCGCGCTGACCGCACGGGCCGAAGAAGTCCTGAACGCTCACTCTCGCACTCGCGGCCTGACCGCGAGCCTGCCTCGCGCCGACACGAGCCCGCTGCGGATCGCGCTCACGGGTCCGTACAGCGCGGGGAAGTCCACGCTCATCGCGGCACTGCTCCGGCTCCCCTCGGCCGCTGTCGGCGAACTCGTCGACGCGGCACCCAAGACGCACGAGCCGACGCCGTACGAGTGGAACGGCGTGACGCTCGTCGACCTGCCAGGGACGCTGTCGGGTATCGATGAGCACTCCGACGCGGCACGGCGCGGCGTGCGTGGTGCGGACGCGCTGGTGATCGTGACGACGAGCGAACTGCCGGGCGAGGCGGAGACCAGGGCGATTCTGCGGACGCTCGACGCCGACGGGTTCGCCGACCGGAGTGTGGTCGTCGTCAACAAGATGAACGCCGAGAACAGTGATCGCGACGTCATCCTCGACGAGGTTCGCGGGCGACTGGGGCCCTTCGCCGACCGTGTCCCGATCGTCCCGGCCGACGCACGCGACTACGTCGACGCGGTCAATGACCCGGCTCTCTCGGCCGCTCAGCGTGAGTCGCTTGTCGCGGAGAGCGGTATCGACGCTCTGACGGCCGAGTTGCGGAGAATCATCGCGCCCGGTGTCAGCGGTGTCCGGCCCAAGGCGCAGGCCTTCGAACTCCTTCGAGTGCTGACGGACGCAGAGCGCCAGTGGGTGCTGAACGGTGAGGAACGCGGTGCCGCGGAGACCGCGAAGCAGGCCGAGGAGTCGATCTCCCGGGCGAAGGAGCGTGTGCTGAGCGCCCTGAAGAGGGAGAGCGAAGTCGTCGCCTCCAGGATCACGACAGCCGGAGACAGGGCCGCTGCCGGCGTCTCGGAGAAGGACGGCATTGTCCCCGGCCACGTCGCTCGTGCGGTTCAAGAGGAACTGGAGTGTGCGAGCACCGAGTTCGACGCGAGATTCTCCACGTCGGTGAGGACGGCGTTCGACGCGCTGGTCGCCGAGTACGGAACGGGTGTGCCCGAGCCCGAATCCTGGGTGAACGGCATCGAAGCACCCGATCCGACGATCGATGCGTCCCCGGGCGACGCGTCACCGCTGGCGCAGGGGGCCAAGGAAGCGGCGAAGAAGGCCGCGAAGGCGGGCGCCGCGAAGGCCCACGAGTGGATCGGGAAGGTCGCGGACGGTGGCAGCGGGCCGGGAAGCGCGGCCTCCGCCGTCGTGGAAAAGCTCAGCAAGAACCGGGTGGGCCAGAAGGTCCTCGACGCCGGCGGGAAAGTCTCCGACGGTGTGGGGAAGTTCAAACCGTGGGGCAAGACCAAGGCGGCCGGCAAGGTGGCCGGTGCGGCCGGCAAGGTGCAGTGGGTGCTGGCGGTCATGGGGCCGTTGATGGACCTGGCGAGCGTCGCGCAGGACCAGAGCAGGTGGATGGCGGTCAACAAGCTGCGGAAGCAGATAAGGAATCACTTCGACGAGGAGGCACGCGAACAGCGGACCGCTCTCACCGACGCCGGCGAGCGGTACCTGAACGAGTGGATCGCCGAAGTGGAACGATCGCTCAGCGGCCTCATGGAGCGGGGTTTGAAGATCAAGGCCGAGCGCGAAGCGGCCCTGACAGCGATCAAGGGCCTCCGAGACGAGGCCGAGAAGCTTGTCGGGCCGACCCGCTGACCTGACGGTCCGAGGTCCCGGCGGTGAACGCGCCCCGTGACCACGCGACCGCCGGGACAGGCGCGGCTCAGGCCCCCGACGCGAACTCCGCCGACCGAGACCAGGCGTCCCGCCCGGGGAGCTCGAACCCATCGGCGTGTCGGCGCCGTTAGCCTGTCGGTATGACGGAGCGTGTCGTGCCCGGCCGCGCGGACGGCCTGATCACCCTGGACGCCGCGGACGCGCTGTGGGTCGGTCTGACGGCCGGCGGCGCCGTGCCGACGGCTTCCGGGGCGTTCACCCGCTCGTCGGCCCGTGCCCGGACGGGATACGTCCTGCTCGGCAGCCGTGTGGTGGCGACGGTCGAGGCGGGCGGCGGTCGGTGGGGCGTCGCGGAGCGCGAGGTACGCCGCGCGGCCGCGGAGCTGAACGCGGTGGGGATGGACCGGCGGGACCTGGTCCGCGTCGGTCCGTTCCGCGGGGCGTCGGAGCCGGAGCCGGAGTACGACGGGGAGACGCGGCTGCGCTGGCGGCGGCGCGTCGCGGGGGAACTCCGGTTGCCGGGCGGTCCCGGACGCGGGGCACGGCACGGGGACGGCCGGCCGTGCCATCTGGCGGGGCTCGACTGGCGACAGGTACTCGTGGAGCACACCCGTGACGGGACCCGGCGGACGTGGTGGCTGCCGCGCGCGGTGGTGAGGCTGCTCGATGCGGCCGAGCACGCCGAGACGCGGTGGCTGCGAGCCGCGGGGCCCCGTGAGACGGGCGTGGCCGTGGCCGAGCCGCCCTCCCGCCCCCGGCGGGCCGGGGACGCCGACGGCCGACGGGCGACGAGCCTTGAGGACCGGCGGGCGACAGGCCCCGAGGACCCCGCCGCCTCACCGCGCCCGTACGACAAGGAGCTTGAAGGCCGGCTGTACTCGGTGCTCAGCAGGAAGCCCGGCATCGCCAGAGAGGTGACCGGCTGGGTGTGCGCCGTCTGCCGCGCCGCGCCCGCCGTGGTCCTCGACCACTGCCACGAGCACGGCTACGTCCGCGCCCCCGTCTGCCAGTCCTGCAACACGCGGGAACGTCCCGACCATCTCTACGCCAACGACGTCCGCGTGGCGAACCGTTACACCCGCCTCTTCCGCACCGACGCCGACGACTGGCTTCGCCACTGGCACCGCTGCACTGGCTGTCGCGCGCGCACCGTCCGCCGTTGCCGCACCTCGCCGCGTGGACCGCCCTCATAGCCTGCCGGTCACTGCGCCCGACCCATCGGACCCCGCGCGGGCGCGAGCCCTGCGGCGTCCTGCGCGTGTCCTGGACGGGCAGCCAGAACGCGCCCCGTTCCTGCCTGTTCACCGTCACGGTCGACTTCTGCCCTGACGGCGAGCACCGTGTCCTGGCACAGGTCCCCTACCGTGAGGCCGCCGAGCGGTTCCGCGGCTGGCTGGCCGATACGGCCCCCGCTGTGGCCGCCGCGGCCGGCCCCGACCGCCTGGACGGCCTCCCCGCCCAGCCCCGGCCGGTCGTCGCGGACACCGGCGGCGAGGGCTTGGCACTGTTCTGAGACAAGCGTCGCCCGCCGCCGTACTGCGGCGGGCGGCTCCCGCGTGACGCCGAGTGGGAGTGCCGCTCATTCCTCCATCGCGAACGACACGAACCGCTCCCAGCCCTCGCGGCCGATGGTGAAAGGCTGGCGCTCCGCGTGCTGACAGAGGAGGCGCACCTTTTTCGGGTCGGAGATCAGCCGACCGTTCTGCTACCTCTCGGAGTACCCCAGTCGTCGCCCGTCCGGAGCCTCCAGGAGTCGCACCGGCCTGTCCAGGCAGCCGTGGAATTCGGCTTCCATCGGCACCACTTGCAAGGTCACGTTGCGCGGTCCACTCAGCACCAGGTCCAGCTTGCTCCGCTGCATCTCCGCCCCGCCCAGCCTGCGGCGGAAGACATGCTCCTCCACGATGAAGCCGAACGGGACGGTGGGCCGCTCGTGAAGCATCCTCTCCGATGCGGGACTCCCGCAGTGGTTCGCCGTTCACGAGTGCTCCGCGTCCGAGGAGCCGGGCGGTGGTCTCGGCGAGGGCCCCGGCCACCTCGGGGTCGTCGTCGAGGGTGTGCCGTGCGGGGAGTTCCAGCAGGCCCCAGCCGGTCTCGGCGGCGCGGGCCAGGACGTCGTCGGTCGCGGTCGCGGTCGCTGGGTGGGGCGCGGTGCCGTAGGCGAGGACGCGGTCGGCTGCCGTGGTGCCGGAGACGAAGGGGTAGAAGGCCGTCTGTACCAGGGGGGGCCGCCGTCTCGGGCAGGCGCCAGGAGACGGGGAGTCCGCGGCGCAGCAGGGTGGGGTTGTGCGCGAGGGTGACGTCGACGGCGTTGCGGAGCGGGTCCCAGGTCAGGCCGGACCAGCGGTCGGTCTCGACCGTGGCGAAGGGGTCCAGCTGCCCGGCGTCGCCGACGATGAGCACCTGCGAGTCGTCCTCGGAGAACAGGGGCGCCGTGGCCGGCAGGGCGTCCGAGCGCATCTGGTAGGCCGTGTCGACGATGGCCCAGCGCCACGGCGCGCACTTCTCGCGGGGGACGTGCGACCACTTCTTGGCGGTGAAGACGACGACCGGCAGGTCGCGGAGGGCGGGTGCCTCGTTGCTGCCCCGCACGTTGGCGTGCCGGCACACCCGTTCGGGCAGGACGAAGTCCTTCTTGTGCAGGCGGCCGACGGGGAGGTCCGGGTATTCCCGGGCGATGTTGTCGACCAGGTCGTCGACCTGTTCGTCAGTCTGCGCGACGATCACGACCTGGTGGCCTGCCCCGGTCAGACGGCCGGTGGCGCGCTTGACCAGGGTGGACTTCCCGGCGCCGGGCGGTGAGTCCACCACGATGCCCCGTCCCGTGGCCGAGGTACACGCCTGGTCAGGAGCGCCCTTGGCCCTCAGCTCGAGACGGCCTCGGCCCAGCCGCTGTTGACGGTCTCTCTTGCCTTCTCCGTCTGTGCCTCCGTCGGAAACGTCGGCGTGCCCTCGACCGTCGGCAGCTTCTCGGCGGCGGCCTTGTCGAGGGTGCCGTCCTTCTCCATGGCGTCCATGAGGACGGGGCGTGCGTAGGCGCCGAGCCGGAGGTTCTGGCCCTCCGGGCTGAAGACGTACTCCTGCCACAGACGTGCCGCCGCGGGGTGCGGAGCGTCTTTGTTCACCCCGTTCGCGTAGTACTGAGCGAAGCTGCCGTCGAAGGGGATGGCGGTCTGCCAGTCGACGTCCGTGCCCTTCTCGCGGAATTCGTCGGCGTATCCGAGGTTGAGGAAGTCCCAGTCGATGCTGATCGGGGTCTGGCCCTTCGCGATCGTGGCCGGGGTGGATTCGACCGGGATGAAGTTGCCGTTCTTGCTGAGCTCGGCGAAGAAGTCGATGCCGGGCTGGACGTCGTCGAAGGAACCCCCGTTCGCCAGGGCCGCCGCGTAGACCCCGGCGAAGGCGGAGCCGGACTTGGTGGGGTCGCCGTTGAGCGCGACCTTGCCCTTGTACTCGGGCTTGCGCAGGTCGGCGAAGGTCGCGGGGCAGGTCGTGACGCGTTTGGCGTCACAGCCGATCGAGATGTAACCGCCGTAGCTGTTGTACCAGCGGGCCCGGTCGTCCTTCTGTTCCTTGGGGATCTCGTCGTAGGCGGCGACCTTGTACGGAGCGAGCAGGCCCTGACGTGCCGCGGACTGCGCGAACGAGCCCCCCACGTCGATCACATCGGGGGCGCGGCCTCCACCCCTGTGCTCCTTCAGGGCGTTGATCTCGTCCTGGCTGGTACCTTCCGGGTTCTCCACCGTGACCCTGATCCCGTACTTCTTCTCGAATCCGTCGATCACTGCGCCGTAGTTGGCCCAGTCGCTCGGGAGCGCGATCGTGTGGAGCGAGCCCTCTTTCTTCGCCGCTGTGGTCAGTGCTGCCATGCCGCCGGCGTCCGCGGCGGAGGTGGCCACTGCGGGTGCCCTGGGCGCGGTGGCGGGCTTGCCTCCGCAGGCGCCGAGGGGCGCCGTGAGGACCAGGCAGGCGGCGACGAAGGCTGTCCGGAGACGAGGTGCGGGCACAAAGGCTCCATAACGGGCGGTCGCGTACTGATCGAGGCCAGCGTACGTTCGGCGGCCTCGGCAGCGCAGTCCCAGACGGTGGTGTCCGCTGTCTTCCCTGCGCCTGCCGTACCGGCGCGTTCTCAGAACCCCTCGTCGTCCCACCCGGCCAGGAGCGCCTCCCCGAGATCCATCGCTGGCGGTGCGGCCCCGTCGAGGAGGCCCTGCTCGCTCCAGATGATCTTGCCGCGGGCGGTGTAGCGGGTGCCCCAGCGCTCGGCGAACTGCGCGACGAGGAACAGGCCGCGACCGCCCTCGTCGGTGGCCTCGGCCCGGCGCAGGTGCGGGGAGGTGCTGGACCCGTCGGAGACCTCGCAGATCAGGCTGCGGTCGTACAGCAGCCTCACCCGGATGGGCTCGGTGCCGTAGCGGATGGCGTTGGTTATCAGCTCGCTGAGGATGAGTTCCGTCGTAAAGGCGATCTCCTCCAGGCCCCACTCCGCCAGTCGGCGGGCGCAGGCGTTGCGCACCGGGGACACCGCCGCAGGGTCGGGCCGCACGTCCCACTCGGCGATCCGCGCGGGGTCCAGTCGGCGGGTGCGGGCCACCAGTAGTGCGATGTCGTCGCTGGGCCTGGTGGGCAGCATCGCGTCGATCACCGCGGTGCAGGTTTCCTCCGGGGTGCGGGCGGGCCCGGCCAGGGCGGCGCGCAGCGCTGCCAGGCCCGCGTCCGGATCGCGGTCGCGGCTCTCGATCAGCCCGTCGGTGAAGAGTGCCAGCCGGGAGCCTTCGGGCAGGGTGACCGTCATGGTTTCCATGGGCAGGCCCTCGCCCAGGCCCAGCGGAGGGGAGACGGGCACCTCGGGGAAGGACACGGTTCCGTCGGGGTGGACCAGAGCGGGGCCCGGATGCCCGGCGGTGGCGGCCGTCACCTGCCCCGAGACGGGATCGTAGATGGCGCACAGGCAGGTGGCTCCGGTGATCCCCTGCCACTCCTGCTCGTCGGTGTCGATGTGGGCGACCAGCTCGTCCAGGTGGCTCAGGAGTTCGTCCGGAGGCAGGTCGAGGGTGGAGAAGTTGTACACGGCGGTGCGCAGACGGCCCATGGTGGCGGCTGCGTGGAGACCGTGGCCGACGACGTCGCCGACCACCAGGGCCACCCGGGTGCCGGGCAGCGGGATGACATCGAACCAGTCACCACCCACACCGGCCTGGGCAGCCAGATAGCGGTGCGCGACCTCGACGGCGGACTGCTCCGGTACGCCCCGGGGCAGCAGGCTGCGCTGCAGGGTCACGGCCATGGTGTGCTCGCGGGTGTAGCGGCGGGCATTGTCGACGGCCAGTGCCGCCCGGGCGGTCAGCTCCTCGGCGAAGGACACGTCCTCCTCGTCGAACGGCGGGGAGTCCTGCCCCCGCCAGTAGCCGGCCATCCCCAGCACCACGCCCCGGGCCCGCAGGGGCACGGCGATCAAGGAGTGGATGCCGCGGTCCAGGATCCGCAGGGCGTTGGCCGGGTCCTGGATCCGCCAGCCGTGGGTGGTGCGCAGGTCCGCCTCCAGGACCGCACGGCCGGCGGCCAGCCCGGCCGCCATGGGGCTGGTGGGAACGAATCGGATCAGCTCGCCGACGGGGTAGAGCGGGTGGTCGCCCTGAAGGCCGACGGCGGCGGTGCGGCGCATCTCGGTGCTCGCTTCGGCCGGCTCCTCGCCGCGCAGCACCGGATCCAGCAGGTCGACCGTGACCACGTCGGCGAACCGCGGGACCGCCACCTCCGCCAGTTCCTCCGCAGTGCGCTCGACGTTCAGCGTCGTTCCCACCCGCACCCCCGCGTCGTAGAGCAGCTTCAGCCGTTCGCGGGCCACCTCTGCCCTGCCGGAGAGTGCCCGCAGCTCGGTGGTGTCCCGCAGCGTGACGACGGTCCCGGCCTGCCCGTACGGGGCGGTGGGCCGGATGTTCACCGACAGCAGCCGATCGGCTGCCATGTGCAGCTCGTCGGTCGCGGAACGGCCCGATGCGATCGGCTCGGCGATCCCCTCCTCCAGACCCAGGTCCGTGACGGGGAGGCCTTCCGCGTCCACGGGCAGCCGCAGCAGCCGCCGCGCCTCGTCATTGGCCAGCAGCAGCCGTCCGCCGCCGCCGACGATCAGCACGCCCTCTCGCACCGCGTGCAGCACCGCGTCGTGGTGCTCGTACATCCTCGTCATCTCGGCCGGTCCCAGGCCATGGGTCCGGCGCAGCAGCCGACGGCTCACCAGAGCGGTTCCGCCCGCGGACAGGGCGAGCACCGCGGCTGCACTGCCGAGGACGACCGGCAGCTGCCGGTTCACCATGCTCTGCACGTTCTGGACCGTGACCGGGGAGGAGACGATGGCGATGACGCGGCCGTCGGAGTCCTTGACGGGGACCACCGATACCACGGACTGCCCCAGGGACCCTTCGAAGGTCTCGGTGAAGGACTGGCCGGCCGCCGCCTTGGAGAAGGGGCCGACGACGTGCTTCCCGATCTGCCGCGGGTCGCTGTGGGCGAGGGTGACCCCGGAGAGCGTGTACACGTTGATGCCGTCGACCCCGGCGATCTTCCGGGCCGCCTCGGCGCTCGGCTGTAGCACTGCGGTCGGATGGGGGCTGCGCAGGGCCGCGACGATTCCCGGAGATTCCGCGAACGTTCCGGCGGCGGCGAGCGTACGGTGCCGGGCGTCCTCCATGCCGGCGCTCCGGGCTTGCACCACGAGCGCCACCACCGCGGCGGCGACGAGCAGCACCACGACGGCCAGCTGCAGGAGGAACACCTCGCCGGCCACGCTGCGCATGCTCAGAAGGGAGGACAGACGCTGCTGCCGCCGCGCCCTTCCCTCGGGGGGCTGGGCGTGCTCATGACGCTCCTGGTGGCTTCCTGAGCGGGGACGCCGACGGGGAGAGGGAGATCTCGTGGTCGAGCCGAGCAGCCGACGCCGGACGTGTCCAAGTAGGTCGCTCATACTTCATTTTCTGACCTCCATGGGCCGTCGGCAGCGGGGAGCGACGGTCGCCGAGCCGGCGATCCGGGTCCCCTCCGCAGAGCGAGGGTGTGGCGAGGCGCGGCGCGTGGGGGCGCGGGCGGGATCCGGGCCGCCGCCGCGCTGATGTGGATCCCCCATGCCCATACGCCGTGCAGGAAGTCATGCTGGTTCAGGGAAGTGGAGGGGTGGACGGGACGAGCGCTACGACGTGCCGGCCGCCGTTTCCGCCCTGCTGCGCTGAGCCTGCCACCGGCGGCCGGGGGCGTTTCTCTCGGCTCAGTCCTCGCCACGGCACACTTCGCGCCGCGGAATGCCCGTGGTGTCCGGATAATGGATGGAACGGCGAGTGGAAGGGGACATCTCGTGCCATCGGCTCGGCCGGGGGGCGAGGAGACCCACGGCCCGTTCTGGTCCGAGCCGGGGACGCTGCTCGAGCACGTGCCCGTGGCCGTCTTCGGCCTCGATGACGGGGACCTCGTCTGTTACTGGGGGCCCGGCGCGCGGGACCTCTTCGGATACGACGCCACCGCCGTCCTGTCGAAGCCCGGCGCCGTTCTCTTCGCCGACGGGCCCCCGGGCGCCCCCGATCCGTGCTCCCGGATGACCGAGCGCGGCCGGACCCAGGGTTACTGGAGGGGGCGGCTGCCGGCCCGGCATCGTGACCGCACCGTCTTCGACTGCGGCTTCCGGGCCTTCGCCGTGACCGGATCCGGCGGACCTTCGGTGGTGATGGTCCTGGCGAGCCGTAGTGACGAGCTCGATCGGGTCAAGACCAACCTCGCCTTCCTCGACGCCCTCTTCGAGACTTGCCCCATCGGTCTGGTCATGCTCGACCAGGACCTCCGGTACGTCCACCTCAACCAGGCGCTCGCCGACATGGACGGTCTGCCGATCGAGGCCCACCTCGGGCGGCGCATGGACGAAATCATGATCATGTCCGACGGTGGCGAGTACCAGCGCATGCTCCGCGGCGTCGCCCTGGGCGGAGCACCGGTCGTGGGGACCCTGGTGGGCATGCGTCCGCGGGGGCATCCGGACCGTGATCAGGTGCGGTCGGTGAGTTTCTTCCCCCTGAGTCAGGCGGTCGGCTCGCGCCCCGGAGTGGGCGGGCTGATGCTGGACGTGACCGACCGGGAACAGGCCATCCTGGAAGCCACCGCCAGCCGTCGACGGCTGGCTCTGCTGGATGGGGCCTCCACTCGCATCGGGACCACCCTGGACGTCAACGTCACCGCCCAGGAGCTGGTCGACGCTTCAATGCCGGACTTCTGCGACGGCGCCGTGGTCGAAGTCGTGGAGTGGATGGACGAGGCAGAGGACTTTGACCCGGCGCGACCGCTGTTCACCCGCAGGATCGCCTCCGGGACGATCCTGCCCCCTCCGGCCACCGAACTCGTGAGCGGGGTGGAGACGGTGCGGTATCCGCCCGGCTCCGTCATCCACGACATGCTGAGGACCGGTCGCGCCATCTCCGCCGTGGTGAACGAGGAGCTCCTGGCCCGGACCGTCCTCATAGAGTCACGCTCACGGCTCTTCGCCGAGAGCGGGTTGGCCTGCGTCCTCGTTGCCCCGCTCATCGCCAGGGGTACGGTCCAGGGAATCGCCATGTTCGGCCGGTCCGCGGGCCGGCCGGCCTTCACCCGGGACGATGTCAGCCTCGCCGGTGAGCTCGCCTCACGGGCTGCGATCTGCCTGGACAACGCCCGTCTGTACAGCCGCGTCCAGGACATCGCCCTCACCCTGCAGCGGGCGTTGTTGCCCAATGCGTTGGCGACCAGCCCGTACGTGGACGTGGCCCACCGGTACGTACCCGGCAGTCGGATCACCGAGGTCGGCGGAGACTGGTACGACGTGATCAGCCTGTCCGACGGCCGAGTCGCTCTAGTGGTGGGCGACGTGATGGGGCACGGTGTGTCGGCCGCCGCAGCCATGGGCCGCCTTCGTATCACCGCCAAGGCTCTGGCCAGGCACGACAGCGAGCCCGACGACCTCCTCACCGAGCTCGACGCATGCGCCCAGGAGGCCGGCATCGAGCTGGCGACGTGCCTGTACATCGTCTACGACCCGAAAAGCGGAGGAGCCCGCATCGCCAGCGCCGGCCACCCCCCGCCCCTGGTACTCCGGCCGGACGGCACAGTGGAGACCATCGACGACGTCCTGGGAATCCCTCTCGGCGTCGGCGGCTGTCCTTTCCGGACGATCGAGATCGAACTCCCCGGGAACGCGAGTCTCGCCCTGTATACCGACGGCCTCATCGAGACACGAGGCGCGGACCTCGAGGTCGGTCTGAAGGCATTGCGCGCCGAACTGGGCGGGCCCCCAGGCCCGTTGGAAGCAACGGCGGACCGCATCCTCGCGAGCCTGCTGCCCGCCCAGCCGGCCGACGACGCGGTTCTGGTCCTCGCCCGCGTCCGCCGCGCCCGATGAGGAGGCGTCGAGCCTGCTGTCTCGGCAGCTGCTGGTACGCGGCCGGCGGGAGGCGGCCCGCCGCAGGTCATGGCGGATGGTGGCCACGTCAGCCGGGTGGCCGGCCCGCTCGTACCGTTCGCAGAGGAAGGTGGCCAGTTCCTCGTCCGGTCCCCAGGCGGACTCGGCCCCCGCAGGCCGCGTTCGGCCCACTCCACGGCCTCGATCGTGCGGCCCGCCGCCTCCAGCCCCCTGGCGATCAAGAGGTGGGCGTGGCCGTTCCGGGCGAGGCCCGCAGCGTGGATCGTGACCAGCGCGTCCACGCTGCCGCCGTCCGCCTTCAGGAGACGTTCCATGAGTGACTTCTCCGCCCACCCCCTGGGGTTGGCCCGCCAGGCGGCCACCACCAAGGGGTGGGCCCGAGCCATACCCGGCTCACCCAACACCTACCGGTAGTCGAACAGGTCCGTGTCTGTGGCGTCGTTGGCGTCGACCAGCGGGTGGCTCAAGAGCCATCCGGCGGTCTCCACCGGATCGGGCCGGGCGGTCAGGCAGGCCCTCCGGGTGGGCCTCGGCCGGTCCGTTCGCGACGTCCCCGATCAGTCCGTCCGAGTCGTCGATCTCCCCGTACGTCCGCTCCAAGGCCCGCAGGGCCTCGCGGGCCACCTCCACCGCGTAGGCGGCCCGGCCGCTCGCCGTCAGCGCCCGCAGGGTGGCGACCGCCTCCGCCGCCTGCTGCCCGTATGCGCGGGCGTCGGCGTACTCGACGTAGCCGAGCGGGCGAAGGGACGGGTGTCGAGGAGGCTCATGATGCGCTCCCGGGCAATGCCGGTGTCCTCCCCGGCGGGGGCCGCACGCAGCTCGAGGTGCCGGCGTAGGTCACAGTCGCCTGCGAACTTCCTCGCGGGTACGGAACTCCAGCCGGGCATCCAGCAGCCGGGTACGCGACGCGGCTGCCGACCGCTGTCGAGGCACGGATTCGGCCTGCCCCAGGACAGCCAGGCCCACCGCCACCCCCTGCTTGCAGAAATTGCCCTCCCGCCCGTACGGGCAGTTGCACCAGCCTGCGAACCCGCCGTCGTCCTCGGTCAGCTCGACCTCGTAGGCGTCGCTTCCGTCCGGGTCGCGTTGGTCGCCACGTCCCCGATCTCCAGCCGGGACACCGCGGACAGGCAGCCGAGCCCCGCTCGAAGGAGCGCGCCCTGGCGAACCGGCGCAGGTCTTCCTCGGTGAGGCCCGGAGCCTGTGTCCCGGTGCCTCTCCGGGACGGGAGCCTGGCAACTGGCCGACGACGACGGCGGACAGGTCGTCCGACTCACGCTGACAGCCCGGACCCGACTGGAGAGCCATTCCCCCGCGACGGCCACTGATGCCTCGACTCCCGAACCCCCATCGACATACTCGTGGTCCTTCTACGTGGACCGCGATCAGCGCGACGAGTTGAAGCTGTGCTTCTTCTACGGCGATCCCGACATCGGGAACACGTACGTGATGACGCGCGAGGCTGCGACCAGCACAGTCGCCTCGTAGTGGACCGTGAGCTTGTCGTAACGCGTGGCGACCGCGCGGTTCAGTTTCGTTGCCACGTCGCCGGCCTTAGGCCGGATGGCCACCCGGGATCGAATGATTTTCCTACCTGCCGGACTCCGGTGCCTCTGGGGCGAACCGTGGTGATTCCGGTAAGACACCGTCACAGAATCGTGAAGCACGCGCGCGAGGATGGGATCCACCTCAGCGCAGTACGTGCGCTGTCATCGGGGGGAGTACCGCCATGAGTTCCGTTCGCAGAGCCGCTTTCGTCCTCGTCGCCGTGTCCGCGCTGGCCCTGACCGCCTGCGGGCCGTCCGAGGACGGTGCCGCGGGCGGCCCCGCTGCGCCGGCGACGACTCCTCCCGCCTCCGCGTCCCCGTCCACGCCCGGCAAGCCGTCGGCACCGGCCAAGCCTTCGGCGCCCGCCAAGCCCTCGAAGTCGGGCAAGCCGTCGACGCCCGCCAAGCCGTCCGAGCCGGGCTCCCCGTCCACCGATCCGGACTACGACGTGTTCCCCTGCAGCACCTTCGACGTGAAGTTCACCGCGAGCCTGGCCGAGCCCACGACCAGCAGCTACCTGCTGAAGGTCACCAACAAGACCGGCAAGCCGTGTCGGGTCCTCGGGCACCCGATCGTGACCTTCGGCGACCTCGACGGGCAGGCGACGCAGCGCGGCACCGCCCCCGGCATCGAGGACGCGATCCGCCTCGAACCCGGCGCATCCGCCTACGCGGGGCTCATGGGCGGCCCGAAGGACGCCAAGAGCAAGACCGTCTCGTCGATCGCGATGACCATGGACACCGAGTCCGACCTGGAGCAGGTGCCGCTCAAGGCCTCGACGCCCGGCTTCAACGTCTCCGGGACCAACTCCGTCACCGCCTGGATGGACAACGCCGAGGATGCGCTCAGCCTGTAGTCGGCAGCCAGATCCTCCTCCTGAGCCCCCACCGCACGGTGGGGGCTCACTGTTCGCCCGGGACGGTCACGCGGTCGGCTGCAGGCGGACGCAGCAGTGCCCGGGTCCGGGCGCCGGGCGCGCCTCGGTCCCGGTCTCGTCGATGCCTCCGAGGACACCGCGCAGCAGGTGGAGGTTCATGCCGCACACCGTCTGGGTGTGCTCCCGGGCCAGCGCGTGGAAGGGGCAGTTGCCCAGGACGATGGCATCGTCCTCGTGGCGCGGCTCGAACCCGTACCGTTCGAGGAGCTCGAAGAGATCCGTTCTGTTCTGTTCGCCCAGCTGTGTGCCGAGCTCTTCGGCCTTGCGGTGCAACACCGCCCGCACCGGCTCACCGGTCGCGTCGGATTCCTCCACCGCCTGGGCGAGGAGCCGTCCGGCGAGCTCGTAGCGGCGGTCCGGCAGACTGACGGCGACCTCCTTCGCGGAGCGTCGGTACAGCTTCGCCGGCCTCCCCGCACCCGGCCCGGAGCGTCCGCTGCGACGTTCGTAGACGACGTCGAGGAGTGACTCGTCGGCCAGCCGGTCCAGGTGGAACGCCGCGGTCTTGCGGGCCAGCCCGATCGCGGCGGCGGCCTCGTCCCGGCTCACGGGGGCCGACTGTCGCACCACGTGGTCGTACAGCCTCCTGCGGGTCGGCTCGTCGAGTGAGGCGATGGCAGAGACGTCGGCGTCGCGTACTTCCTCCGGGGTGTCCACGAACACCAGTGTAAAACCCACGGTCATTGACTATAGAGCGGAAGAGGGCTTCTATAGGAAATGAACCTTGCCGATAGAAGGAGAAGTCATGTTCTCCGTCACCACAAGCACCAGCCCTGCCGCACGACGGCGGGCGGCGCTCGCAGACCCCGGCTACCAGGCGTTCGTGATCCTCCGTACCGGATTCACGGTGGCGCCGATCCTCTTCGGGCTGGACAAGTTCGCCAACCGGCTGACGGACTGGCCCGCCTACCTCGCGCCGTGGATCGACGACATCGTCCCCGGCAGCGCCCAGCAGGCCATGTACGCGGTCGGCGTGATCGAGATCGTCGCCGGCCTCGCCGTGGCGCTGGCTCCCCGCTTCGGGGGCTGGCTCGTGGCCGGCTGGCTGGCCGGCATCATCGTCAACCTGCTGACCATTCCCGGGTACTACGACGTCGCACTGCGCGACTTCGGGCTTCTCCTCGGAGCGGTCGCCCTCGCCCGGCTCGCCCAGCGCTACCACGTCCAGCGGCACTGACCCGTCCGGTCCGGTGGCGCCACCCCCGTCCGCCCTGCCGCCGTTCCGCCGGAACCGATCGTCAACGGCGGCGGACGTCCGCGCCGGCGGTACGCGGAACCGCCGGCTCAGCGTCCGCCCAGGACCGTGGCGTACGCCGTCTCCCTGACCTCCCGGTCCGGGTGCCCCCGCAGCGCGAGGACGGCGGCGCGGCAGGGCTCCGGCCAGTCCAGGCGGGTGCCGAGGACCGAGGCGAGCGCGACGGCGAGGAGGCCTTCCACGAGACCGCCGGCGTCACCCAGGACACGCACCGCGGCCAGTACGGCGCCGGGGCCGGGAAGCGGCGTGCCGTACCGGTGCGTCTCCTCCACGTCCTCGGCCACCCGGGCCGCGAGGACCGGGCGTTCCTCGATCGCGGCGGCCAGCGCGCGCAGCGAGAGCAGCAGGTCCCGCTCGCTCGCCTCCAGGTCGATGGCCCGTACGAGGAGGGCGGTGCGGGTGGCGGCGACGGCCGGCTCGGCCGCCAGCTGCCGGGCCAGGGCCGCGCACATCCGGTGGTCGTGGATCGACGAGCCGAGCAGGGAGTGCAGACGACGGCGGGCCGGCAGGTCCCGGCCGCGTCCGCCGCCCTCGGGCTCCCCGGCCGCGACGAGCGCCAGAAGCCGGTCCACGACCCCGTGCAGAAGGCTGCCGGGCGCCGCGCCGCCGATCGGGTGGGGCAGTTCGGACCGGGCGAGTTCCGTCAGTCCGTAGCCCGCCCGATCGGCGTTCCACGGCGAGGCGAGGTCCGTGCAGACATCCGCGAGCGCCGCGCCGGCCGCCGGGGTGTACCGCGCCCAGTCACGGAGGGCGAACAGGGCACCCTCCGCCGCCTGTTCCTCGGGTACGGAGGCGATCCGGGCGACGAGTTCCCCGTACCGCGACCGGTGCGGCGGGGCCAGGTCCGCCGGATTCACCTCCAGGAGTACGCGCCGGGCGTCCGCGGGCCCGTCGGCGGCCGTCGCCTCCAGCAGGGCCCACATCTCCCGGTCCGGCAGCAGCGTCGGCGCCAGGCCGACGACGGTGGCTTGCACGTCCGGGTGGATGCCCGGGGTACGGGCCACGGTGGACAGCAGTGCGGTGGCGGCGCCCCTGGGCAGATGGCGGGCGGCGAGCCGGGCGGCCGCCTTCCGCACCGTGACCTTCACCCCGGTCTCGCGGGTCAGGACGTCACGGAGCAGGGCGGCGACCCGGCTGGGCCGGGCATGGGCGGCGGCGCGCGTGGCGGCGGACCAGGCCGCCCCGGCCTGCTCGTCGCCCGCGTGGTCGAGCAGGGCGCCGAGGGCCGCGGCCGGGTCGTCGGTGTGGGCGGCCGCGTCCAGGGCCGCCGCCAGCAGAGGAGGCTCGACACGCGCGGCCGCGGTCGGCTCCATGGCTGTGTACTGCCGGAGCAGAGACCTTCCGTAGGTCGGCACCGGGGCCACCGTACGGAGCAGCGCGGCCCGTTCGTCGAGACCCCGGCCGTCATCGGCGACCACGGCCGCCGCCAGCCGGACCGCGGCCTCCTGCTGCCGGGGCAGCCACCGGTCGGCGTACCGGAAGGGCGGCAGTGGCCGGGGAGCGCCGGCCGCGGGGAACCGCCCGTCCGGGAGCGGGGTCTCGGGCAGGGCGCGATCCAGCAGGTCGGTGCGTTCCGCGGCGAGTACGGCGAGCACCTGGGGCACGAACGCGGCGGACGGCTCCCGGGCCAGCAACTCGGCCGCGCGGTCCCCCCGGGTCGCCCGATCGGTCAGCCAGGCCGCCGCGACCTCGCCGAACACCCCGTCCGGGCAGATGCGCAGGGCCTGTGCGAGTCGGTCCTGGAGTTCCGGGATCCGGTGCGCGCGGCGTCCGGCGGATGCGACCAGGGTGAGCAGGGGCGTGACGTCGCCACGGGCGGCGGCGCGGTCCAGCCATGGCCCGAGTACGCCGAGCAGGATCCCGGCCCCGCTGCCGCGCATGAGGGGACCCAGGCGACCGAGTTCCAGCGTTCCGGTGTGGGCGGTGAGCGCTTCCACGAGGCGTACGGCAGTCCGCGCGGCGGCGGTCGCGGGGGCGTCGGCGGGCGCGTCTGTGGCGGCGGTACCGGGGGCGTCTGCGGGCGCGTCTGTGGCGGCGGAACCGGAGGCGCCGACAGCCGCTTCCCCCGCGGCGGTACCGGTGTCGTCGGCAGGCGCCTCCGTGGCGGCGGCGAGCAGGTTCACCGCCAGCGTCCGGATCGTGTCACGGGTCCCGTACGAGCAGTCGCGGGCGCCCAGGGCGTCCCGACACAGCCGCTCCAGGGCGTCGGCCCCGGTGCCGCCGGCGGGCGTCCCGGCCCCGAGGGCTGCCGCGAGCAGGGGTGCCGACAGTTCGGCGCAGGCGGACAGGGCTTCCTCGCGTACGGGGTCGCGCTCGTGGGCGAGCCGCCCGGCGGCCAGTGCGAGCACCTCCGCGACCTGCTCCGGATCACCGGCGTGGCCGGCGTTGACGACGAGCTGGTACCAGAGGACACCGCGCTCCTCGGCGTCATCGGTACGGAGGCCCGCCAGCAGTCGGGGACGGGCCTCGGAAGGCGGGAGCAGGGCCAGGAGACCCCAGACGTCCCAGCACGCATGGCGTTCGCCGCGGATCTCCTCGATCGCGGCCCGGGCCCGGGCGTGCCGCTCGGTGGTCGGCAGCAGGGCCAGCACCCCTTGGTGGGCGCGCACGTTCTTGTGCGGATCCCCGGCCTCGACGACGGCGTCCACGAATCCGGCCCGGCGCGCCGGTGGCACCGACCGCAGCAGGACACGGAAGGCTTCCCGGTGGAACCACCGGGCCCCCAGCCTGGGCAGGGACGGCGGATCTGCCGCCACCAGGCGCCGCATGACCGCACGCCCGGGCGTCCGTTCCCACCGCTCGGCCATCCGGCGGGGATCGGCGAACCAGCGCGCGACGCGCTCGGCGTCGACCGCGACGAGCTCGCCGAGCCTGTCGGACACCGGACCGGGCAGGTTGTCGGGGCCGTACCGCTCAAGGAGGCCGAGCACCCGCTCCGGCGCGGCCGGCAGGGCGGCGGCGATCCCGGCGGCGTGCCGCTTCCACCAGAGACCGCGCAACCGCTCAGGGATGCCGGCGAGTTCACGCTCGGCGTGGTCGAGGACGGCGACGGGATGCCGGACGGCCAGCGTGCTCCAGTCCTCGAACGCGAGGGCCCCGGCGACTTCGGGCAGCAGCCGAGCGGTGAACTCCGTCGAGCACCCTGGCAGCAGAAGGGCCGCGTCCCGGTCGCCGTACTCGGTGCGCACCCGGAGCACCAGCCGCTCGGCGAGGCCGGACCGGCTCCCGTCACGCAGCAGTCGCGCGAGGTCGGCGCGGACCACGGCGGGTGCGTCGTCGTACGCGGCTTTGACGGCGGAGTCCGCGACGGGCAGCCGCCGCGCCCCGCGCAGCGCGTACCGACGGACCACGGGGTCGGGATCGCCGAGCCGGGCGATCAGGTGCTCCGCGTCCCCGGCGGCCAGGGCCGCGAGCGCGGCGAGGCGGCGCTCGTAGGGGCCCCGGGCGTCCAGGGCGGTGAGCAGAGGACGCAGGCCGCCCCGGGAGGCGAGCCGGTGTGCGGTGACGGCGGTGAACCGGAGCCGGGCGGCGTGCGGCAGGGGTTCGAGGGCGGCGAGCAGCTGGTCGGCAGTGGAGATCATCGCGGGCATTGTGCGCGAGGGCGCGATCCCGCCTCCACCGATTATCGGATCGACCGCGCGGAGGAAGGCCGAGTACGGGAACTCAGGGGGTGCTCCTCGCCGTCGATGTCCGTCGCACCCGGACGGCGACCGCGACGGCCAGCGAGGTCCCGAGGACCGCCCACGTGACCGGGTGGGCCCACACGGCGGTGTCCAGTTGCCGCGCGAGGACGAGGACACCCATGACGATGACCAACCAGCCGAACGCCGTGCGCAGCGCGTCCTGCGGGATGCGCCCCGCGAGCCGTCCGCCCACGAGACTGCCGACCACGGCCGCCGCGGTCACGGTGAGGGCCAGACCCCACTCGATCCCGACGCCCGAGAGGTGCCCCGCGAGCCCTGCGAAGGAGTTCATCGCGATGACGAGGAGCGAGGTGCCGACCGCGACGCCCATCGGGAGCCCGGCGAGCAGAGCGAGCGCCGGGACGACGAGGAAACCGCCGCCCGAGCCGACCAGGCCCGTCACCGCGCCGACGGCCAGACCGTCCACCGCGATGCGCTTCAGGGGGAGCGGCCCGCGCGCCTTCTCCGGGTCGCGCCGGGGCTTGCGGAGCATCGCGACCGCCGTGGCCAGCATCATCAGGGCGAAGGCGACGAGCAGGGCCGTGCTGGGGAGGTGCTCGGCGAGCCGCCCGCCGCCGTACGCGCCGGCCATGCTGAACCCGCCGAAGAGCAGCCCGGTCCGCCATCGGACCCGACCGGCGCGCGCGTGGGGGACCAGCGCGGCGAGGCTGGTGACGCCGACCACGAACAACGAGGTCGCGATCGCCTCCTTGGCGTCGAGGCCGGCCAGGTAGACCAGGATCGGCACCGTCAGGATCGAGCCGCCGCCCCCGAGGGCGCCGAGGCTGACGCCCACGAGCAGGGAGGCGGCGACGACCAGGGCGGTCACGACGTGCTCCGCAGCTCCGCGATCACCGTGCGGATGTCGGGGCGCGGCCCCCGGTTGTACGGCAGCTTGGACAGCAGCACGCCCATCGCGCAGGAGTTGCTGAGAGCCGCGTACGTCAGGCCGGCCCCGACGGCGGTGCCGATCAGGTGGGCGCCCGGAACGAACACCCCGAGGAGTCCGGTGGTCAGGACGATCGAGCCGGCCACCAGCCGGACCTGGCGCTCCATGTCCCACCGCTCGGGACCGCGTTCGACGGGCGCGCCGGCGGTCTCCCAGGCGACGATGCCGCCCTCCAGGACGCGGAGGTTCGGCAGGCCGGCCTCGGCGAGGGCCTTCTCGGCCTGCGTGGCGCGCTGCCCGGAGCGGCAGACGAGGACGACGTCCTCGTCGAGGTGGCTCAGGAGCTCGGCGCGGTGCTCGCGGAGGGTGTCGAGCGGCACGTTGTACGAGCCGGGGATGTGCGCCGTACGGAACTCACCCGGCGTGCGCACGTCGAGGAGACGCGGGGCTTGCCCTTCCTGGACGAGCCGGTGCAGCACGGCGGGAGTGAGGGAGGGGGCGGGGGCGGGGGTGGTGCTCATGGGATTCCACTTCGAGTCGGTCGGGCGTGCCGGATATACCCAGGGGGGTATGAAAAGGGGTGTCAGGGACCCAGGTCCGGATTTCTTTTCTGGGGGAGAGGGGCTCTCGGCTAGGCCGTGGCCGATTCCGTCAGCGCCCAGGCGGCGTATCCGCCGAGGATGTCGGAGACGTCCTCGAAGCCGCGCTGTCGCAGCAGGCTCGCGGCGATGGACGAACGGTGGCCGCCGGCGCAGTGCACGACCAGGGGCCGGTCGGCGGGCAACTCGTGGGCTCGGTCGGGGAGTTCGCTGAGCGGTATGTGCAGGGCGGACTCGATGAAGCCGTTCGCGCGGCGCTCGCCGCAGGTGCGCACGTCCACGACGACCGGCGGCCGCTCGGCCGCGAGGGCGGTGCGCAGGTGGGCGGCGGTGACCCGGCTCGCGGGGGAGACCTCGCCGGCCAGCTCCTCCAGGGCGTCCTCGGGGTTGCGCAGGTAGCCGGCGACCCGGTCGAAGCCGATCCGGGCGAGGCGGGTGACGACCTCCTCCTCCCGGTTCTGCGGTGCCATGACGACCAGTTCGGCGGCCGGGTGGAGGACCGTGCCGGCCTGCTCGGCGAAGCGGCCGTCGGCGGGCACGTTCACCGCGCCGCGCAGATGCCCCGCCGCGAACTCCTGCGGGTCGCGGGCGTCCACCACGATCGCGTCACCGGCCCGCAGCTCGGTGAACTCGGCGAGCGTCAGCGGACGCGGGGCGGAGGCGTCGTAGCGGGCCCGGTCCTTGCGGTTGAGTTCGGCGTCGTACGCGAAGTAGCCGGGCGCGGCCGGCTGGCCCGCGGTGACGAGTGCGACGAACTCGTCGCGGCCCATCGGGGCGCAGGCGTAGTTGGTGGCCCGCTGCTCGCCGATCGTCGACTGCTTCTCCGTCGACAGGTTCTTGCCACAGGCCGATCCGGCACCGTGCGCGGGGAAGACCCGCACCTCGTCCGGCAGCCCCATGAGCTTGTTCTGCACGCTGTCGTGGAGCATCGCCCCGAGTTCCTCGGCGGTCACGCCCACCGAGGCGAGCAGATCGGGTCGGCCGACGTCGCCGATGAACAGCGCGTCGCCGGTCAGGACGCCGTACGGCACCTCGTCCTCGGCCCGCTCGTACACGAGGACGCTGATCGACTCCGGTGTGTGGCCGGGGGTCTCCAGGATCTCCAGTGCCACGTCGCCGAGGGAGATCCGCTCGCCCTCGGCGAGGGTGCGGATCGGGTACTCGGTCTCGGCGCGCCGGCCGTAACCGATCCAGGCGCCCGTCTCGTCGGCCATCTCCAGATGGCCGGCGACGAAGTCCGCGTGGAAGTGGGTGTTGATCACGCCGACGACCGTGAATCCGTGGGCGGCGGCGTCGGCGAGGTATTCCGAGACGTCCCGGCGGGGGTCGACGACCACCGCCTGCCCGGAGCGCTCGTCGGCGATCATGTACGACGCCTGGGAGAGACAGTCGAGGTAGTACTGGGCGAAGAACACGGCAGCCCCTTCACGCATCGGGGGATCCCGCGCTGGGCGATACCCCCATGGGTATTTTCGTACTCGACCGTAAACAAGGTGCCGCAGCGAAGTCAAATACCCCCCTGGGTATTCATGGCGATGTCCATGGATACCCAGGGGGGTGTATGTCCTGGTGGGGCGACCCGCGCGCGAGGCGGCCGGCCGGCGGGGAGGCGGAGCCGGCCGCGCACCGGTGGAAAACACCCCCGTCGGGCTTCGGGCGGAGACGGCGGGCCGTCGTCTCACCAGGGAATCGGCCCGTCCTCGGCCAGAAGGGCGCCCGTCGGGCCGTCCTCGCCCACGGTCGCCAGGTCGACCGCGACGGCCGCGCCCTCCTCCGGCGTGCGTACCCCGCTGTGGCGGTTGAGGTCGGTCGCGCAGTAGCCGGGACTCACCGCGTTGACCAGGATCCCTTCGGCGCGCAGTTCATTGGCGTAGAGCACGGTGATCGCGTTCAGCGCGCTCTTCGAGGTGCAGTAGGGGAGGAGTATCGAGGTGTAGGCGGACCAGGGGCTGGCCGGGTCGGCCTGGTGGGTGACGGAGCCGAGTTCGCTGGACATGTTGACGATGCGCGCGGCGGCGGAGCGGCGCAGCAGGGGGAGCATGGCGTGGGTCACCGCGACGACGCCGAACACGTTGGTCTCGTAGACCTGCCGGACGGTGGCGGCGGGGGTCTCACTCGGCTTCTGCGGTGCGGCGGCGATCGCGGCGTTGTTGACGAGGATGTCGAGGCGGCCGAACGTGGCGTCGATGTGCTTGGCGGCGGCCTGGACCGACATCTCGTCCGTGACGTCCAGCGGGAGGAACCGTACGTCGGCGCCGTCGGCGCGAAGCTCCTCAGCCGCGGCCTCGCCGCGCTCGGCGTCGCGTGCGCCGATCAGCACGGTGATGCCGAGGGCCGCGAGCCTGCGCGCCGTTTCCTTGCCGATGCCCTTGTTCGCGCCGGTGATCAGAGCGGTCTTCTGTGAAGTGGTCATGGCGTTCAGCCTCCCCTCACCCGCGGGTGGCAGGGAAAGACCGGATGACTCTGGATCTATAGTCCACGGGTATGAGTGAGCTAGAGGTGCGGGAGCTGCGGTACTTCATCGCGGTCGCCGAGGAACTGAACTTCAGCCGGGCCGCGCTACGCCTGGGGATGGCGCAGCCCCCGCTGTCGAAGGCGATCGCTCAGATGGAGTCCCGGCTCGGGGTGCGCCTCCTTGAGCGCACCACCCGGCAGGTGAGGCTGACCGACTCCGGTCAGGTGCTGCTCGACCAGGCCCGGATCGCGGTCGACGCGGTGCACGCGGCGGCCCGGCGCGCACGCCGGGCCGGGCAGCCGACACCCCAGCTCGTCGTGGCGGTGAAGCCGGGAGGCGATGCCGGGCTGCTGCGGGAGATCCTCGCCGCCTACCGGGGAACGGGGCCGCATCTGCCGCCGCCCGAAGTCGTCGTCGGCGGCAGCGGAGAGCCGATCGCCATGCTGCGGGACGGCCGTGCCGATGTGGCGCTGCTGCGCAGCCCGTTCGACGGTCAGGGGCTGGATTCCCAGACGCTCGTGGTCGAGCCGCGCCTGGCCGTTCTCCCCGCGTCGCACCCCCTGGCCGGTCGTCGGCGCCTGCGGCCGGCCGACCTCAAGGGCGAGCCGATCCCACGCTGGAAAGGTGCGGCCCCCTCCCACACCGCCTACTACACAGGATGCGACGGAGCGGAAGCCGACGACGGCCACACGGACTTGGTGCCGGCCGACGCTCCCGAGGGGCCGATCGTGGCCAGTGTGGAGCAACTCCTGGAGGTGGTCGCGCTGGGCCAGGCGGTGGCGTTCCTGGCACTCTCCACCACCGAGCGGCACCAGCGTCCGGACATCGCCTACCGGCCGGTCACCGGACTCAGCCCCAGCGAGGTCGTGGTCGCCTGGCCGGAGACCTCGCGATCCGCAGCCGTCGCCGCCTTCGTCCGAGCCGCCCACGACGTCGCCGCCCACCACCCCGACCACATGACAGCACTGGCCCACTGACCGGGGTCCGGGCCACCCCGACCACAGGACCGCACTGGCCCGCTGACCGGGGTCCGGGCCACCCCGACCACAGGACCGCACTGGCCCGCTGACCGGGGTCCGGGCCACCCCGACCACACGACCGCACTGGCCCACCGACCGCGGTCCCGACCGGCGCGGCGCAGACCGACCGCTACCGCCGGAACCCGGAGGGATCCTCCCCGGAGGCCGACTGGACCGGCTTCGCCCCGGGGCCCACGCCCAGGACGCGGTCGAGGTAGGGATTGGCGAAGACGCCGGTGGGGTCGAGGGTGTCGCGCAGGGCGGTGAAGTCGTCGAAGTGCGGGTACCGCGGGCGCAGGCGCTCCGCGTCGAGGCCGTGCATCTTGCCCCAGTGCGGGCGTCCCCCGTACGCGCCGAGGATCGACTCGCACGCCTCGAAGTACGGGGCGTAGGGCATGCGGTGGTACTGGTGGAAGGCGATGTAGCAGGTGTCGCGGCCGTTCGCCGTGGAGAGCCAGATGTCGTCGCGGGCGGCGAAGCGGACCTCCAGCGGGAACGACACCTTCGCGTCGTGCGTGTCGATCCACCGCTTGATCTCCCGCAGCGCGTCGACGGCGTGCTCCCGGGGGATGGCGAACTCTCCCTCATGAAAGCGCACGTCCCGCGGTGAGGCGAAGATCCGGTACGAGAGGTCCGACCACTCGCGGGTGGACATCGCGCGCGCCGCGAACCGGGTGATCGGGGGGATGAGCCCGGGGTAGCGGGTGCCGAGCCGGTTGAGTCCCTCGAAGCCGAGACCGCTGACGGTCTCGTCCAGTCGGCGCGCGACGGCGCCGATGGGCTTGAGCGGGACGTCGGCCGGCTGCCGCCGGAAGCGGCGGGTGAGGGTCGTCGTGCTGTGCGGGAACCAGAAGAACTCGAAGTGGTCGTTGGTGTCGGCGAGTTCGTGGATCCGGTCGAGGGTCTCCGCGACGGGCAGGGCGGCGTCGTGGGCGTGCAGGGCGAACAGCGGCACGCAGCGCAAGGTCACCGCGGTGATGACACCGAGCGCGCCGAGACCGACCCGGGCGGCGGCGAAGAGCTCCGGCCGCTCGTCGGGCGAACAGGTGACCAAGGACCCGTCGGCGAGGACGAGTTCGAGCGCGCGCACCTGGGTGGCGATGCCTCCGAAGCGGGTTCCGGAGCCGTGCGTGCCGGTCGAGATGGCCCCGGACACCGTCTGGCGGTCGATGTCGCCGAGGATCTCCATGGCCAGGCCGTGCTCGGCGAGCAGCGGATTCAGCCGCCACAGCGGCATCCCGGCGTCGACCGTGACGAGGCCGGTGTCCCGGTCCACCGACCGGAGCCCCGCCATACGGTCCAGGCGCAGCTGGACGCCCGGGGCGACGGCGACCGGGCTGAAGGAGTGACCCGCGCCGATCGCCTTCACCCGATGGCCGTCCGCGGCCGCGCGCCGGACGGCGTCGGCCACCTCGGTGGCGTCCGCCGGATGCAGGACGCGCACGGGACGCGCCTGCTCGTTGCCCGCCCAGTTGCGCCACACGCTGGTCATGACCGGAGTCCTCTCGGGGTGGATCGACAGCGGCCGCGCCCGGTCCGGGCGGCGGTTCCCGGAAGAGTGGACTTGGTCAACCGTCCAAGTCAAGAGTCGGGGACGCTTGACTTGGACGGTTGACCAAGGGACGGTTGCGGGGCCGAGCAGGTCTGGAGAAAGGCCACAGGGTCATGGCACAGCAGCCGTACGTCACCGGAACGACGCCCGCTCCGCACCGCCTCGGGAGTCCGCCGCCACCAGCCGGCTCCCCGAGCCCTTCCGGCTCCCTGAGTCCCTCCGGTTCCCCGGGCTCGGCCGGGCTCTCGGGCCTCGCCGGGCTCCCGAGCCTCCAGGAAGCGACCGCTGCCCTCCAGCCGCCGTTCGCCGTCGTCGACCTCGGTGCCCTGCGGGCCAACGCCACGCAGATGACCCGGCGCGCCGGCGGCAAGCCGATCCGGCTCGCCAGCAAGTCCCTCCGCTGCCGCGCCCTCATCGGCGACACCCTCCGCCTCCCCGGTTTCTCCGGCATCCTCGCCTTCACGCTCCCCGAGGCGCTCTGGCTCGCCGAGGACCACCACGACGTCCTCGTCGGCTACCCCTCCGCCGACACGGACGCGCTCGGCCGCCTGGGAGGCGACGAGCAGCTCGCCGCCCGCGTCACCGTCATGATCGACTCCGTCGAGCACCTCGACCTCGTGGCCGACGCCATCGGCCCGACCGGCCCCCCGGTCCGCGTCTGCCTCGACCTCGACGCCTCGCTGCGCCTGGCCGGCGGACGCCTCCACCTCGGTATGCGCCGCTCGCCCCTGCACACACCGCGCCAGGCCCGGGAGCTGGCCCTGGCCGTCGCCGCCCGACCGCGTCTCCGGCTCGTCGGCCTCATGTCGTACGAAGGGCAGATCGCCGGTATCGGCGACAACCAGCCCGGCTCGCGGGCCGGCCGCACCGCCATCCGGTTCATGCAGAAGCTCTCCACCCGCGAACTGCGCGAACGACGCGCCGCCGCCATCCGCGCCGTCCAGTCCGTGACCCCTCTGGAGTTCGTCAACGGCGGAGGCACCGGCAGCCTGGAGAACACCTCCGCCGAACCGGCCGTCACCGAACTCGGCGCCGGGTCCGGCCTCTACGCCCCGACCCTCTTCGACCACTACCGCGGCTTCCGCCCGCACCCCGCCGCCCACTTCGTCCTGTCCGTCGTACGCCGTCCCGGCCCGCGCCACGTCACCGTCCTCGGCGGCGGGTGGATCGCCTCCGGCGCCCCCGGCGCCGACCGACTGCCCGTGCCCGTGTGGCCGACCGGCCTGCGACTCCTCTCCCAGGAGGGCGCGGGCGAAGTCCAGACGCCCCTCACCGGCGACGGAGTGGCGGGCCTGCGGACGGGCGACCGCGTCTGGTTCCGGCACGCCAAAGCGGGCGAACTGTGCGAACGCGTCAACGAGCTCCATCTCGTCGACGGCGACCGGATCGTCGACGTCGTACCGACCTACCGGGGCGAGGGCCGGGCCTTCCTGTGACCGGCCGCTCGCGGGGCCGCCCTGATCGCGGCCCGGCGGAGCCGCTGGGATACGTTGATCCGGTTCACCGCCCCACCCCGTCGATGGAGACGCCATGACCCGCCGCTCAGCCGACGAGCGCCGTGAGCAGCTGGTCGAGGCGGCCATCCGCGTGATGATCCGCGACGGGGTCGCCAAGACCACGACCCGCGCCGTCGTCAGCGAGGCGGGACTTCCCCTCGGAGCCTTCCACTACTGCTTCCGCTCCAAGGAGGAGCTCCTCCACAGCGTGATCGAACGCATCACCCTGAGGAGCGTCGCCCCCGCCACCGCGTCGCCGGCGGAAGGCTCGACGCGCGACATCATCTTCCACACCCTGCACACCTACTGGGACCAGGTCCGCGAGCGGCCCGCCGAGCACATGGTCACCTACGAGCTCACCCAGTACGCCCTGCGCCAGCCCGGCCTGGCCGACGTCGCCCGCCGCCAGTACCAGCACTACCTCAAGGTCTACAGCGACCACCTCGAAGCCATCGCCGACCTCGCGGGCTTCGGCTGGACCGTGCCGCTCCCGGCCCTGGCGCGCTACGGCCTGAGCGTCATGGACGGGCTGACCCTGAACTGGCTGATCGACCGCGACGACGTCCAGGCCCAGGCGGCCCTGGACGAGTACGCCGAACACCTCAGCACCGTGGCCGCGCCCCGGACCCCCGCCCGGTAGGCGAGCCGACCGCGTACCCCGGTCACTCCTGGGGCGCGGCGGCCCGGTTCCGCTGGTAGTGGGTGCGGCCCTTGGCGGCGTTGCCGCAGGTGGCCATGGAGCACCAGCGGCGCCGGCCGCCACGGGAGCTGTCCAGGAAGAGCCAGCCGCAGCGCCCGCCGGGGCAGACGCGGGCGCGTTCCGGCGGCAGTGCCCGCAGCAGGTCGAAGGCCCGCAGGGCGAGCTCGTGGCGGAGGTGGTCGAGCCCCGACGTCCCGACGTCGACCCGGGGCTGCGGCGAGGTTCCGTGCAGCGTGAGACGCGCCCGGGCGACCGCGCTCTTCCAGTCCTTCTCCACCTGGGCGAGCGCTTCCGCCGGAGCCGGAGCGTCCTGGTGGATCAGCGCCGTGAGCAGCTCGTGCAGGGCCTCGCGCAGCTCGCGGATCCGGTCCAGGGCCGAACCGGCCGCGCCCGGGTCGGCGTCGGCGAGCTGCCGCAGGGCGGTGAGGTCGGCGGGGGAGAAGTGCCCGGTGAGTGCGGCCCACTCAAGGAGGCGCGGGTACCCGTCGAGCCAGTCGACGGGCTCGGCGTCGCGCGCCGTGACCGTGTTCACCAGGTCGATGACGAGATGCCCGCCGACCAGATCCCGGGCCGTGAAGGTGTGAGGCCGGATGCTGCCCGCCACGCGACCGCCTTTCCTGTGCTTGCCTCCGTCGTTCCAACCAGTGTACTGATGTTATCCGGTTGGATCCCTCGTGGATGTTCGGATGCTCGGATGTGAGGAGACGCCCGTGACCGCAGCCGTCGAGCTCATCGCGGCCCCCTGGAACCTCGGCCTGCGACCGCCCGCGCCGGGGCGCGAGCCAGGAACCTGGCGCGCCCCGCGGGCCCTGCTGTCGGCAGGCCTCGAAGCACGCCTGAAACCGGACAGGCTGGTGGAGCTCGACCGCCCGCCCTACGCGGCCGACCCGCAGCCCGCGACCCGCGTCCGCAACGGCGTGACCCTCCGCGAGCACACACTCCGCCTCGGAGAAGCGGTCCACAGCGCGCTCGCCGCCTCCCGGTTCCCGGTCGTCCTCGGCGGCGACTGCAGCATCCTCCTCGGGTGCCTGCTCGGGGCCCGGCGCCACGGTCGCTGCGGCCTGGTCCACCTCGACGGGCACAGCGACTTCCGGCACCCCGGAAACCACGACGCCGGTACGGCCCTCGGTTCGGCGGCCGGGATGGACCTGGCCCTGGCCACCGGCCGCGGCGAACTGCTGCTCACCCACTGGCCGGCGGTGGGCCGACCTCTCGTCGCCGACGAGGACGTGGTCCAGATCGGCGACCGCGAGGAGGACGAGGAGGGGCCCCCGGTCACCCGGATCACCGCACAGGAGATCCATCGGATCGGCGTCACCGCACTGGGGCATCGGGTCGTCCGCCACCTGGAGCGGCGCGCGCTCGACCGCGTCTGGCTCCACATCGACCTCGACGTGCTCGACGAACGCGTCCTGCCCGCCGTGGACACCCCGGGCCGCCCGGGCCTGGACTTCCCCCAGCTGGCCGAGCTCGTCTCGACCCTGGCCGGCACCGGTCGCGTGGTGGGGCTCGACATGGCCGTCTACGACCCCGAACTCGACCCGGACGGTGCGTACGCCGCCCCCATCGTCGACTGCCTCGCCCACGCCCTGACCCCGCTCACGTCCGCGGAGACACCCGCATGAAGACGCTGCTCGCCGACGGCCCCAGCCCGCTGTACCCGACCGAGATGGAGCAGTTCGGACGCCTGACCGGACACTGGGCCACCAGGATCACGTACCACCCGGCCGACGGCTCCCCGGCCCACGGCGTCAGCGGCGACTGGGAGTTCGGCTACGCCCTGGAGGGCCGGGCGGTCCTGGACGTCTGGCGTCGGCCCGGACGCGAGGAACTCACCGCCGAAGGCCGAGACCCGGACCAGGAGTGCGGTCTGTGCGTACGCATCTGGGATCCCCGCCTCCAGCTCTGGCGGTTCACCTTCCACGGCACCGCCCACGGCGACCAGGTGCACATGTACGCCCGCCGGATCGACGACGAGATCGTCATGGAACGCGCCGCCGGCGGCGACCTCGTCCGGTGGACCTTCGCCGACATCACCGCCGACTCGTTCCACTGGCGCAACGAACGGTCCACCGACGGCGGCCGCACCTGGCGCCTCGACCAGGAGGTCGACGCCCGCCGCCTGCGCTGACGCGTCCGGTACCAAGGCGTTGGCCTCCGCCGAGGAGGGCTCAAGCGGACTCCAACAGCTCCTTCAGCCGGGCCAGGTCGGCCGTGACCGTGGCGGCGTCGCGCTCGAAGTCGGCGTCGCTCGTCCCCGGCTGACGGCGGAGAGTGAACACCACCTCGCTCGCGGCGCCGTCGGCGAGCACACGGACCGGGTTGTGGACGGTCTCCCCCGAGGGGAGGGTGACGTCGTGGTCGAGCACGCCCAGCTCGTTGCGCGGAACGACGGCGACCACGACGCGGCCCAGGGGAGAGGAGTCCGCCACCCACTGGTCCCCGACCCTCTCGATGGACTTCCCCAGGCCGTGCGCCCACGCGGGCAGGTTGGCCGGGTCCGACGCGTAGGCGTAGACATCGGCGGCGGTGCGGTCGATCCAGACGCCGAGGTGGCGCGATTCCTTGCCCGTGATGGTCATGGCACCGACGTTAGCGGGCCGGGGTCGTCTTCCTCTTGAACGAATCAGACACGGTGGTCCGCATCCGCCCCCGCGCCGAACTCCTCGGCCAGCAGCGCGGCGGTCGATGCCACGAGCGGGTTGTCGGTCGGGGCGTCCTCCTCCGGCTGGGTGCTGAGGACGGCGAGGACGATCGGCGTGCCGTCCGGCCGCCAGGCGATGCCCACGTCGTTGGCCCCGCCGTAGCGCGGGGAACCCGTCTTGTCCCCGAGGCGCCACTCGGGGGGCAGGCCGCGGCCGAACTTCTCGGTACTGGTGGTGTTGCGGAGCAGCCAGTCGGTGAGCCGCTCGCGGTCCCGGGGTTCCAGCACGTCGCCGAGTACGAGACGGGCGTACGAGAGGCCGATGGCGTGCGGGGTGGTGGTGTCGGTGACCCGCCAGGGCTCCGCCGAGTTGAGCTCGGGCTCCCAGCGGTCGAGCCGCGTGACCCGGTCGCCGATCGAGCGGCAGAAGCGGGTGACGGCGGTGGGACCGCCCAGCTCCTGGAGGAGCAGGTTGCCGGCGGTGTTGTCGCTGAAGCGGATGGTGGCGTCGCAGAGTTCGGCGATCGTCATGCCGCCCTTGATGTTCTCGGCGAGCCCCGCGACCGGCGAGATGCCGGACCTCGCGACGTACGCCTGCGTGTAGTGGACGCGGCGGGCGAGGAACTCGCCGTCGTGGTCGAGGTCGCGCAGGACGGCCGCGGCGGCGAGGGTCTTGAACACGGAGGCCATCGGGAAGCGCTCGTGCCCCCGGTAGGTCACCGTCCTGCCCGTGCGCATGTCACGGGCGAACACGCCGAGCCGTGCGGTGTGCTCCTGCTCCAGGCGCCTCAGCCGCGCGACGATGCCGCCCGGTTCCGGTAAGGCCTGCGCCGCTCCGCCGTTCAGGGCGAGAGCGGCCGTGAGCGCCGCTCCGACGCCCAGGGTGAGCGCGGTACGGCGGGACGGGCCGGGTCCGTGGGTGTGCAAGGGGTCTCCTTCCGCGATGATCACTGTCCTACGTGTACACGCCCCCGACGGCCGATCCGGTTTCATCCCAGCTGACGCCGCACCAGTTCGTGGAAGAGACCACTCGTATCGGCGAGGAGCTCGGCGGGAGTCCCCTCCTGGACGACACGCCCGTCCGCCAGGGCGATCACCCGGTCCGCGTCCATGATCGTGGACAGTCGGTGGGCGATCACCACGCGTGTCGCGTTCAGCGCGCGGGTCGACTCGATGACGGTCCGCTGCGCCTCGTTGTCCAGGGCGCTCGTCGCCTCGTCGAAGAAGAGGATCCGGGGCCTGCGGATGAGCGCCTGGGCGATCATCAGCCGCTGGCGCTGCCCGCCCGATACGGTGCCGCCGCCGTCGGTCAGCATCGTGTGCATGCCCATCGGCATGGCCTTGATGTCCTCGGCCAGGCCCGCCATCGCGGCGGCGGCCCACGCGTCCTCCAGGGGGTACGCTCCGGCGCCGCGGATGCAGTCGAGGACGGAACCGGAGAACGGCTGGGCGTTCTGCAGGACGACACCGCACTGGCGGCGCACGGCCGCCTGGTCGAGGGCCGCGAGGTCCTGCCCGTCGTACCGCACGGTGCCCGAGGCCGGCCGGTCGAAGCCGATGAGCAGCCGCAGGAGCGTGGACTTGCCGCAGCCGCTGGCCCCGACGATCGCGACGAACTCGCCCGGCCGCACCCGCAGATCGACTCCGTCGAGGACCAGCGGACCGTCCTCGGTGTAGCGGTAGGAGAGGTTCTCGGCCTCGATCGCCCCGGTGAGTTCGCCGGGCGGGGCGCTGGAGCCGCGGACCTCGGGCGTCTCCCGGAACACCGGCCTGATCTGTTCGAACATGGGCTGTACGGCGGCGGCCGACAGGAGCGCGCCGGTCAGCTGCGTGACCGAGGACAGCATCATCGTGACGGCGGTGCTGAACGTGAGGAACTCGCTCGCGGACAGGGTGCCGCGGGCCGGGCCGGCCAGGAGCGCGAACATCACGAGCGTGCACAGCGGCAGACAGACCGCGCCGAGGACCGCGAGGACGTTCTTGATCCGCCCGACGCGCCGGTGCAGCTCACGGGTGCGGGCGAAGCGCCCCGCCCAGGCGGCGTACGCGAAGCTCTCGGCCGCCGCCACACGCAGCTTCGGCAGACCGCGCAGCGTCTGGAAGGCCTGGTTGTCGAGCTGGTGGCCGAGCCGGATCAGCTGCCTCTGGTAGCGCAGCTGCCAGAGGCCGAGGCCCAGGAAGACGGCGGCCGTGGCGAGCAGCAGGGCGAGCGCGACGAAGGCCAGGGGCACGCTGTAGACGAGGAGCAGCACCAGGTTCACCGTCCCCACGGTGCCGGCCTGGACGACCACCGGGCCGATGCCGGACAGCACCCGCCGGATGGCGCTGATGCCCATGGCCGCCCCCGCCAGTTCACCGGTCGAGCGGCCGGCGAAGAACGTCGTCGGAAGGCGCAGCAGACGGTCCCAGACGGCCGGCTGGAGCGTGGCCTCGATCCGGCCCTCCATGCGGAGGATCGCGGTGTTCTGGAGCAGCATGAAGACGGCCGACACGAGGCTGGTCGCGATGATCGCGACGCCGGCCTGGACGATGAGTCCGGTCTCGGCCGCCGGTACGTACGTCCCGAGCACCTTGCCGGTGGCGACGGGGACGAGGGCGCCGAGCGCGACCGCGACGAGCCCGCCGAGGAGCAGGTCGCGGAGCTCGGCCCGGGTGCCCCGGACGCTGAACCGGAGCAGGCGCAGCACGCCGAGCGGCCGGTCGGGCAGCGGCCGGTAGAACATGACGGCCCGCGGCGCGAACTCCTCGGCGGAGCTCCGGCCGACGCGCTCCCGCTCACCGGTGGCCGGGTCGAAGGCCACGTACCGGCCGCGCCGCCACAACAGGGCGACCGGTGTCCCGTCCGCCGCGCGGTGGCCCACAAGCGGGCCGCTGTCCTCGCGCCACCAGCGCTCACCGAGCCGGACGCCCCGGGTCCGGATCCGGGAGGCGACCGCGATGCGTTCGACGGGGTCGAGGCGTCCGGTCTCCGTGCCGACGGCGGCCGGCTCCGCGAGGGTGATGCGCGCCTCGTCGGCGACGGCCCGGCACACGGCGTAGGTCGCGTCGTCGCCCGCACGATCCGCCGGCGAAGTGCCGCCGGAGCGGCCGATGGAGGCGAGCAGCGCCCGGTCCGCGCGCGTGCGGGCCGCCTTCCCCGCCTCGATCCCCGCGGCGGCGCGGTCCTCGTGGTCGCGTTCGAGCTGCTCGATCCAGTCGTCCAGGGCGTACAGCAGCCGGTACTGCTGGTCGACCATGCCCTGCCAGGTCGCGGACTCGATCAGGAGCGTGCCGGACCCGTGGCCCTGGCCCTGGTGGCTCTCGTACGCCGCTCCGTACGCGATGCTGCCGGGGCTGACCTGCATCCAGAGGACGTCGCCGTCGGCCGCGCCGGAGGCGTCGTCCAGGGCCGCCTGGTACAGGACGCGAAGGCCGCGCCCGATGCCGAGCGCGAAGGCGTGTTCCAGGGGGCTGGGCGGGGCCTCGGCCGGCATGCCGTACGCGCTCCGGTTCTCGTACCAGCCGTCCGCGTGCCACTGCCCCTGGTTCCACCGCCCCTCGTACGAGTGCCCTTCGTGCCACTGGCCGCCGAACCCCTGCTCCCCGTAGGCCTGCCCGGCTCCGTATGCCTGCTCCCCGTACGTCTGACCTGCCCCGTACGGCAGTTCGCGCAGCTCGATGCGGCGCAGCACGCAGCCCTGCACGGGGCGGCCTATCAGGGTGTGCGCGGGGCCGTCGACCGGGCCGAGCAGCAGCGTGCCCGTCTCGACGCGGCCCAGGGAGTGCCAGGGGCCGAGCCGCGCCGTGTCGACGGCGAACAGGTCCATCGCGCCGTCGGCGACGAGCCAGAGGACGTGCGGGCCTTCGAGGCCGACGCTGCGCAGCCCGGCGCAGTCGACCGCGCTGCCCAGCGCGCCCAGGGCGGCGACGACCGGGTCCGGGACGCCGCCGCCGTGCCGTACGCCGGCGAGGTCGGCGGGCGGGTGGGGGAAGGTCACGTCAGTGCTCCTTGACCAGGCCGGCGTACGCGCCGCGCGCCGCGACGAGCTGTTCGTGGCGACCGCGTTCCACGACCGTGCCCCGGTCGAGCACGACGATCTCGTCGCTGTCGCGCACGGTGCTCAGCCGGTGGGCGATGACCACGCAGGCGCAGCCGCGCCGCCGCAGGTTGTCGATCACGATCTGTTCGGTGGCCGCGTCGAGGGCGCTCGTCACCTCGTCGAGGATCAGGACGCTGGGGCGGCGCACCAGCGCACGGGCGATCTCCAGGCGCTGGCGCTGGCCGCCGGAGAAGTTGCGGCCGTCCTGCTCGACCCGGCTGCGGATGCCGCCGGGGCGGCGGGCGACCTCGTCGTACACGGCGGCGTCCTGGAGGGCGCTGACGACCGCCTCGTCCGTGATCGAGGGGTCCCAGAGCGCCACGTTGTCGCGGACGGTGCCCTCGAAGAGGAAGACGTCCTGGTCGACGAAGGAGACGGAGGCGGCGAGGGCGCTGCGCGGGATGTCCTCCAGGCGCATGCCGTCGATGCGGATCGCGCCCTCCCAGGGGGTGTAGAGGCCGGACATCAGCCGCGAGACGGTGGACTTGCCGCTGCCGGAGCCGCCGACCAGGGCGACCTGCCGACCGGGTCCGACGGTCAGCGAGAACTCCTTGAGCAGCGGGGCGTCGAGGGGGCTGTAGCCGAAGGTGACGCCGTCCAGCTCGACGTGGCCGGTGAGACGGCGGGTGGGGGCGTGCGGGGCGCGCCGGGTGTGGACCGGGTCGACGGGGAAGTCCTCGACGTCCCTCAGGCGGGCGACGTCGGCCGCGAAGTCCTGGATGCGGCCCGCCACTCCGTTGAGCCGGCTGATCGGTGCGGTGAAACCGGTCACGAGGGCCTGGAAGGCGACGAGCAGCCCGACGGTGAGGTGCCCCTCCACGGCCCGCAGGCCGCCGATCGTCAGGATCAGCGCGCTGTTGAGCGCGGCGAGGGTGGGCGCGACGACCGCCAGCCAGGCGCTGGGCACGCCGAGCCGCTGCTGCACGTCGAGGGTCGTGGCGTGCTGCCCGGCCCAGCGGCGGAAGAAGCCGTCCTCGCCGCCGGTGGCCTTCATCGTCTCGATGAGCTGCAGTCCGCTGTACGCGGTGTTGGTCAGCCGGGCGCTCTCCGCGCGCAGCTTCTGCGTGCCGGTGGCCCGCACGTGGACGACGACGCGCAGGGCCACGACGTTGAGCAGGGCGATCAGCACGCCGACGACGGTGAGCTGCGGGTCGTACGTCCAGAGCAGCACCGCGTAGAGCAGGACCACGACGGCGTCGACGGCCGCCGCGGCGAGGTCGCGGGCGAGGGTCTCGGCGACGGCGTCGTTGGACTGGAGGCGCTGGACCAGGTCGGCGGGGTTGCGCTGGGCGTAGAAGGCGAGCGGGAGCCGGAGCAGATGCCGCAGGAAGCGGGCGCTGCCCAGGGTGGACGCGATGATGCGCCCGCGCAGCAGATTGGCCTGCTGGAGGCCGGTGAGCGTCGCGGTGAGGACGAGGGCGGTCGCCATCGCCGCGAAGACCACGCCGAGCAGGGACGTCTGGTTCCCGATGAGGAACATGTCGATGTACGTACGGCTCAGTGCCGGCACCCACGCGCCGACGGCCACCAGGAGGAGGCTCGCGACGACCGCGGCGGCCATGGTGCCCGACGTGCCGCGCAGCCGGGCGGGCAGCGCGGCGAGCACACCGGGCCGGCTCCCGCCGCGGCGGAAGGCGGGGCCGGGTTCGAAGGTGAGCACGATTCCGGTGAAGCTGGTGTCGAACTGGTCCATGGGGACGAAACGGCGGCCGCTGCCGGGGTCGTTGATGTACACGCCGGGGCGGCCGAAACGGCGGCCGGTGCCCTCGTAGACGACGTAGTGGTTGAACTCCCAGAAGAGGACGGCCGGGGCGCGCACCTCGGCGAGCGCGGCCAGGTCCATCTGCATGCCCTTGGCCTGGAGTCCGTAACCACGGGCGGCCTTGAGGAGGTTCCCGGCCCGGGACCCGTCGCGGGAGACGCCGCAGGCGATCCGGAGCTCCTCCAGCGGGACGAAGCGGCCGTGGTGGCCGAGCACCATCGCGAGCGCGGCGGCACCGCACTCGACCGCCTCCATCTGCAGCACGGTGGGGGTGCGGACGGTCCGGGGCCGTCGGCCCTTCGCGACGGGCGTACGGCGCCGGGGACGGCCGGCGGCGGGGGTACGGGGTTCGGGCACGGCGGCGGGCGGGAGCCTGCGAGCCGTCGTCCGCGCCCTGCCACGGGACCGGGACCCTGCCGGGGTGGCTCCTCGTGCCGCGCTCACGGCAGCAGCCAGTCGACGGGCCGCTGCGCGGCGAGGTGGACGGCGCCGCTGACGGGCGTGCCGGACACGGGCACCTGCGGGGGGCCGTCCGAGGAGGACCAGGCGTATCCGGAGGCGCCGGTGGGGGAGCGGTCCAGGGCCACGAGGACCGCGACCGGATCGCCCTGGCGGGAGAACCGCGCGGCGAGACCGGCGTCGCCGAGGAAGGAGACGAGTCGCGCCTGTGTCTGCGGAGTGCTGCCGACGGCGGTGACCCGGCCCCGGAGCACGCCGAACCGGTCGCGCGGGGCGGACTGGACGCCGAGGTCGACGGGGGCGCCCACGCGGATCGTGGCGGCGGTGTCGCCCGGCAGGTACAGGACGGCCACCAGAGGGGCGTCCGGGTCGGTCACGCGCTCGACGGTCGCCACGTCGGCGCCCGCGGTGACGACCGAACCGAGCCTGGCGTGCAGTGTGGTGACGCGACCGCCGGCGACGGCGCGTACCGGCCGGTCGCCCCGGTCCGTACGGACGGTCAGCAGGGGCGCGCCGGGGGAGACGGACCGGCCCTCTTCGACGAGGACCTCCGTGACCTGGCCGGCGACGGGGCTCTGGAGGAGATAGGTGCCCTCGGCATGGGTGAGGAGACCGGGGGCGTTCACCTTGGACGTGACCGTGCCGGTGAGGGCCCAGACGCACGCGGCCGCCATGACGACGACGGTGACGGCGAGGACGAGACGGCCCTGCGGGCGTGCGAAACGCACGGGCACGTCGAGTTCTTCGGGGGATTGCAGCTTGGAAAGCGCATTGCGGCGGAACTGCACGGACTATTCCTTCGGCTGCATTCTCTCGCAATTCCCGCGGTCGGGTTTTCCGCGGTCGGGCTCGGAGGTGTCCGTGAACCCCGGAACCGGGACGGTTCCGGGGTTCACGGCCCTTATGGGGCTCAGAGACCGGCGATGCCGGTGATGCCCGCGGTGTTCACCGAGACACCGGTGATGCCGGCGGCCAGGCCGGGAACACCGGAGACGAGGCCCTCGACGCCCTGGACCGTCTGCAGCGAGCCGACGGTGCCGAGCACGTTGGTGACGTCGTTGGTCAGGGCGCCGGCGAGGCCGCCGGAGACGGTGACGAGACCGCCGGAAACGGCGTCGAGGTCGGCGTCGGAGATCTCAGCGGTCTCAAGGTCGTGACGCATGATGCGCACCCTTCGTTCATGGGGGGAATCCGTCTTCTGCGGCCGCAGCGGGATTGATCAAATCACGTGAACGACTGACCGGAGAAATTCGGTTGACGCTCCGGCAGGGGTTCTTCTGCACCTCGGGAAGCGGCCGTGCATTCAATTTCACCGAATGCCGACAGCTTCTCCTCGGATCCGAGTAACAGATTCCGCCGACCCGCCCCGCGCAGGGAACTTAAACGGACAGAAGGGTGCCGTCCGGGCGGCCCCGGACCCCGTGGTGTCGGGGAAAGGTGAAGGGGCCGCCCCTCCACTCGCACACGTTGTGCAGATTTGCGGCAGGCACGCGGCGCCGGACGGCCCGTCAGGCCTCAGGGACCATGTCGTACGTGATCCACATCGTGCGGGTGGCCACCTGGTCGTACTTGGACCGGGCGCGGTGGTTGTCGTCGGCCGTGATCCAGCGGACGACGCTCCAGCCGCGCTCGGCCCCGATCCCGCGCAGAGCGCCGAGCAGCAGGTCCACCACACCGGAGCCACGGCTCGCCGGATCCACGAACAGGTCGTCGAGCCAGCCGCCGACGGTGGCGGACAGCGGGCGCGCGAACGCCCGGAAGTGGGCGAGCCCGAGGAGCCGCCCGTCGGCGTCTTCGGCCACCAGGCCCTCCACCTCGTGGCCGGGGTCGTGGATCCAGGACCAGACGAGCCGCGCGGCCTCCTCGGTCTGCTCGACCCGGTAGAAGTCGGCGTACCCCCGGTACAGGGCACGCCACTGGTCGAAGTCGCCCTCCCGGACCGGGCGGACCACGACGGCGGCGGTGTCGGACATGGCGTCACACTCCTCACGCACCGCTCCCTGCGGTGCCGATCAAGTGGATCACGCCGCGATGCCGCCACTGACCCCAGCTTCAGTAGGTGCCGAGGAACTGTGTGAGACTCCCGCCATGGACATGGGACGAGAGTCGCGGTGGGAGAAGGACGCGATGACGGTGGAGATCGGCTTCGCCCTGGTGACGGCTGCCGTCCTGGCCGCGCTCGTCTTCGGCGTCCTCTTGGTGCCGGCCCTGCTCGTCGGAGTGAACGAGCCGGCGGGGAAGGCCCTGCTGACGGCGGGGGCGGTACTGGCGGGACTTGCCGCGGTGTGGCGGGTGGTGCGGGTGCTGGTCCGATTCGACAGAGCGCGCAGACAGGGGCGCTGACGGGGTGTGGGACCCGGGCTGGTGGCGCCAGGCCCCACGAGATGGCCGGACCCGGAGCCGACCCGCGCTGCCTCCCGTTCGACGGGAGGCAGCCGGTTGCCGCTGTTACTACCTAGCGAAGCCGTAGTCCAGCAGCTTCTTCACGTCGGCCGCCCGGTTCGCCTCGGACGGAGCGGCGAGCACCGTGCCGATGACCGTCTTGTTGCCGCGGGTGGCCGCGAAGACGAGGCAGTACTTGGCCTGCGGACCCGAACCGGTCTTCACGCCGATCGCGCCGCTGTACGTGCTCAGGAGCTTGTTCGTGTTGGTCCACGACATGTACCGGTAACCACCGCTCTTCGTGGTGACCTTCTGCTTCGTCGACTGCGTCTTGACGACGTTGCGGAACGTCGAGTTCTTCATCGCGCTGCTGGCGATCTTCGTCAGATCACGCGGCGTCGAGTAGTTCTGCGGACCCCCTATCCCGTCGAACGAGTCGAAGTGGGTGTTCCGCAGGCCGAGCCGCCGGGCCTCGTCGTTCATCTTCCCGATGAACGACTTCACGCGGGCGTCCCGCGTGGAGCCCGTTCCGAACTTGTCGGCCAGCGCGTAGGCGGCGTCACAACCCGACGGCAGCATCAGGCCGTAGACGAGCTGCCGGACGGTCACCTTGTCCCCGACGATGAGCCGGGCCGAGGAGGCGTTCTTGGCGACGATGTAGTCGCTGTAGGCCTTCTGGATCGTGACCTTGGCGTCGAGGTTGAGGTTCGGCTGGGCCAGCACCACCTTCGCGGTCATGATCTTCGTGGTGGAGCCGGTCGACCGACGGGTGTCCGCGGCCTTTCCGTACAGGATCGCGCCCGTTCCGTCGTTCATGACGAAGCCGCCGGGGGCGGTGATCGACGGGGTGGGCGTCGCGGCGTGCGCCTGGCCGGCGAAGAGGCCGCCGGCCAGTACGGCCGAGGCCGTGAGCGAGACGGTCACGGCGCTGCGCAGGCCGAGTGGGGGAGTCAGCAAAGTCTTCTGCCCTAGGTAGGAATCGATGTCATCCGGGTCCAAGGACGGCGTCCGCGCGGACCCGGCGCCTACAAGACGATCGAGAGGGCTCCGAGGATGCGCGCCGGGACGGTGATCTTTCTTCTTTTTCAGGTGACGCCGTCCGCCCCCCGCTCAGCGACCCAGTCGCTCGACCTCGAGGGAGACCGCCTCCCGCACCAGCTCGCGTGCGTGGCTCAGGGGCAGTGCGCCGCTGAGCCACCGCGTGCTGAGTCCCTCCAGGAGGCCGGTGAGCCGTTCCGCGGATGCCGTCAGGGCCGGTGCGGGGGCTGACGGCAGGATGCCGCTGAGGAGGTCCGCGACATCGTGGATCCACGCCAGCGTGGCGCGGGCCAGATCTCCGCGCAGCTCGGGCTCGAAGACCGCGCTGGCGCGCAGCTCGCCCCACGCCGTGCTGTTCTCCCGTACTTCGGGAACGTCCTGGAACTCCAGGAGGAGGGTCTGCGTCAGCTCCTCCCGGGCGTCGTACGGTCCGGCGCCGGCACCCCCGTCGGACGTGTAGCGATCGGCCCGTTCGCTGATGAACTCGAGGGTGTGGCGCAGCACGCCGGCGCGGTCCTTGAAGTGGTAGTAGATCAGCGCGGTCGACACCCCGGCTTCCGTCGCGAGCTCCTCCATGCGCAGTCCGCGGACCCCTCGCCGCGCGATGACGCGGGCGGCGGCTTCCAAGATGGCCCTTCGGCGGTCCCTCGCCACGTGATCCCCCTCGTGAGTGGTCTGTGCGGCCCTGTGGTCGCGGCCTTGTGGTCTGAGTGGTCTGAACCATCAGTCTCACACATTGACTGAATCTTTAGTCATGATCTCGAGATCATTGACTGAATTTTCAGTCTGCGGCACGATGCGGGGGAACATCCGCCCCCCTCCCTTCAGGTAGGAGTTCCATGGACACGTCCACGACGTCCCGGCGCCGACTGCTCCAGCTCGGCGCGGCCGCTCTGCCCCTCGCGGCCCTCGGATCGGCCCTGCCCACCGTCGCCCGCGCCGCCACCAGCCCCTCCGGCGCCACGCTGCGCATGCCCGCCGAGCACGACCGCCATGTGCGGACCTTCATGGCCTGGCCCGCGCTGTCCTCGATCTGGTCCCCGTACCTCACCGGCGTGCGCCGTGACATCGCGCGCGTGGCCGACGCGATCTCCCGCTACGAGCCCGTCGTGGTGCTCGCCCGCCCCGAGCAGGCGGCCGACGCGCGGTACCAGTGCGGAGCCGGCGCCTACTACGGCATCGAGGTCGTCGAGATACCCAACGACGACCTGTGGATCCGGGACTTCGGCCCCACCTTCGTCGTCGCGCCCGGCGCCGTCGCGGGCGTGGACACCAACTTCAACGGCTGGGGCAAGACCGGCACGACGTACGCCCAGCCGTACGCGAACGACGCAGCCGCGGCCGCGACCCTGCTCGGCCAGTACGGCGTCCCGCGCGTGCAGGCCGGATTCGTCGGGGAGGGCGGCTCGCTGGAGACCGACGGCCAGGGCACCCTGCTCGCCACCGTCAGCTCGCTCGTCAACAGCAACCGCAACCCCGGCATGAGCCAGGACCAGGTCGAGCAGGCGATGAAGTCGGCGCTCGGCATCGACAAGGTGATCTGGGTGCCGGGACTCGCCGGCCAGGACATCACCGACTGCCACATCGACTGCCTGGCCCGCTTCGTCGCACCGGGACAGGTCATCCTCGACCAGCCCGGTCCCGGCACCGACCCCAAGTGGGTCGCCGTCTACAACGAGACCAAGCAGATCCTGCTCGGCGCGACCGACGCCCAGGGCCGCCGCCTGACCGTCACCGAACTCCCCGGCCCGGACCGCAAGCGCATCCGCGGCAAGGACCGGGGCAGCGCCTTCCTGTCCAGCTACACCAACTACTACACCGCCAACGGCGCCGTCCTCGTCCCCCAGTTCGGTGACAGCTACGCCGACGGCGTGGCCTACAACATCCTCGCGGCCGCCTATCCCGGCCGGACCATCGTCCAGCTCGACATCGACAACATCGCGACCGGCGGTGGCGGCATCCACTGCGCCACCCAGTCGCAGCCCGTCGTGCCCCCGGCCGTCTGACCCGACGACCCCGGACGAGACGGTTCCACGCGCCGGTCGTCGCCCTTCGGCGGCGGCCGGCCTTTTTCAGGAGAGTGATATGCGGCGCCGGTTGTTTCCGCTGACGGCCGACCTCGCGCTGATCGCCGTGACCGCGGCGACCGTCGTGGCCCTGCTGGACTGGGACAGCTGGAGCTCCGAGCAGGGCGCGCTGTGCGGCACGGCGGGACAGCTCACCACGGCCGCGGGGGCGGTGACGGCGGTACTCGTCCGCCGACGGTGGCCCGCGACGGCGCTGGTCGCCGCGGCCGCGCTCATCGCGTTCGAGCCGCTGACCGGCGGAGCGCTGACGGCCGTCGCCTACACGGCGGGCCTGAACTGGACCCGGCTCCACCACCGCGTCGTCACCCTGACCGCGTCCCTGACGGTGCCACTGGCCGTCACCCTCGCCCACTCGGCGGCGGAGCCCGCGCCGATCCTCGAGTACGACGTGATGGTCGTCCTCGTCACGGGCATCGTGTGCGGGATCCTGCCCGGTCTCGCCGGGGCGCTGACCGGTCAGCGCGAGCGGCTCCTCCAGGCCCTGGAGGAGCGCAACGCCTTCCTGGAGCGGGCCCACCGCTCGGCCGAGGAGCAGGCCAGATCGCGCGAACGGTCCCGGATCGCGGGCGAGATGCACGACCTGCTCGGCCACCGGCTCAGCCTCGTCGCCCTGCACTCCGGCGGCCTGGAGATGGCCGGCGAGGCCGGTGATCCCGAGGTCCGTCGCAGCGCCCGGCTGGTGCACAGCACGGTCCGCCAGGCGATGGCCGAGCTACGGGACGTCCTCGGGGTCCTGCGCGCGGAGGATCCGCTGTCGGGTGCCGCGGAGCCGCTGACCGCACGTACCGGAACCCGCGCCGACGTCGCCGCGCTCGTGGCCCAGTCCCGTACGGCCGGCATCGCCGTGCACCTCGACTGGTCCGGCGACGACCTGACGGGGGAGAGCCCCACCGCCCGGCGCGCCGTGGACAGGGTGATCCGCGAGGCCCTGACCAACGTGCACAAGCACGCGGCCGCGTCGGAGGTACGGGTCGCCGTCCGCAGGGAGTCCCGGCAGGTACGCGTCGACGTCCGCAACGGACCCGAGAGCGTCACCGCACGGGCGGTCAGGCTGCCGGGCGGCGACCTCGGCCTCGTCGGTCTCCACGAAAGGATCCGTCTGCTCGGCGGCACCCTGCGCGCCGGACCCGCCGACGGCGGCGGGTACGCGGTCGACGCCCGCATCCCCCTGGACGCCGGCCCCGCCACGGCGACCACGCCCGCCCCGGCCGGCCCGCAGACCGTGTCGGCGGCCCGCTCCTGGTGGCACCGCTTCGTGAACGCCGCCGCCATGGCGCTCGGCGTGCTGGGTGTCGTCGCCCTGCAGTTCGTCACCCTCGCCTTCGTCCCGTACCCGGAGGCGGACGAACCGTCCGGCGTCGAGGGGACCGCCGTCTCGTCGACCGTCCTCCCTCCCACTTCTTGAGGCTTCCGCTGTGATACGTGTACTGCTCGCCGACGATCAGGAGCTGGTCCGCGCCGGCATCAGGCTGGTGCTCAAGCACGCCGACGACATCGACGTGGTGGCCGAGGCGTCGGACGGCCGCGAGGCGGAGGCGCTCGCCGTCCGGCACGAGGTGGACGTCGCGATGCTCGACATCCAGATGCAGGGCACGGACGGGCTCTGCGCGGCGGAACGGCTCGCCGCCCGGGCCCCGTCGATCCGGGTGCTCATGCTCACCACCTTCGGCGAACACGCCTACGTCGAACGCGCGTTGCGAGCGGGCGTGGCGGGATTCCTCCTCAAGGACAGCACCCCGCAGGAACTCATCCAGGCCGTCCGTCGGGTCGCGTCCGGAGTCCCCGTCGTGTCCCCCCAGATCACCCGGCACCTCATCGACCGGTACCTCGACGGCGGCGAGGAGCCTGCCGATCCCCGAGTACGCCGCATCGCCGACCTCACCAGCAGGGAGCGCGAGGTCCTCGCGATGGTCGGCACCGGCGCCTCCAACGCCGAGATCGGCAAGCGGCTGCACCTGGGGGAGGGCACGGTCAAGGCGTACGTGAGCCGCATGCTGACGAAGCTGCGCTGCGCCAACCGCGTCCAGGCCGCCATCCTGGCCCACGACGCCCGGCTCCTTCAGGGGGAGCGGTGACTCACCGTCGGCGAAGGACTCGGGACGGGGCCGGTCGCCCCGGACCCCGGACCGGGTGCGTAGGTCCGCTCGTCCGCGGGCACCTCCCTGCCCGGGTCCGCCTCGGAAGCCTGGCGTGGCGGCTGTACGCCCGCGGCGCTGACCGCGAGGAAGGCTCCGGCCGCACCGGCGACGACGGACTTGGCGACGAGCGCGGTCCAGCGCATCAGGGACTCCAAGGGTGGGCGGTCGCGGTCATCAGGCCGTGACCGGTGACGTTCTGGATCTGCAGGCCGGGCCGCGCGTTGACCTCCAGGATCAGCGGCCCCCGGTCGGCGTCGACGACGATGTCCGCGCCCAGATAGTGCAGGCCGGTCGCCGACGCGCACCGGCTCGCCGCGTCGAGTACCTCCGCCCAGTGCGGAACGGTCGCGCCGATCAGGCGCGCGCCGGTGTCCGGATGGGTCTCGGTCGGCTCCTTCCCGACCAGGGCGTGGGTGATCCGGCCGGTGGACAGGTCGACGGCGGCGCCGATGGCCTTCTGGTGCAGATTGGCCCGCCCGCCGCTGAAGCGGGTGGGCAGCCGCAGCATCGCAAGGCGGGGCCGGTCCCGGTCGCAGATCACCCGGATGTCCGGCAACCCCTGGTGGGACAGCCGGGCCAGATCGGGGTGCGCGTGGATCAGGGGTTCGAACAGGGCCCAGTCGGTGGGGCGCGGAGAGAAGTCCCCGTCCAGGATGCGGCGCAGCTGGTCGGCGACCACGTCCCTGGAGATCCGTCTGCCGGAGGAGGACGTCCAGTTCCGGCGACGCCGGCCGAAGGCCAGCAGGATGCCGTTGCCGCCCAGGCTCTGGTTCGGCTTCAGTGCCCAGCAGTCGGGCAGGCCGTCCCAGTCCAGGGAGGCGATCTCCCGGCGTGAGCGCAGCAGGGCCAGGGTGGGGGAGGTGGGGGCGCCGACCTCGGCGAGCGCCTCCTTCGTGGCGTACTTGTCGTTGACGAGCCGGATGGCGGCCGACGAGTTGTGCCGGGCGATCCGGGCGTTGCGCAGGTTCATGCCCATGACCGGGTCCCAGCCGCGAAGGCGTATCACGCCCTCGCCTCCTGCCGCTTGGCCGCGGGAGCGAACCGGAAGAGCTCGCTCAGACGAAGTCCGCGGTACGTTCCCACGATCGACGTCCATACGGCGCACACGATCGCGAGCTGGAGAGGTACGGCCTCCGCGACCTCGCGCACGTACGGCGTCAGGAGGAGCAGCGCCACCAGCACGGCCGTGCCCATGGTCAGGGCGGCCCCCGAAGCCGCGGCCCGGAAACCGTCGAGGTCCCATGCCTCCCACAGACGTTCGGTGACGATCGCCGTGACCACGACCGGCAGCGACATCCCCCACGAGTCGGAGAGCCCGAGACTGCCCAGACCGAGCTGCGCGGCGATCAGGCCCGAGGTGACCACCGCGATCAGCACGCCGAGCCGGGCGACCCGCGGCAGGTGCAGTCGGCGCAGCAGGGGCTGGAGGGCGAATCCGAGTGCGAACATCACGAGCGTCAGGGGTACGCCCAGGGGCAGGCCGGCCTGCGCGTACGCGAGGGCCAGCAGCACCGGGCTGAACGTGCCCAGCGTGTTCAGCCCGACGACCACCCGGAGCACCACGATCAGCAGGGCCGCCAGAGGCAGCAGCGCCATCATGGACACGGGGTCGATCGCCGGGGCCTTGGCGAACAGGATCCGCAGGGCCGACGGCGCGGCGATCGAATCGGGCTGCGTGAGCAGCCGCTTGCCCACCGCCACCTGAAGACCCTGCACCTCCTGCCGGCCGAGCAGGACGGGGGTCTCGCGCTTGGAGCGGTTGTTGACGCTGAGCTTGGCGACGAACGACCGGCCGGCCAGCCGCACGGTGCTGTCGACCACCGGGCGCTTCTCCCGGCCGAGCGCCGAACCCACGGTGATCCTGGGCGCCGCGTCGAGGTCGAAACCGAGCTCCTTCGCCAGCGAGGTGTCCACCGACGACGCCGACGCACCGGTGTCGATCAGCGCGAGGACCTCGGTGCTGCGTCCCGTCGGCCCGCTGATGCGCACCATCTCCCGTTCGCCGATGACCTCCCCCGACCGGCTCAGGGGCCGGTCGGGGGAGCCGAGCACCGCGAGGAGCAGGAAGCTCAGACAGGCCACGGCCCCGAGGACCTTCACGAACACGGGCACCCTCAGGCGCCTTGCGCGGTGGGCGCCGGACGGCCGTTCCTCGCCGGCGGCGCTCTCTTCGTACTTCAGCAGGTCTTGCATGGGACCAGCCTTCGAGGGGGCGCCGGGCGCCCGGTAGTGCCGATCGGCCAGACCGGGGCAACGAAAGTTGCGTGCTCGGCGGCCCGGTCCGCCCCCTCGGGCAAGATCGGCTTCGAGATTCCCGGCGCGGGAGGCGCCCGGTAAGGTTCGGGCCATGGCGTCTCGCAGCACTCAGATCCTGGAAGCCGCCGCCCGGGTGATCGCCCGGCGCGGCGTCCGCGGCCTGCGCGTGGAGGAGCTCGCGGCCGAGGCGGGCGTGTCCACCGCGCTCATCTACTACCACTTCAAGGACCGCGCCGGGATCCTGAGCAAGACGCTGGAGTTCATCAACGACCGCGCCGAGCGCTACACGACCCACCGCGATCCCGACGCCGAACCGCTCAGCCCGCGCGAGGAACTCGACCAGACGCTCCTCCTCGAACTCCAGGACACGACCGAGGTCAGGGAGAACAGCAGCGCCTGGGGCGAGTTGAGGGCGAGCGCCGTCTTCGACGACCTCCTGCGTGAGGACCTGGCGCGGGCCACCCTCACCTGGGTCCAGGAGGTGGCGGCCCTGCTCGGCCACGTCAGGCCGATGGCCTCGGCCGTCGCCCTAACGGCCTCGGCCGAGCGGCTCACCGCCCTCCTGGAGGGCCTGAGCATGCGCTGGCTCAGCGGCACGCTCCAGATCGCCCACGCCCGGACCCTGATGAGCGCAGCCATCGACGCCGAGATCGAAGGGCTGGGCCGCCCGTGACCGGGTACCCGCCGGCGGACCCACGTGAAGCCCGCATCGAGGACGCGAGCACCATCCTGGTCGTGCCTTCGGCGCTGCGGGACCATGACCTGACCAAGAACTTCTTCGGGTCCGTGATCACACCGGAGGAGCTCGCGTCCGGTGCGCCCGACCTCGCCCGGAAGACCGTCTATCTCTGCGGCGACCTGTCCGGGCTCGACAGCCGCCGACTGCGCGCGGCTGACCGGGTGTTCGTCGTCCGGGAGCTGTCGCACGGTCACCACGACGACCTCGGCGGGCCCTGGACCCTCGTCGACCTCGGACGCGTTCCCCTCCGCGTGCACGGCGCCGGAGTGTATTACCCGCGTTTCTTCGATCTCGGCACCGATCACTTCGGACGGATCAGCGCGGAGCACGCGTTCCAGTCCCTGACGGAGTCCACCAAGCCCGGAACCGCCCATCGCAGCGGCATCTATCTCACCCCCGTCACGCAGGACGGTGACGAACTGCACTTCCGTCTGCTCCGGTGCTCCACGAACCTCTCGGGGCCGACCGAGGGCTTCCGCCCGACCGACACCGGCATCGTCGAGGCCCTGAACCGCGAGGCCTCCGCCGTCTTCCGGAACGCGGCACCGCTCAATCACGTGCTCGCGCAGATCTACCACAACACCCTTGCCACGGCGGAGCGCAAGCAGTCCAAGGCCAAGATCTCCGCCCATGCCGACAAGACCAAGGACATGCCCGTCAACGGCATCATGGCCTTCTGCACCTTCTACGACGGGCTCGACCGCCTCCAGCCCCTCGCCGACGACGCCTTCGATCTCGGTGTGAGGGGCGTCAGCGGGCTGACCAGACTCCGTTTCCGGCTCAAGGAGCCGATCGGGGAACGCGACGGCGTCACGCTCCCCGAGCAGTTCACCGTGACCCTCCATCCCGGCTCGGTGTTCCTCATGCCGCTGTCCACCAACCGCCTGTACACGCACGAGATCCGGCCCTCGGCGTTGGACGCCGAGCTGCTCCCGACCCGCCTGGGCTACGTGGTGCGCTGTTCGGGCGCCGAAGCCGTGCACAAGAACGGCCACACGTTCCTCAGAGCGGCCGGCGGTCTCGTGAGGCTGGAGCCGCCCACAGAGGCCGGCATGGACGAGCTGCGCGGGCTGTACGCCGAGGAGAACAGGACCTCGTCCTTCATCGACTACGGCGACAGGTTCCTGTTCAGCATGAACACAGGAGACTACCGTGCCCCGCGAGTCCATGATCTCGGATGAGATCCTCTCGTTCGCTCTGCCGACCGAGGAGGATCTCTTCGCGGAGCTGTCCGCGTCGGCTTGCCTGGAAGACGTGGGGAAAGGCCGGCGAGGCGCCGTCCTCACCAGGATCGACGAGACGGGCGGTGTGCCTCTCGTCCGTACCACCACCCGGTACGGCAGCCCGACGCAGCGCTTCCGGGCGGCGCACGAACGGCTGGCGCAGCGCATCCAAGAACGTGCGGCGCTTTCGGTCGGCTTCAACAACGCTCTCATCGAGAGCTACACGAACGCCTACACCAAGATGGGCAGTCATTCCGACCAGGCCCTCGATCTGGCCGACGATTCGTTCATCGCCGTCTTCTCCTGCTACGAGCATCCCGACGCCGGCCCGCCGAGGAAGCTCGTCTTCGAGTCGAAGGAGTCCGGCGGCGAGAGGTTCGAGATCCCCCTCGCCCACAACAGCGTCGTCGCGTTCTCCGTCGACTCGAATCGGCGCCTCAGGCACAGAATCGTCTTGGACGCACCCGCGCAGGCTGCGGACAACCAATGGTTGGGCCTCACCCTTCGAACGGCGAAGACAATCCTCCGGTTTCGCGACGGCCACGCGTACCTCCCGCAGGGTGTGCGGCTCACGTCGGCCGACGAGGAGCAGAGCCGCGAGCTCTACCGACTGCGACGCCGCGAGAACAACGAGACGGACTTCGTCTACCCGCCGCTGACGTACACCGTCAGCGAGAGCGATCTGATGCGGCCCGCCTGACCTGAGGCACCCTCACCGCCCACGGCCACGCACCTGGCTCCGTACCGTCCGGAACCTTGACTGATATTTCAGTCAGTGCGACAGTGAGTGCCCTGACCACCTCTGACACTTCGTGGAAAGGACAGGGACACCTTGCGTTCGACCAGGCCCTTCAGCCGGGAGGCGACATGCCTCTGACTCCCACCGAACGGGACCGGCTGCTGCTCTTCACCGCCGCCCAGCTCGCCCGGACCCGCCTGGAACGCGGGCTGCGGCTCAATGTGCCCGAGGCGACCGCGCTGATCGCCGACACGGTCTGCGAGGCCGCGCGTGACGGCCTCCACCTGGCCGAGGCCCTCGACCGCGGCCGCGGTGTCCTCGGCCCGGACGACGTCCTCCCCGGCGTCACCGACGTCGTGACGGAGATCCAGGTCGAGGCCGTGTTCGACGACGGCACCCGACTGGCCGTCGTCAGCGCGCCCTTCGGCGACGTGGAGCACGGCGACGGCGCCCCCGGGGCCGTACTGCCCCACACGGACACCCTGCCGGAGCCGGAACCGCTGGTCACCCTGTGGGTACGCAACGCGGCAGCCGTCCCGGTCAGCGTGACCTCGCACTTCCACTTCTTCGAGGCGAACCCGCGCCTCGACTTCGACCGGGCCGCCGCCTACGGCATGCGGCTCGCCGCCCCGGCCGGGTCGTCCACCCGGTTCGACCCCGGCGCCGTCGTCGAGGTCGGACTCGTACCGATGGGCGGCGACCGGATCGCCATCGGCTTCGCGGGCCTGGTCGACGGCCCGCTCGACGCGCCCGGCGCCAAGGCCGAGGCCCTGAAGCGCGCCGCCGCCTGCGGCTACCTCGGAGCGGAAGGGGTGGAGCGATGAGCAGGCCCACCAGACACAGCGACCACTGTGCGCCCGGCACCAGCCGGCACATCGATCCGCACGAGTACGCCACCGTGCACGGGCCCCGCGCGGGGGACAGGGTCCGGCTCGGCGACTCCGGGCTCGTCGTACGGGTGGAGTCCGACTCGCAGGCGTACGGTGACGAGTTCCTGGCCGGATTCGGCAAGACCGCCCGGGACGGGATGCACCTCAAGGCCGCGGCCGTCCGCGAGACCTGTGACGTCGTGATCACCAACGTCCTGGTGATCGACGCGGTGCTCGGCATCCGCAAGGTGTCCATCGGCATCCGAGAGGGCCGGATCCACGCGATCGGGCGGGCCGGCAACCCCGACACCCTCGACGGCGTCGACGTCGTCGTCGGTACCGGCACCACGATGGTCCCGGGCGAGGGCCTGATCGCCACCGCCGGTGCGATCGACACCCACGTCCACCTGCTCTCCCCGCGGATCATGGAGGCGTCCCTCGCCTCCGGTGTCACCACGATCATCGGCCAGGAGATCGGGCCGAGCTGGGGCGTCGGCGTGAACTCCCCGTGGGCTCTGAAGCTCGGGTTCGACGCCTTCGACGCCTGGCCGGTCAACATCGGCTTCCTCGCCCGGGGCTCCGCCTCCGACGAGGCGCCCCTCGTGGAGGCCCTGGCCGAGGGCGGCGCCTGCGGGTTCAAGGTCCACGAGGACATGGGGGCCCACACCCGGGCCCTGGACACCGCGCTGCGGGTGGCCGAGGAGCACGACGTGCAGGTCGCGCTGCACTCGGACGGCCTGAACGAGTGCCTGTCCGTCGAGGACACCCTCCGTGTCCTGGAAGGCCGTACGATCCACGCCTTCCACATCGAGGGCTGCGGCGGCGGACACGTCCCCAACGTCCTGAAGATGGCGGGCGTGCCGAACGTCATCGGCTCCTCCACCAACCCCACCCTGCCCTTCGGGCGGGACGCCATCGCCGAGCACTACGGGATGATCGTCTCGGTCCATGCGCTCAAGACGGACCTCCCGGGCGACGCCGCCATGGCGCGCGACCGGATCCGGGCCGGGACGATGGGCGCGGAGGACGTCCTGCACGACCTCGGCGCGATCGGGATCACCTCCTCCGACGCGCAGGGCATGGGACGCGCGGGGGAGACCGTCCGGCGCACGTTCGCGATGGCCGGGAAGATGAAGGCCGAGCTGGGCCCGCTGGAGGGCGACGGCGCGCACGACGACAACGCGCGCGTGCTGCGCTACATCGCCAAGCTGACCATCAACCCGGCGATCGCCCACGGCCTCGCCCATGAGGTCGGCTCCATCGAGATCGGCAAACTCGCCGACATCGTGCTCTGGCGCCCGCCGTTCTTCGGGGCCAAACCACAGATGGTCCTCAAGGCCGGCTTCCCCGCCTACGGCGTCACGGGCGATCCGAACGCCGCCACCGACACCTGTGAGCCCCTGGTCCTGGGTCCGCTGTTCGGCGCCCACGGCGCCGCTCCGGCGGAGCTCTCCGTCGCCTTCGTCAGCCGTGCCGCCGCCGGTCTCGGCGCCGACGCGATGCCGACCCGCCGCCGGCGGGTGGCCGTACGGGGCACCCGCGGCATCGGCCCGGCCGACATGCTGCACAACGCCCGCCTGGGGCAGGTGGACGTCGACCCCACCAGCGGGCTCGTGACCCTCGACGGCGATCCGATGCGCTCCGCGCCGGCGCAGCAGGTCTCGCTGAGCCGGCTGTACTTCCTCTGATCCACATCAGCCCTCTGACCCACGTCGGCCTCTGATCCACGCCGACCGACCGACGTCTGTCTGACCGACTTTTCAAAACCCTGTCTCTTCTCTTGACTGAATTTTCAGTCGAGAGGAGGATGCTGTTCACACCGCGTACCCGTCCCGCGCCTCCGCCAGGCTGAGCCGGCCACCGCCGACGGGTACTTCTGGCGAAACGAAGAGAGACCCGTGATGACTGCATTCCGTATGCCTGCCGAGTGGTCCGCGCACGAGGGGTGTCTGATGGCCTGGCCCGTCCGGCAGGACCTGTGGGGCGGCGTCCTCGACGACGTCAAGGAGGAGTACGCGAACGTGGCCCGCGCCATCGCCGCGTTCGAGCCCGTGACCATGGTCGCGCCGCCCGGCCACGGCGAGGAGGCCCGCACCCGGTGCGGCGAGGCGATCACCGTGGTGGAGCTGGCCCAGGACGACTCCTGGTTCCGGGACTCGGCCCCGCTCTTCGTCCTCGACGGCGCCGGCAACCGCGCCGGAGTGGACTTCCGCTTCAACGCCTGGGGCCGCAAGCACAGCCCGTACGACTCCGACGACCGGATCAGCGGCCTCCTCCTGGAGCACCTGGGCGTCGAGCGCATCCCCTCCGACATGATCCTGGAGGGCGGAGCGATCACCGTCGACGGCGAAGGCACCCTGATCACGACCGAGCAGTGTCTCCTCCACCCCAACCGGAACCCCGGCATGAACCGGGACGAGATCGAGACGGAACTGAAATCCCAGCTCGGCGTGGACAAGGTTGTGTGGCTTCCGTACGGCGGCCTGCTGGACACGGAGACCGACGGGCACGTCGACGGCGTCTGCGCCTTCGCCGCTCCCGGTAAGGTCGTGGTCGCGCTGCCCGACGACCCCGCGCACCCCGACCACGCCCGGATGCGTGCCAACCGCGCCGTGCTCGAAGCCACGACCGACGCCCAGGGGCGGCCGTTCGAGATCATCGACGTCCCGCAGACGGCAGTCGTCGGCATCGCCGGCGGCGAGGTCGAGGTGTCGTACCTGAACTTCTACGTGGCCAACGGCGGCGTCGTCGTCCCGGTGGCCGGCGTGCCCCAGGACGACGACGCGCTCGCGGTCATCGCCGCCGCGTACCCGGGCCGCAAGGTCGTCGGAGTGCGGGCGCCCGCGATCGCGTACGGCGGCGGCGGGGTCCACTGCATCACGCAGCAGATCCCCGCCGTCCCCGCCACCGCCTGAGCCGCGGGACGGACCGCTCCCGGAGGGCCGTACCAGCGACCCTCCGGCCCCCACACCCCGCACGGAACCCACGGAAACACGGACATCACGGAATGAGAGCGCGACGATGACCCCTTCCCTGCCCTCCGGCAGCAGACGTCCCCGCGGCAGGCGCGGACGGATCGCGGTGACGACGGCCGCCCTGACCTCCCTCGCGGCTCTCGCGGCCTGCGCCGGCCCGCCGAAGGACACCGGTGCCGGTGGCTCCGGGGTCAAGCTCTCCGCCTCCACGCCTCCGGCCCGCGGCGAGATCGACTCGTTCACCTGGGCCGTCTACGCCGAGCCGCCCACCCTCGACTACACGGTCGCGTTCGACTACCCGCAGAACACGATCCTGTCCAACGTGTGCGAGAGCCTGATGCGCTGGACCCCGGGGCTCACCGTGCAGCCCGGCCTGGCGCGGAAGGCGTCGAACCCGGACCCCAACACCTGGGTCTACGACCTGCGCACGGGCGTGCGCTTCCACGACGGCAAGGTGATGACCGCCGACGACGTGGTCTACAGCCTCGACCGGCAGCGGGACCCGAAGAACGCCGCCGCCTGGGCGCAGACCTTCCAGAACGTCGCCTCCATCACGAAGACCGGCCCGCTCCAGGTCACCGTCAAGCTCAAGAAGTCGGACTCCCAGTTCCCCCAGTACATGGCGACCGCCGCGGGCGTCGTCGCCTCCAAGGCCGGCGTCGAGGCGGCGGGCAAGGACTACGGCACCACCGGTGACCTCGCCTGTACCGGACCGTTCAAGCTCGGCACGTGGACCAAGGGCCAGTCGATCGAGCTGGAGCGCTTCGACGGCTACTGGGGTACGAAGGCCAAGGCGAAGAAGGCCGTCTTCCGGGTCCTGACCGACCCCTCGGCCCGCACCAACGCCATGCTCAGCGGCGAGATCGACGGCGGCTATCTGATCCCCACCGAGAGCTACGGCCGACTGCGCGACAGCGGCGTCGGCGCCCTGTACTTCGGCGAGGGCCTGAGCACCGTCAACGTCAACATCACCAACATGACGGGCCCGCTCGGCGACCTCCGGGTGCGCAAGGCGCTCTCCCTGGCCCTCGACCGGTCCGGTTTCGTCAAGGCCGGACTCGGCGGAGCCGGCACCGTCACCAGCTCGCTCACCACCCGCGCCGCCTGGGCCGGAGCCTCGGAGAAGACCCGGCAGGCCGCCTTCGGCGCGCTGCCGCCCGCCGCCCAGGACATCGAGAAGGCCAAGGCGCTGATCAAGGAGGCCGGCGCCACCGGCAAGACCCTGACCGTCGCCACCAGCTCCATAGGCCAGGACGTCTCCCTCCTCGCCACCGCGATCCAGGCCGCCGGCACCCAGATCGGCCTCAAGATCAACCTCAAGACGATCGCCCCCAACGCCTTCACGGCGCTCTTCACCGACCCCCAGGCGCGCGAGGGCATCGACATGTTCCCGCTCACCTACTACGACTCGATCACCGACCCGCTGGACCTGCTGCAGAACTTCAAGACCGGCGCGTACATGAACTTCGCCGGCTACACCGACAAGGGCTACGACGCCCTCGTCGACCAGGCCACCGCCTCGTACGAGCCGGATCAGCGCCTGAAGATCGAGGCCGAGCTGCAGAAGCGGGCCGCCGAGCAGCTGCCGTGGATCCCCGTCGCGGAGTGGCCCACCGCCGTCTTCCTCAACAAGAGGATCACCGGCGCCCCCACCACCATCGCGTACATGTACTACCCGTGGGCCGCTGACGTCGGCGCACCGGCCGCGGGGGCCACCCCGTGAACTTCCTGAGATTCGCCGCACGCCGGGTGGCGGAGATGGCCGCCACCCTGCTCGGTGCGTCGTTCGTGGTCTTCGGCGCCATGTACCTGGCGCCGGGCAACCCGGCCAGCTTCCTGCTCTCCGGCCGCTCCGCCTCGCCCGAGGCCCTCGCCGCGATCAACGCCCAGTACCACCTGGACGACCCCTTCTTCGTCCGCTACCTGCGCTGGCTCGGCGACGTCGTCCAGGGCGACTTCGGGCGGTCCATCACCTACCGCACCGACGTCTCCCGGCTCCTGGCCGACCGCCTCCCCACCACGCTGCTGCTCGTCGTGATGGCGCTGGCCGTGGTCGTCGTGATCGGCCTCGTCCTGGGATGGGTCGCCGCAGTGCGCGGCGGCGCCACCGACTCGGCCGTCCTCGTCGGCACCGCGCTCGCCGTCGGCACCCCCTCCTTCGTCGCGGCCGTCCTGCTCCAGGGGCTCTTCGCCGTCAACCTCGGCTGGTTCCCCAGCAGCGGTTCCGGCGAGGGCTTCCTCGACCAGGTCTGGCACCTCACCCTCCCGGCGATCGCCCTCGCGCTCTATCTGATCGGCATGCTCGCCCGGGTCACCCGCTCCGCCATGGTCGAAGCCCTCGACAGCGAGCACGTCACGGTCGCCCGCAGCCGGGGCGTCCCCGAGAGCCAGGTCATCCGCCGCCATGTGTTCCGCAACTCGCTGGGCACCGTCCTCACCACCGGCGGACTGATCGTCTCCACCCTCCTGGTCTGCACGATCCTCGTGGAGACCGCCTTCAGCATCGGCGGCGTCGGCCAGCTCCTCGAACTCTCCACCACGACCAAGGACTTCCCGACCGTCCAGGCCATCTCCTTGATCATCGTCGCCCTCTTCATGACCGTGAACCTGGTCGTCGACCTGCTGCTGCCCCTGGTCGACCCGCGGATCACCCTCGGATCGAGGAGCTCCTCCGTATGACCGCCGTCCTCACCCGCCGGCCCGGCCTCGCGAAGATCCGCACCGCCCGGTCCCCGCTCCACCTGGTCTGCCTCGGCCTCGTCGCCCTCGTCACCGCCGCCGCGCTCCTCGCGCCCTGGCTCGTGCCGTACGACCCCAACGCCGTCGACCTCGGCAACGCACTGGCCGGACCTTCCGCCGAGCACCTGCTCGGCGTCGACGCCGCCGGACGCGACACCCTCTCCCGGCTGCTCCTCGGCGCCCGCACCTCGCTCCTCGGGCCCCTCGGGGTCGTGGTCTTCTCCACCCTCGCCGGAGTCGCGGTCGGCATGGCCGCGGGCTGGCGGGGCGGCTGGCTCGACTCCGTCCTGTCACGCAGCACCGAACTGGTCTTCGCGTTCCCCGGCATGCTCCTCGCCATCCTGATCATCTCGATCTACGGCGAAGGACTGCTCGCCCCCGTCATCGCCCTCTCCATCGCCTACCTGCCGTACGTCAGCCGGCTGACCCGCTCCCTCGTCCTGGCCGAACGCAAACGCCCCTACGTCAGCGCCTACCAGGTCCAAGGGCACTCCGCGCTCCAGATCAGCCTGCGCCACATCCTGCCCAACATCGCCCCCGTCGTCCTCGCCCAGTCCACCATCAACTTCGGCTACGCACTGATGGACCTCGCCGGCCTGTCCTTCCTCGGCCTGGGCGTCCCCGCGCTCACCCCCGACTGGGGCCGCATGGTCTTCGACGGCCAGACCGCCATCCAGCACGGCTACCCGCTGTCCGCGATCCTGCCCTGCGCGTTCATCGTGCTCACCGTCGTCGCCTTCAACGTGGTCGGAGAGCGCTGGGCCGACCGCGTCGCCAGGAGGGACCGATGACCGATACGTACACGCTCGACGTCCAAGGGCTCCGCATCACCCTGCCCGGCACGGCCCGGCCCGTCCTCGACGGCGTCGACCTCCACGTCGGCGCGGGCGAGACCGTCGCCCTCGTCGGAGAGTCCGGGTCAGGGAAGACCCTCACCTCACGCAGCGCCCTCAACCTGCTGCCGCCCGGAGCCGTCGTCGAAGGCGCCGTCCGGGTGCGCGGCGAGGACGTCCTCACCATGGACGCCGACCAGTTGCGCGCGCTGCGCACCGGCACGGTGTCCATGATCTTCCAGGACCCGCGCGCCGCCCTGAACCCGCTGCGCCGCATCGGCGACTTCCTCATCGAGAGCGTGACCCTGACCGGGAGCATGAGCCGGGCGGACGCCACCGCCCGCGCCGGTGAGCTCCTGCGGGCGGTCGGGCTCGACGACTCCGCCCTGCGCAAGTACCCCGGGCAGGTCTCCGGCGGCATGCTGCAACGCGTCATGATCGCGGCCGCCCTGATGGGCGACCCCGCCCTCGTCCTCGCCGACGAGCCCACGACCGCGCTCGACGTCACCACCCAGGCCGAGGTCATCGCCCTGCTTGCCCGGCTCCGCGAACGCTTCGGCACCGGCCTGCTCTTCGTCACCCACGACCTCGATCTCGCCGCCGCCATCAGCGACCGCGTCTACGTCATGTACGCGGGCCGGATCGCGGAGAGCGGCCCCGCCGAAGCCCTCTTCGCCCGGCCCCGGCACCCGTACACCTCGGCCCTGCTCGCCTCCACGCCCCGCCTGGAAGCACCCCGGGGCAGGCTCGACGCGATCGACGGCCAGCCGCCGGACCTCCGGCAGGAGCTGCGCGGCTGCCCGTTCGCCGCCCGCTGCCCCCTCGCCACCGAGATCTGCGACCAGGAGGCGCCCGAACCGCGGCCCGCACCCGGTCTGTCGCACCACCGGGCCGCCTGTCACCACAGCGACCGTCTCGAAGGGAGCCCCGTCGATGCCTGAGCACGTCCTGGAGGCCGTCGGCCTCCATCGCACCTTCGGGAGCGTCCGCGCCGTCGACGACGTCTCCTTCGCCCTCCCCGAGGGCGGATCCCTGGGCATCGTCGGCGAATCCGGCTCCGGAAAGACCACCACCGCCCGGATCGTCGTCGGTCTCGAACAGGCCGATGCCGGCGACGTGCTCGTACGAGGAGAGGCCCGCGGCGCCCGACAGCGCGGCCGGGCCCGGCGGCTGGCCCGGGCGCGCGAGGTCCAGATGGTCTTCCAGGACCCGTACCTCTCCCTCGACCCGCGCACCAGCGTCGAACAGGTCCTGCGGGAGACCCTGCGCCTGCACTTCCCCGGCACCGACCACGACCGGCGCGTCCGGGAGCTCCTCGACCAGGTCGGCCTCGGCACCCGTGCCGCCGACGCACGGCCCCGGCAGCTCTCCGGCGGCCAGCGCCAGCGCGTCGCCATCGCCCGCGCCCTCGCCGTCGAACCGGCCGTCCTCGTCCTGGACGAGGCGGTCGCCGCGCTCGACGTCTCCGTACAGGCGCAGATCCTCAACCTGCTCGCCGACATCCGCGAGGAGACCCGGATCGGCTACCTGTTCATCACCCACGACCTCGGCGTGGTCCGCTGCGTCACCGACGACGTCATCGTCATGCGCCAGGGCCGTGTCGTCGAGGCCGGCCCCACGGCCGAGGTGCTCGCCGCGCCCCGGCACCCGTACACGCGGCTCCTTCTGGAGTCGGTGCCCCGTCCCGGCTGGGACCCCGAGGCGATCGCCGAGGCCCGACGGGCGCTCTGACCGCTTCTCACCCCCCACTGTCGTTGACACAGGAGGTCAACCATGAACGAACACACCGCCGGCCGACACGCGAGCAGGGGTCTGAACCGGCGAGGGTTCCTCGTCGCCACCGGTGCGGCCGCGGCGGGCGCGGCGCTCGCGACGACCCTCCCCGAGAAGGCGCGCGCCGTCGCCGGCACGTTCAGGGTCCCGGTCGAGGACGTCCGGCACACCCGTACGTGGATGGCCTGGCCGGACAGCACCGCGATCTGGTCCGGCAAGCTGAGCGGCGTCCAGGCGGACATCGCCCTCATCGCCCGCACGATCGCCACGTACGAGCCCGTCGTGATGTGCGCCAATCCGGGGAGCGCCGCCAGGGCCCGCTCCCTGTGCGGCTCCACCGTCACCGTCATCAGCTCCATCCCCGTCGACGACTGCTGGATGCGTGACACCGGACCGGTCTTCCGTACGGACGGCTACGGGGGCCTGGACACGGTGGGCCTCAACTTCAACGGCTGGGGCAACAAGCAGACCCATGACAGGGACGCCCTCGTCGCCGAGCGGATCGCCGCCCACGTGGGCGTGCAGTTCACCCGGGCCGACCTCATCGGCGAGGGCGGCGCCATCGAGCAGGACGGCGCCGGCACCCTGATGGCGACCCGCAGCAGCCTGGTGAACCGGAACCGGAACCCCGGGATGTCGGAGCGGCAGCTGGAGACGGCGATGTGCGAGGCGTACGGCGCGTCCAAGGTCATCTGGTTCGACGGGGTCTACGGGCAGGACATCACCGACGACCACGTCGACGCGACCTCCCGCTTCCTCGCCCCCGGCGAGGCCCTGGTCCAGATGCCCGTCGCCGCCGACGACGACGCCTTCGCCCGAGACGCCCGCCGGCAGTACAGCACCCTGTCGGCCTCGACCACGGCGAAGGGCCGGGCCATGGACGTGATGCGCCTCCAGGGCCCCGACTACAACAGGATCCGCTCCACCAACCGGGACTTCCTCGCCTCGTACGCCAACTTCTACCTCTGCAACGACGCCGTCATCTCGGCTCAGTTCGGCGACCGGAGGGCGGACGAGGCGGCCCGGGCGACGCTGCAACGCCTCTACCCCGACCGTTACATCGAGCAGCTGAACATCGACCGCCTCGGCACGGGCGGCGGAGGCATCCACTGCGTCACCCAGCAGCAGCCGGTGGCGTGAGACCAGATGACTGAAATTTTCGTCAGAGAGCTGTGTCCCAGCCATTGACTGAAATTTGAGTCAGTCCCTAGGGTGAGCGCACCGTACAGCGCCGGCGGTCACGCAGCGCTGTACGGCTTCATGAACGCATCCCTGAAGGAGCCCACATGGGGCCAGTTGACTCGTCCACGCGTGATTCCTCGGCACGCGCGGGCCATGACTCCGCAGCGCACGCGGGCATCGAACAGCACTCGATCGACTGGGTGCCCTTGTCGGAACGGCACGGCACACCGTCGAACGTCGGAGCCATCTGGTTCGTCGGCAGCCTCAATCTCACCGGCCTCGCGACCGGTGTCGTGACGCTGTCCATGGGGGCCTCGCTCGTGTGGACGGTGATCGCCACCGTGCTCGGCTCGCTCTTCGGCACGTTCTTCATGGCGTTCCACTCGGCCCAGGGACCCCAGCTGGGACTGCCCCAGCTCGTGCAGTCCCGGCCCCAGTTCGGCTACCTGGGGGCCGCGCTCACCGTGTGGGTGTTCGCCCTGGTCAACTACGTGGCCTTCAACACCTCGGACGCCCTGCTGTCCGGCCAGGCCATGAACCTGCTCACCGGGATGCCCAACACCCTCGGCTATCTCCTCGCCGCCGCGGTGGCGACCGTGATCGCCCTCTTCGGATACGAGTGGATCCACAAGCTCAACAAGTGGCTCACCTGGCCCTTCGTCGTGATCACCGCGGCCGTCACCGCGTCCGCCCTGTTCGGCGGCGGGCTTCCCGACGACGCCTGGAACGCGGGCCCGTTCGAGCTCGCGCCGTTCATGCTCGTGTTCGTCTTCGTGGCCGGCTTCCAGCTGGGCTGGGCACCGTACGTCTCGGACTACTCGCGCTACCTCAGACCCGACGTCCCCGTGCGCAGCACCTTCTGGTGGACCTATCTGCCCAGCGCGGTCTCCGGGATCTGGGTCTTCGTCCTCGGCGCCGTCGTCTCCGCCGCGGCGCCGGAGGGCACGGACCCGGTCACGGCACTGAAGCTGTCGGCCGACCGGCTGTTCGGCGGGTTCGGCACGGTCGCGGTCGTCGTCCTGCTGGTCGGGCTGCTCTCCATCATGGCGATCAACCAGTACGGCGGCAGCCTCACCATGATCTCGATCGTCGACTCGTTCCGGCCGGTCAAGCCGACCCGGAGCATCCGGGTCGCCACGATCGCGATCATGCTGGCCGCCGTCGGGACGGTCTCCACCCTCGTCGGCATCGACCAGTTCAACTGGTTCTTCGCCAACGTGGTGGTGGTCCTCACGTACCTGTTCATCCCATGGACCGCCATCAACCTGGTCGACTTCTTCTTCGTCCGGCGCGGCCAGTACGTCGTCAAGGAGATCTTCAACCCGAACGGGATCTACGGCCGATGGGGCTGGCGCGGAAACCTCGCCTATGTGATCGGCCTGGCCTGCATGGCCCCGTTCATGGTGATCACCGGCCTCTTCGTCGGGCCCGTCGCGGAGCGCCTCGGCGGCGTCGACTGCTCGGTCCTCGTCGGCCTGCCCGTGGCCGGAGGCCTCTACTGGGCCTTCGCCCGAAGCCTCGATCTGGCCACCGAACGCCGGATGGTCCGGGAGGAGGGACTGCTGGATCGACTCCACTGAGCAACCCGCTGAACGACCCGGCCTGCACGTACAGAACCTTTGAGAGAAGGAGCACCACGTGAAGACAGAGCACGACGGCGAACGCCCCGGCCTCAGCCGCAGAACCCTCCTGGCCCGTACCGGAGCGGCCGCGGCCGCCCTGGCGGTCGGCCCCGTCCTCGGCGGCATCCAGCCCGCCATGGCCGCGTCCTGGCGCGTCCCCGGCGAGGACGAGTCGCACAAGCGGACCTGGATGGCCTGGCCGTCCAGCTACACGATCTGGGGCAACCTGCTGTCCAAGATCCAGAGCGACATCGCCAAGCTCGCCAGGGAAGTCGCCAAGTACGAGCCGGTCATCATGTGCGCGGACGGCTCCTCGGCCGCCTCGCAGGCCAGGACCGCCTGCGGTTCCACCGTCACGGTCATCAGCTCCATCCCGGTCTCGGACTGCTGGATGCGGGACACCGGCCCGCTGTTCCGCGTGGACGGCGCCGGCGGCCTCGACGCCTTCGGCCTGAACTTCAACGCCTGGGGCGAGAACGCCACGACCTTCTACGGCCTCCCCGCCTCCGCCTACGACAAGGACCGCACGGTCGCGCAGAAGGTCGCCGCCTACTCCGGCGCGCCCTTCGCGAAGGCGTCCGTCGTCGGCGAGGGCGGCGGCATCGAGTACGACGGCGACGGCACCGTGATGGCCACCGAGAGCTGTTGGCTGAACAGCAACCGCAACCCCGGCAAGTCCCGCAGCCAGATCGAGGCGGAGCTGCTGTCCCGCTTCGGCGCGTCCAAGATGATCTGGTTGCCCGGCGTCACCGGACAGGACGTCACCGACGGCCACATCGACGGAACCGCCCGCTACATCCGGCCCGGCGTGGTCATGGTGCAGCTGGCCGGAGCCGTACGGCCCGACGTCTGGACCGCCAACGCCCAGGCCATCCGCGACACCCTGGTCAACGCGACCGACGCCAGGGGCCGCAGGCTCCAGGTCCTCACCATCGAAGGCCCCGACACCCTGCCCCGCATCCAGGTGGGCAAGCGGGCCGACTTCCTCAGCTCCTACATGAACTGGACGGTGACCAACCAGGCGATCATCACCACCCAGTTCGGCGACACCGCCAAGGACGCGGCGGCCAAGTCGGCCATCGCCGCCGCCTACGGCCGCCCGGTCGTCCAGCTGAACCTCGACAACCTCTACGGCAACGGCGGCGGTGGCGCCCACTGCGTCACGATGCAGGAGCCCAACCGCTGATCGAACGACGGGCCCGGGTCTCTCTCACGAGACCCGGGCCCGTCGCGTATCTGCCCCCGAGACGGCGACCGACGGAGCAACCGGCTCCGTCCTGTACATCCACGACCTGGCCCCGACGAAGAGGGAAGGCCGCCGCTGGGGCGCGTACAACGTCTTCACCCTCTCACCCGCAGAGGGCCGGTCGGCGGCTGTTCCACGGACGAACGGCCTCGATCGCGGAGGCGACGCGGAACACGGTGGCATCGTCGTAGGTGCGTCCGACGACCTGGACTCCTGTCGGTACACCGGTCGACGCGAGCCCGGACGGCACGCTCAGCACCGGGCAGCGACTGGCGATGTTGAACACCGTCGTCATCGCGGCCTCCAGATAGGAATCCAGCTCGACACCGCCGATCACCACCTTGGTCGAGAGGTAGTCGTCGTCCGCCCTCAGCGCCGGAACGGCGGTCGTCGGGCACAGCAGCACGTCATAGCGTTCGAACAGGACGCCGAGCGTCGTCTGCACCGCGGCCTCCAGCTCCAGACCCCGCATGATGCTCCCCGGCTCGCGCACGGCTTCGGCGGTCCGCTCGGCGAAGTCGAGGGCGTACGGGGTGAGCAGATCGCCGTGCTCCGCGGCGACCGACACGACGTACGGGCCGAAGACGGACCCGAAGTGGATCATCGCCGCCTCCATCACGTCCGCCCGCCGGATCGGGACCTCCACCTCCTCCACGACGGCTCCGGCCGCGCGCAGGGCCTCCGCCACCGCGCGCGTGTTGGCCTCGACCTCGGGATCCACCGGCCAGTCCCCGAGGCCGACCGACAGCGCGACCCTCATGCCCGCAACGCCCTCGAAGTGTTCGGGCAGCGTGAACTTGGGGCGCAGGGAGACCGCGTCGAGCGGATGGGGCCCCGCGATGACGTTCTGCAGGAGGGCGCAGTCGGCGACGGTCCGCGCCATCGGGCCGTCGTGGCAGTACGTGTCCAGATTGAACGGCGCCATCGCCGGCACGCGCCCGTACGGCGGCTTGTACCCGACCGTGCCCGTGAACGAGGCCGGGATGCGGATGGAGCCCCCGATGTCGGAGCCGGTCGCGAGCGTCGCCTCCCCGGCCGCGAGCGCGGCGCCGGAGCCGCCCGACGAACCACCCGGACTGAACTCCGGGTTCCACGGGTTGCGCGTCACACCCCACAGCCGCGACTGCGTGAAGGCCGCGCAGCTGAACTCCGGGGTGGTGGTCCGCGCGTGCACGATGCCGCCCGCGGCCTGGACCCGCTCGACGACCGGGTGCGTCACGTCGGCGATCTCGTCCCGGAAGGCCAGCGAACCGTCCGTGCTGCGGCGGCCCGCGAGGGGCTGCTCCTCCTTCGTCGCGACGGGGAGCCCTTCCAGCACGCCGGGCGCCTCCCCCTTGCCCCCGTACCGGGCCTCGGCCTCGCGCGCGGTGGCGAGCGCGTGCTCGAAGGTCTGCTCGGCGAGGGCGTTGACCCGGGGCTCGACGGCTTCGGCGCGCGCGATGACGGCGGTCATCAACTCGACCGGTGACAGGGAGCGGTCGCGGAAGTGGCGCAGGGCCTCGGTGGCCGGCATGTAGGCGAGATCGGTGAGGTGGGTGAGGTCGCTCATGGGGGCATCGAACAGCCGCCGACTCAGGGCGTCAACGGTGTTGACGTAAGGCCGTGATCACGGATGCGGCCCGGGCGGCGATACTGCAACGATCGCAACCGACCGGAAGAGAGCTCCTCATGCAGTTCGTCCTCGATCCGCCCCACGGCGTGGCTCCCGTCCGGCTGGGAATGACGCTCGACGAGACGGTCGCCGCGGTGTCGGCATGGGGCCGGCCGCGGGTGTATCCGGCCGACGCGGTACGTGACTTCGACCTGGTATCCGCCGAGTACGGCGGCATCGGCTTCCAGGCGGCCCTGGAACGCGACCACCGGGTCACCGCCGTCACCGTCTGGGGCCCCGACGAGGGCGAGGACCCGGACGTCCAGGTCCTGCTCGACGGCCTCGACGTGTTCCGTACCCCCGCCGACGAACTCCTCGCGCACGCCGCGGGGAAGGGCCGACGCGTCAACAACGAGAACCCGCGGGCCCCTTACCTCCCCGGAGTCACGGTGGCCTTCACCCGGGACACGTCCCAGGAGGTGGCGCGTGACGGGCAGGGCCTGCCCGTGCACTTCACCTCGGTACTCGTGGCCGACGAGAACTATCGGGCGCGGTGACGAAGGTACGGGGCTCCACGACGGCGTCGCATCGGCCGGCGTCGCATCGGCCCCTGTCGCACCGGCTCAGTAGCGGTGGCCGGGCCAGTGGGGGTCGTCCCAGCGGTCGGGGCCGGTGACACCGAGCAGCCGTATCCGGTGCAGCAGATCCTCGGACGCGCCATGGACGCGAAGCCGCGCGGGTGCGTGGCGGACGAGCCAGGCCGTCAGCTCGATGCGCATCTCTTCCTCGTTCTCCCAAGCGCTCCACGGAAGTCGGTCGCCGAGCAGGTCGTACTCCCAGCGGTCCGCTGCCTCGGCGAGGTGTCCGTCCGTGACGGGGTGGCGAAGCCCTTCCCAGGAGTCGAGCCACGGGCTCACCGTGCCCGTGGCCTCGGCGGCCAGGACGAGGAGGTCATGCGCGGGCCTGGTGGGATCCGGATCGGTGAGCGTGTACGCCCACCAGGCCTGGAGGAATTCCTCCACCGCGGCGGCCTGTTCGGTGGGCCACTCCTGCCAGTTGCCGAGAGCGAAGGCGAGCCCGACCCGTTCCGCACCGAAGAGGGGTTCGACGAGTCCGTCGACGAGGGTCGTGGCGAGCTGGGGCAGGATCCGCCGCAGCATGGATGCGTGGTCCGTCCAGTCGGTGGCCTGCCAAGTGCGCTGCAGGAGATCGAGGTCCAGCTCCACGTCCGCCACCTTGAGCCGCGCGAGCTCTTCCGCGCTGCCCCAGTGGCATGCGCAGTTGGTCTCGTCGGGCCGGGCGGTCATACCGCGGAAGGTGACGGCGACGCGGTCCAGGGCTGCGTCGAGGCGGAGTCGGGCGTGGGACTGATCGGGATGCATCACGGGCGTTCGCCTTTGGGGACTCCGGCCCCCGTGGCACGGGCCGAAGATCGCCAACTTACCGGTCGGCATGCGGGGCCGCCACCTCAGGGGCGGAGACCGGCGGCCGTTCTCCCGCGCTTCGTTGCCCGAGGGCGGGAGGCGTGGAGAACGGCAGCGGCGTCCAGCACGTGACAGGCGACGCAGAGCCCCCGTCTCAGCCGCGTGTGGGCCGGCGGGCGGTGGCCGCCGCCCGCTCGGCCGCCTCGGCGATGACGGCGGCGGCGCGGGCGGCACGTCCGTCGGCGTGCCAGTCGTCGATGAGCCGGACGGTGGGGCCGGGAGGAAAGATGCCGAGCTGCCCGAGCAGGGAGAGGTCATCGCGGACCGCCTCGTGCCGGAGGACCTTCCCGTCCCGCAGGTGCAGGACATGGACCTGTTCGGAGTCGATCTCGGCCCCGGTGGGCGGGATCGCCTGGAGGAGGGCGCCGTCGCGGTAGTGGACGAAGGGGCCGGTGTGCCGGCCCCGCATGCGCAGCCGTATCCACACCTGATCGCCTTCGTGGACGAGATCGGTGACGGGGAAGCTCAGGTCGGTGAAGGCGGAGCGCAGCCACGCGCCCGACGCGAGCGCGCCTGCGGGCCCGGGCAGGGAGCAGGCGGCCGGGGAGACGACCGCCTCGCGGTTGGTGAAGTCCTGGTGGACGACGTCCGCGGCCAGCGCCACCTCGCCGGTCGCCAGGACGGTGAAGAGTCCGCGGGCCGCGTCCTCGGGTGACATTCCCATCGGGTTCGGTTCCTCTCGCGCACGGGGCGGTTGGCCGCCCTGACCGATATTCAGGTTACACATCGCCTATTGAATAGGTCGAGCGTTTCCACGGTTAGGGTGACCCCATGCCGACCAAACGCAAGTACGTCTCACCCCGGCGTGAGGAAGCCGCAGCCCAGACGCGTGCGCAGATCCTCCGGTCGGCGACCCGGCTGTTCGCCGAACGCGGCTACGGGCGCGTGACGGTCGCGGACATCGCGGCCGAGGCGGGCGTCTCCTCGAAGGCCGTCTTCGCGAGCGCGGGCAGCAAGGGAGACATCCTCAACGAGATCGTCGACACGGCCGTACGAGCCTCCGGCGACGAGCGGACGATGCGTGCGGTGCTCGCCGAGCGGGAGCTGGAGTCCGCACTCAAGGCGCTGGCCCACGGCACCCGGAGAGGGAACGAGGACCTGTTCACCGTGCATGAGGCGATCCACAAGGCGCTGCCCTCGCACGAGGACGGCGAGGCCCTGTGGGAGCGCGCCACCGCGGACTACCGCGCCGCTCTCCGTACGGCCGCCCGGCACCTGCACGCCGTGGCGGCGCCCGCTTGCGGGGAGGAGGAGACCGCGGACCTCCTGTGGTTCTGGTTCGGCCCGAGCGGCTGGCGCACCCTGGTCGCCGAGAACGGCTGGCCCTGGGACCGCGCCGAAGCCTTCCTCCTCCACACGGCGCTCGCGACGCTGCGGAGGTCGTGAGCCCGGGCGGATGGGCGGACGGGCGGTGCACGGCCGGGAGCCCGCTCGGCCTGCGCGGTGACGGGCGGTCAGGACGCCGCCGAGTGCGGTTCGTCCGCGGACGACGACCCTCAGGAGGGCGTCCCATAGCGGCCGACGATCGCGGCGGCACGTTCGCCGAGGGTGTCGCGCAACCACTGCGGTGCCAGGACCTCCGCATCCGCCCCGAGGTTCCACAGGGCCCATTCCGCGTGCCTCGCGTCCTGGAAGGTCACCTCCAGCCGCAGTCGGCCGTCCTCCTCGCCGTCCTCCTCGCCGTCCTCCGAGAGAACGGTCAGCGCGGTGCCCACCAGGTCCTCCCGTCGCGCCGGCCGCATCCGTACGAGCACGGCGACCTGGTCACCGCTCGTCCGGAACCGCGCGCCGCGTTCCTGCCAGGCCCGGTCCAGATCGACGCGTTCCGGTCGCTGCGCCGGCTCGGCGAGCTCCTCGGCCGAGAGGATGCGCGACAGCCGGTAGGTCCGGTCCGCGCCGGAGCGCGTGGCCAGCAGGTAGCCCTGGCCGCGCACGGTGACCAGGCCGATGGGGTCGACCGTGCGCCACTTGGGAGTCTGCTCCACCGCCGCGTAGCGGATGCGCAGCTTGTGCCCGGCGAACACCGCGCGCCGCACCTCTCCCACGACGGCGTCCGGCAGTTCCTCGGCCTCCTGCCGACGCGACAGCAGATCGGTCTCCGGGTCGATGAGCAGTCGCCGAGCCGCTCCGGCGGCCGTGGCCCGATGGCTCTCGGGCAGCGCGTCGACGACCTTGCGCATGGCCGAAGCGAGCGCCGTCCCGAGCCCGAACGCCTGCGCGCCGCGCCGTGATCCGGCGACCAGCAGCGCGAGGGCCTCGTCGTGGTTCAGCCCTGTGAGCTCGGTCTGAAAACCGGGCAGCAGCGCGAAACCGCCGTGCCGGCCGCGTTCGGCGTAGACCGGGACCCCCGCCGCCGACAGCGCCTCGATGTCGCGCAGCACCGTACGGGTGGACACCTCCAGCTCGCGGGCCAACGCGGCGGCGGACAGCCGATCGTGCTGCCGCAGCAGCAGTACCAGCGAGACCAGTCGATCGGCGCGCATCCGAAGACTCTACAGAAATACATGACAGAGGATGTCGTGTATGCGTTGGGAGGCTTCAGGACGACACAAGCACGTCCCGCACGAGAGGTCCTCCGCATGACACACGCCCTCATCAATCCCGACGGTCTGCACGACCCGGTCCCGTTCGGCTACAGCCACACCGCCGTCGTTCCCGCGGGTACGGAACTGGTGCTGATCGCCGGTCAGTACGGATCGGGCCCCGACGGCGCGGTCGTCTCGACCGATTTCACCGAGCAGGTGAAACAGGCCTTCTTCAACGTCGGAGTCGCGCTCGCCGCCCATGGGCTCGATCTCGGCCATGTCGTCCAGCTCAGGACGTACGTCGTGAACCATGACGTCAGCAAGCTCGGGCCCATCGCGGAGGCCGTGCGGGAGGGCTGGGGCGCGAACCCGCCCACGCAGACCCTGATCGGGGTGGCGAGCCTGGCCGCACCTGACGTGCTGTTCGAGGTCGAGGCCCTCGCCGCCCGACCGTGACCGACAGGTCGCTCCGGTGAGGGAGCGCCTCGTGGGCGAGCGCACGCGGCTCGCCCACGAGGCGTCGTGACCGGAAGTCGATCGCCGGCCCGCCAGCCCGCCAGCCCGCCCGCAGCGCCGTGCCGTCCTCGCCGCCGCGCCACATCTTCGCTCGACATATATTCCTGTCGCAAAATGGGTAGCGACAGGTAAGCTTGTCGCATGACCGATCTGGACGGGATCCCGACTCCCGAGAAGAGCGACGACAACTTCTGGAACACCGTCTCGACCCTGGTGGAGCCGCCCTGGAACGAGCCCACCCCGGACGACGCCGGCACGATGGACGACAGGGTCCTCGACGCGGTCCGTGCCCTGGCCGCACGCATCTCGACCCGCGCGCTGGCCTACGACGCCGCCGGCAAGCCCTTCGATCCCGTGCTCATGGCGGCGCCCGATGTGCAACTGGCCCTTCTGCGGGCCCTGTACGAAGCCAAACTGTCCGTCGACCGGCTGGCGGAGAGCGCCGCCACCGTGGCCGGCCGCAGCGGGGCGAACTACGCCCAGCTCGGTGCCGCCTGGGGCGGGATCAAGCGTCAGTCGGCCCGTCTCAAGTGGCCCCACGCCGTGGTGCGGAAGTCCGCCAAGGAGTCCATCCCGCTCCACTACGCAGGTGGTGCGGCCGTCGTGCACCACGACGCCGATGCCGACGCCTGGTGGTACACCGCCACCGGCGCGGACCAGCAGGGCGAGGAGTCCGAGCCCGTCCACGGCACGTACGCCGAGGCCATCGCGGGAGCGACCGAGTTCCTCCTGGCACACGCACTGCCCGACAGGCAGCCGCCCGCCTGACCCGAGCGGAACCCCGGCGGACGTTCCGTCAACTCCGCGTGTGGCGAAGGTGTGGAGAACCGGGCGGGTGGATCTTGCCCCTATCCTTCGACGCTCTATGAACCACGCTGATCACCGTTCTGGCCGGGCGGGAATCCGGGACGTGGCCGCCGCCGCCGGGGTCTCCATCACGACTGTCTCCGACGCGCTCAACGGCAAGGGCCGGCTCCCGGACGCCACCCGCCGCCACGTCCGCGAGGTCGCCGACCGGCTGGGCTACCGCCCATCCGCGGCGGCCCGCACGCTCCGTACCGGCAAATCGGGACTCATCGGCCTGACCGTGACCACGTACGGGGATGAACCTTTCACCTTCACCGAATTCGCATACTTCGCGGAGATGGCCAGAGCAGCCACCTCGGCCGCACTCGCCCGGGGCTACGCCCTGGTCATCCTCCCCGCCACCTCCCGCCATGACGTCTGGTCCAACGTCGCCCTCGACGGCACCGTCGTCATCGACCCCTCCGACCACGACCCCGTCGTCACCGAACTGGTCCGCCAGGGCCTGCCCGTCGTCTCCGACGGACGCCCCGCCGGCACCCTCCCGGTCACCGCCTGGGTCGACAACGACCACGAAGCCGCCGTCCTCGACCTGCTCGACCACCTCGCCGACGCCGGCGCCCGCCGCATCGGCCTCCTCACCGGAACCACCACCGACACCTACACCCGCCTGTCCACCACCGCGTACCTCAACTGGTGCGAACGCGTCGGACAGGACCCCGTCTACGAGGCCTACCCGGCGCACGACCCGTGCGCGGGCGCCGTCGCGGCCGACCGGCTGCTCGCCCGCCCCGACCGCCCCGACGCCGTCTACGGCCTCTTCGACCCCAACGGAACCGACCTCCTCGCCGCCGCCCGCCGCTACGGACTGCGCGTCCCCGACGACCTCCTGATCGTCTGCTGCAGCGAATCCACCGTCTACGCCACCACCGAACCACCCATCACGACCCTCTCCCTCAAACCCCGCCGCATCGGCACCGCCGTCGTCCAGCTCCTCATCGACGCCATCGAAGGGGTGGGGGAGTACAACCCGGACTCGATCGTGATGCCGTACGAGTTGATCATCCGCGCGTCCAGCGGCCGCGCTCTCGTCCCACGGTCGAGGGGCCCGGCCCGATCGATCCACATGCAGCCGCTGCGCCCGTGAAGGACCGCCGTGTTCACCCCATCCGGTGATGCTGCTCCCGCCGGCTCCCGGGTCGGCTCTCCGCCGGTGCGCTAGTGCTCTGACCGCATAGGTTCACCGGGTTCCGTTCTGGTTCGACGGCGGAGAAGTCGGATGCAGCCGCATCGCGCGTCTGCGAGCATGCGTCGCTGTGGAGATCAACAACTCTGTCGTCCGACGCGCGGTCGCCTCCGATGCTGCTGCGGTGGCCGATGTGTGGCTGCGTGCCTTCGCGGCGGCGCTTCCGGGCGTGCGCCGTGCGCATACGGACGACCAGGTCCGGTCCTGGTTCCGGGAGGTGGTCGTGCCGGGCCAGGATACGTGGGTGGCGACGGTCGACGGCTCGGTGGTCGGGATGATGGTGCTGGACGGCGAAGACCTGGATCAGCTCTATCTCGATCCCGCCTGGCAGGGCCAGGGCATCGGCGGCCGACTCGTCGACCTTGCGAAGCAGCGTCGCCCGGCCGGGTTGGCACTGTGGACATTCCAGGTCAACGCGTCGGCACGCCGCTTCTACGAGCGGCACGGCTTCATCGCTGCCGAGTCCACCGATGGGCACCGCAACGAGGAACGCGAGCCGGACATTCGATACGTATGGCACCCCGGGGAGCAAGAGCCCTGAGGATGCTCACGCCGCCTGGGCGAGTGGTCGTCCACCCCAGCAGATGCCCTTCTCGCTGCGGATGCGGGCGCGTTCACGGCCTTCGGCGGCCAGGACGTCGCAGTGGCGGGCGTTGGCGTTTCGCCACCGCAGATAGGCGTGCAGGGCCCCGCGTCTGCACGGTGTGGTTGGGGTGGTTCGAGTTGGCGATAGTGAGCTGGCGCAGCGGGCCGAAGTGGGCTTCGATCGGGTTCGCCCAGGACGCGCAGGTCGGGGTGAAGCACAGCTCGGCCTTGTTCTTCTTCGCCCAGCAGCGGATGTCGGCGCCCTTGTGGGCGGACAGGTTGTCCATGATCACGTAGATCGGGACGTCAGCGCGGCCAAGGTGTTGGCGGCACCCTTTCGGCGGCGGTTGACGCCCCACAGGGTGTCGTCGCCGATCGAGTAGCAGCCGTGGAAGTAGCGCACCCCGTGGGTGCGGTGGTAGGTCGCGGGATGCCGCTCGGGCCGGCCTTGCTCGGCCCAGCCCGAGCCCGCGGTGGGACGAATCCCGAGGGCCGAACTCGTCGAAGGCGAAGACCCGGTCCGGGAAGCGGTCGAGGACCTCCTCGATCCGGTCCAGCTTCGCCTCGCGGTCGGGGTCCGGGGATTCCTTCCACGTCTTGGTGCGCTGGAAGGTCACGCCGCGGCGGGCGAGCAGGCAACGTAAGGCCTCACGGCCGATCCGGATGACGCGCCCCCGGACTTTCCGCAGGTAGGCGGCGAGTTTGCGGATGGACCAGCAGGTGAAGGGCTGACCAAGTTTGGTGGGGCGGGTGGTGGCCGTCTGGATGACGAAGTCCTCGTCGTCAGGCTTGAGCAGGCGGGGACGGCCTCCCGCCCACTGAGGGTCCAGGCAGGCCAGGCCGACATCGTTGAACCGGTGGATCACGTCCCGGACGGTGTCCTCATCGGCCAGCACGAGCTGGGCGATCACCGGCACCCGGTTCCCGCCTGCCGAGGCCAGCAGCATCATCGCGCCGATAGCGCACCGAACTGGTGCTGCCCCGGCGCACGATCCGCTGCAGCTTCGGCCCCTCCTGGTCGGTCAGTCTGCGCACACGGACAGGCTCGCCCAACGCGCCTCCAGCGGTCGGATCGGACGTCACCGCACATCCAACCGTCACGACCACCAACCCGGTGAACCCTCGCGGTCAGAGCACTAGGCCGTGTATCGAAAGTGGATCTTGCGCTGTGGACAATCTCATTCCATGGGGCGGGGAGATCTCACGGACGAGCAGTGGGCGGTGCTGGAACCGTTGTTGCCGAAGGGTGTCAGGGCTGGGCAAGCGTCCGTCTGGCCTCGGCAACAGTTGCTGGACGTCCGGCCCCATCCGTCCCGCATAGATTCCCTTTGTGTAAGAGCTGCGAGACATGGGTGCCCGGCATGGTCAGAAAGGTGCACACCGGATGAGTGATGAGCAGAGCAGGCTGAGGGAGGAATCCCTCGGCAGGGCGTTCACCGGTGCCTCGCGCGTCGAGTGCAGTCCCGTGGACATCGAGGCGGCCCGCCTGGCCTACCAGGAGGCGGGTTTCGACGTCACCGACGAGCTCATGGCGTTCCTCGGGACGTACGGCGAGACGACGGCCTTCTGGCCGTCGCACGTCACCGGGGACGAGACCTCGCTGACGATCTCAGTCGAGGAGGCTGCGGAGGCGTTCGCGCCGAACGTGCGGTACTTCGAGAAGCGCCTCGGCATGTCCGCCCTGCCGGTGGGCATTGCCTTCGAGACCGAGGAGATGGTCCTCCTCGCCGAGAACGGCGACATCGTCCTTGGCGGCGACGCGGGAGTTCAGCGGGTCGCCAAAGGGTTCGAGGAAGCCGTGCGGGCTCTGATCTCGGGTGACTGGGACATGACGTTCTTCTAGTCGCCGGAGCTCTAACGGCAGGTGCTGGTCACAGCCATTCGTTGATAGCAGCGATGAGGACGGTGGCCTCGTAGCGGGCGGCGAGCTTGTTGTAGCGTGTGGCGACCGCGCGGTTCCTCTTGAGGCGGTTGATCCCGCACTCGACCGCGTGACGCTCGCGGTAGTCGACCGGGTCGAAGCGTGGCGGCCGACCGCCGCGGGAGCCGAGCTTCTGGCGGTTGCGCGCCTGGTCGGCCTTGTCCGGGATGGTGCAGCGGCTCCCGCGGGGGCGCAGGTAGGCGCGGTTCTTGCGGGAGGCGTACGCCTTGTCGGCCCGCACCCGATGGGGGCGGACGCGCGGCCGGCCTGGCCCGAGGCGGGGCACGCGAACCTTCTCCAGCACGGGCTCGAACTGCGGCGAGTCTCCGCGCTGCCCTGCCGTGACCAGGATCGACATGGGCTTCTGTCCCTGCTCGACGGCCAGGTGCAGCTTGGTGGTGAACCCGCCGCGCGAGCGTCCCAGCCCGTGATCACGGGGCTCGGTGAAGATGCCGCCCGGCGGTTCCTTTTGCCGGTCGCCCTGCTTGCGGGCCCCGGCCGCATGCTGATGGGCGCGGCAGACCGTGGAGTCGACGTTCAAGTCCCACACGATCGCGCCCTTCGCGTCGGCCAGGGACTGGAACTGGGTGAGGATTCGCTGCCAGGTGCCGTTCCGCTGCCACCGGCGGAATAGGTCGTAGACCCGGCTCCACGGTCCGTACTCGACGGGGACGTCCCGCCACGGAAGAACCGAGATCATGCACAGCCCAAGATCCACTTTCGATACACGGCCTAGTCGGGTCGCGGGGCCGGGCGGTGGGGGAGAGCGCAGGCGGCGGTACCTCCCGGCATGCGGTGACGGTTGTTCGCGATGAGCCGGTACACACCGTGGGCCACCCACCGCACGGGAGGAAGCGTGAGCAACGCACCCGCCGCCGGCCACCCTCCGCCCGAGCTCAAGAGCACCTTCGCGACGGCCTGGGCGCCCCCGTACACGACACCGCCGGGCGTGACCCACAGCACTTCGTGCGAGGCCCGCGTCGACGTGACGCCGAGACCCTCCAAGTCCGCGAACTGCCAGGCAGTGGTCTCGCACCGGGGCTTCAGGCGTCGCTCGGCGAACCTCACCGAGGTGGAGCAGAATCCGCAGTCTCCATCGAAAACGAGCACAGGCTGATTTCGCATGACCCCATCATGCCGCGCGGGGAGCGGAGCGGCTGCCGCGGCTCCGTCCTTACGTTCAGGAGCGGCATACGACCTCGGTCAGGCGGTCGGCGGCGTCGACGGCGGCCTTCGCGAGCCGGGCGCCCGGGTGCCGGGTGAGGCGTTGGATCGGGCCCGTGACCGTCACGGCGGCCACCACCCGCTGCGACGGGCCGCGGACCGGCGCCGAGACAGAGGCCATGCCGGGTTCGCGCTCACCGATCGACTGGGCCCAGCCCCGGCGCCGTACGCCGCTCAGGGCGGTCGCGGTGAAGCGGGCACCCTGCAGGCCCTGGTAGAACCGCTCCGGCTCCTCCCAGGCCAGCAGGACCTGGGCGGCGGAGCCGACCTTCATGGGGAGTGTGGACCCCACCGGCACGATGTCGCGCAGGCCGGACGTCCGCTCGGCGGCGGCGACGCAGACGCGCACCTCACCCTGGCGCCGGTAGAGCTGCGCGCTCTCGCCCGTGGCGTCCCGGAGGGAGGTCAGGACCGGGCCGGCCGCGGCCAGCAGGCAGTCCTCGTCCGAGGCGGCCGAGAGCTCGGCGATCCAGGGCCCGAGGACGAACCGGCCCTGGATGTCCCTGCCGACCAGCCGGTGGCGTTCGAGCGCCGTGGCGAGCCGGTGGACCGTGGGCCGCGCGAGACCGGTGGTGGCGACCAGCCCGGCCAGATGGGCAGGGCCCGACGCCAGCGCGTCGAGGATCACCGCGGCCTTGTCGAGGACGCCGACACCGCTAGAAATATCCGAAATGTCCATGGAAAGGGGTACTCCAGTCTCGGCGCGCGAGCATGCCTCGCGGCGACCTCACCCGGGGGAGGGCAGGGGAAGGAAGGTGAGGGAGGGGGATGGTCAGCGGGAAAGGGCCGAAGACGTCGGCCGATATGCCGCGACGATCATGAGCTGGGTACGCGGAAAGCCCGGAACGGACAGAGCCGGGGCGAAGGGCAGCGTAGAGAGCACCGTGTCTCCTCATCTTTTCCCGCGCCACGTTGGCGCAGGCCGGAGTTGGCACTGATCCCGACGAGACGGCGCGAACAGGGAGCGCCGAGACGATCGGGGAGTTGCCGGGGCTTCGTAGGGCCGGTCCCTCCACCCCTCTGGATGATTCGCGGAGAACCATACAAGACTCCCGGGGCGAGCTGCCAGGGGGCCCCTGGTGACGCCATCGGACAGGCCGTGCCGCGTGTGCTGAACGCCGGCGCCTCGCCCGGCTGCCGGGGGAGCTCGTCCCGGCTCGTAGGGATCCCACCCGCAGGATGATCCCCGGCCGCCGCGCGATAGATTGCCGGCGACACGAGAAAAGAGCTCGCATGGACTCCCGCATCCCGCGGCTGCGACGCAAGCTTGCACGCATTCCCTACACGCCCCACCGAAGCCACTCCTTCGGCGAGGAACGGCACGCATTCCGTCTCGGCCCCCGCTTGCCCGAAGCCCGGGCAGACGCCTTCGAAGCCGAGAACGACGTGGAACTCCCGCGCCCCTACCGAGACTTCCTCACGAACATGGGCGGCACGGGTGCGTCCCCGTACTACGGACTGATCCCCCTGGAACGCTGCGCCCTCTTCACGATGAACCGCGCATCCGCCGACACGCGGACGAGAGGATTCCGTCGGGCCTACCGCCCCACACGCGAAGGCCACCTCTTCCTGCACGTCATCGAACGCGGCTGCAGCGACCTCGCCCTCCTCGGAGTGACCGGCCCGCTCACCGGGCGCGTCCTCATCGGCAACACCGACGGCTTCTGGGGCCCGAACGTCTCCTCGGCCCCGGACTTCCTCGCCTGGTACGAGCGCTGGCTCGACCACATGGCCGGCGGACAGGACAACCGAGCCCTGCTGCTCACCTCACCGCGGCTGCACGTCCACCCACAGCAGTACCGACTCTCGCCGAAGATCTGACCCCGGCCCGGGCCCGGGCCCTGACTCTGGCCCGGGAACGGCGGGGCGTGGGAGCTACCGCCTGCGTTCGGCCGCGGTGAGACCGCGCAGTGTCCACAGCCCGTACGCGGCAAGAAGCGGCTTGAGCAGCGTCCACTCCCCGAGGCGATAGTCGGCGGCGCGTACGAGCCTGTCGGCGAGATCAGGCCGCTGACGGCGCAGGTAGGCGCGCGCCTTGAGCGCGTGTGCGGGCTGGGACACGATCGCGATGCGCTCCGCGTCCTCGATCAGCGGGACCACGTGGGTGATGTTCTCCCAGGTGGTCCTGCTCCGGTCCTCGACGAGAACACGGCCCGTGTACCGCAGAACGGACCGCGCGTAGTCGGCCATCAGCTCGGCCTCGGCGGTGTCACCACCGACCGCCCCTCCGCTGAAGACGACCACGGAGTCGCCGCCGGCGTCCGCATCGACGGAACGGATCCCGGCCCGGACCCGCCAGCGGTTGATGAGGTTGATCGACTCGGACGGATTGCGGTAGCCGAGCACGACCACAGCCCGGGAACCGTGGCCGCCGGCCTCGACCAGGGTCCGCGACCAACGCCGGTTCAACCACTCACCCCAGGCCAGCACGGCGACTCCGGCGGCCGGCAACGTCCACGCTCGCATCGGCAACGTCCACGCTCGCATGACGGACGATCCTAGGCCCTGCCCGGCGGGTCACGCCGGGCCGTCGGCGCCGCGTCCCTGCGCGGCGCGGCGGGCCAGGAGCTGGGCGTAGGAGTCGGGTCCGTCGAAAACGCCTCGACATCGGTGGCCTCGATGAGGAACGCTGCGCGCGATGACCAGAATTGACGACACGCCGCCCGCGTGGGACGAGCGCACCCAGCTCACCACGTTCCTCGACTACACCCGTGACACGGCCCGCGCCAAGTGCGAGGGCGTCTCCGCGGAGAACGCCCGCAAGGCGATCCTGCCGAAGTCACCGCTGATGACCATGAGCGGAGTGATCAACCACCTCCGCTGGGTCGAGTACTACTGGTTCGAAGTGGTCCTCCTCGGCGGGGAGGACATCGGCCCCTGGACCGATGAGGACCCCGACCGCGAGATGCGTATCGCCGTCGACTTCCCGCTCACGCAGTTGCTCGACGAATACGCCGAACAGAGCGCCCGCTACCGCGAACTGGTCGCCGAGAACGACCTGGAGACCAAGGCGAAGCGCGCCATCCGCAACGGCCTCCACGTCGATCTGCGCTGGATCCTCCTGCACCTCACCGAGGAGACGGCCCGCCACAACGGACACCTCGACATCCTGCGCGAGCTGCTCGACGGCACGACCGGCGACTGAGCCGCTGTCCGTTGGAGACCACGGGGGCCGGCTGCCGTTGCTGCCTCGGGCCCGCAGGGTGGCCCGCTGGTTCTTCGGCTCCGGCGCACCGTCGGGTATGTCCCCCGAACGCGTGCGGAAGGGGGCTCCGTGCGATCCTCCGTCCATGAATGAGTTCGGCGACGCGCACATACGCTACGGGACGCTGCTGTGGATGGCCCTCCTCGCAGCCGACGCCCAGGACCAACGGTCCTGGTTGGGGGAGCGCGAGCTGGAGACGGAGCCGGTCGTCGAAGAGGTGGAACTCCTCTGCCGCATGTCCGAAGGGTTCGCCGAGCGCGGGGTCCTCGAACCCGGGCAACTGCGCGACCTTCAGGCCGTCGGCCGGCGACTCGGCGAGATCGACGCCGGGCATCGCGTCGGCCTCTGGGCCGACGCCCTGGCCTCTGATTCGGCTTGGGACGACATCCGTCTTCTCGCCCGCCAGTTCCTCATCAGCACGCTGGGGGACTGGCGCCAGCCACTGCCAGGCCGCTCGGCAGGCCCGCACAAGGGCGACCACTGAACCCCCGGGACCTCACCCCCCGAACTCCCGGGCCCGCGAGGACGGCCCCTCTGCACAGCGCTCCCCGAGACAGGAAGACCCGCCCGATGCACCCCGCCGTCCAGGAACTCACCCGCCTCGTCCCTCCGCCGGCCGGCGGCGGGCCCCGCACCTGGTCCCGGACGGAGCAGCTGCTGGGTACCGCGCTGCCCCAGGACTACAAGGACCTCGTCGACACCTACGGCGGGGGCGTCTTCGACGGGACGATCTGGATCCTGGAGCCGGACTGCACCGACCAGGACTACGACCTGGTGGCGATCGCGGGCGAGCGCACCGAGGTACTCGGCAGGCTCTGGGACCGCGGCGAGCCGAAGCCGGACGAACTCGCGGCGGACGGAAGCGACGTGCTCCCCTTCGCCTACATCGAGGGCAGCGGCGCCTACCTCTACTGGCTCACCAGCGAGACGGCGAAGCCCGAGCAATGGACCGTCCTGGTCAACGAAGGCCGTGGACCCGAGTGGGAACACCACGCCGTCTCCGCCGCCGAGTTCGTCGCCGGAGTGCTCACCGGGCGCATCCACTCGGAGACCCTCGGCGAGTTCGAGGACACGGAGCGGGGCTTCGACTCGAACGCGGACATCTTCGGCTCCCACGTGTAGGTGTCGACGAGGGTGTCTCCGGCTCGTGCGCCGGTGACGGCTCACCGGGCGGCGGCTGTCGGACCCGCCGAGGCCCCGGATGCGCCTGAGCCGACTGCCCCGCCGGTCCCGCTGGTCCCGCCGGTTTTGCCAGTCCCGCCAGTCCCGCCAGTCCCACCGGACCCCGCTCCGGCGAAATGGGCCGTCGCCAGGACCGTACCGTCCGGGGCCACCAGGCGGGCGCCGCTCAGGGTGTCGGCAGCCACGGGAGCCGGGGCGCCCCAGTAGCCGTAACCCGCCCTGAGCGGGAACGAGCCGAGCGGTACGGCGGAGCCGTCGGCCCGCACCAGGAGGCACCGCACGGGGCCGTCGGCCGCCCGTACCTCACCGAGGTCGACCGACATGTACACCCAGCCGTTCCCGCCCGCCGCGTCCGCCGGGTGCGCGTAGATCCGCCCCACCTCCCTGCCGGCTCCGACCCCGGCTCCGGTCCCGTCCGAGGAGACCAGGGCCGCCTCCAGGACGCGCGGCGCCGGGGCCACCACCTGGGGAGCGCCCTCCACCGCCGTACCGACCGCCCAGCCGCCGAACCCGAAGGCCAGCGCCGTGGCCACGCCCGCCGCCGCCATCCGGAAGCGACGCCCCCGAACGCGCCGTCGCGCCGCCGGCGGGGGAGCCGCGGCTGCCGGGGCAGGGGCCGGCGTACGGGCGGGAGTCATCGTCCGTACCACCCGGCTCTCGAAACCCACGGGTGGCTCCGCCCCCGGCAGCAACCCGAGCAGCCCGTCCCCGACCACCGTCAGCCGCTCCACATACGCCCGGCAGTCCGGGCAGCGGTCCAGATGGGCCACCGCCTCGGCCCGCTCGCGCGCCGGAAGGATCCCCAGCGCCAGCTCGGCACCCTCCTCGCGCAGCCGCTCGCAGTCCATGCCGCTCACCGCGTCTCCTCGCTCTCCAGGAGCGCCCGCACCTTGATCGTCCCCGTCCGGATCCTGGTCTTCGCCGTGCCCAGCGGTACGCCCTCGAAGGCGGCGACCTCCCGCGCCGTCATCCCGTAGATCCCGGCCATCACCAGCGCCCGCGCCTGTTCCCGGGGCAGCGCCGCCACCGCCCGCCGGACCCGCTCGGCCGCGTCGTCGGCGAGCGCGCGCCGCTCCGGAGTCTCCGACACGATCCCCACCAGCGCCTCCAGGTCCTCCGGGGCCACGGGGGTCGCGCGCCGCGCCCGTACCGCGTCGATCGCCAGGTTGTGCGCGATGGCCGTCAGCCAGGTCCGTACGGATCCCCGCCTGCCGTCGTACACCTGGGCATGCCGCCATGCCCGCTCGAAGGTCTGCTGGGCCACGTCCTCCGCGAGCCGCGGATCGCCGACGACGGCGACGGCCACCCCGTAGACGGAGCGCTGGAAACGGCGCACGAAGGCCACCGCGATCTCCGGATCGCCCGTGGCGAGACCGGAGAGCAGTGCCTCGTCGGGAACCCGCTCCAGCGGAAGGCCCATGCGTCCCACACTCGTGGATACGTCCGAAGTCCCCGAAGGGATGGTCCGAGCTCATTGTCCGCCCGGACCGCAATCCGGGCGCGGCCGAGCGCCGTACCCCCTCTGGGGACCGAACGGGAGGACCGAACCGGAGGACCGAACCGGGCGGCCGATCACGAGGACCGAACGGGGCCGCCGATCACGAGGACCGAACCGGGCGGCCGATCCCGAGGACCGGTCCGTGGGACCGGTCCGAAGAGCCGACGCGGAGGACGGAACGATGACGAAACCGACACCACGTACCCGCGCGCTGCTCGGCCTGTCGGCCGCCGCGCTGGCCGGCCTCCTCGCCGCCTGCGGAGGCGGCAACGGCGACGGTTCCAGCAGCACGACCACACCGCCCCCCGCGCAGAAGAGCACGGCCCCGGCCGGCGCGACCCAGGTGAAGGCGGACCTGACCGACTTCAGGATCACGCTGTCGCAGCAGACCTTCACGCCCGGCACGTACGCCTTCGTCGCCACGAACACCGGGCACCACGACCACGCCCTGGAGGTCGAGGGGCCGGGCGGCGAGAACCGCTCCAGCACCATCGGCCCGGGAGAGTCCACCACCCTCACCGTCACCCTGAAGGACGGCACGTACGAGATCTACTGCCCGGTCGACGGACACAAGGACCTGGGCATGAAGACCGAGATCACGGTGGCCGGCGCCCCCGTCAACAAGCCGGACACCACCCCGACCACCCCGTCGACTCCGAACACTCCCGGCAATGGCTACTGACCGAACCCGCCGCATCGCCGTGCTCGTGCTGCGGCTCGTCGCCGCGGGCCTGACGGCGACGATGGGCGCCATCCACCTCTCCCTGTGGGCCGACGGCTACCGCGACCTGGCCACCATCGGCTGGCTGTTCCTGCTGAACGGCGTCCTGGGCTGTCTCCTCGCCGCGGTCCTGCTCCTCACCCCGTACCGCTGGCTCGGACCGGTCGCCGCCGCCACGGCGCTGTTCACGGCGGGCACCCTCGGCGCGCTCTTCCTGAGCCTCACGACGGGCCTGTTCGGCTTCCACGAATCGGCCGACGCGGACCTCGTCCGCGCCAGCATCGCGGTCGAGACGGCGGGCGTCCTGGTCCTGACCACCCTGGGGGCGTCCGCACTCAGCCACCGCCACCGTCACCACCCACGGGGAGAGGACGGAAGCTGACACGCGCTGTACGGTGGCGCGATGACCGAATCCTGGCCGACGGGCGCGTCAGGCGTGCTCCAGCTGCCCTCGGGTCGGCTGGTCCGCGGCCGTGCCCTGCGGCGACCCCTGCCTGAGGGCCCGGCCCCGACTTTCGCCGTCCACCTGCTCGGCCGCCGCCCGCCCGAGACCCCGTGGGCGTCCGTCTGGCTCCGCTGGCCCGACTTCCGGCTGCCGGCCGACCCCGCCGAGGCCCGTACGGTGCTCGGCGAGGCCTGGGAACGGGCGGCCGACGAACGGGTCGAGTTCGCCTGCGGCGGCGGACGGGGGCGTACGGGCACCGCCCTCGCCTGCCTCGCCGTCCTCGACGGCGTCCCGCCCGCCGAAGCCGTGGCCTATGTGCGCCGCCACTATGACCGTCACGCCGTCGAGACGCCCTGGCAGCGCCGTTACGTGCGCGCTTTCACCACCGACTGAACGGCCCGATCCCTCTCCGCACTCGACCTCCCCGCGTCACGAACCCCCGCCGACCGTCGCGGAGTTGCGGATCACCGTGTCCAAGGTGCGCCGGTCGGCGGCGAGTCGCGCGGCGTTGTCACGGATGTACCGGTCCTGGATGCGGACTTCGACGCCGTGCCAGACCTCGGCGACGCGATGGCGGCGCCGGCAGGAGAGGTCCGCGAGGGCGGTCGCGATCTGCCCGGCCGACACGCGTGGTCGGGGATCGGGGCGGAAGCGCGGGTCCTGGTCGGCGTCCAGGGGTGCGGCGTAGGAGTAACCCTCCTCCCGCATGCACGCGGACCAGAGGCCGAATACCTCGCGGACGGCCGGGTCGCGCAGGGAGGCATCGTACGAGGCGAAGTTGAGCCGCTCCACGAGCGGGGAAACGCCCCGCGACTGGCTCCCGAGGGTGGCGCGGGCCTGGCCGAAGCAGCCCCCGGGGGGAATCTTCCTACCGTCGAAAGAACCCTGCCGGGCCTCGGGGCCCGCCTGCTCCCGGGCGCTCTCGGGCAGGTTCGAGCCGCCGAGGAGGAGCTCCTCGTCGGGTGAGGGCGCGGGACGTTCGGACTGGGCGCGCAGGGCGGCGTCGTAACGAGCCTGTTCGGCGGCGTCCGGCTGGTACCCGCGCCGGGAGGACAGGGCCTCGTCGTGGATGCCGTAACGCCAGTCCATCATGTTCCGCGGGCCGATCCGGGGGAGGGCGGGCGCGGGACGCCACTCCTTGCCGAAGGAGCGCATGCAGCGCTGTACGAGGGTGCCCTCAGCGGCCGCGATGGCGGCGGCCTGCCGCTCCGTCGGCTGGTAGGCCTGGAGCGGAAGGGTCCAGGTCGACGGGTCAGTGGCCCCGGTGGCAGCTGTGGCCCCGGTGGCCCCGGTGGCCCCGGTGGTGGCTGAGTCCCCTGAACTCCCGGCGACCGGGGACACAGGGGAGGCCGAAGGGGCCGGGAAGCCGGGCGAGGCCTTCGCCGAGGCGGCTGAGTGGGTCGGGCCGCTCGCGCAGCCCGCGGCCAGCGCGACCGCCGCCGCGGTCAGGGACAGGGGGGCGACGCGCCTTCGGCGGCCGTGCCGTGTGCTCATGTCTGTTCCTCGCCCGGGCTTCACATCACCAGCAGTTGGCGAACTCGATGGAGCGGTTCTCGTTCTTCAGGCCCGCGTCGGCGAGGTTGCCGCCGCTGCGCGGCGAGTAGGTCCGGTAGGGGCCCTTCCGGTTGTAGCCGGAGTTGTAGTAGACGGTGCCGCAGTAGGCGTCGTACCAGTTGTAGACGGACGCGGCGTTGTTGCCGACGACCTGTCCGGAGCCGTTCCCCTTGCCGTCGCAGAACGTCAGGGCGTGGGGGCCGTCGCCTCTGTAGACGTTCAGGAGGTCCCAGAGGGGGTGGCCGATGTTGATCCACGAACCGGCGTAGTTCGAGTTGTAGTAGAAGCGGAACCGGAACTTGTCGGTGTGGTCGGCACACCGGGAGAAGGTCGCGCCGTCCGGCTCCACGTCCCACCACTGGTCGTAGTTGCTGTCGTACATCGGGTTGTCCTCGGCGGAGGCCGGGGTCGCGGTGAGGCTCAGGCTCGCCGCCGCCAGGACGCCCACCAGGGCGGCCATCCGTGTCCGACGGGTCCGCTGGGTCCGGGGGGTGGGCGTGGCCGAGGTGTCGCGCATGTGCGTCAGGTCTCCTTCGAGGCTTTCGAGTACTTCGAGGGGGCCTGAGGAACCGGCGGAGCGCAGGGCAAGCCGGAGAGAAGCGGGCCCCCGATCACCGCTCCGGCGGAAAACTAGCAGGTCAGAGTGTCAGGTGCATGTCGGGTGATCTTGTTCGGCGTGTCGACCGGCCCATCAGTGGCCTCGTACGGAGCGGAAGACAGGGAACCGCGATCGGCTGTCCGAGGGTGTCGCACCCTGTCCCGGACGGCTGTACCCGTGAAGTGGATCCCGGGCACCCTCACGTACGCCTTCCCGGGGACGTTCTTGTCCGGCTCCATCACCGCCTGCTCCTGGGCCGGTTCGCGGTCCTGCGGAACGCCCATCGCGATCTACAGGTGAGGTGAAGGATCAGCGGGCCCGGCATGGGCCCGCTGATCTGCCGCCACTGGCAACTCCATCTGATCCTGGCTAAGTTGACCCCCCCTTGGGGGCCGTCCCCGGCCGCGAGGGGAATCGAGTCGGGCGATGCGCTCGACCGAGGCAAGGAGGGGCTTGTGTCTCAGGAGGAGCGTGATGCCAGGCTGGGTCTGACGGGCCTGACCGGCGTCGAGAGGGAGGCCCGGATGCGCCTGCTGCGGGAGCGGCTTGAACGGGAGGCCGCGGCGGCGAGGGCTGCACTCGAGACGGAGCGACGCCGCAGGGCCGACTCCAGAAGGCGATGACCAGGGCGCGTACGAGCCGGGGACGGCGGTCAGCGAGCCGGTAGGGCCTTGATGCCGCCGCCGCCCAGGCAGTGAGCCAGAAACGACTGCCGGATGGGCGACAAGGCAGTGCGGTACTGCCGCCGCATCCGCGACGTAGCCGTCGCGAGAGCAATCCGACGGCTGGTCGGGGTGGCCATGGCCGACCTGACCGAGGGCGACGACGCACCGGTCCGGTGTCGGCTGCCGAGCCGGCCGCCCTCCGCCGGGTCGTGCCGTCGTCGACGCAGGACTCATCCCATCGCACCGCGTGCGTTTGACATCCCCTGGCGGCCAGCCAAGAGTGCCTTTCAGGCGATATCAGACATATGGATGGGAGTCAGAAATGCGTTTCTGTACCGACCGTGGGCGTCTCGGCGTCATCGTGCCCGCGCTGGCCGCCGCATTCGCCATGCCCCTCGCGTCCGCGGCCCCCGCCGCGGCATGCACGTCCACCGGCACGGTCAGCCGCTCCGGAGGGACCGTCACGTTCGAACCGGTGTCGGGCTCGGCCAACCAGGTCACCTTCTACGTCGCCACGGCCCCCCTCCTGCGGGTGTCCGACCCGGCCGGCATCACCGCGGGCCCCGGCTGCACCCAGACGAGCCCGCGCACCGCGACCTGCGGAACGATCGCCGGGATCACCGGCATCCACGCCGACGGCGGCGACGGGGACGACCGACTCGCGGCCGGGGCGGACCTCAACATCCCCGTCGACTTCAACGGAGGCCCCGGCCGGGACGTTCTCGTCGGTGGCACCGCCGACGACCACCTGGAGGACCCCGACGGCTGGCCCGCCCGCCCCGACCGGGCCACCTTCCGCGGCCTCGCCGGCAACGACGTCATCATCAGCCGCAACGGCGGCTACGACCGCGTGGAGTGCGAGGGCGGCACCAACGACACCGTCACGGCGGACCTCGTGGCCCTGGACCAGGTCACGAACACCTGCGAGACGATCATCCGCGGCTGACGCCCGCACACGCACCGAACGCGGTGTCCTTCCCCGAAGGCGCAGCAGATCCCGAGCCGCGACCGGCCGCCGCATGCCGGGGTCCCTTAAGGGCACGGATCGAGGCGTTCGGTGCTCGTTCAGCTCAGAGGGCGGACACCCAGTACCGGTCGAAGGTGAACCGGCCGTTGCCGCCGGCGCCGTCTCGGATGCCGGTGGTCTCCCGGGCCAGGGTGTACCAGGCGTCCACGAAGTCGGCGTCGTCGGTCCAGAAAGAGGACGGGATCGCGTCGACGACCGGGTCGACGAGTGGGATGTACGCGCCGAGATCGGTGATGGTCAGCAGGGCGGTGGCGATGGCCTTGGCCAAAGCCGAGTAGTTGGTGTCGCCGTCGTCCTCCATCATCACGACGTCGGCCAGGTTGTACTTGTACTGCGACCAGTTCACCAGGATCTGGTTCGGGTGGTACGTGGTCCCCGCGTCGTTCAGATACGGGTGGGTCACCGTGTCGACGCGGACCTTGCCGTCCTGCCCGAAGCCGCTGACGATGCTGAAGATCTCGGCGTCACCCTTGATCCAGGTCTCTTTGTCGTCGTTGAGGCGCACCGAGGTGATGCGGGAGGTCCAGTAGCCGGAGTCCGCGGTCGCCGCCGGGGCGGCGGAGGTGGCGACACCGGCGGCGGCGAGCTCACGCTCCAGGACCTTCAGCCCGGCCTCGACCGCCTTCTCCCCGTCGATGCCGATGACGTACACGGGCAGGTCGGGGGTCTCGGACGCGTCCAGGGTGTGAGCCCGGCCGTTCGTGTCGTACGCGGTGACGTCGGCGGCCTCGTCGTCGGACGGGGCGACGGCGACGAGGGGTGCGCGGCGGGAGTCCGCGGCCCCGGTCAGGGTCACGGTGAGCAGCCCGCCCGTGTCGGCGGTCAGCCCCTTGACCGCGAGCACCGAGCGGTCCGCAGCCGCGACATCGGCGGCGAGCGATGCCCCCGCCCTCGTACGGGACCTGTCGGCCAGGGCCTGCAGCCCGGTCTCCTTCCCGCCGGCGACGGCACGGCCGACCTCGGCCCGCCAGGCGGAGTCGGCGAGCGACCGGGCCAGCGACCGGGCGGCCGCGTCCTCGGCGGCGGTCACCTGCGGCATCGTCGCCGCGCCGGCCGCCGAGGGTGTCGCCGCGGCGGAGCCTTGGGCGGTGGTGACCACGATGCCGGCGAGGGCGACGCCGCACAGGGCGGTGCGGAGCTGCTTTCTGACGGACAAGACATCCTCCATCGGAAATCGGACGGCGCCCCGGGGTGTCGGGGCATACCGCAGACACCGGCCGCGGGTGCGCGACCGGCGCGGTGGTGCCGGGGTGGAGCGCGACCATGATGGGGCATGAGCGCTCTACGCGTATAGACCGCACCAACTGAACTACAGGGGCGGGGTGTTGGCTGAAGCCCCGTCACAGGGGGAAGTGAAGAAGGACTCTGAGAGAGCGCCGGCCCTTTACCGGTCACCGGCCTGTCGGTGGAGGGGGACGGATCTGGCTGCTCATGCCGGGATCAGTCGCCGGTGAGCCCCCAGAAGCACAGCCCTGCCGGGCGGCCCTCGGTGCCGTAGACGATCGTGCAGCAGCCGGAGCCACGATCGACCGGCGGGAACCATCCGTCACCGGCCCGTTTCAGGGACTGCTCGACAACCTCCCGCCCCGGCTGCGCCGTCCCGAAGAGCTCGACGACTTCCGCCGCTTCGATCACCCTCACGTCGCCGGGCTCCTCCATGTCCTCCTCACAGCGGACCACGCGCTCGACGTCCAGCACCGAATGCGCCGGCTCCTCCACCAACCATCCGCTCGCCATCAGCTCGGCCAGCGTCTCGACGCCCAATTCCCGGTAGTACTCGGCGTCCCGGGCGAAGACCGTCTCGCGGAGATCGTCCAGCGCGTCCTGCTCGCTCTGCCGGAAGGGTGTGAAGTACGACCATCTGCTTGCTCCCATGTCTGCGAACCCTACTGATGGCCTCGGACAGAGACCTTGGTCGCTACGGTTTCGGGCGAGCGGCCGGCCGACCACGGAGACCAGGTGGGTGCCGGCGTCGATGCGAAGATCGGTCCGAGACGGCCGATGATGCGGTCCGCCTCCGACCTCGACACCCCGAACCGTGGTGCGAGCTGCCGCAGGGTCAGGTGGATGGCACGCGGGCTCAGCCCGGAAAGGGGAGGGTGACCGGCACGGCTCCGATGCCGTGATCACACCATTCCCGGCGGGATCACTCCACTGCTTCAGATTCCTCCTGCTCGAACGCGATGCGGCACCGTTCCACCTGGTCGGCCACCTGCTCCAATGAACCAGCGCATGACCTCGTAGAGGACAACGCGCTCGTCAGGGCTGTAGACGCGGACGGTCGGTCGCAGAACCGGGGTCCTCGTCCGGACAAGCGCTACCTGCTTGTTCTCGCAGCTCCCATGGCACGCCAGCAGACGGAGCCGGTGCGGGTGTAGGCCGCCGGGGTAGCCGCCGTCGGCCGAGACGAGCTCCAGCAGGTGGTGCGCAGCGGCCACCTGGGCGAGCAGCCCCTCAGCGGCGGTGCGGTCGCCGATGTCCGCGACGGCGACCGTACGGCCAGCAGCGTGCCGACCGAGCGTGCCGACCACGACGTGCCGCCTACGGTCGTTGACCAGCTTGCCGCCGTCGAAGCCGCGGCTGCTGGATCCGGCGACGACGTCCGCCGCCTCGACTGACGGCGAGTCGATCACGCCCGCCCCTCGGCTCGGTGTCCCGCCCCGCCCGCCCTCTCGCGCACCCGCGAGCGCTGCCGGTTCGTGGAACTCCTTGATCAGGACAGGGTCTCGTCGGCGGCGGAAGGTCCGCCGACAGCGCCCGCCACTTGATTCCGTTGCCGACCAGGTAGCGGATCGTGTTCAGCACTGATCACACGATCGAGATGCCCGTCCGATCGGCAGCCGCCCGGATCGTTGCGAGAACAGGCGGCGCACCGCAACGCACCTCACCGTAGCCCTCCGGCCCGGCTGACACTCACGGTCCGGCCTCCCCCGCGCGGGGGAAGCCGGATGATCCATGGGTTGGATGCGATCAGCGCGGATGACGCGGAATCGTGGAGCGTCGCCAGTCCGGATGTACGGGGGTCACGATGGTTGTTCCTGCGAACTCGGAGATAGGTGGCGTTCCCGAGCCACCGACCGCAAGCCCGGAGCGGATGTTGTGGTGGCGGCGGTGGCCTGTGTGGGCGCCCGTGGCGGGCGCATTCTGGGGCGTGTTGTACGCCGCTGTCGAGGTCACCTGGGCCGTGACGGGCACCACCGTGCCATGGAAGGAGCACTCCGCGTACGCGCCGGGCGTCCAGCTCTTCCTGGCTGCCCTCGCGCTCCTGGCCGGCGTCGCCTGCCTGGGCAGCACCCGAACTCTCGCCAAGCTCGGCCAGGTTGCGGTGGCGACGACGCTGATCGTGGCGCTCCCGGTGTTCGTCGTGGGGATGATCGGGCTGCCGATCCACTTCGTGACCATCGTGACGCTCTCGGGGATCCAGAGCGTCACCGGGCTGGCCCAGGTGCTGTTGAACACGGCCGGTGCCGCCCTCCTGCTCCTCGTCGGTCTGTCGTACCGCCGACGGCTGCGCGGCGACTGCCCGCGGTGCGGGCGGCAGCACGCCAGCGCGGCCGCCGGCCCGCTTGCCCACCCAGCCGCCTCCCGGGCCCCGAGGCGGACCCGCGTCGCGGCCTACCTGCTCATGTGCGGACTCCTGCCCTGGGCGGGAACCAAGACCATCTGGACGCTGGGCGGCGACGCGCTCGGCGTCGCGGGCGATGACTGGCAGAAGATGTCGGTCGCCGGCGCCTCGGGGCCGTCGAAGGCAACCGCGTCGGCGGGGATCGACGTGACCGTGCTGGCCGCGATGGTCGGGATCTTCCTGCTGCTGGGGCTGCTGTACGTGTGGGGGCAGGTGTTCCCCCGCTGGACGCTGTTCCTGTCCGGACGACGGGTCCCGCGTCTGCTGCCCTTGATCCCAGCCTGGCTGACTGGTGTCCCGCTGGCGATGTACGGGGCCGCCCTCCTCGTCATGGCCCCGCTCATGGCTGCCGGTGTGCTGCCCGAGATCAAGCCGGACCCGCCGTTCACCACCAGCTCGGGGGTCACCTGGTTTGCCGAGTTCGGCGGCCTGGCATTCGGTGGTCTGGGCATCGGCCTCATCGTGGCCGCCCGCTCCTATGCCGCCCGCACCCACGCCGTCTGTGCCGACGCCACGGCAGCGGACAGGCCCAAGTAGCGGGAAGCCGGAACGCCGGCTTCCCGCTGGCGGGCAAGGAGTGGCCGCGAGGGTTCCTGGTCGAAGCGGCGCACAAGAACCCTCGTCTGACCAGCAAGATCCACCTCGTCTGCGACGGCCGGGACCGGCCGCACGCGTTCCCGCTCACGGGCGGGAACGTGAACGGCTGCACCCGGTTCGAAGCGGTCATGGAGCGGAACCGGATCGACCATCCGGGGCTGGTCCGGCCCCGGACCCGGCCCGACCGCGTCGTCGCCGTCACGGGCTACTCCACCCGCAAGATCCGCGCCTACCTGCGGCGAACGCGGCATCGCCTGCACCCGCTGCCGCCTCGACAAGGCCGTCTGCCGGCGCCGCCGCCAAGTGGTCGAACGCTGCTTCAGCCGGCTCAAGCAGAACCGGGCCCCGGCCACCCGCTACGACAATGCCCCGCCCCATTACCAAGCCATCGTCACCCGCCCTTGCCTCCGACAAGGTTCTGTCCGTAGTAGGGCTATGGCACGATGCGGCGATGATCACCTCGCCCATTCCGCCCATTCCGCCCGTTGTTCCCGCAGGCCACATGGCCACCATGGAACAACCAGTGCTCGCTCTGCCCAGCGGTCTGGAGCTACGCCCTTGGCATGTCGAAGACGCCGACGCTCTGGTAGCCGCTGCCCAGGAACCGGCCATCCGTCAGTGGAACCGGCTCGTCGTGACGTCACAGGAGGAAGCGCGCAAGCGGATCGAACGCATGCGCGAGCGCTGGGTGAACGAGCAAAGCGCGATATGGGCCATCGCCCGGCCCGGCGGTGGCCAGGCGGTGGGGCTGATCGGCTGGGGCGATATCGACCTCAGTGGCGGCAGCGCCGAAATCATGTACTGGATCCTGCCGGCAGGACGCGGGCGGGGCGCCATGGTCGAGGCTACGAAGCGCGTCAGTCAGTGGGCGTTTGACGACCTTGGGCTGCACCGGCTTCGGCTGTGCCACGCGGTAGCCAACTCGGCATCGTGCCGCGTAGCTGCGAAGGCCGGCTACTCCCTCGAAGGCACGATGCGCAGCGCCCTGCTGCACGAAGACGGATGGCACGACGAGCACCTGCACGCCCTGGTCCAGGGTGACATCTGATCCTGCGACGGTCGTTGGGCCGCGGTCAGTGGATGCCGTTCTCGCTTCGGACGCGGGCGGCTCGCGTTGTTGGGCGGCATAGCCGATGCCTTTGGGTCTGTGGGTGTCGACGTACACATGAAAGTGCTCAACGAGGTACGGCGCTACGTACCCATCCCGCGCACTCCGGGCTGGCTCTTCAGGGCGCGTCGGAGAAGCGCACGCGCACTGCGAGGAGGTCACCCGACGGATCCAGATCGGCGATCACCGGGAAGTATCCGTCGCCCCAGGTCGTCATCGCGCACAGCACTCGGGCATCACCGAGGTCCACGGATCCGGCCTCGACGTGCGAAGCACGTACCTCGCGCATGATCTGCCAGTGATGGGAGTGAGGCCGGAAGTCCACCGCCATGCGCCGTCCGGTCTCGTCCTTCCATCTCAACAGAGCGCGTGCCCTGTCCATGGCCTCCGAGACGGGCAGGCCAGTCCACCCGCGAACACCATCCTCGCCAGGCTCGCCCAGTTCGGGTGCGGCAAACGTCGCGGCCGCCTCGTCTGCCGCGGCACCCCAGAACGCCACATCGGCCAGGCCGTCCACCGGCTCATCGTGCTGCCAGATGTTCAAGGCGTCGACATCACCGAAAAGCACACGTGCCCAGTCCACGCCGATGTCACCCAGGGAAACCGATGACGTCACCCGGCCCTCACCCATCCGGATCGAGATCTCGGACCAGCGTTCCCCGACACCGTCGCCGTGGTCGACTCGTGTAGCCAGCACGGGCAGGTGCCGGCCTCGGGGTACGCCGCCTACCGCAACGACGGGAACCCCGAACATCAAAAAGCTGCCACCGCCCTCTGCGCCCGTCCGGCGGGCCCTTTGGGCATGGGACTCCCGAACCGGCAGGGACTCCAGCCGGGCGTCGAGGCCGGCAGACCGGCGGTGACTGTTGAACGCCGTCTCGAACTCGGCAGCCTTCGAGGCCGGGATGTCATGGAGCCTGGAGCCCGGCTGCCGGCCAAAGGTCCGGACGGCTTCGGAAGCGTCCGGCCCGGTGACCATGAAGTCAACGGCGCCCGTGACGTCGGCGGCCATGGCAGCGTCCTCGATACCCAAGGAAGCAGGATCGATGTCCGCCGGCGACCGGTCCCCGCTCCACAACCCCAGGTGACCACCGTCAATGAGCACCAGGGTGCCGGACGGGCACATGATGGTCCCCAGCTCGAACGTCTCTTCCATGGCGCGTGAGTCTATGGCCCGCCGGCAAGCCGTCCGCAGGCGGATGGCTCCGCTGTCGGACGGCCACTGGGACTCTGCATTGCACAGCACAGGTGTGCACGTTTCCGCGTACCGCCCTGTGCACTTTCACGCGAACGCCGACAGTGGGTGGTTGATGCCCCACGGCGAACGTGCGGTCGGGACGCTCATTGCCGCCGTACTCAATCGGGGCCGGCCTGGCGTCGAAGGCCGGGTCCGGGACTCCCTCCCACAACGACTCAGCCCTCAACACCCCGCCCCTTCAGGGAAAATGCCCGGAATCGGAGACCTCTGCAACACGCTTGAGACGGTGTCTCACGTGGCGGTCTTGCCCGCTGCAGGGTCGGGGGCGCTCAAGGGGGACAGCCTGTCAGGCCGGCCAGCTGAGGCGGCCGTCCACGATGGCCGGGAGAGACGTGGGCATCTCGTCGGTGACTCAGGCGAACTCTAGGGCTGCGAGCGTGGATCCCCGGTCCGTCCAGACGAGGATCTCGCCGACGTAGGCGCCGGACGGGTCATGGACGTGCGCGTCTACTGGTACGAGCTCTTTCGGCAGTGCTGCATGCTCGCGAGGTTCCCGGACCTGCAGGTCGACGCTCACGGAGTCGGGCCCCCAGACGGCGATCACCTCGGTGCGGTCCAGCTGACTCCGCAGTTGAGACGCGCCGACGAACCCTGCTGACAGGATGTGTTCAAGCACTGCGCGCTCGTCGGGGTTCAACGGGCGCGGGTCGATGGAATGAGGAGCCATGCGCCCATTCTGAGGTGGCGGGGCAATCAGCCCAACGCCTCCACCGACCGTCTCCGGGGGCAACCGGCAGCGGCATCGTGATCGTTCATGGGTGGGGGCTGTCGCAGCGGCTTGTACCGGATGATCTGTGGGACCTGGTTGAGCCCGTACTGCCGTCCTTCCACTCGCGCCCGCAGGGCGATGGCACCGCGCCGATTGACCAACGTGCCGTGTTCACGGCCGTCGTGTACGTGCTGACCAGCGGGTGCGCGTGGCGGTATCTGCCACCGGCGTTCGGAGTATCACCGGCGACGACTCACCGTAGGTGTTCCGTCTGGACCGCATCCGGAGTGTGGCGTCGGCTGCACTCGCGTGGTTCTGGACGAGACAGGAGCCCGAGGTGGACTCGACTGGAGCTCCGTGATCGCCGATGCCGCCTCGGTGCGTGCGAACAGGGGGGTTCGCTGACGGAGCCGAATCCGGTCGACCGAGGCAAAGCGGGCAGCAAACTGCATGTTCTGACTGACAGGCAGGGACTGCCCGTTGTCGTCGGGGCGTCCGCCGCGAACGACAACGACGTCCAAGCGCTCCGCCCGCTCATCCTCGGGATCCCGGCCACTCGTTCACGCCGCGGTCCACGGCGGCGACACCCCAACAAGGTCCGGGCGGACAAGGCGTACCACTCGGCCGGCAACCTGGCGTGGCTACGCGAACGCAACATCACTCCACGGATCGCCCGGCCAGGCGTGGAGTCCTCCGAACGCCTCGGAAGACACCGGTGGAAGATCGAGAGATCGATCTCCTGGCTCTTCGGATGCCGCCGCCTGACCGTCCGCTATGAACGCAAGGGCAGTCACTTCCTCGCCTTCCTCGTGCTTGCCGCAGCCATAGCCTGCTACAAGAAGCTCGCCAAGATCACGACGTGAGACACCGTCTTAGACGAGCTAACACAAAGGCGGGCACAGGCTCCTTCGGGTGGGGGGCGGCCACAGGACCTGAGCGAAAAGCGGTCGCGTTACCGACAGGTGCGCCGTAGCGTGCGCGCGTGAACGTTGAAGATCCAAAGGAAGTGGTCCGGCGCGGGTATGACGTGTTGTCGGAGCGCTACGAGCGGGCATTTGGCAGCGAGACGAAATACGCTTCGTGGATCAAAGAGTTGCTGGGTCGGCTCCCTAAGGCAGGCACTGTCCTGGACATCGGGTGCGGCACCGGGGTTCCCGTAGCTCGGTCCCTGGTCGCTGCGGGTCACCGCGTGACGGGCGTCGACATCAGTGGGGTTCAGATCCACAGGGCCACGGAGCTTGTGCCGGGCGCCGACTTCATCCGGGCTGATGCCACGACCTTGGAGCTCCCCCAGGCCCGTTTCGACGCCGTCGTCTGCCTGTATGCCCTGATCCATGTTCCGGTGGAGGAACAGCCGGCCCTGCTGGAGCGGATCGCTTCCTGGCTCCGGCCGGGAGGCTGGTTCTTGAGCACCACAGGGCATCGGGCTTGGACCGGGACCGATGAGAACTGGCTCGGGGGCGGGGCCGCAATGTGGTGGAGTCACGCCGACGCCGCTACGAACCGCGCATGGCTCGTGCAAGCCGGCTTCGACGTGGTCCGCGAGGAGTTCGTACCCGAAGGCGACAGCGGCCATGTCCTGTTCTGGGCTCGGCGCTCTGAGGCATGACAGCGACAGACTGAATGAAGTGCGGCGGCGACACCGGGCCCCCGTCCGGGGGAGGCTCCGGGGCGGTGATCAGGGGTTCGGGCCTCCGCTCTGGATGCTCAGCACGCGCCGGTAGGTGATGACACAGCAGGCCAGCTTGAGGAAGGCTTCATGTATGTCGTCCCGGATGTCCCAGCGGATCCGTAGACGGCGGAAGCCGTGGATCCACGCGTTCGTCCGTTCGACGACCCACCGGATTGTGCCGAGCCCGGACCCATGAGGCACGCCACCTCGGGCGATGACTGGCTTGATCCCGCGCTTCCACAGCGGGCGTCTGTACTTGTCGTAGTCGTAGCCCCGGTCGGCGTAGAGCCGGTCCGGGAAATGCCTTGGCCGACCTCGCTTGCCGCGGATGTGAGGAATGGCGTCGACCAGCGGCAGCAGTTGGGTGACGTCGTGGCGGTTGCCGCCGGTCAGCGTAATCGCCAGTGGCGTTCCGCGGCCGTCAGTGATCACGTGGTGCTTCGAGCAGGGTCGGGCGCGGTCGACCGGGCTCGGCCCCGTTTTGGAGCCGCCCCGAGGGCCACCGCCCGCCACGCCAGCCGGGCCCGCACGTCCCTGACCTGCCACGTCGAGGTCGTCATGAACTGCTGCAACTGCTGGTGATCGACACCGAGCCGTTCAGCCATCGGCTGCATCGACTTCCTGCGGCCGTCCAGCAGCAGCCCCCGCAGATATAACGCACCCTTCCCCCGCTGGTCCCGACGCACCAACGGCGCCAACACCTCCGCCGCGAACTCCACCAACCGGCCCCGCACCGCGGCAAGCTCCCCAGCCCCCATACAGCCAGCGAACTACCACCCACCCACCACGACAAGACCACCTACTGAGGCTGAACTCGTGGTGTCGTTGCCCTGTCGCGTGAAGGTGGACCGTTCTCGCCGAAGATTGACTGCTGCGGTGCGGTCACAACGAAGCTTGATCGAGATGTCCGGCTGGGAGTCTGGTGCCGTGGAAGACTTCACAGAGCAAGAGCTTCGCCACTCGATTGCTGAAGCCGACTCTCCGGCCTGGCGCGTCAGGGCAGCTGCAGGGCGACGGCTGGCGGCGGCGCCTCGGATCGAGAGCGTCGCCGGTGTCCTGCACCGTCTCCTCCTGGATGCTCAGGACACCGGAGTGACCTCCGAGACTGCTGCGGCTCTGTTGGCTCGGAGGGATCTGGCCGGCCTGCGTGCCGTGCTCGCGGCCCGTGCGGTGGCGTCTGACGAAGGGACGGCTGATCAGCTCGCTGCGGAACTCGACTGTGACCCACGCTGGGCGACCGGAGAGGGCGGCGTCGAGCTGATCACGCAACTGCGAACGTTGACGTCGGATTCAGACCCAGAGGTCCGCAACGAGGCCCTGTTGCGGCTTTCGCGCCTGCGCTGATCAGGCGGGTGGCCAGTGGCCCATCTTGGTCGTTCAGTGGGACAGGACCGTCGTGTCGTTGCTCATCTGGGTCGGATGGTCAGGCCCGTCTCTGCGAGGCAGCCGTCTATGAGGTCGCTGCGGTACTGGATGTGCCGTAAGCCGCGTCGAATGCGCTGGACGAGGTGTTCGGGGGTGCTGAAGGCGACGTTGGAGAGCCAGCCGCGTCGCAGTAGGGACCAGATCCCTTCGACGGGGTTGAGGTCGGGTGCGTAGGGCGGCAGGTAGTAGATCGTCAGCCAGTCCCGGGAAGCGGCGAACTCCCGCAGGCCGGCGGCCTTGTGGACGTGCAGGTTGTCACAGACGAGCACGATAGGGCCGCCGAGCTGCTGGTGGGCGGCGATCAGCAGGTCCCGGTAGTCGCGCCAGGAGAAGCTCTTGCGTCCGTCGCGCCGGCCGTCGTCCCGGCGTGGCCGGTAGATCAGCCTCGACCGGTGGCCGGGTTTATAGCAGGTCAGCGCGGCGATCGACACTCGCCTGCGGGACCGGCCGCGGACTCGCACCACCGGGGTCCGGCCGAGCTGTGACCAGGTCTTCGCGTGCGGCGGCGTCATGGAGAATCCAGCTTCGTCCTCGAAGACGAGCCAGGCTCCACGGGCCGCCGCGAGACTTCCGCGCAGGGCCACACCTCCTTGACCCACCCGGCCACCGCCTCGTCGTCCCGCTCCATCGCGCGTCGGGCCGGGACCTGACAGGACCAGCCGTTACGTACCAGCAGCTTGCGCACGCCCTGGATCGTGTAGGTCAGGTGGAAACGCCGGCCGATCACCGTCTTCACGCGGCTCAGGGTCCAGCGCTGGTCTTCCCAGCCGTGCGCGGTCGGCCCCTTGGCCAGCTCCGCCTCCAGGTGGGCGAACTGCTTCTCGCTCAGTCTCGACAGCGATGCGGGACCCTGTGACCGCAGGGCACGCGGACCGCCCTCATCCCACGTCCGCCGCCATCGCTGCACCGAGCGGACGCTGACCCGCAGGTCCTTGGCGATCACGGAGCTCGCCTCGCCCCGGGCGAACCGCTCCGCTGCCTGGAGCCGTAACCCCTCGCGGAACTGCTGTCGTTCGGCGGTCAGCCCGCCCCCTTGTGGATACCGCATGCCCTCGGTGATGGCGCAGTGAACCGCCAGCCGTCAGCCCCTGCGACACCACGAGTTCAACCTCAGTAACAGCACTATTAGGGCCTGCCGCTTTGATCGGACTTTAAGAGCGCCCAGCACGCCACCGGATACCGAGCCGGCACGAGCCCAGGTCCCGCTCGGCATCGTCTCGGTCGGGGCCAAGCGGCACGATTCCCCGCTGCTCGTACCCGCCCTGAAGGTCGCCGAGGAACAGGTCGGCGAGCTGCCCGACCGGGTCAACGTGAACCTGGACCGCGGCTACGACAGCGACAAGACCCGGCCTGCGCTTGGTGAGTTGGGCTTTGCTGGCGAGATCGCCCGCAAGGCATCCCCGCCCGATCCAGGCCGGCGAGAGGTGGGTGGTGGAGCGGAGCCACGCATGGATGAACGGCTTCGGCAAGTTGCGGCGCTGTACCGAGAAGCGCAGCCGCGTCGTGGACTTCTACCTCTACCTCTACGTCGCCGCGACTCTCGTCAGGCTCCGCATGCTCATCCACGCTCGACGAGCCGCTACCGCTGGGACGGCCGCCCCACCACCCGATGCCTCAAGTGACCCATCTGCCGGACGGTCGGTCTCAGCCCCAGTCCTGCAGCTGCTGGAGCAGGTCGGCGTCGCCCTCGATCCGCAGCGAGCCGGCCGGGATGCGCATGTACATGAGCAGGGCCATCTCGCTCGCCGTGCCGTAGATGGCGGCGGTGGGCTTGGTCTCGGCGGTCTCCGCCGCGGTGAGGCGGGTGAAGCGGGAACCGGCGGTGTCCACCGTCTGGCGCCAGGAGCCGGCCTCGGCTGCGTGGTAGTCCATGGTTGCGGGCTCGCCCGGCCACGGGACCGTGACGGTGCAGACGGTGGCGAGGAACTCCTCGATGGCGTCGACCGCCTCGGTCGTCGGCAGCTCCTGCGGCGTACCGGAGGCCAGCTGGGCGTCGTAGGTGTGGATCAGCGACTCCGGGACGCGGCGGCGGGCCACGGCGGCCGCCGTGTGCGGCGAGGCCAGCGGCTCCCACCAGGCCCAGCAGCCCCGGTCCGGGCCGGCCTCGCGCAGAGCAGTGAGCAGCTGCTCCGTCGAGTCGGCCAGCCAGGTTATGAGGGCCTTGCGCTCCCTGGGCGCCGCCAGCCCGTCCTTGCTCGGCCGCTCGTCGCCCGGCGCGGTGTTCAGCACGATGTGGGCCCAGAAGCGGTCCCCCTCACTGAGGTGGTTCGCCAGGTCGTACAGCGTCCAGCCCGGGCAGGACGGGACGTCGGCGTCGAGGCTGGGGGCCGCGGCGACGGTGGCGCGGAACGCGGCGGACCGCTCGTCAATCATCCGCAGCAGAGTGGGGAAGTAGAGATGATCAGTCACGCAGACCTTGTATCACCCGGACCGGGACTCTCGCACTCGATTAAGACCGCTCAGCACGCCTACTGCCGGGCGCTCTGAGGACGCCATTCCTCGCGGTAGTCCGGATGCTCTGCATAGGACTGCGCGAGCACGCGGAGCGTGTAGGTGAGGCCGGCGAAACGAGGGTCTGTGGGGTCCATGGCCGCGCACTTCTGTACAAGCATGCTGATCAGGTCGAGCATCGGCAGGTGACTGTCGAGGATGGCCTCGCCACCGAAACGGTAGGCCACCTCGGCATAGGCATGGTTGTCCGCCTCGTTCCGGGCGTGAAGGAACTTCAGAAGGTCGTCCATAGGATGATCCTCGCGCGCTGATGGCGCAGCCGGAAGCCCCGCGCCGGCGACGACGACGGCCGACTTGGTCGGACGGCTGGGGAATGACTGCGCGGATACCGCGTCGACGAAGACGGCTCTGGATCGTGCGGGACGAGTAGGCCCGATCGCCGAGGACCTCCTGCGGCCGGGTTCTCGGCCTTTCGGGTCCGCTTCGCGGAATACGGATACCGGCCGCCCATGTCGAGCCCGAGGGCCCGGTCTCGGACGGTCCCGGGGAGGCTGCACCACCACATTCACCTGGTCCGCGTACAGGGACAGCGACCGTTCTCTTTGCTGGTCACCGCAGGTCGGCGTGGCGACAGGGCGTACTCCTCCCGCACCAACCGGGCCTGTCCGCGGGAGCCGCGGGATCCGGTGCACGATTCCGGAGCCTTCCGACCCGGCCGCCGACCGCAGGCGCCGAGGGGAAGGCCGGCAGACGACCTCTGGCCTTCGACCGCGAGGCCAACAAGGCACGGCACGCGGTCGAACGCGGTATCAACCGACTCGAGCGCTACCGTGCGGTGGTCATGCGGTTCGACAAACTCGCGGTCCGCTTCGAAGCCACCGTCCAAATCGCCGCGATCAACGAATGGCTGTGGCCTGATCCTCCTCGTTCGGGCCGAACCTACGATGTCGCCATGACGATCTCTGGGCAGCAGCCGCTGATACGCGTCCTGTACGACGAGTCCCGCAGTGACCTGCGGGTTCCGGATCGTCCGCGACCCGTCCGTATCTACCTGTGGGAACCCGACCACCCGCCGGCTCCCCCCGCTCCACTGGTCGTCGTCTCTCACGGCACCGGAGGTTCCGGCAGCAGGATGGAGTGGTTGGCAGGGCCGCTCCGCGAGGCAGGATTCCGCGTCGTGGCCCTGGACCACCACGGCAACAACTTCATCGACGGCTACGAGCCGGAAGGCTTTCTGTATGTGTGGGAACGGCCTCGCGACGTTTCCTTCGTCCTCGACGTGCTTGCTCGCGAGCAGCCCCTGGGGCCGGTTGGTGCCGCGGGCTTCTCCCTGGGCGGATATACGGCGGTGGCTCTCGCCGGTGTTCGTGTCGATCCGCAGATTCTCTGGGCGGTGATGACGGGGGCGGTTCCCCTGCCGGAGATTCCTGAGTTCCCCGGCGCGCTGGAGCAGCTGCGGAAGAAGTATCCGCTGGACGAGTCGCTGCGGCACGTACTCAACGGCGCCGGGGCAGATCTCTCGGATCCCCGAGTCAGGGCGGTCTTCCAAGTGGCCCCCGGAGTGGGCGGTCTCGTGACCCGAGAGAGCCTGGAAACCGTGCAGGTGCCGGTAGGCATCCGCTGGGGTGGAGCGGACACGGTCAACCCCTACGAGGTCGACACCCGGCCGTACCTGGACCACATCCCGAGGGCAAGTGGCTGCTCAGTCGGCCCCGACGTCCGCCACGAAGACTTCTTCATGCCGGAACCTGCCAACTCGGCCGTCCGCGTACAGGTGGGCAGAGAAGCCGCCGCCTTCTTCGAGCAGCACTTGCCTGAACCTCGATACGTTAGGGATGGGTGGGAACCGCCGTGTTGAGCGTCGTCGCGGCGATGAGGGGCGGCGGACAACGGTGCCCATGGTCCATGAGGGGGGTCGTCGGGTAGGAGCCGACCGTGGTGGGGCTCCAGCCGCCTCCTAGAGGACCCGCGTGATCAACGTGCTTCCCGGAGCATGCGAAGGACAGCGAACGCGCCCTGGACGAACACGGGGACGAACCCCAGAAGGTGGGCCGTCCAGGCCAGTTGCGGGCCGGCCCCGCCCCGTCTCACGTCCTGGCGGTCGCCGCGTCGATGACCTCGTCCAGGACGTCACGGGAGCGGACGAGGTCGAGGATCATGCGGTCGATGCGCTCGCGCTCGACGACCAGCTCCTCGACCAGCTCGCCGGTGGTGAGTTCGGTCGGGCCGCCGTCCACGTCCCGCATGCACGGGAGCAGCAGCGCGATCTTCTTGCTGCCCAGGCCCGCCGCGTACAGGGCCTGGATGCGGATGACCCGGTCGACCGCCCACTCTCCGAAGGCCCGGTGGCCGCCGGGGGTGCGCTCGGACTGCAGCAGGCCCTGCTGCTCGTAGTACCGCAGGGAGCGCTCGCTCACTCCCGAGCGTCGTGACAGCTCGCCGATCCGCATCGTCCGCTCCGCTCCGCTTCCCACGTTCCACTTGAATCTGACACCGGTGTCAAGATCTACGGTACCGGCATGACGAACAACGCGAGCGAATCCCGCCTCTTCGAAGCCACCAACCTCGGCCCCCTCTCCCTCCCCAACCGGCTGGTCATGGCCCCGCTGACGCGCAACCGCGCCGACGCCGACGGTGTGCCGACCTCGCTCATGGCCACGTACTACGCGCAGCGCGCCTCCGCGGGCCTGATCATCGCCGAGGCCACCACGCCGAACGCCGTCGGTCAGACCTACGCCCACATCCCCGCGCTCCACACCTCCGCCCACGTGGCGGGATGGCGCGAGGTCACCGACGCCGTACGGGACGCCGGCGGGCGGATGTTCGTGCAGATCCAGCACGGCGGGCGGGTCGGCCACCCGGACACCAGCGGTCACGTCCCCGTCGCTCCCTCGCCCGTGGCGCTCCCCGAGGAGATCCACACCACCGGCGGGCGCCGTCAGTCCGTCGTCCCCCGCGAGCTGACGGTCGACGAGATCCACTCGACCGTGGCCGACTTCGCCGCCGCCGCACGGCGGGCCGTGGACGCGGGCTTCGAGGGGGTCGAGGTGCACGCCGCCAACGGCTACCTGATCCACCAGTTCCTCGCGAAGAACACCAACCAGCGCACCGACGAGTACGGCGGTCCGGTCGAGCACCGGATCCGGTTCGCGGTCGAGGTGATCCAGGCCGTCGCGGACGCGATAGGCCCCGAGCGGGTCGGGGTACGGATCTCCCCGGGAGTCGGCGTCAACGGCATCGAGGAAGGCGACACCGACAGCATCTACCCGGCCCTCGTCGCCGCTCTGGCCGAAAGGGGTCTCGCCTACCTGCACGTCGTGTTCGCCGACCCGGACCAGCCGCTGTTCCAGGAGATCCGCAAGGCCTGGCCGGGCTCGCTGATCGCCAACCCCGTCCTCGGGTGGGGAGGACCGCTGCCCGCCGACGGCGGCCGCGGGGCCGGTGAGCGGCTGCTCGCCGCCGGAGCCGACCTGATCTCCCTGGGCCGCAGCTTCCTGGCCAACCCGGATCTGGTCGAGCGCCTTCGCGTCGGAGCGCCGCTCAACGCCGTACGGGACCAGTACCTGATGTACACGGGCGGGGCGACGGGCTACACCGACTACCCGACGCTGCGCGAGCCCGCACTCGCGGCGGCCTCCTGAGGTCCCTGAGGTCCCTGAGGTTCCTGAGGCTGAGGTCCCTGAGGATGGATGCGTGTGCGTGGCACCAGCACGGGGCCAGGCTCGCCTGCGATCGTCAACTCCGCAGATGTGAGGCTCCGTTGAGGTCGAGGATCGTGCCCGAGGACCATTCGGCGGCGGGGGAGGCCAGCCAGAGCACCGCCCCCGCGATCTCCTCGGCCGAGCCCACCCGGCCGAACGGACTCTGCTCCCGGATCGCCTCGCCCTCGGGCCCCTCCAGGCGCGGCGCCACGCGCTCGGTTGCGAAGAAACCTGGGGCGACCGAGGCGACGGCGATCCCGTAAGGGGCGAGCGAGACCGCGAGCGACTGACCCAGCGCGTGCACGGCGGCCTTCGTCGCCCCGTACGCCGGATGGTCGGGCTCACCGCGGAAGGCGCCCCGGGAGCCGATGTTCACGATCCGGCCTCCCGTGCCCTGCTCGATCATGAGCCGGGCGGCGCGATGGCTCAGGTTGGCCGTGGCGAGCAGGTTCACCGCGACATGCTGCTGCCAGACGGCCGCCCACTCCTCGTACGAGGTCTCCGCCAGAGGGTGGCGGATGTTCACCGCCGCGTTGTTCACGAGTACGTCGATCCCGCCGAGCGCCTCCGCAGCCTTGTCGACGACGGCAGCCGCTCCCGCCGGGTTCGCGAGGTCGCCGCCGACCCGTACATGCCCCGTGCCGGTGAGGGACTCCCACGTCACGCGTGCCTCATCGGCGCGTGAGCCGAAGTGCACGGCGACCCGGTCGCCGTTGGCCGCGAACGCCTGGGCCACCGCGCGCCCGAGGCCGCGCGACGCGCCACTGACGAGGACGCGCCTGCCGGATGAAGGCAGATTCATGAGGATTCCTTTCGAACAGCAGCGAACGGGGAGACCGTAGCGTCCCGGCCGCCCCGCCGAGCACGCGGCCACCGGCGCGGCCCTCCCGCGGGACGGCGTCGGCCGCAGCTCGTCAGCCCCTTGTCGCCCACTGGTGGGCACTGCCTTGGTGGACGGCCGCGTAGATCCGGTCGCGCAGTCCGTTGGCGGCGTCGTCGGTGAGGGTGCGGTCCAGGTGCCGCAGGACCACCTTCAGGAGGACGTTCTTCTGGTCGGGCCGGGCCCCGAGCCGTGCCAGCGCCTGCGGAGGGAGCTCCGTGCATGCCGTCTCGGCGAGGATCTCGACCGTCTCCACACAGTCGGCGTCCTCTCCCAGGGCGTCGCGGACCCGGTCACCGAGGTCTTCGGCCAGGTCGTCGGGGTCGACGGCGACGGAGAGGTCGCGGCGGATCGCGGGCATGGGGGACACCGGACGGTACGGAGCGAGGTCGGTCATCTGCGCGGCCACGGACCGGTCGGCCGAGCGCAGGACGCGGATGTCCGGGATGCCCTTGAGCAGCATCAGCATCCGGTCCAGTCCCATGCCGAGCGCGAGGCCGCTCCAGGAGGCGTCGAGGCCGGCACGTTCCAGAACATGAGGGTGCGCCAGGCCGCATTCGGCAACCTCGATCCACTCGCCGTCGCGGTGCACGTCCACCTGCCGGCCGGAGAGGGTGTACGGGTGGACGCGGTCCTCCTGGCGGTGCTCAGCGCCGGGGAGGATGTCTTCGACGAGGGTCGTGACCATGTCGTCGAGGTCGTCCGTGGACAGGGGGGCCGGGCGGCGGGTGACCCGCCACAGGTCGAGCTGGTGAGGGGTTCCGGTGTGCAGGCGGTCGATGCTGTCGCGACGGTAGACCAATCCGGGGCACACGAGGAGCACGTCGTCGGCGGGGTCCGCGGCCAGAGCGCGCAGCGCGGCCGGGACCAGCGCGCTGGAGTGGCTGCGCAGCATGGTCCGGTCGTCGACGTAGCGGGTGTAACGGGTGTCGCGGGTGATGTCGTCGAGGCGGTAGCCGAGGTGGTCGTAGTTGTCCTCGACAGTGACCGTCCGCTCACCGCGGCACCAGCGGACTTCGCAGCCCCAACGGTTCGCCAGTGCGCCGACGGCGTCATCGAGGACGAGTTGGAGGGCATGTGGTCCGGCGACCGGGTCGGTGAGGTCCCGGATGGACAGGTCACGGGCGAGCTGTTCAGCGGAAAGGCGAGCGGGCATGTCGGCCTCCTGGCCAAGAGCAGAGACGGGGCTTCACACCCCCCAGCCCCTGGGCTCGGCCGCTCGACGGGGTCGTCCGACTCAGCTCTGGAGACGTGGCGAAGTCCGACCCCTGCGGCGCCCTTCGGGGGCCAGGGGGCCGGTAAATCGGCGAGAGATCGCTACGACGGCCACACCGGGACCGTAGCGCGGCGGGGCGCGGGGCGTCCTCCTGTTTTCGGGCGGGCGGCCCGAGGCCCCGGGCAGTTCGTCGTCCGCTCGTGCGCGACCTCGGACAACACGTGCCCGAACTGCACCAACGGCTTCCAGTCGAACTGCCTGCACCGCGTGTTCATGAGTACGTGCCAGGCGGAGTACGTACGCATCCCCGACGCCCAGGGCACTCTGGTCGCCACTGACGAGGTGCCGGAAGAGGAGCTCTGGCCCGGTCTGCTGGCCGTATCCGACGTGATGGGAACCGGCTGGTGGGCCGCCGACGCCGCCGAGGTGACCCCCGGCTCGACCGCCGTGGTGGTCGGCGACGGGGCGGTGCGCCCGTGTGCGCTGATCGCGGCAATGGAGAGGGGCGCGGAACGGATCACCGCCATGTCCCGCCACGAGTCCCGGCAGAAGCCGGCGCGAGAGTTCGGCGCGACCGCCTTCGTCGCCGAGCGCGGTGAGGAGGGCGTCGCCCGGATCAAGGAGCCGACCGGCGGGATCGGCGCCGACGCGGTGCTGGAGTGCGTCGGCACCGCCGAGGCGATGGGGCAGGCGCTGCACGCGGCCCGGCCCGGCGCGAACGTCGGCTTCGTCGGCGTTCCGCACCTCCTCAAGCCCTGACCTGCCACCACCCTGCTGCCGCATGTCGGGCGGCGGGGTGCGCTGCCTCCGGGGCCCCCTTCGGTCACCCGCCGGGGCCGGAGTGCCCCCGTGGACATCCGGGTCACCCTCGACGGCAGGACTGTCGACGCCACCTTGAACTACAACCCCGCCGCGTACGACCTCGCCGACCTGCTTCCGCTCACCCTGAACCGGAACGACTTCCACGGCACGGAGCGGATCGCCGACCACCACCCGCGCAAGCTGATCACCGCCGACGCGCACGACCGACCCCGGCCAGGGTCGGCGACAACGCCTACTCCGCACCCCTGGGGCAACCTGGCCCTCGTCGAAAATGAGGGTCCGATCGGCGCGGTCTGAGACATCATCACGGGATGATCGGCAGACGGATCACCTATCGCATCGCGGACGGCGTCCGCATACCCGGAACCTGGCGGCACGCGTTCATCCGCAACGGCAACTACTTCCTCACCGACCTGTTCATCTACGCCGACGGGCTCATCGACTGTTGGGGCCTGGTCACCATCGAGGAGTTCGAGGAGAAGCTCCGGACCGGCTGGGTGGCCACGACCCTCCCGGACGGTGCCCAGGCATCGGCGTACGAGATGGCGAGCTGGAAGTTCAGCGAGCCGCGGAGTTGGCTCACCCCCGAGCTGGTGGTCGCCGAAGTCCGCGACAGCATCGACCAGTTGAACGGGAGGCCCGACTCGACCGGACGCTGCCTGGCCGCTGTCGACGCCTTCCTCGCCGATCGGACGGAGGAGAACCGGGCCGTGGCCCACGCCGCGTTCCTGGCCATCCCGGTCTCCCAACGCCACTACGCGCTGGGAGACATGGACAACAAGGACTGGCCGCTGCGTGTACTCGTGGCAGGGCCCGGAGGCCGGACGTACGTGCCGAGTGATCCGCCGGTCTCACAGGAGGCCCACGACCGGGCCCTTGCGTACTTCGAGGAGCGTGCCAGCTGGAGTGCGAAGCGAGACGCGCAGGTCCCGGCAGACGGACCGGCAGCCCCGCACGCCCCGGCGATCCAGCTCTACCACTCGTATCCGAGGGAGCCGCTGCCCGACCCCGGCCACCTCGGACTGCGCAACGACTACCCCGCACCCCTCACCGTCGGGGAGATGGACTACCCCTCCGTCACCCACGCCTACTGGGCCCTGTCGGTGGCCCAGCCGGAGGTCCGCGCCGAGATCACGGCAGCGGACACCGCCGCTGCGGCACGCGAGCTCGCGGCCGGTGCACCTCGCCGTGAGGGCTGGGAGCATGCGCGCACCGCCGTCATGACCAGCCTGCTCCGCGCCAAGTACGAGCAGCATCCCGAGCTGGCCGAAGTCCTGCTGGCGACGGACGACGCCACCTTGATCTACGACGACATGGACTCGGACTTCTGGGGCGAGAACGCCGGCCGAGGACGCAACTGGACGGGCCGTCTGCTCGAACTCGTGCGCTCCGAACTGCACATGCGGCGAAACGAGATCCCCGGGCTGTGATCGAACCAGGCGGGCGACCTCCGAGGACGCCGGTCACCCCTCGAACTTCTCGCCCATACCGTGGTCCTGGGCGACGAGGTGACCTGGGGTTTCGACAAGCTCGACAGCGCGGCCGCCCCGGAATCCGCGATCTCACACTCACGCCGCATCGTCACTCTGTGAATGGATTCGATTACGGATGGCTAGAATCGCCGGCGCAGCCGCAGTCGCGCGGCGGATAGAGGCAGGGGGCAGCCCAATGGCCATCATCGTTACCTTCGAATTCCCTGACGCCGGACAGGAGCTCTACGACGCAGTCATTGATCGTGTGACCGATGGGCAGGGCTTCACGCGGTTCGCGGACCTGCCGAATACAGGTCTCATTTCCCACGCGGCGGGGCCGGTAGACGGCGGGTTCCGCGTGACCGAGGTCTGGGAGAGCGCGGAGGCCCTGGAAACCCACGCGAAGACGTTCGGCCCGATCCTGGCGGACCTCGGCCATGCCGACATCCAGCCCTCGATCATTCCTGCGCACAACGTCGTCGTCCGATAGGGAGAGTCGAGGCTACGCCTGACTTTCTCTGTTCGCCCCGGACCCGCCAAGTCCGGGGCATCGCGCTGTGGGCCGTGGGTTTTCGACGGCGCCGGGGGCGTGTTGATGGGGTGCCGCTGCGTCCGAGGTCGGACGAGATGAGGGACTCGGTCGACTCGGGTGCCAGCCATTTCGTCGTGGAGCGGAGTCGTCCTTCATGACGCCGACCACCTCCACCGTGACGAGGTGGTCCTGCAGGCGGATTTCTGCTCGGATTGGCACGTCCGCCCGGTCGCAACGGATGCGGAAGTGTGACGTGGCCCTGCTGGGGACGGTCTGACAAGTCCCGTCGGATCAGCAAACGCAGACAGTTCGGAGGTGCGCCGACCACCCGGGTATCGCGGTGCAGGACCTACGAACGGCGGGCCAGCAAGTGCGCGTCGAGGAAGCCCCGTTCGGAGGCCGGATCGTGGAGCAGCCGGGCGAAGGGAACAAGCCCGGCATTGGCCAGCAGTTCGGCGAGGCGGTCCGCCGGCCAGCTGTAGGCAGGTGCCACCTTGTGGTCGAACCGGATCGGCTCCGGTCCATCGGTCCCGAAGAAGGAGACCAGGAGGAGGCCCCCAGGCGCCAGGACGCGTACCTGCTCGGCGAGCAGCTCCGGCAGTTCCTCCGGAGGGGTGTGGATCATCGAGTAGTGGGCCAGTACGCCGCCGAGCGCGCCGTCCTCGATCGGCAGGGACTCCATCCGCGCCTCCTGGAAGCGCAGCGCCGGATGGGCCCGCCGGGCGTGGTCGACCATGCCGGGGGAGAGGTCGAGTCCGAAGGCGTCCAGGCCCAGTTCGTGCAGCATGGCCGTCAGATGTCCGGGCCCGCACCCGACGTCCGCTGCCCGCGGGTTGCCCGTGGCGCGCACCAGTTCGGCGAAGGTGCCGATCATGGCCCGGGCGAACGGCTGTGTCTCCAGCCGGTCTGCGAACAGTGATGCGTACAGCTCGACGACTCCGTCGTAGGCCGCCCTGGTCTCTTCCTGATGGTTCGCCACAGGCAGGACTCTATCGCCGGTCCGATAAGTGATCCCTGGGGCAGGGGCTCTCCTTGGCGCGACCGTGTTGTCGGGCAGCATGGGGCGATGCACTTTGATCAGTCGCTGCCTCGCGAGGTGAAAGTCATCGATTCGGCCTCCCTGTTCAGGCTGGAGGATCGGGCGTGTGACCTCGGCCTGAGTCAGCGTCTGGACCCAGCGTGGGTGCGAGCGACTGCGGCGCCCGATGGAACCCACTACCTGCGGCCGGCCCTGTGGCACAGCCTGTCCCACCGCCCGGACGTGCCGCGCCAGCTGCGGTGCGAACTGTTGATCACTCTGCGTCCGGGAGACCGCGTGCTCAGCCTGCTGGACGTGCTGCCCGAAGACTTCATCTCGCTGCAGAGGGTGACCTCGCGCGAAGAAGGCATGCGGGTCGGCCACCTCCTTGCCCAAGTCCCTTCGGTGAGGGAATGGCTGCTGAAGGAGAGTGGGGGCTCGGACTTGCTGTGAGGCCGTCGCCACCAGATGAGCGCGCATCCCAGGGAGAGGAAGGCTTCGTGGATGTCGTCGCGGATCGCCCGGAGGCTCCGCAGGCGGCAGGACCGGTTCGGCTGGGCGAAGGCACGCTCGGCAACCCAGCGTTGAGTGCGGAGTCCGGGGACGTCGTGGGTGCCGCGTGGTGCGTGGCGCGATCAGTGGCTGCATACCGAGCGCGCGGACGAGGCGGCGGTACTTGTCGTGGTCCTAGCCGCGACCACCGAGTACGACGCCGGGGCGGCGCAGGGCCGGCCACGCGGGTCCCGAACGGATGGCACTGCCCGAAGCAGTGGGACGAGCGGTGTGACGTCATTGCGGTCGGCGGGCCGAATCCCTCGTCGCTACAGACCTGTCGACGCTCACGTGGTTCCCCCTCAGAGGCCGTTCGACAGTTTCGCGCTGTGCGTCCCGATGGTCAGACGGGGGCGTCATCATGAAGCCATGACCGTGCCCAGTCTTGCGCAGCGGCTCGCCCACCACATTCAGCACCTTCTGGGCGATGGCCCGTTTCCCCAGCCCGGTGGATGGAGCCACATGGGTGCTGTCATCTGCGACGTCAGTTTCCAGCCCCGGTGCAACTACGAGACGACCCTCCGGCCACGGCTTCTCACGCTGCAAGCGATCTGGCCGGACGCGAGAACAGTCCGCGGGTTCCAGAGCCGGCTCGCCACAGAGGACCTTGCCGTCGCCATGAAGTTCAACCACGCCCGGAAGGTCGCGACGGCTCACGCCATTACCGACTTCCTGGTTGCCCACGGGGTCGACACCCGCGACGACCTCCACGCGTGGCTCGACCAGCAAGCCAATCGCGCTGCTCTGCGTACGGTGAAGGGCGTAGGCCCGAAGAGCGTCGACTACATCGGGAACCTTGTCGGTCGTTCGCAGATAGCCGTCGACGTACATCTGCGCGCCTTTGCTGCAGACGCCGGCGTTTCGGATCTCCCCTACGAGCGACTGCGCGCAGTGTACGAGGAAGCGGCCGCGCTTCTCGGTCACGACAGGGGTGGACTGGAGCATGCCATTTGGCGGTCCAGGTCGGGGGCCGTGTAGTCACCGCTTGGGCAGCCCATTGCTCCGTCGAACGAAGAGGAGGGGAGGGCGGGGGTGTGGGTGGTGAATTACGTGACGTCCACAAGGTCGATCCAGCGGGCGAGCCGGTGGTCGCTAACGAGTGCCTCCGTGCGAGGCCGAAAAGATCATTCATCCCCGCCGGCTGGCAGTGGCCGACACGGCCGTGGCCGGGCGCCCGGCTGATTCGTCGGAGATTGTTGACGCGTCGGAAAATCCCGACGTATTGTTTCGGCATGCCTACCGACGTGTTCAGCGTGCTGGCGAACCCGGTGCGTCGCCGGCTGCTCGAGCATCTGCGTGAGGGACCTCGCTCCACGGGCGAGCTGGCCGCCATGTTCGAGCTCGGGCGGCCCGCGGTCTCCGAGCACCTGGCGGTGCTCCGTACCGCCGGGCTGGTGCTCGAGGAGCGCCGCGGCCGGCACCGCTTCTACCGCCTGCAACCGGCGAGGCTGGCTGAGGTGAGTGAGTGGCTGCACCCGTTCGAGCACTACTGGAGGCAGCGCCTGGACGCGCTGGCCGATCTCCTGGACGAGGAAACGAAAGATGACCGAGAACAACACGATCACCTGTGAGAAGTTCCTGCCCCACCCGCCGGCGGCGGTGTGGAAGGCCCTGACCGATCCCGACCTCCACGCCCGTTGGTGGGCCGCGGGCGACATCAAGCCCGTCGTCGGGCACCGCTTCACCCTCGACATGGGCAACTTCGGCAGCCAGCCCTGCGAGGTGACCGAGGTCGACGAGCAGCGCCTCCTGGCCTACCGGTTCGCGGAGGGCACGCTCGACACCACCATCACCTGGACGCTCCAGCCGGCAGGCGAAGGTACCCGCCTCGTCCTCACGCATGCGGGCTTCGACCTAGACTCCCCGATGGGTCGCCAGGCCTACGACGGCATGGGCAAGGGCTGGCCGCACGTCCTGGACCGCCTCGACTCGGCCCTGGGCGAGACTGCCTGACTGCGACCGTCCCGCGCGCAGACCCGCCGGCCCGCGAGGAATCACGTCAACTGCGCGCGGGCCTTGGGCCGTGGGGACGGGGGAGGGACCGCCTAGAACCAAGGGCGGGCGTCATGTGTGGGCAGCGGACGCAGTTTCGGCCAGCGTGCGAGCAGGCGGTCGGCGAGGGCGGAGCTGAGGCGGCCGAGGGCGTGCAGGTGATCGTGGTCGCGGGTCATGTCGGCGACCACGCCCAAGCGGTGGACGAGCCGCTCGCGGGCGGAGACGTAGCCCCACTCGAAGTCCTCGGCGGCCACCCGGGCGAGCTGGTCGACCGTCCCGCGGTGGGCGCGCTCCACGAGCGCGTCGCCCTGGATCAGCCAGCCTGCGCAAGCGTCGGCGAGGTCACCCGGCACGTCCTTCCCGGTGAGGCCGCGCCAGGTGGTCCGGTAGATGTCCTCGACCTCCGTGAGTGGGGCCGCGGTGACCGACATGGCGCACCAGCAGGTGGGGAAGCCGATGCGGAAGTAGGCGAGTTCGATCAGGCCGTTGCCGAGCGAGGCCCGCTCGAAGTCGACGAAGCGGACGCCGTCGGCGGTGCGCAGATCATTGCCGGGGCAGGGGTCACCGTGCAGGAGCGCGTGATGCGGGGTGGGGTCCAACCGCTCCAGGAGACCGGCGAGTTCCTGCGGAACTGCGGACGGTACGGGCACGTCGAGCGCCCTGGCCAGGGCGAGGAAGGACTCCGCGTCGGTGGCCGTGGGCCCCGACCAGACCGGTAGTGCGCCCGCGTCGGTGGGCCCCGTCAGGGCGTGCAGCCGGGCCAGCGACTCGGCGTACCCGGGCATCCAGTCGTCCGTCCTGCCGAGGTCGTCCACGTGCTCGAGGACCATCACCCGCGAGGACGCGTCCGTGGCGAGCACCGCGGGGGCCACCGCGGGCCCGGAGGCCCGCCCCGCCAGACGCAGCCCGGCGACCTCCCGCGCGAAGCGCGCATGCGCGTCTGCGCCCGTGTCCCCGCCGTCCCTGATCTGCTTGACGATCACCAGCCGCCGGTCGGCCAGCCGCACCCGCCACACCCGTGACCGCGGACTGCTGTCCAGGAGCTCGGTCCGCTTGGGGGTGCCCACGGTGGAGAGCAGCGCCGCATTGAACGGAACACGGTTCAGCATGCCGACGAGCGTAGCCGTGACTTCGCGCGCGCGAGCGCCTTGGCCCAGCCGAAGTCCTCTTCCGGGCCGTTCTGTAACTGCTGCCGGGGTGGGGTGCCGGGTGGCCAGGCAGAAACGCGGGACGACCGTCGGCTGTCGGGGTCCTGAAGGTGTTGTCGGAGGAGTGGTTCGTCGGTCTGCTCCTGCCATTCGCCGTGAACGGAGTCAAGCACCCGTGGTCCTCCTTTGGTTGCGGAGTGGACAGGATCGGCCGCGGTCGGTCAGGCCGGCATCGCTCTCGGCCCTCCAGCGGTGGACCCATGTGTGAGCCGTGGGCGCCGTGGGCCTGCCCGGGACCTGTCACTTATCGGTCAGTGGCTGATCGGCGCCCTTACGGGCCAGCCCCCCGCCCTTGATCCTTCTGTGCTGGACCAGAGGGAGGGCCATGGCGGCGGCACGGAAGCGGCGGGTATCGGCGGCGCGCAAGCGCCGACGGCAGCGACTCAAGGTCGGCGGCGCGATCGCCGGGGGCGTGAGCGTCTTTGCGGTGGTCTTCTGGAGCGTGCTCTGGCCTTATCTCATTGGGGCGTTGGTGGTGGGTGGTGCGGCCATTGGTGGATGGTGGCTGTGGCGTACCGACCGGTCCGTGAGGGGCGCGGACCGGCGCTGGCGGTATGACGAGGCCGTGCAGGCCGGACGCCGGACGCTCGCCGAAGTGGACGCAATGACAGGAACGGAGTTCGAGGACTACATCGTGGACTTGTGTCGGCGGGACGGGTGCACCGACGTGCGCCGGGTCGGCGGCTCTCACGACAACGGCGCCGACGTCCTGGGGAACCTTCCCGATGGGCGCAGCATGGTGATCCAGTGCAAGCGATACACGCCCAAGAGCAAGATCCCCAGCCGGGAGGTGCGTGACCTGCTCGGAGCGAAGGTGCACTTCAAGGTCGACGTGGCGATCTTCGTGGCCACGACGTACTTCAGCGGGCCGGCCGAGAGGTTCGCCAAGGAGAACGACATGCTCGCCGTCCACCGCGACCACCTGGGGCTGTGGAACAACGGGGCCTCGCTGCTCTCGCTCGGCGCGGTGAACGGTCTGGGGCAGGGCGATCGGCGGCATCGGGAGCGCTGGAAGGAGACGTACGAGTGAGGGCGTGTCCCGGGACGCGGAGCGATGGGGCTTCAGGGACGTGGTTGAGGAACTAAGGACCTGTGCGGGCGATCATCGGGGCGGCGCGGCCGACAAGACACTCTCACAACAGTGATCGCCCCCCGCTATGCGGGGCGAAGAACGGGATCGATCTTTGCCAGGCTGCCATGCAGCCGACGGGCCCCGCGGGCAACGCGATCGTCGGCGTCGCCCGACATCTCCTCGCAGAGTCGTAGCGCCTCGTCCAGGTCGTCCGAGAAGATGCTGAAGACATCGACGACTGCGGTATGGATCCAATCGGCATGGTTGTCATTGGCGACTGCCAGTGCGGACGCGACTATCGCCAGTCCGGGCTTGTCCTTTCGCCGAAGCAAGGCCTCCGCGGTCCGCCGGGTGACGAAGGTGTCACCGGAATCGAGCACAAGCCCCAGCAGCGGCTCTACGGCCTCCGGCATCTCGGCGAACCCTGCCAGGCTATGACCGGCATCCGCCCGGTCACGCCAGTCATCGCTTCGCCCGAGTTCGCCAAGCGTCACGACGACCGCACGCCGCAGGTCACTGTCCACGGTCCGCCCACCTCTCCCACGATTCCGGTCGAAGTATTGCCGAGGCGCTCTACCGGATGATCGACCGGACAGGACCTAGTGCCGCATCAGGCAACGTTCGCCTTGTTGTGAGGTCCTGCCCGCTGCAGGCTTTGGCCGCTGGCGATAATCGAATGATGAGCGCCCTCGAACGTCCCATGCCGCCCCTGAACGCCGACGAGCGCACCACGCTCGAAAGCTGGCTCGACTTTCATCGCACCACCCTCGCCATGAAGTGCGAGGGCCTGGACGATGAGAAGGCCGCCGTCGCGTCCGTGGCGCCGTCCGCCTTCACCCTGACTGGTCTCGTCCAGCACATGGCGGAGGTGGAGCGGAACTGGTTCCGCCGAGTGTTCGCCGGAGAACAGGCCCCGCCCATCTACGACCCGCAGGCCGACCCCGATGGCCCCGACGGCGGCTTCGAGCTGGCCGAGGGCGCCACCCTGCGCGACGCTCTGGCCACCTGGCACGCGGAGATCGCCCGCGCCCGCGAGCACTGCGCCGACCGTGCTCTGACCGACACCGGCCGCTTCATGGAGCAGGACGTCAGCCTCCGCTGGATCTACGTCCACATGATCGAGGAGTACGCCCGCCACAACGGCCACGCCGACCTGGTTCGGGAACGCGTCGATGGCACCACCGGCGTATAGCGGCGGATCAGGCAGTGTTGGCCCGGTCGACGACGGCGCGTAGGCGCCAGTCGTCGGCGTGGCGGTTTCGCCAGATGATGTAGCGGCGGATCATGCTGCCCTGTTCCTTGTGGTCGGCGGGGTCCGTGCCGTCGAGGGTGAAGTAGCGCAGGGCCGTGAACTGGGCCTCGATGCGGTTCAACCAGGAGGAGTTGGTCGGGGTGTAGGCGACTTCGACGTTGTTCGCCGCCGCCCAAGTGCCGACACGCTGGCACTTCTTCGTGGTCAGGTGCGGGGAGAAGTTGTCGCAGACGATCGCGATCCGCACCTCCGTTGGGTAGAGCGTGCGCAGGTAGCGGCAGAACTCCAGAAATTGAGTGCGCTTCTTGATCGGTTTGATGTGGCCGTAGAGCTTGTCCTTGGCCAGGTCGAGTGCGGCGAACAGGTGCCGTACCCCGCCGTAGCGGTTGTAGGTAGCCCGGCGCCGTCGGCGTGGTTCGCGAGTGGGGTCTTTATGCTTGCCGCCGCGCTCGGCCCATTGCCGTCCGGGGTGCGGCATCAGGTTGAGCGGACCGAACTCGTCTATGCAGAAGATGATTTCGGGTTCGCCGTCCTCGGGTATGACCTCGCCGTCGGCGATCGCGTAGAGATGTTCGACGCGGGCCTTCTTGGCCGCGTAGTCCGGGTCGCGGGAGGGTTTCCAGGTCTTCAGGCGTTGAAAGGAGACGCCCTCCTCGGCAGGATGCGCAGGCCCTCGTGGCTGATGTCGTCGACCACCCCCTCGGCGACCAGGAAGTCCGCCAGTTTGGTCAGGCTCCAGGTCGAGAACGGCAGGTCATGCTCGGTGGGCTTGGACTTGGCGATCTTCTTGATCTCACGCCGTTCAGGGAGAGTGAAGGTCTTCGGCCGGCCGCCCTTGTACTTCGGGTACAGCGAGTCGAAGCCGTCGGCGTTGAAGTTGTGGATCACGTCGCGGACCCGGTCGTCGCTGGTGAAAGTGACCTCGGCGATCTTCCCGGCCGGCATGCCCTGCGCGGACAGCAGCACCATCTGGGCCCGCCGCCAGGTCACCACCGACCCGGTGCCCCTGCGGACGATCCGCAGCAGGCGATTGCCCTCGTCATCGTCGATCTCACGCACGCGTACTCGTTCTGCCACCCGCACAGAATGGCGGTCACGCGCCGCTCGGAACAGGACTGAGCGGCGCGTCACATCACGGCAGGGCAAACGTTGCCTGATGCGGCACTAGCGCGCACACGCCCCCGAGCTCCCTTCCGTACGAGAAGAGCTCCGTGATCTCCTGGACCGAGAGCCCGCCCGCGCCCCCAGACCCACGTACGTCCTTTCACCGTACTGGCACACTTCCAGTCCTGAACAGGAGACCGAAGCGGGCCGGGCAGTCGGAGACGACGTACAGTTCACCGTTCTCGTCCAGGCCGAGGAACGCGTGGTCGAGCTCGCCGACAGGGGGAGATGGCGGCCGATCTCCTCGCCGCATTCATCGAAGCGCTCGGCCTCGCTGGGGCGAGGAGCAGGGCCAGATCGAACGCTTCCCGAGCGCGCGTGATCCCGCTGCCACCCTCGCCCGCGGTCAGCTCGCCGGACTCGCGCAGGGTGTCGGGACCGGCGGACATCGCCGGGAGTGGGGCGTGTCCCCACTCCTCCCAGTCGTCCGCGGCTGACACACCCAGCGCTCCATCGCCGACCCTCGCGCCCCCCGCCACCAGGTCCGTTGACGGAGAAGCGGCTCGGTTACCCCGGACACCGGTGACTCGGGCGGCTGCGTGACGCTCATCCGTGCCGCCGAGGGGCGACTGATCTCCTCGTGAGCCCTTTCCCTCCGAGTGCGTGCGGGCGTGGGCGCGGTGGCGGTGCGGTGGTCAGTGGGCGGGGCCCGCCGGGGTGACGTCGCGGACGAAGACGGGCTTGAGGTGTTTCTCGGGCAGGGCGTCGGGGAGCTGTTCCCAGTCGAGGACGTGGGAGACGACGCGTGCGGGGTCGACGGTGCCGGAGGCGGCGAGGGCGAGGGCGTCGGGGATGTGGGCGCGGACGTTGTCGCGGGCGATGCGCAGGGTGACGCCGGTGAGGTACATGTCGAGCAGGGGCAGTTCGCCGGGCCGGAAGTGGTTGCCGGCCGACTCGCAGATGCCTTCGGGGGCGAGGGACTGGACGGCGAGGGTGAGTTGGTCGACGCGGCCGGTTGCCTCGACGGCGAGGTCGAAGCCGTGGCGGATCGGTTCGATGGTCTCGGCGGTGCGGGCGCCGAAGCCCTCGGCGAGCTTGCGGTGCTCCGCGTCGGGGTCGACGTAGAGGACGTCGGAGGCGCCGAGGGCGCGGGCGATGTCGCACACGTACAGGCCGATGCTGCCGCGCGCGACGACCAGGACCCGGGCGCCCGGCCGGGCCTTGAGGTGCGGTGCCACGAGGCGCCAGGACAGGGACCAGTTGTCGCTGGCGGAGGCCATGGCGACCGGGTCGAGGCCGGTGGGCAGCGGGACGAGCATGGCGTCGGCGTACGGGACGCGGACCAGGTCCGAGAAGAGCCCGCCCCAGCTGCCGCCGATCGGCGCCCCGTACATCGCCATGTGCGGGACCGACGTGCAGTGGGCGGTGAGCCCCGCGCGGCAGTGGTCGCAGGTGCCGCAGCTGATGGACCAGGGCACGACGACGAGGTCGCCGGGCGCCACGGTGGTCACGTCGTCGCCGACGTCGGTGACGCGGGCGACGCACTCGTGGCCGAGGGCGAACGGCGGGTCGACGAAACCGTGCCCGGCCAGGATCGCGGAGTCGACATCGCAGGAGGTCGCGGCGACGGGCGCGACGATCGCCTCGCCGGCCGCCCGCACCCGGGGTTCCGGGGCATCGCGCCACTCGACCCTGCGGCGGGCGACGTACGTGAGCTCACGCATCGGCCTGCTCCTCGTCCTGCTCCTCGTCCTGCTGGGCGAGTGCGACCAGGTCGGCGTAGCGGACGACGGAGCCGCCCGCACCCCAGGTTCCGTCCGGCTGCTCGTGTACGAGTACCCACACCCGCAGTGCGTCGGCCTGAGTGAGTCCGGCGGCGGTGAGGACGGTCTTCGTCGCGTCCTGTACGAGCCCGGCCTTCCGCCGCTCGGACAGCGCCCCTTGAGGCACCGTCACCTCCACGACGTAGCGGGGCGCGCCGTCCTCGGCGGTCGTCTGGGCGCCTTCGGGCACCTCGACGAGGTAGCTCCACGCCTGGGCGCGGAAGAAGGGGGTGTCGGGTGCCCCCTCCCAGCGCAGCAGCACGGCCGCGAGGTCGCGCTGGACGGTGGCGCGGCCCTCCTCGGTGAGGGCGCCGGACGGGACGGTCAGCCGGATCATGGGCATGGCAGCTCCTATGACGATCGTTATAGAAGCTGGTCACGGTAGGCTATGACGGACGTTATAGCCAGAGGGGAGTCCACGGGTGACCAAGAGCAGTACGCCGTCGCGTGAGCGGATCGTGGCCGGCGCCGCGGACATGATCAGCCGGCGTGGGCTGAGCGCCACGAGCATCCGGGAGATGGCCAAGCACGCCAAGGCGCCGCTCGGCTCGACGTACCACTACTTCCCCGAGGGCAAGCAGCAGCTGGCCACCGAGGCCGTCCGGTACACGGGCGAGTGGGTCGCCCGCAGCCTGCGCAAGGAGTTGGAGGCGGGGCCGGTCGCGGGCCTCCGGGCCTTCCTCGACCTGTGGCGGAAGATCGTCGTGGACAGTGACTTCCATGCCGGCTGCCCGGTCCTGGCCGTGGCCATCGAGGAACCCCAGGACGGCGAGATCCCTCCCGCGCTGACGGCCGCGGCCGAGGTCTTCGAGCAATGGGAGACGCTCCTGGCCGACTCGCTCCGGGCGTACGGTGCCGAGCCCGAACAGGCCGCGCAACTCGCCACGCTCACGGTCGCGGCCGTCGAGGGCACCGTGGCGATGTGCCGGGCCCAGCGCAGCACCCAGCCCCTCGACCGCACCGCCGGACAGCTCCAGGCCCTCATCGCCGCCGCGATCGCGAAGTGACACGCGTCCGGCCGTCCGCGCATCCCCGGCAGGAGATGCGGACGGCCGGACGCGGGGCGGGGTCAGGCTCCGAGTGCGGCGCGGATCGCCTTGGCCTTCTCCTCGGTGAACACCCCGGTGTCCAGGAGTGAGAGGACGGACAGTACCCCGCCGCTGGATCCCCAGCTTCCCTCGTCGATGACGCGGAAGTTGACCCACCAGGACGGCGCCGGCTCCGCGAGACCGCAGGCGTCGGCCAGCGCCGCCAGGACGCGCTCGATGACCGCTGTCCTGACCTCCTGCCGCCAGTCCCCGTCCATCACCGCCACGTCGATCGCCATGACGTCGGCATCCGGGCCGATGTCCGCGAGCAGCCGTCCGTCGATCGCCATCATGTCCGGTCGGCGCTCGACGAAGTGCACCTGGAACCCGACCCGGGCGGGCGGAGTGAACTGCCCGACCTCCGGTACGAGGACCGCATCCGTCAGCGTTTCGGCCAGGGCGCGCCGCTGTTCCAGGTTCAGGCGTCCCGTCGGCGTGTTGACGGTAATGATCGTCACGGCATCCTCCTATGACAGGCGTTATAGAGGCCTGTCACCGTACACGCGCCTATAACGAGTGTCATATCGTCGCTGTGTGAGTTGCGTCAGCTGCGACGCCCCGAGTGCAAGGAAGGCCATGGCCACGGAACGAAACATCCGGACGAACTTCGCCTTCTATCCGCCGGAGGGGGACGGCGGAGCCTGGCGCGCCACGCTGCAGGCCCTGGAGGGGGCGCTGAGGGAGGCGTTTCCCGATCCCGTCATCGGGCACCGGACCTCCGGAATCCATGAGATGACCGTGATGGACTTCGAGATCGAGCCGGCGCCGGGCGTGTGGGTGGACGGTACCGCCGCCATCACCGAGCCCGACTTCGCCTACATCACCCTCACGGACGTGACCGCAGACGACGCCGGTGTCTTCGCCGTGTGGTTGCGCGACTCCTTCGTCCCGGCGCCCCACCTCGTGCGCTTCGCCAGTAGCCTCGCCATGGCGAACGGCGAGGAGGTGCCCTCGCCGCTGCCGGTCCGAGGGGGCCGCGAAGACATCAGTGGCTTGTTTCGTCGGCACCTCGACGCATTCGACTGCTGACGGAGCTTGACGCGTGACCGCGGGGGAGTGGTGGCTCGCGAGTTCGTCGGGGGCCGGTGAGGGCAGTGCGGCCACGAGGGCGGTGTTGCCGACACGTACGCGACCGCGGCCGCTCTTGTCGTGGAGGGAGACGTCGATCCCGAGGGGGCCGAGTAAGCCGAGAGGGCCGGGAGCGCTGGGGGCGTCGGGCGTGCTGACGTGCAGGCGTGTGATGCTGTGCTCCCGCAGCAGGAAGCCGTCCAGTCCCAGGTGGCTGCTGTCCTCCGGATCGTCCTTCGGCTGAAGCATCGAGGCGGCGGCGTGGAGGGCGTCCCCGAGCTCGAACGTGACGCGGTCGAGGGGGCTGTGGCCGTCCCAAGGCACCACGCGGCTGACCCCTCGGCGTCCCGGCGGTAGCAGGACGCCGCGGACGAGTCCCGCGTCGGTGGTGCCCGAGAGGGGCGATGCCGTGAAACGGAGCAGCTGCCACCTTGTGCCGGCAGCACTCGGGGAGTTCGGCGCGGACCGAGCGGTGGGGAGGGCTCAGGCCCCGAATCGGATGGCGGTGAGCCCTTCGAGTCGGTGCTCGCGGGCAGGGAATCCGAACAAGATCCGGTGAATGGGTGTAAGCACGCGTGCGTCCGGGGAGTACTGGTTCGGGCGTCCGAAGGGGACGCCCGGGGCGGCCCGAATCCGGGCCACCGGTGAATTGACCAGAAGGACGAGCATGGCCAGCGGCACCGTGAAGTGGTTCAACTCCGAGAAGGGCTTCGGCTTCATCGCCCAGGACGGAGGCGGACCGGACGTCTTCGCTCACTACTCCAACATTTCCGGAAACGGATACCGCGAACTGACCGAGGGCGAGACGGTGACGTTCGACATCACCCAGGGCCAGAAGGGCCCGCAGGCGGAGAACATCATCCGCGGCTGAACCCCGCTCCCGCTTCGGTCGGCGCCCGCATCATGTGCGGGCGCCGACCGGCGAGCGGTTCGCTCCATTCCGTCATGCGCGACCGCGGGCGCCTACTGCGCCCCTGGGCCCGTAGGGCGGTGCCGTCGGACGGCGAGGCGGGGTACGGCCGCTCCGGCCATACCGGCCCTTCGGTGCTTGCACTGGATGACCCACCGCCGCCCCAAGAGGCCCGTGGCCTTCACATCCGCACAATCGTCGCCCGCGCAGACTGTCACTGCTCCGCTGTCGAACACGAGCAGAACGTCCAGGACCAGCGGGCGGGCGCTGAGTCGGATCCAAGGCCAGCCTCGTAGATCCGTCCGTGAGGTCGTCGTGGTCGTGATCGAGTCCTGGGTGATCAAAGACGACACTCTTGTCCCTGTGTCGTCCGACGCGGTTCTGGAGACCCTTCGGTCGAGGACGGACAGCGGGCGGCTTGAGACGTGGTTGAAGAGTTCTTCCGGACGCTTGCTGGCCTTCGTGACGAACGCCGAGCGGGCCATGGTGATGCTGCTCGAAGAAGAGGGAGATCCCGGCGAGCATGCAGTGGACCCGGGGGCCGAGGGATCGAGCGGCGGATTTGTCCTCGCGAACGGGCAGGACGACGAGTACCCCGATGAAGACACGGTCCCCATCGGTGAGGCGTTCAGGCTTGTGGCGCACATCGTGGGTACGGGATCTTGGCCTGCGGGCGTGTGCCGGGTGGTCGATCGCTGACCGCGGTCCGTCGCCGGGCACGGGTGACGACGGCGCCGCCGCGACCGCGTGGGCAGTGCCCGAGCGTCGGGCAGGGTCTCCGGCCGGCTGCTCCCCGCACCTGCGGTCCCAAGGGGCGCCGGCCCGTGGAGGGCCGCTTTACCCGCTTCCCGTCTGTGCAGAGACGGTTCCGCGGTCTTCCCGGTCGGCGGCGGGTAGGGGCGGGGGCGTCACACGGGTAGTGCCCCGGTGGGGTGGCCGTGCTCGCGGCCGCAGGCGGTGAGAGCGAGGACTCCGCGGCCCGAAGTCGTGGTGTGGGCTCCGAGTGCTCCGGGGTCGACGGACAAGCGTGCCGCGATGTCGTTGGCGTAGCAGGTGTCGGGGATCTTGAGCTCTTCCTTCAGCTGGTTGTACCGGGTGGTGAACGCCTCGGAGTCCGAGATGTCCACGTCGTCGAACGCGTCCTCGGGGAAGCCGTCCTCATGCGGCAGGAGGTAGCCGGCTTCGGCCGGGTGAGAGGGTTCCTCGTCGCCGTTCTCCTCGGCGTCCTCCGCGTCGTAGTGGCGTACGACCTCTCCGTCTTCGGCGATGCACCAGGCGGTCCAGCCGTCGCCGCAGCTCATCCCGTACCACTGGGCGGATCCGAAGCGCCGGCTCAGGTCGGTGCACCGCTCTCGCACGACGAGCGGAAGGGCCTCGCCCTCCTCGTCCGCGTCCTCGACGCGGTGGGTGCCCTGGGAGGCGTCGCCGAAGACCAGCGTCCAGCCGTGCAGGGCGGGGCTGACGAAGACGCGGGCGCAGGCGGCGTGGGGATGGGTCCGGTCCCAGGCGTGGTGGTCCTGGTTCCAGGCCGCCGCACCGGTCCGCAGGGTGACCGGCTGCGGGCTGCCGAGATCGAACGCCTCGAGCACGGCGTCCTGGTCCGTCGTCGGCACCGCGTACCAGGACCCGCAGAGGTGCATGCCGTCCGGGACCTCGTCCCGCAGCTTGATCGCCGTCAGCCGACGCCAGGCGTCCTGGTCCGTGGAGTCGAGACCCTCGGGGCCGGCGATCGCCGCGAGGGCTTCGAGCGCGCCGGCCCGCACCCTGGGGCCGGACGCGGGCATCCGGCGAACGCGGCGCAGGCTGGGCACACTCGCGGTGCCGATCGCCTTGAACGCCTGGACCGCTCGGTGCCGGACCTCGCGTTCCGGGTCGCCCAGCGAGGGGATCAGCCGATCGACGAACCGTACCGCCGTCTCGGCGCGGGTCTGGAAGGCGAAGAGGGCATCGCTCCGGACCTGCGGGTGCGGATGGTCCAGGAGCGGTTCGTAGGCCGCTGGATCCTCCACCTTGAGGCGCGCCAGCGCCCACCCGGCCCTTCTCTCGATCTCGGGCGAGTCCGCGGAGGCGACCGCGTGCGCCAGGGGCAGGAGAGCGGGCTCCCCGATCCGGCAGAGCACGTCCGCCGAGACCGTCCAGTCGACGGGGGACTGCTCGTCGCGGAGCACGTCCAGTACCGCTCCGACGACAGCGGCCCCCTGCCCCACGAGCGCATCGCGCGCCGACCGGGTGGAGTCCCAGGACCCTGAGAGGGACTCGGTCAGCAGTTCCATATCCATGGCGGGCGCCTTAAACGGCGGCGCTGACAGCGAAGTTGTGTGCTCAGCGGCCCCGGGCGCCACGCCGGTGACTCGCTCACTTCGCGCGGGCGCGGTAGGCCGCCACCGTCCGCTCCAGCGCCTCCTCGACCGGGGTGGCGACGGCGCCGAGCCGGTCCCGGACGAGGCTGGAGTCGACGACGAACGGCTCGGCGAACTCGTACTGCATCTCGATGAGTTCGCGCACCGTGCGGTTGACCGCGCCCATCGCGTACAGCGCGAACGTCGGCATCCGGCGCAGCCGGGCGGTGCCGGGGCGGCCGGTGGCGTGGTGGGCCAGGTCGACGAGCTCGCGGGTGGTGCGGGTGTGCGGGTCGTTGGGGAGGTGCCAGATGCGGCCCGGGGCGTCGGGGTGGAGGCCCAGGAGGGCGAGCGCCTCCCCGATGTCGGGGATGAAGGTGTACGTGTGGGGCTGGTCCGGATCGCCGAGCACGGTCGCGGTGCGCCCGGCGAGGAGGGCCGGGAAGACCAGGTCGCCGAGGTTGGACTGGGCGCCGCCGCGCGGCCCGAAGTAGTCGGAGGCGCGGCCGATCGCGACCTCCACGCGCCCGGCCTCGTGCGCGGCGAGCAGGTCCTGGGCCATCCGCCCCCGGAGCCGGCCCTTGCGGGTGGTGGCCGCGTCGGGGGTCTCCTCGGTGAACGGGCGGCCCCCGGGCGCACCGTAGCTGTAGACGTTGTCCATCGAGACCATCCGGGCTCCGGCGGCCTCGGCCGCGGCGAGCACCCCGGCCTGCAGCGTCGGGAACTCCTGCTGCCAGCGGTGGTACGGCGGGTTGAGCGCCTGGTAGACGACGGCCGCGCCGGCCGCGACGGCGGTGGTGAACGCGGGGTCGGCCGCGTCGCCCGCGACCACCTCGACGCCGTCCGGGAGGTCCGCGCGGCCGGACCGGTTGACGACGCGGACGGACTCCCCTCGGCGTACCAGGGACTCGGCGACGGCCGTGCCCACGGCGCCGGAGCCGAAGATCACGTGACGGGGGGTGGTGGTGTGCTTCATGCGTCGACCTCGCGGAGAGCGTCCGAGCCGGTGGTCCGGCCGGGGGCGGTGGCGGGCAGGAGTCGGTGGAGCAGGATGCCGGAGAGGGCGGAGAAGGTGAGCGCGCCGGTGGCGCCGAAGACGGTGAACCGCGCGTCCACGCCGACACCGGCGAGCGTGGTGACCGTCCAGCCCGCCGCCCACAGGGCCGGCATGGCCACGGCCCAGAGCCACGGCAGGCGGGCGGTGCGCGGCAGGGCGCAGGCCTGGGCCACGCCGAGCAGGACGCCCTCGACGGCGCCCATGAGCGCCAGTGAACCGAGATCGGTCCGATGGCCGACCAGGGCGGCACCGAGCAGGAGCCCGAGCCCGCTGCCGGCCGCGGTGGCCGCGGCCCAGCGCGGCGGGCTCAGTCGGCCGGAGGAGAGAAGTGCCTGCCCGGCGCCGATCACCGCCCCGGTCACGACCCCGCCCACCAGGGCGCTCATCGCGTCGTCGACCGGACCGGCCGCCGCGCGGCCGGCGAGTCCGCCGATCGGGAACGCGAGGAAACCGGCCGTCCATCGGCCCCAGACGAGCAGAGCGGGGCGTCTGGGGCCGCGTACCGAGACACGCAGAGGGGCACGCAGGGGGGCACGCAGGGGAGCCCGCATGAAAGCACGCATCGGGAACACCTCCAATTTCTGTACGCTGTGCAATTAATGTACGCCGTGCAAAAATGACTCGTCAAGGTTTCGAGTCAGGACGAGGCAGGACGAGCGAGGAGGCGTACGGATGGCACAGGACACGCCGCCGGCGAAGCGGGGCCGGAAGAGGGCGGTAGGCGAGGACGAGGTGGTCGCGGCGGCCATACGGCTGCTCGGCGCCCGCGGCGCCGACGCGGTGAGCATCCGGGGCATCGCCGCCGAGCTGGGACTCGCGCCGAACGCCGTCTACACGTACTTCCCGGACCGCGCCGCAGTGGTCGGCGCCGTCGTCGAGCGCCTGCTCGGCGAGACGGACCTCGCGGCCCTCACCGCCCGGGACACCCCCTGGCGGGACCGCATCCACACGCTCGCCGCCGACCTGCGGCACCGACTGCTCGCCCACCCGGGCGCGGTCAACCTGCTGCTCTCCGGCCCGATGGACGGCCCTCACGCCCTCGCGCTCGGCGAAGCCCTCCTCATGGTCCTCGCGGACGCCGGCCTCGATCCGGCGGACGCGGCACGCGCCTCGTACCTGCTGATCGTCCAGGTCCTCGGGGCGATCGCCCTGGAAGCCGCCGAACTCACCTCACCCGCGCCGCCCCCGCCCCTCGACGAGCGGGTGGCGAACCGCCGGGAGCAGCTCCGTGCCGTCCCCGCCGACCGTTACCCCCGTACGGCCGAAGCGGCGGACACGATCGCCCAGTACGTCTCCGACGAGCAGTACGCGTGGGGACTCGACCGGGTCCTGGACGGCATCGCGGGGAGGGCGAAAGGCTGACGTTCCTTCCCGGCGTACTGGCACGAGCGTGCCGAGTCCGCACGGCTGGGTCCACCGCCTGCCGCCTGCCGACTACCGCCTTCCGCCCACCGTCTTCCGCCCACCGCCTTCCGCCTACCGCCTCGGGCCGCGGTGGCGGTCGCCGACCGGGACGACGACGCGTCTCCTCGGTCGGTGGTCCCACCAGGCCACCGCGCCGGTGCGGCCTTCCTCAGCTCGGGTACGTGATCGAGCCCAGCGGCGGGCAGGCGGTGAGCGTGGTGCCGGCGCCGGGCCGTGCGACGAAAGCCCGGGCTTCGGCGGCCCGCAGGCGCCGGGTGTCCAGTTCGTCGGCGTCCCATGCGTCGCGCCTGGCGCGGGCGTAGTCCCACGTGTCGTCGATGAGACTGAGGCTGGTGTTGCCGGCGCTGCGCTGGAACTCGTTCTTCATGACGACCCGTTGGAGTCCCGTCTGGACCGCGGCGAGCTCGATGCGGGTGATCAGGACGCCGACGGTGTTGGGTTCACGGGTCGGCAGGGGGGCCTGGGGGAGCGGCGACACCCCGGTGTCGAGGCGCCCGATGTTGTCGACGGCCGCCTGCTGGGCGTCCTGCGACATGATCTGCATCTCCTGGTGCAGCCAGCGGAACTCGTCGAGGTCCGCCTGGGTGATGCGCATCCGCCCGTACAGAGCCTGGAAGCGGCGATCGTGATGCAGCGGGCGCAGGTGGGCGACGTGGAGCGCCACGCAGTCGTTGTAGCCGGCTGTCACCGCGGCGTCGAGATGGAAGATGGCCTGCTCCGTCTGTCCGTGTGCGCCCGCCAGGCTGCCGAGGCTCGCGTGGCCCGCGGCGACGAGCCACGTGCCGTCGGGTCCGAGCGCCGTGGCGCGCGCGACGACGTCGTGGAAACCCGCGGTACCCGCCGCGGCGGGGCCCTTGGTCAGGAACTCGACCATCACTTCGTGAAGGCGGGCGGCCAGTGAGTTGACGGTGTCGACCATGGATCTCCTCGGACCTGGGTGGTGAAGAGCGAAAGAGCGGTGGGTCTTTGGCGACCCCCCCATGGACATGACGAGCGGACGGGGTGGCGGGTTCCTGCTCGGGCCGGGCGGTGATCACGAGCGCGCCGTGGGCCTCCGGAGCGCGGGGCGGCCGGTCGAATCCACGCTCACGTCGCAGGTCGTCGGTTACACGTCGGCTGTGCGGATCGCATCCCTCAACCAGCCCATGAGACCGGGGACTTCGACCTTCTCAAGGATGCGGAGGGCGTCGGCGGCCGGCGGTGACAGCAGGGCGTCGTCCCCCAGGTCGGCCAGGGGGATCCACGCCGCCGCGTCGGTGGAGCCGTCGATCTCGGTCACCGCCGGCGGCCCGCCCTTGAGGGAAACGGCGTAGAACAGGGCCGTGAGGCTCCAGCTCACCCCGTGGCGCCGGGCCGCGTAGGTCCGCGCGTCGAGCAGGCGGGCGTCGGTGAGTTCAAGTCCTGTCTCCTCAAGGAGTTCACGGGCCAGGGCCGCCACGGGCTGTTCGCCCGGGTCGATTCCACCGCCTGGCAGGTGCCAGAGCCCTGGTGCGAACACGGGCGAGGCCTCCGACAACCGAATCAACAGCAGCCGGTCGTCCTCCACCGCGATCGCGTAGACCGAGACGCGGGTCCGTACATGAGCGTCCACGCTTCCCTCCCCCTCCCGTATGCACGACACGGCAGTGCTCTGCTCTGCACTGCACTGCACGAAAGCCGGTACGCGGGAACCCTCATGTCCCCGAGATCGGCCTTCGCAACAGGTCTCATGATGACGGCGACGGCTCCGGAGGCCGTACACGCCCGGCCGCCGCGCGGACCGCAGCCGTCACCCGTTCCAGGGGAACGCCGGTGGGGACGGTCACGCCCAGTGCGGCGACCGTCCCCGCCGGGCCCCGCACAGGAGCCGCCACCGTCACCTCACCCCACCGGAACTCCTCCGCACAGGCCGCGAGACCGGCTGCCCGGGTCCGAGCGAGCCGGCCGGCGAGAAAGCCCGGGGAGACCACCGTGTGCCGGGTGTCCGGGCGCTCAAGGCCCGCAGCGCCGGGAGCGCCGCGTCGAGGAGGCCGCGCGGGCAGGGTGCCGCCGCGCCGAGCACCCGCAGCCGGATCCCCAGCCGGTACGTGCCGTCAGCGCCGCGTTCCAGACCGCCCCAGGCCACCAGCTCCCGCAGCAGACGCAGCGCCGTCGGCGCCGGGAGCCCCGTGCGGGCCGCGATGTCGGTGAGGCGCAAGGCAGCCGGGCCGCCGCCCTCGAAAGCGTCGAGCGCCGAGAAGAGCCGTCCGGCCACGCTCTCGCCCAAGTCCCCGCCCCTGTCTCCTTGTCGGATTCCACTCAGTGAAAGCCCGGACTTCCCGGTCTCGTACGGGCCGTACGAGGCTCAACGCATGAAGCTCGGTCTCGGCGCCGGGTGTGATGGAGCGGGTGTACACGGGCGTCGAGCACCTGTACCGGCATCTGCACGAGGTGCCCGCCTACGTGATCCCCTGCGTCGAAGGTCGCACCGAGGGCCTCTCCGTCACCCACCAGGCCGGCACCTGGGGGTCGATCCTGCCCGCCGCGTGGAGCTTCATGCCGGCCGCCCGTGAGCGCGGTCTCGGCACCGTGTGGACGACCGGGAACCTGCCGTTGGAGCGGGAGTTCGCAGACGTGCTCGGCATCCCGTACGCGGAGGTCATGCAGGCGGCCTTCATCCCGGTCGCGTACACGGTAGGCACCGACTTCCGCCCCGCCCGGCGGATTCCGCGCGACCAGGTCCTGCACTGGGACCAGTGGTGAGGGGTGCACGGCGACCGTACGGTCTCCAGGGCGGCGGTCCGGACTGTGGGCCGCCAGCCGTGAGCACGCACGCCGGGTGTCTCACCGGTCGGCTCGGCGCTGGCGCAGGCGGGTCGCCAGCTCCCCGGGCAGGGCGTCCCGGTTTGCCGCGGTGAGAGGGACGACCTCGATGTCGGCACGTCGTCTGAGGGCGTCGGTGAAGGGATCGCGGTGCACATGGACCGTGGCCACGACATCGACCTCTGCCACGAACAGGGCATCGACCGCGTCCCGGAACGCAGGACAGGCCAGTTCCATCCGCCCCAGTTCGTCGATGAGCACCAGCCGCGCCCCCGACTCCGTCGGCCGCAGCGCCGGCAGTGCCAGGCGTTCCATGACGCTCAGGTCGACGCCGTACTTCCCGACCCGCGGCGGACCGGGAAGGTCGACATGGGCGAGCACCGCGCGCCGGCCCTCCAGCGTCTCCAGGGCGAAGCCGACCCGGGCTCCGGATTGGCGGATCTCCTCGGTGGTGAAGCCGGTGGCCGGGCGGGTGGGCAGCAGCGCGGCCAGTCGACGGAGGGCGGTGGTCTTGCCCGAGCCGGGGCGTCCCTCCAGCAGGATCCTTGTCGGCACACCGTCATTTTCACCCCTGCTGCGGGAGGGGGCAGGGTGTGCTCGGCCGAAAGGGGGGTTTCGGTCCGGATCGGTGCCGGCGCCGTCGCCCGCGGGTATGGCGGCGCGCATGAGCGGAATTGAACTCAGCAGCACCGCGTTCGACGACAGAACGGTGATCCCCCGTCGCCACAGCGGGGAGGGAGAGAACCTTTCACCGCCCCTGACCTGGTCGGGGGTGCCCCATGAGGCGACGGAGCTGGTGCTCCTCTGCGAGGACCCGGACGCGCCGGGGACGACCTTCCTGCACTGGCTCGTGACCGGCATCGACCCGGGAACCACGGGGGTGGCCGAGGGGCAGACGCCCCAGGGCGGGCGGGCCTGGCCCAATGGATTCGGGCGGGCCGGCTGGGGAGGGCCGATGCCGCCACCGGGACACGGGCAGCATCGCTACTTCTTCCGCCTGTACGCCCTGTCCGAGCCGCTGCCGCTGCACGAACACCCGGGCGTCGAGGACGTGCACCGTGCCCTGAAGGGCAGGGAGCTCGCCTCGGGCACTCTGGTCGGGACCTATCAGCGCTAGCTCGTCCCCCCATCGCTGGTCGTGGCCGTGGGTGCCCATCCACTGGCAGCGGCTCCCGCGGTGCCTCCAGGACCTGGGAGGTCATCCGTACGTCGGCGTCATGACGGGGTTCCGGGGTCGGTGTACCGCAGCAGGGCGCCCACACCCTCCTCCAGTCCCAGTTCGCCCTCCGGTACGACGACCAGTTCGGCACCAGTGCCGACGAGGGCCCTGACCAGGGCCTCGTCGGCGCGTTCCTCACGCGGGGCCCGCACGCCGAAGGAGATCAGCTCCGCCTCGCCGAGGGCCAGCTGAGTGGGCTGCGAGCCCGTCCAGAGCCGCAGCGAGGACGCGGGCCGGCGGTTCAGGAGCAGTGCCGACACCTGGCCGCGCTGGAGAGCGGCCACGGTGGCGGCCAGCCCTTCCGTCATGGGTCCGGCCAGGGCGCGGCGGCCGATGAAGATGTCGACGAGCTCCCGGTCGTGCGCGGCCATGTGGCCGCGGAAGACGCCGTCGAGCTGCGGCTCGAGCAGGGCGCGTCCGGTGTCGGTGGGAGTCCGGCCGCCCACGCGCACGACCTTCTCCCGAAGGGTGTGCGGCAGACGGCGGATCAGTACGTTGCACGCCCACTCGTCGCCGCCCACGACGACCGCGTCGGCATGGGCGCGCCGCGCCCGCTCGTCCAGCCGGTGCCCGAGCCGGAGGGCCGTGCGGTGCCAGGTCGCCACGGCGACCCTGCGATGCAGGCGCTCACCCGGGGTGACGGTGGACACGGGCCAGGTGCCGGTCTCCGCCTCGAGCGTCACCCAGCCATGGGTCTCGGCGGTCGGCAGGCCGCCGTAGTGGACGACCACAGCCAGGTAGGGGATCTCCGGAACGTGCTGGGTGACGAGGGGCATCGCGTCCGGCAGGGTGCTGTAGCGCGCGGAATCGTGCTCGGGCGGCCAGGGCAGCTCCCCGTTCAGGACCAGCGTGCCGTGGGCGGCGAAGAGGGTCTGCCCGTGCACGCCGGGGACCTCGGTGTCGGTGCCGACCGCCTCTTCCAGTACGTTCAGCAGCCCCCGGTCCGCGCCCTGGCGGGCCAGGCTCTCGCGCAGCCGCCGCCAGCGCAGGGCGATCGCCCGCTCGGGATGCTCGACGTTCCGGGAGGTGTCCAGGTAGACGGAGACGTACGGGCCCGGCTCTGCGTAGAGGGGCTCAAGGAACGACAGCCTCATCGCCACTCCTCGTCGACGGTGCCGATGGTCTCCCCACCTTCGATGATGCCTGCCCGAGAGGGCGACGGAGCCCGATGAGCGCGGCCGACTGCCTCGGGGCGCCGTACGGGGTGACGGTGACCGCCTCGGGTGCCCGGACCCGCCTGCGCCGGTCGCCCGTACACCGGTCCCGTACGACCTCTTGACGGCCCCCGTCCGGCCTCCCTACTGTCACGCCAGAATTTCGAACGCATGACGAAATCTCGAACAGCAGGGAGTCAACCGCCGTGCGGATCACGGGAATCAGCACACACGTCGTCGGAACGCCTTGGCGCAATCTGACCTATGTCCAGGTCCACACCGACGAGGGACTCACCGGCGTCGGCGAGACCCGGATGCTGGGGCACACCGACGCGCTCCTCGGCTATCTGCGCGAGGCCGAGGTCAACCACGTCCGCGGCTCGGACCCGTTCGCCGTCGAGGATCTCGTACGGCGCATGAAGTACGGCGACTACGGCCGGGCCGGGGAGATCGTGATGTCCGGCATCGCGGTCGTGGAGATGGCCTGCTGGGACATCAAGGGCAAGGCCCTCGGCGTCCCGGTCTGGCAGCTGCTCGGCGGAAAGGTCACCGACCGGGTGAAGGCCTACGCGAACGGTTGGTACACGACCGAGCGCACTCCGGAGGCGTACCACAAGGCCGCCCGCGGAGTGGTCGAGCGCGGCTACCGGGCGCTGAAGATCGACCCCTTCGGCAACGGCCACTACGAGCTCGGCCACGCCGAGAGCCGGTACGCGGTCTCGCTCGTCGAGGCGGTGCGGGACGCCATCGGCCCCGACGCCGAACTGATGCTGGAGATGCACGGCCGCTTCTCTCCCGCCACCGCGGTGCGCCTGGCCCACGAACTCGCGCCCTTCCGGCCGGCCTGGTTGGAGGAGCCGGTACCGCCGGAGAACCTCAAGGCCCTGAAGAAGGTCGCCGACAAGGTGGACATGCCGATCGCCACCGGCGAGCGGATCCACGACCGGATCGAGTTCCGCGAGCTGTTCGAGAGCCAGGCCGCGGACATCCTCCAGCCGGACGTCGGCCACATCGGCGGCATCTGGGAGACCCGCAAGCTCGCCGCCACGGCCGAGACCCACTACATGATGGTCGCGCCGCACAACGTCGGCGGCCCGGTCCTCACCGCCGCCTCCCTCCAAGTGGGCTTCACCACCCCGAACTTCAAGGTCCTGGAACACTTCAACGACTTCGCGGACGCCGAGATCAAGAAGGTGGTCAAGGGCGCGCCGCAGGTGGACCCGGAGACGGGCTGCTTCCACCTCTCCGAGGCGCCCGGCCTGGGCGTCGAGCTCGACGTCGACGCGGTCGCCGAGTTCCCGCAGCAGCAGGCCCGGTTCGATCTCTGGTCCGAGGGCTGGGAGCAGCGCCGGCCCCGGGAGACCCGGTGAGCGGCGAGGCCCTCGTCGTCGACGCGCCGGGCGCGTACCGGCTCGTCCCGCACGTACCGCGCGAGCCCGGCCCCGGCGAGGCGCTCGTGGCCGTGCACGCGGTCGGCGTGTGCGGAAGCGACCGCGAGGTCTACCAGGGCAGCCGACCGGAGGGCTACGTCCGCTACCCGCTGGTCCCCGGCCACGAATGGTCCGGGACCGTCGAGCGGGTCGGCGCGGGCGTGCCCGGGACACTGGCCGGACGCAAGGTGGTGGGGGAGGGCTTCCGGAACTGTCAGGTCTGCGACCGCTGCCACGCGGGCGAGACGACCCTGTGCACCGCCGGGTACGAGGAGACCGGCTTCACCCTGCCCGGCGCCATGGCCCCCACCCTCACCCTCCCGGCCCGGCTGCTGCACGTCCTGCCGGACGACGCCGACCTGACCGCGGCCGCCCTCCTGGAGCCGGCGGCCTGCGTGGCGGCGGCGGTGCTCGGGGCGGGCGCCCGGCCCGGTGAGCGGGTCGCGGTGGTCGGTACCGGCACCCTCGGCCTGCTCGCGGTGCGGTTCCTCGCGGCGGCCTCCCCCGCACGGCTGCTCGTCGTCGGCGTGGGGGCCGAGCGGGAGCAGCTCGCCCGGAGGCTCGGCGCCACCGAGTTCCGCACCCGTGACCAGGAGCTCCCGGACGACCTCGACGTGGTGATCGAGGCCGCCGGCTCCGCCGACGCCGCCCGCACCGCCGCCGGTCTGCTGCGGCGCGGCGGGCGCCTGGTCCTGACCGGTATCCCGGCGCCCGGCGCCGAGGGGCTCGACCCCACGGGCCTGGTCGTCCGGCAGCTGACCGTGCACACCGTGTTCGGCGCCCCGCCGGCCGCCTGGGCGCACGCCACGCGCCTGTTCGCGGCCGGGCTGCTCGACCCGCTGCCGCTGGTCACGCACGAGCTGCCGCTGTCCGAGTTCGGGCAGGCCATGGCGCTCGTGGGGGCCGGCGACCCGAAGGTCGGCAAGGTGCTGCTGCGGCCGTGAACCGCAGGCGGGTGAGACGAAGGCCGTGAACCGCAGACCGCAGACAGCAGCCCGACGGACCGCACCGCAGACAGCAGCCCGACGGACCGCACCGCGGACAGCAGCCCGCGGACCGCAGCCCGCGGACCCGCAGCCGGCGGCCCGCAGACCGCGAATCCGTAGGCCGTAGGCCATGCATCAACACCGCACACCGCCGGCCGTAGACCACGGCCCCGAGCGGCCTCGGCCCGGCAGCGCGCCGCCCTGGCCCGCTCACGCCCTCAGCTCCGAACCATGTCCGAAATTTCGAACGCGAAGGACAGCTTGTGACCGACACCTCCGCCCCGACCGCCCGCCGGCCCGCCGAGCAGGCGCTCGCCGCGCTCGGCCTGGGCGCGCCCGCCCCTGACCCCGCCGACGCCTCGCCGCATTCCTTCCCCGGCGGGGGCCGCTGGCGCACCGAGATCCCGTCCTGCGAGGGGCCCGAGGCGCTTGCCGTGGTCCTGGAGGAGGCCGACCGGCTCGACGTGCCGGTGCACCGGATCAGCCAGGGCAGCGGCGTGTGGATGCTGACCGACGCGGAGATCACCGAGATGGTCGCCGTCACCGACGAACGCGCCATCGAGCTCTGCCTGTTCACCGGCCCGCGCGGCACCTGGGACATCGGTGGCTCCGTGCGCACCGACTCGCGGGGGGCCGGACTGCGGGCGCGCGGCCACGACGCCGTCGCCGGGTGCGTCGAAGACGCCGTACGCGCCACGGAGTTGGGCGTGAAGTGCCTGCTCGTCGCCGACGAGGGCGTGCTGTGGACGCTGCACCGGGCCCGGAGCCTGGGTGTCATCCCGGCCGATACCACGCTCAAGGTCTCCGCGCTGATCGGTCCGGTCAACCCCGCCTCGTACGCGGTGTACGAGCGGCTCGGCGCCGACTCGATCAACGTGCCGAGCGATCTGACGCTCGATCACCTCACCGGTATCCGGCGGGTGTCCGCCGCCCCCATGGACATGTACATCGAGGCCCCCGACGACCTCGGCGGCTATGTGCGGATGTACGAGGTCGCCGAGCTGATCAGGCGCGGCGCACCGATCTATCTGAAGTTCGGCCTCTCGAAGGCGCCCGGGATCTATCCGTACGGCACCCATCTGCGGACCCTCGCCCTCGACACCGCCCGGGAGCGGGTGCGGCGCGGCCGCCTCGCTCTCGACCTGCTCGCCCGGCACGGCGCGGACGGCGCGATGGCGCCGCTCGGCTCCCGGCTGCCGGGGCTCCTGAATCGCTTCGATCTCAACGACGAGAAGAACGAGGACTGATGACCATGCCCAACCGCAGAGCCGCCGTGACCGGCGCCCTGGCCCTGACCGCCTCCCTCGTGCTCGCCGCCTGCGGGCAGAGCGCCGAGGGCGGAGGCAAGGACACCTCGGCCGGTGCCGAGGGTGCCACCATCGGCATCGCGATGCCGACCCAGTCCTCCGAGCGGTGGATCGCCGACGGCAAGAACGTCGTCAAGAACCTGGAGGCGAAGGGGTACAAGACCAAGCTGGTCTTCGGCGAGGACGACCCGGACCAGCAGGTCGCCCAGATCGAGAACCTGATCACGCAGGGCGTGAAGGCCCTCGTCATCGCCGCCATCGACAACAAGTCCCTGAACAACGTCCTCCAGCAGGCCGCCGACGCGCACATCCCGGTCATCGCCTACGACCGGCTGATCCTCGGCTCGAAGAACGTCGACTACTACGCCTCCTTCGACAACGAGAAGGTCGGACAGCTCCAGGCCTCGTACATCGTCGAGAAGCTCGGCCTCAAGGACGGCTCGAAGAAGGGCCCCTTCCGCATCGAGCTGTTCGCCGGCTCCAACGACGACAACAACACCAAGTACTTCTTCGGCGGCGCGATGAGCGTGCTGAACCCCTACATCGAGAAGAAGCAACTCGTGGTCGGCTCGGGCCAGACGGCCCTCAACCAGGTCACCACCCTGCGCTGGGACGGTGGCACCGCGCAGAAGCGCATGGACGACATCCTCACGTCCGCGTACAAGACCGAGCGGGTCGACGCGGTGCTCTCGCCGTACGACGGCATCTCCATCGGCATCCTCTCCGCTCTCAAGTCCGACGACTACGGATCGAAGGCCAAGCCGCTGCCGGTGGTCACCGGCCAGGACGCCGAGCTCGCCTCGGTGAAGTCGATCGCCGCGGGCGAGCAGACCCAGACCGTCTTCAAGGACCTCCGGGAGCTCGCGAAGGTCGCCGCGAACATGGTGGACGCGGTGCTGCACGACAAGAAGCCCGAGGTCAACGACGACAAGACGTACGACAACGGCAGCAAGGTCGTGCCCGCCTACCTGCTCCAGCCGGTGAGCGTCGACAAGAGCAACTACGAGCAGGTGCTGGTCGGCGGTGGCTACTACACCGCCGCGGACCTGAAGTAGCCGGGAGGAGGCGACCATGAACGGACCCGTCCTGGAGATGCGTTCGATCGGCAAGGCCTTCCCCGGAGTCCGGGCGCTGTCGGACGTCGTGCTGACGGTCCGCCGGGGCGAGGTCCACGCCCTCTGCGGCGAGAACGGCGCCGGCAAGTCGACCCTGATGAAGGTCCTCTCCGGCGTTCACCCGCACGGCAGTTACGAGGGGGAGATCCTCTTCGAGGGTGCCGCCTGCCGCTTCCGCGACATCCGGGCGAGCGAGCGGCACGGCATCGTGATCATCCACCAGGAACTGGCGCTCGTGCCGTACCTGTCCATCGCCGAGAACATCTTCCTCGGCAACGAACGGGCGACGCGCGGGATCGTCAGCTGGAACGAGACGCTGAAGGAGGCGGCCCGGCTGATGCGCAGGGTCGGCCTCGACGAGCACCCGGGGACCCGCGTCGCGGACATCGGCGTCGGCAAGCAGCAGCTCGTGGAGATCGCGAAGGCGCTCGCGAAGGAGGTGAAGCTGCTCGTCCTGGACGAGCCGACCGCCGCGCTCAACGACGAGGACAGCAATCAACTCCTCGACCTGATCCTGGATCTGAAGGACCAGGGCGTCACCTCGATCATCATCTCGCACAAGCTGGGCGAGATCCGGCGGGTGGCCGACTCGGTGACGATCCTGCGCGACGGCCGGACCGTCGAGACCCTGGACGTCGCCGACCCGGCCACCGACGAGGACCGGATCATCAGCGGCATGATCGGCCGGGACCTCGACCACCGGTTCCCCGACCGCACCCCGTACACCGGGGAGTCCGGCCCGCACCCGGCCCTGGAGATCCGCGACTGGACCGTCCGCCACCCGATCGACCAGCAGCGCAAGGTCGTCGACGGCGTCACCCTGTCCGCCCGGCGCGGCGAGATCGTCGGGATCGCCGGCCTCATGGGCGCCGGACGCACCGAGCTCGCGATGAGCGTCTTCGGGCGCTCGTACGGCCGGTACGCGGGCGGCACGGTCCTCAAGGACGGGCGCGAGATCCGTACCCGTACCGTCCCGGAGGCGGTCGCGCACGGCATCGCGTACGTCACCGAGGACCGCAAGCACTACGGGCTCAACCTCCTGGACACCATCGGCCGGAACATCTCCCTGAGCGCCCTCGCCAAGGTCGCCCGGCGGGGTGTCGTCGACGCCCACGAGGAACGGCGGGTCGCCGAGGAGTTCCGCACCTCCATGAACATCAAGGCACCGACGGTGTTCGAGCCGGTGGGCCGGCTGTCCGGCGGCAACCAGCAGAAGGTCGTCCTCAGCAAGTGGATCTTCGCCGGTCCGGACGTGCTGATCCTCGACGAGCCGACCCGGGGCATCGACGTCGGCGCCAAGTACGAGATCTACACGGTGATCGACCGGCTGGCCGCCGAGGGCAAGGCGGTGGTCATCATCTCCTCCGAACTGCCCGAACTGCTGGGCATGTGCGACCGGATCTACACCATGGCCGCGGGACGGCTCACCGGCGAGGTGCCCCGCTCGGAGGCGACGCAGGACGTGCTCATGCGCCACATGACCGAGGAAGCCACGGACGTGCTCACGCGCCACATGACCGAGGAAGACACGAGGGAGAACGACGATGAGCGCTGACGTCACGACCGCGAAGCCGGTGACCCGGCCGGCCGCGAGCACCGCCCGGCCACTGCTCGACGGCATGCGCCGCAACATGCGCCAGTACGGCATGCTGATCGCCCTCGGCGTCATCGTGGCGCTGTTCGCGGTGTGGACCGGCGGCGACCTGCTGCTGCCGCGCAACGTGTCCAACCTGGTGCTGCAGAACAGCTACATCCTGATCCTCGCGATCGGCATGATGATCGTCATCGTGGCCGGGCACATCGACCTGTCGGTCGGCTCGATCACCGCGTTCGTGGGCGGCGTGGCGGCCGTGCTGATGGTCCAGCACGATCTGCCATGGCCGGTCGCGGCCCTCCTCTGCCTGGCCATCGGCGCCGTCGCGGGCGCAGCTCAGGGGCTGCTCATCGCGTACGCCGGGATGCCGTCGTTCATCGTCACCCTCGCCGGGATGCTGGTCTTCCGGGGCCTGACCGAGGTCTTCCTCAAGGGCCAGACCCTCGGCCCGTTCCCCGAGAGCCTGCAGAAGCTGGCCAACGGCTTCCTCCCCGAGGTCGGGCCCAGCACGAACTACCACAACCTGACCCTGGTGCTCGGCCTCGTGCTGATCGCCGTGGTGATCCGCCAGGAGGTACGCGACCGGCGCCGGCAGAGCGAGTACGCGCTGGAGGTGCTGCCGGCCGGCCTCTTCGCGGTGAAACTCGGCGCGCTGACCGCCTCGATCCTGGTCTTCACGATGCTGCTCGCCAGCTACAAGGGCGCGCCGGTGGTGCTGCTGATCCTGGCCGTGCTCCTGGTCGGCTTCGGCTACCTGATGCGCAACGCGGTCATCGGCCGCCATGTGTACGCCATCGGCGGCAACCTGCCGGCGGCGAAGCTGTCCGGCGTCCGGGACCGGAAGGTCACCTTCCTGGTCTTCCTCAACATGGGCATGCTGGCGGCGCTCGCCGGTCTGGTCTTCGCGGCCCGCTTCAACGCGGCCTCCCCGAAGGCCGGGCTCAACTTCGAACTGGAGGCCATCGCCGCCTCGTTCATCGGAGGCGCTTCGATGAGCGGCGGCGTCGGCACGGTCCTCGGAGCCATCATCGGTGGACTGGTGCTCGGCGTGCTGAACAACGGCATGAACCTCGTCGGCATCGGCACCGACTGGCAGCAGGTCATCAAGGGTCTGGTGCTGCTCGCCGCGGTCGGCTTCGACGTGTGGAACAAGCGCCGGGTCGGCGCTTGACCCCTTGCCCTTCGGGCCCGAAGCGACTGCCGAGCGGGATCGGAATTCCGGTCCCGCTCGGCTTTTCGGTCCTAGGACGGACCACGGCCCGCCCCGAGGCCGTGGTCTCAGGCGTGCTCGAGGGCGGTGACCTGCACGGAGAAGACCTCCTTGCCGGTCTGGGTCCCGGTGACCTCCGTGCGGACGACTCCGCTCCTGCTCCGGCGTAGCGGAGTCGCCTCGACCCAACAGGGCGAGTCCAGCTCGACGTAACGGAGGAACCGGGCGTCGAACTCCGTGGGGACGGTCTGGGCGGCGCCGGACAGGGCCTGTGCGGCCTGGGCGGCGGCTTCGAGGAATACAAGACCCGGTATGTGGTCGTGCGCGTGGTCGAAGAAGGAGCGGTTGTCGGTGTTCACGCGCAGCTGCCAGCGATGCGACTCTCCGATCGGGCTCAGCACGGCGTCTTCCAGCGAGGTCTGCCGGCCCCGGGTGGCGTCGTCGAGGGCGGGCCCGAGGGGGAGGGCGCGCGCCGTGCTGGCCTGCGCGTCCGCGTATGCCCCGCGCAGTCTGTCGTAGATCGCGGGAGGGTGGGCGGTGTAGCGGACACGGGCGATGCCGAGGGGTTCTCCGTCGCGTGTCGCCGTGATCTGCGTGGCGAGGCGGACGGATCCGAGACGGTGACGGGTCACCTCGGTGTGGGAGACCGTCACGTGCACGACGGCCGGGGTCGATCGGGTCCGCATGGCCGCCGGGACGACGGAACTGTCGTAGGACTCCCAGCCCAGGCGGTAGTCGAGGGGTATGTCGTGGGCGACGTGCGACAACAGGGCGAGGGACTGGCGGATCGTCTCGGAGAGGAGGAGGGGGTGGTAGTGCCCTTTGTGGGCGGTGTAGAAGGGGTGGTGCGCAGGCCAGTTGGCGACGACGGTGTGGGAGACGCCGTCGTCGTGGCTGCGCCATCCCGACAGGAACGCCTGACCGGGCGCGGTCTTGCGGGTCAGAGTCTTGGGGGCGTGCTGGATGCCTTCGAGAGGCGTGATTAAGCCAGTTGTGATGTTCATCGGTAGTTCCCCCTGGAACGATGCGAGTTGGGTGCAGGCGGCTACTGCAGACAACGGTGCAAGTGAACTCTGCGCAGTAACATAGAGATGACTATGTTTATTGTCGAGGGACTGGGGAGGCAGGTGCATGGCTCAACAAGAGCGGAGTGCTCGGACACGAGCGGCCATCCTGAGGGCGGGCGCCGAGGTCTTTGCCGAGTTCGGGTTCGCCGGGGCGAGCGTCAGCAAGATCACGAGACGGGCGAACCTGACGCTGGGGGCGCTCTACTTCCACTTCGAATCCAAGGAGGAGCTCGCCCGTGAGATCGTCCGGAGCCAGCCGGAGCTGGTGACCAGGTCCACGGCAGCCGGCCTGCAGGGTGCCGTGGACATCACCGTGGCGTGGGCGACGCAGTTGAGGGAGGACCCTTTACTGCTGGCGGGTGCCCGATTGGTGATGGATCAGGAGTACTTCGTCTGCGACGAGGAGGGCAACTCCTACCGGCAGTGGGCGGACGTGCTCCAGCCGTTCCTGCGCGAGGCCAGCGAGAACGGCGAGCTGCGGCCCGACGTGGAGGTGCGGGCACTGGCGCAGCTCGTGGTCAACGCCTGCACCGGGGCGCAGATGAACGCCCAGCTCGACAGCGGTCGAAAGGACCTGCCGGACCGCATCCGGCAGATGTGGGTCCTTCTGCTGCCGCTCGTCGCCGCCGAGGAGTGCGCGGCCAGGGTCATCGAGACCGTGCGCTTCGACGAGGACGGTTCCCCTCCGGATGGCGTGAATCGAACCTGATCGCCCCATAGGGGCTGCCGTGCCCGCTGTGCATGGCGTTGAATCTGGCTATGTCACACATAACGGGAGCGTTACAGGGCCGCACAGTCATGATCACTGGAGCGTCGAGCGGCATCGGGGCCGCTGCTGCGAAGCTCTTCGCCAGGGAGGGCGCGGCCGTCGTGCTGGTGGCCCGGCGCAAGGACACCCTGCGCGAACTGGCCGAGGCGATCCTCGGAGACGGGGGGAGGGCGCTGGCCGTGCCGGGCGACGTACGGATCCCCGAAGAGGTGGGGGAGGCCGTCGCCCGGACGGTCGAGGAGTTCGGCGCACTGGACGCCGCCTTCAACAACGCCGGGGCGGGGGCGTTCGGCCCCGTCCTGCACGAACTGGACGAGGACGCCTACGACACGGTCATGGACGTCAACGTGCGGGGCGTCTGGAACTGCATGCGCCAGCAGATCCCCGTCATGCTGCGCCAGGAGCACGGTGGCGCGATCGTCAACACGTCCAGCGTCGCCGGGCATTCGGCGACGGGCGCCACGGCCCCGTACATCGCGGCCAAGCACGCGGTTCTCGGTCTCACCCGAGCCGCGGCGGCGGAGTACGGGGCCGCTGGAATCCGGGTGAACGCGCTGACGGTGGGAGCCACCCGCACCCCTCAGCTGGAGCCGTACCTGGACGGCACCCCCGAGACGGTCGAGAGGCTGACCGGACGCGCGGTGCAGAAGCGACTGGCGGACCCGGAGGAGATCGCGCAGGCCGCGCTGTGGCTGTGCAGCGGCCGGGCGTCGTTCGTCACCGGCGGAGCGGTGGCGGTGGACGGCGGGTGGAGCGCGGTGTGAACGATGCCGGGCAGCGGTTCGCGCCGCGCCGGCGAACCCCGGTGACCTCCGCGACGTCGGAGAACCCCCGGTGACCTCCGCGACGCCGGCGAACCCCGATGACCTCCGTCGCCGGAGAACCCCGGTGACCTGCGCGACACCGGAGCGCCCGTCAGGTGGGCGCCAGAGGTAGTGAGAGCGAACCCCCCGTCCCGTGGCACAGGAGGACTTGTGCCACGGGACCTGTCGCGCAGGGCCGCGCGGCGTCAGACCGGAAGCCGCGCCGGTCGTCGGGGGGCCCTGATCAGACGGGCGGAGGGAACGACGCCGGGAAGGCCGGCCGGATCGACTTCCGACAGTTCCTGGAAGGCGCAGGCCGCGGACACCAGCGTCACATGCCGATGCCAGCCGGGATAGGACCTGCCTTCGAAGTCCTGGAGTCCGAAGCTGCCCTCCAGACGGCGCATCGTGCGGGGGATGGTGGCCGGCAGGGACGCCAGCTCCAGAAGCTCCTCCATCGACAGGTGGACGAGGGTCGTGAGCCACAGTGCGGTGGGCTGCTCGCCCTCGCGGGGGACCTCGGCGAACAGCCGGTAGAAGCGCTGCGGCTGCGGGCCGCGGGGCAGGCGCACCAGTCCGGTGACCACACGGGTCAGGCCCGAGGGGCGAAGGTGGCTCGCCCCCAGGACCGAGCGGAGCAGTTCACCTTCTGTCTCCAGGAAACGACGCGCGCTGATCGGCGAAGCGGAAACGTCGGCGGCCGGACCGGAGGGACGGACCGCCGCGGGAGGCTGGACGGCCAGGCTGTCGGGGACGGCGACGACGAAGTCGGTGGCGCGCTGCCGCAGTCCCAGGAGGAGCCGGTCGGACTCCTTGTACTCGCGGAGATCCGCCACGAGCGGCAGCGCCGGGCACGCGTCGGCGGCCAGCGTGTCGGCCAGGTCGAGCACCTGCGCCCAGGCCGGCAGGGGGTGGACGGCCTCGGGGATGCGCGTGCGGTGGCGCAGCTTCTCCTCACTCCATTCGCTCGGCAGGTGCAGACGCCAGTCCACGGGAATCTGACCGCGGCTCGTGGCCAGGAACTGCCCGATGCCGACTTGGCAGTTGATGGTGCGGCCCAGGGCCGGCACGAACCTGCGGTGCACCCCGCACGACTGGTCACCCCGCTTGGGCACCACGGCGACGCCGATGGTCCAGGCCTTCGGCCGCGTCCGCTGTTCGACCCAGCGCCTCAGCTCGCCCCGGACCGGCTGCCAGTCCCACGGGCTGGCGTTGATGAAGCGGTGCAGCGACTGCGAGGCGGTGGGGGAGTCGGTGATGGCGGCAGCCAGGCTGCGCATGGACTTCCTGCCCGAGACCGCCAGAAGTCCCAGCAGATACGCGGCGGCCCAGCGGCGCTGGTCCGCCCGCGGTAAGTGAGTGAAGAGCTGATCGGCGAAACCGGCGACTCGATGCCCGTCTTCCTGGATGGGCAGTCGGTCGGCACCGTACGCGAAGTTGATCATGAGGGGCTCCGGGGTGCGGCTCAGAGGTCGACGACAAAAGAATAATAGGGGCTGCTATTTTTTTGTCGGAGCGAACCAGCCAACCCACCCTTGAAGTCCGCGCCTTGGGGGCCGGAAGCCTGACTCTGCGTGAACCGGCCAACCGTGATCGACGGGCTTGTCGACGCTGACCTGCGGCGTCACACTTGCCGCCACGACCGCTGGACAACGAGGTCGGCCCCTCGGCGGCGCCCGCAGAAAGGGGGCCGCAGGTAGGTTCCGCTCCCGTGGAGGGCCGTCCGGCGCTCCGCCTTCGGACCGATCCGGGGACGGACAGGGCGGTGCACTCGGCCTTCGCGGCGCCTGTCGTACGCGTGGTGCGCGCATCTGCCGTCCTCGCTGCCGGCGCCGGAAGGGGCCGTCCTGTTGACCACCGACCAGCGGACCGGAGACATGCATGACGAGGCAGTTACGGGCGGTACGCACCCGGCAGGCCCTGGTGAACGCCGCAGCGACCGAGTTCGACCGGAGCGGCTACGCCGGCGCCGCGCTGAACCGCGTCTGCCGGGCCGCCGGGATAACGATCGGCGCCCTGACGTTCCACTTCTCGACCAAGGACGAACTGGCTGCCGCCGTGCAGGCGAAGGGCCAGACCGTCACCCGGGCGGCCCTCGACGCCCTGCCGTCGGGCCCGGCCCCCGCGCTGCACCGGGCCATCGACGTGACGCTCGAACTGGCGCGGCTGCTCGAGGAGGAGCCGGCCGTGCGCTCCGCGGCACGGCTCAGCCGCGAGCGGCCGGACGGAGACCTCGCCTGGACGACGTCCTGGGTCACCGCCGTGCAGGACCTCTTCAGCCAGGCCTATCGGGACGGACAGCTGCACGCCGCGGTCCGTCCGGAGGATCTGGCGATGCTGTCGCGGTTTCTGATTCTCGGCGCCGAGTACCGGGCGCGCGCCGCGAGTGAGCAGGGCGACGAGGAGCCGCGCGAACCGGGCGCGGTGGAAGAGATCAGGCAGATGTGGGACATCATCCAGCGAGGCATCTGTGGTCCGTCGAGCCTCGCGCCTTCGTGACGTGGGCCGTTCTGCCGGCCGCTCAGGGTAGGAGCCGTAGCCGTATCGGGAGGTACGCCTCGATGAACTTCCCCTGAGCGTCGGCGAGTTTCCCGTCCGCCCTGACCGACGTCCAACCGAGTTTCCCTCTCTGGGGAAAGCGCTCTCCCGTCGGTTCCCGGTCTTTGCGGGAGGTGCGACATTCGCATCTTTGCCCGAATCGGGTCGCGATTTTCGCAAGTCGGCATTGCCGCTGCCCGCTTCGGCGCGGATCGTGGATGCCGCAACCGACACTCGTACCAAGGGCGGACCAGTGAGGGAGGCGGAGCCGGCGTGTGTGATCAGTGCGCGGGTGCCGTCGACTTTCACGGGTCCTCAGGATTGTTCCATCTGCGACCGAAAGTGTCCGCGCGGCGATCCGGAGCGGCGGCGCTTCCCCCCTAGTGACCGGAAGAACCCCCGGACGCAAGGCCGTCAGCGGGCCTGCTCCGCTCCATCGGGCGTGGGTCCGGGGTTCTTCCGACAGTGACTCCCCCTTGCATTGCCGCATTCCCCGTCCCGCGGCAACTCTATCGATTCGACCAGCTCGGACTTCCGGCTGCCCATTTCCGGGGCGGTCAATACGGCAATGCCTTGAAAGGGCTTCTGTGGAGGGTTCCATGGCGACAGTTGAGCGTGTGGACGCAGTGGTGATCGGCGGCGGAATAGCCGGATCCGCCCTGGCGGCGGCGCTGGCGGGCGACGGATACGACGTCCTGCTCCTGGAACGGCAGACCGTCTACCGGGACAAGGTGCGCGGCGAGGTGATCAACTGCTGGGGCGTGGTCGAACTCCTCGCACTCGGCCTGGAGAAGCAGCTGCTCGCCGCGGGGGGCACCTACATCGACCGCTTCGTCGGATTCGACGAGATCACCGACCCGGAGGCCGCCTGGGCCAACGCCCTCCACCTGGACGAGATGCTGCCCGGCATCCGCGGCGTGCTCGACGTCGGTCACCCCGAGGCGTGCGAGGCGCTCGCCACCGCCGCCGCCGAGGCCGGGGCCACGGTCGTGCGGGGGATCGGCGACGTCACGGTGACGGGCGGGACCCACCCCGGCGTGCGCTACGAGTACGACGACGTCGAGTACGAGGTGTCCTGCCGACTCGTCGTCGGAGCGGACGGCCGCACCTCGACCGTACGGCGCCAGCTCGGCATCTCCCTGACCCAGACCCCGCCGAACTCGTTGGGCGGCGGCATGCTCGTGGAGGACCTCCACGACTGGCCCGCCCACGTCACCTCGATCGGCACCGAGAAGGACCTCCTCTACTTCGTCTTCCCCCGCGCGGGCGCCAAGGCCCGGCTGTACCTGCTGCACGACGTCGCCCAGAAGGGCCGCTTCTCCGGCCCGACTCGGCAGGCCGACTTCCTCAAGGCGTTCCAGCTCGACTGCATCCCCAACAGCGAGATGTTCGCCGCGGTCACCCCCTCGGAGTCCTGCGCCTTCTACCCGATGAACGACGCCTGGACGGACGGTCCCGCCGTCCCCGGCGCGGTGCTGATCGGCGACGCGGCCGGCTGGACCGATCCGGTGGTCGGCCAGGGCCTGTCCATCGCTCTACGGGACGCCCGCCTGGTCTGGGAGGCGCTGCGGTCCAGCACCACGTGGTCGCCGGGGATCCTCAAGCCGTACGTCGACGAGCGCGAGGAGCGGATGCGCCGCCTGCGCATCTCGGGATCCGTCCGGACCGCGATGAACATGACCTTCACCCCCGAAGGCGCCGCCCGTCGCAGGGCGTACGCCAAGGCGTGGCCCACCGACCCGGCGCTGGCCGGCTCCCGGCTCGCCACGTTCAAGGGGGCCTACGGCGTCTCTGCCGAATCGTTTCACCCCGACACCATCCAGCGACTGCTCTCCCTCCGCTAGCCCCGGCTGGCTCCGACGCACCCATCGAAGGGACTTCCACCATGCACGTGAAGACCGACGCCGACGACGCCCGGATCCGGAAGAACGGCTGCGACATCCGGGAGCTCTACCCCTGGGACGGCGTCGTCGTCCCGCCCTGGAACAGCACCCTGTGCTCCATCCGGCCGACCGAGTCCAGCACGCCCCACGGACACGCCACCGACGAGACCTTCATCTTCATCAGCGGTGAGGGCCACCTGCGCGTCGGCACCGAGGAGCGCCGGATCACCCCGGGCGACGTCATCTACATCCCGCACGGCACCGACCACAAGGTCACGAACACCAGCGAGTCCGACCCGCTGACCTTCGTCAGCATCTACTGGCTCCAGCCCACCGAGCACGGCAAGGACGCGTGATGACCGACTCCCCGGGCGCCGACGCCCCCGCCCCGCGCCGCGTCAACGTCACCTTCTCGCCCCCCACACCCAACGGCGACCTGCACCTGGGCCACCTCGCCGGCCCCGTCCTCAACAGCGACGTGTGCGCCCGGTCCCAGAAGGTCCTCGGGCACGACGTGGCCTTCGCCACCAGCACCGACGACAACCAGACCTATGTCGTCACCACCGCCGAACGGCTCGGGACCACGCCGGAGGCGCTCATCCAGCACGCCCTGGAGAGCGTGACGAAGTCGCTGGAACTGGCCGGCGTCGACGTCGACCTCTTCGAACGGCCGGACGAGGACTACACCACGTTCGTCCGCTCCTTCTTCACCCGGCTCTGGGAGCACGGCGCGTTCGACCTGCGCGAGGTCGAGCTGCCGTTCGACGCCGACACCGGTGAGTACAAGGCCGAGGCCTTCGTCACGGGGCGGTGCCCCACCTGCCTCGCCCACGCCAGGGCCGGCGTCTGCGAAGCCTGCGGCCTCTACAACCTGCCCGGCGCCCTGCTGCCCGTGAGCGACACGGCTTCCGCCCTGCCGCAGCGCCCCGTCTCGATCTGGGTCCTGGACCTCGAACGCCACCGGTCCATGATCACCAACTGGTACCGGACCTCCGAGGTGCGGCTGCGCCCGGACCTGGCCAAGGTCGTCGCCGACACGCTCGCCGGACGGCTCCCCTACATCCCCGTCACCTACCCCACGACCTGGGGCATCACGGTCGAGTGGGACGGTCCCGACATCCAGCCGCAGGCCATCAACGCCTGGCCGGAGATCTACGTCGGCCACCTGTACTGGCTGCAGCAGGCACGCCTGGACACCCAGGCCGACGAGCTCGTCCAGTTCATCGGCATCGACAACGGCTTCTACAACGCCTTCGTCTACGTGACCCTGGCGCTGCTCGCGGCACGCCACGGCATGCCGGTGCCCCTCCCGAGGACGCGCACGCTCACCAACCAGTACTACATGCTGGAGGGCCGCAAGTTCTCCACCAGCAAGGGCGACGTGCGCTGGGCGCGCGACTACCTGGAGTCCGTCGGCCGTGACCGGGCGCGGTTCGTCCTCGCCCTGACCAGCCCCGAACTGCAGCAGGCGGAGTTCAGCGAGCCCATCGCGGCCGACACCATCGCCGCACGCTACGACGCCCCCCTCACGGCGATCGTCGACCAGCTCGGCGCCCTGACCGGCCGCCACATCGACGCGACGCCCTCGCCGTGGTGGGACGCGGCCCTCCAGGCGTCCCGGCGACGCTTCGAGGACGCCTACCGGCTGGAGAACTTCAGCGTCCGCAAGGCCGCCGAGGCGGTCGCCCTCCACCTGGAGGTGCTGGCGCTGCGCTCCGCCCGGATCCAGGCCGACGACGCGAGCGAGGTCTCCGGCGCGCTGCGGTTCCTCTGGGCCCTGCGCACCCTGGCCTGGCCGATCACCCCCGACCTCGCCGAGAACATCTCCACCGCCTTCGCGGGCCCCACCACCGTCGGCAAGGCACCCCTGCTCGCCGACCTCTCCAGCACACCGGAGAACCCCTTCCGCGGCCTGGTCATCCCGGCCGCCCCGCACGCCCCGACCGCGTGACCCGCGGGGCGTCCCGCCCCGCACACCACTCCCGCACGGACGACACCTTCAGCTCCCAAGGAGATCCACCATGCTGCGCACCTTCATGAACGCGAAGATCCACCGCGCCACCGTCACCGACAGCAACCTGAACTACGTCGGGTCCATCACCATCTCGCCGGAGCTGCTCGACGCCGCCGACATCGGCGTCCACGAGCTGGTGCACGTCGTCAACGTCAACAACGGCGCGCGCTTCGAGACGTACACGATCCTCGGCGAGCCGGCCGCCAACCAGGTCATCGTCAACGGCGCCGCCGCCCGTCTCGTGGAGACCGGTGACAAGGTCATCATCATCAGCTACGCGCAGCTCACCCCGGACGAGGTCGCCGACCACAAGTCCCGCGTGGTCCACGTCGACGACACCAACGCGATCACCGAGACGGCGCTCCTCGGCGCGTGACCTCCGGACGCGTCCGTCCCGCAACGACGTTCCTGCATGCACGACGAGTCGAGGATGCGTGAACCGTGACAACCCATGAGATCCACCCGGTGCTGGGAGTGGGGTTCGGACCCGCGAACCTCTCCCTGGCGGTCGCGCTCGAAGAGCGCGGCCGCGCCGGCCTCGCCCACTTCATCGAACGGGCCCCCGAGTTCCAGTGGCAGCAAGAACAGCTCCTCCCGGGCGCGGACATCCAGAACAACCCCTTCCGCGACCTGGCCATGCAACGCAACCCGGACAGCCCGCACACCTTCGTCAAGTACCTCGCCGCGCGCGGTGACCTGACGGACTACCTCCACCTGAACGCCAAGTTCCCGCTGCGCAGGGAGTACTCGGGCTACCTCGCCTGGGTCGCCGAGGCCTTCCGCGACCAGGTGGACTACGGCCGGTCGGCCGTGAACCTCTCCCTCGTCGAGGGCGACGACGGCAGCGAGCTGTTCTGCGTCGACACCGACGACGGCGGCCGCTACCTCGGCCGCAGCGTCTCCGTGGGCACCGGGCGCTCGCCCCGGATCCCGTACGCGTTCCAGAAGGGCCTGGGGGAGAGCGTCTTCCACTCCACCCAGTACCTCTCGTCCATGGAGCGCTTCAAGGACAAGGCGATCCGGGTCGCCGTCGTCGGGGCCAGCCAGAGCGCGATCGAGATCATCCTCGACCTGCTGGGCCGCCCCAACGTGCGGCAGGTGACCGCGGTCCACCGCGGCATCGGGTTCCGGCTCAAGGACACCAGCCCCTACAGCAGGCAGGTGTTCCTCCCCGAGTTCGTGGACTACTTCCACCCGCTGCCCAGCGCCAAGAAACGCCGCCTGCGCGACGAACTGCGGTCCATCAACTACGCGGCCTGCGACCAGGACGTGATCGACCGCCTCGTCGGCGTGCAGCGCGAGTACGACCTGACGGGCTCCGAGCGGCTCGTGATGAAGCCCTTCCGGGAGGCCGTCATCAGCAGGCCGCACGGCCCGGGACACCGGATGGTCCTGCGCGACATCAACCACCTCACCGAGGAGACCCTCGACACCGACGTCGTCATCCTGGCGACCGGCTTCAGGGACTTCGGCGGCGAACCGGGCGACGAGCCGTACCACCCGCTCCTGGAAGGCATCGCCCACCGTCTGCCCCTCGACGAGGAAGGCACCCCCGTCGTCGCGCGGGACTACTCGATCGAGCTGAAGACGGAGGCGGGCACCCCGCGGCCCCTCAAGGTCTATCTCAACGGGCTCTGCGAGGCGAGCCACGGCATGGGCGACGCCGGCGCGCTGGCCATGCTCTCGGTACGGGCGACCGACATCGTCGACTCGATCCTGAGCGACGACCACGAGAAGCTGCTGGCCGCCGGGATCGCACCGTGACCCGGTCCGCCCTCACCGCCGACGTCGCCGTCGTCGGCGGCGGGATCATCGGGCTCGCCACGGCCGAAAGGCTGAGCGCCCAGGGTCTCGCCGTCGCCGTCATCGACACGGCAGGCATCGCCGGAGGCGCCACGGGCGCCTCCGGCGGGCTGGTCCGCGCCTTCGACCTGTCCGCGTCCCGGCGGCGTTCGGCCGCCGCCGGCCTCGACCTCTACCTGCGCCAGGGCCACCAGGGAACCTGGCCCGCGATACGCCGGCAGGGCAGCCTGAGCCTCGTGGCCCGCGGCGACCTCCCACAGGCCGCGGCGGCGGTCGCGGATCTCGGCACCGCAGGACACAAGGCGGAGATCCTCACCGCGCACGACCTCGCCACCCGCTTCCCGGCCCTCGACGTGCCCGACGACCTGGTCGCGGTCCACGAACCGAACGCCGGCTGGCTCCCCGTCGGACCGGTGGCCCACGCCATGGCACGCGACGCGGGCCCCCGGCTCCGGCTGATCCCGGCCCGCGCCACCCACCTGCTCACATCCGGCTCCCGCGCCACCGGGGTCCACACCACCGCCGGACCCGTGCACGCCCGGGCCGTCCTGCTGGCGGCGGGGACGGGCAGCACCTCCCTGGCCGCGAGCGTCGGCGTCCACCTGCCCCTGCGCACCCGGGCCGTCGGCTACTGCCTGTTCCGGGTCGGCGAACCGGCGGGTCTCACCACGCTCCCCACCGTGGTGGACGCCACCACGGGCGCCTGGCTGCGCCCCTGGGGATCGGACTCACTGGTCCTCGCGGGAGTCTCCTCGCAGGAGACCGACGTCCCCGAGACCGTCCGGCCGGGCGTGTCGGCGCAGGAGGAGGAGCGCGTCCGTGCGGTCGTCCGCCACCGCTACCCGCAGCTGGCCACGGCCCCGCTCACGGGCGGCGTCACCGCGTACGACGCGATGGCACCCACCGGGAACGGCGAGGTCACCGTGCGGACCGAACTGGACGGTCTCGTCACCGCGACCGGCTGGAACGGCGGCGGATTCAAACGGGCGCCGGCGATCGGCGAGCTCGCGGCCGCCCGCCTCCAGGAGGTGGCCGCCCGATGACGGCCACCGTCCGCCTCAACCCCACCGACGAGATGCTCCACCGCGCCGCCGACACCCTCGGCTCCAGCAGGATCGTGCAGGTGCTGTGGACCTTCCGGGATCCCGTACCCGTCGCCGCGCTGCAAGCTGCCTGGGACGGCCTCGACCGGGGGTGGCTCAGCCGCCGCGCCCGGAGCTCGCCCATCCCCGTGGCACGCAGCAGCTGGGTGCCCGCCAGGAACGAGGAAGCCCTCGGCACCACGTCGACGCCGCTGACCGACGCCACCCTGACCGACTGGATCGACACCCAGGTCAAGGCGCCGCTCCTGCCCGGAAGCTCCGCCCTGTGGCGGCTCGCCGCCGCCCCGTACGGTGAAGGCACACTCGTCTCGCTGACCGTGCCCCACTTCCGCTGCGACGGGCTCGGCATCTTCCGCGCCATCGGCTCGGGCGGTGACGACACGCACCGCCCGTCCGCCGGCCCCGGGCTGCTCGACGACCTGGCCGACCTGGCACGGCAGACGCTCCACGGCAGCCTGGCCGCCGCGCGCTGGCTCCCGGCGACGCTGGCGAACCCGGACCGGCTCGCCCGGATCAGGACCGCACTGCGGCCCCCGGCCCCGGCCCGCACCGAACCCCCGGCCGAACCGCGCTTCTTCACCTCGGCGATCTTCGAGACGGACGCCGCCCGGTGGGAGCACCAGGCGGACGCCTTCGGCGGGACCACCAACAGCCTCTTCGTCGAGATCGCCGCCAACCTCGTCCGGACGGCGGGGGCGGGCGACCCGGCCGAACCGTTCGACGTCGGCATCCCCGTGAGCCTGCGGCGGTCCGACCAGGACGCCCGGGCCAACGCCCTGGTCGTGATGCCGCTGACCGTGCCCGGCGGCCCCGCCCGGCACCAGAGCCTCCGGCAGACCCGACAGGCGACGAAGGAGCTGCTCCGCGCCACGGGCGAGCACAGCGGCACCCTCGTCCCGGAACCCCTGTGGCACCTCCTCCCGGAGCGCCACGCCCACCTGCTCAAGAACCCCGGGGCACAGCAGACCACCGTCGTCGCCTCCAACTTCGGCCGGACCCCCGAGGCGATCGCCCGGTTCACCGGGCAGGAGGCCGCAGGCATCGCCGTCCGCACCATGAACGTGCCGGGCGTCCTGCCGGACCGGGCACGCCTGCGCGCCTCGCTCTGCCTCCTCAGGACCGGCGACCGGCTGACCGTGACCGTGACCGGCATCCCCGACCGTTTCGGCGACGCCACGTCCCTGCGACGCCTCGTCCACGAGGAGCTGGAGTCCTGGGGACTCACCGTCCAGCGATGGTGGGGCGATCCCACGTCGCACCTTGTGAAGGAGTCCTGACGCGATGCCCACTGTTCCCGCGGCGGCGCTGCCGGACCGCTGGTTCCGCACCACGCCCGATTCCGCCCTGCTGCCGGGCCCGCGCCTGCTGGCCCGCTCCCTCATCGACGTCTCGGTCCTCGACGAGCGCATCCGCTCCTACGAACGGCTCACCGGAACCCCCGCGGATCTGAGGATGCCGATCCCCGACTTCGGCGGCCTTGAGCTCGCGGCGGTCGGGAACATGCTCCTGATCGCCAGCGCCCGGCCTTTCACCGACATCCAGCGCCGGACCGCCTACTCCGTCATCGTGCCCTCGCTCGACGGCGCGCTGAGCCGGCTGGACCAGGTCGGCGCCACCGTGCTGGAACCCCCCGAGCGGATTCTGCCGGGCGCCCGCGCCCGCGTCCGCTTCCCCGACGGTGCGATCGCCGAGCTCGTGGAGCACCGCCCGAACCCGGGCGAGCGGCCTCGTCCCCCGGAGCTCCGGGGATCAGGACACCCGGGGGTGCGGCTGCTCCTCCGCAAGGCGGTGAGCCGCAGCATGTTCGCCTCCCTCGTCCGCCTCTACGAGACGGCCCTCGGCCTCGACCGCGACACCCGCCTCCAGAAGGACGCCCCCGACGGCGTCGAGCTGGCCACCGTCGGGAACCTGCTCGTCGTCGGCACGGACGGCCCGGAGTTCACCCGCGCGTCGGACGTCCGGCTGGCCCTGGTGAGCTCCGCACCGCGGGACATCCCGGGTGCCCGGCCGCTGGGAGCCCCCGCCGGCCACCGGCTCGTCCAGCTGGAGGACGGCTCCGTGGCCGAAGTCTGGGAGAGCGCCCCCGGGTTCCACGACACGCCTTCGGCTCCCGCGCGGGGCACAGCCGGGACCGATGCCACATGACCGTCGACCACGAGGTCCGCCGGCTCGACCGGGTGGTCATCCGTTTCGCGGGTGACTCGGGTGACGGCATGCAGCTGACGGGTGATCGTTTCACCTCGGAGACGGCGTCCTTCGGGAACGACCTCTCCACGCTGCCGAACTTCCCGGCCGAGATCCGGGCGCCTGCCGGGACCCTGCCGGGTGTCTCGTCCTTCCAGCTCCACTTCGCCGACCACGACATCCTGACCCCGGGCGACGCCCCGAACGTGCTGGTCGCGATGAACCCGGCCGCCCTGAAGGCGAACATCGGGGACGTGCCGCGCGGCGGCGAGATCATCGTCAACACCGACGAGTTCGCCAAGCGCGCCATGGCCAAGGTCGGCTACGACTCCTCGCCCCTGGAGGACGGCTCGCTCGACGGCTACCGGGTCCACCCCGTGCCGCTGACGACGCTCACCCTGGAGGCGCTCAAGGAGTTCGGGCTCTCCCGCAAGGAGGCCGAGCGGAGCAAGAACATGTTCGCGCTCGGGCTGCTGTCCTGGATGTACCACCGCCCCACCGAGGGCACCGAGACCTTCCTGCGGCAGAAGTTCGCGAAGAAGCCGGAGATCGCCGAGGCCAACGTGGCCGCCTTCCGGGCCGGCTGGAACTTCGGCGAGACCACCGAGGACTTCGCCGTCTCCTACGAGGTCGCCCCCGCGACCCGGGCCTTCCCCACCGGCACGTACCGCAACATCTCCGGGAACCTGGCCCTGTCCTACGGCCTGATCGCGGCCGCCCGCCAGGCGGACCTGCCGCTCTACCTCGGCTCGTACCCGATCACCCCGGCCTCGGACATCCTGCACGAGCTCAGCAAGCACAAGAACTTCGGCGTGCGGACCTTCCAGGCCGAGGACGAGATCGCCGGCATCGGCGCCGCCCTGGGCGCGGCCTTCGGCGGCTCTCTCGCCGTCACGACCACCTCCGGTCCCGGTGTGGCGCTGAAGTCCGAGACCATCGGACTTGCCGTCTCCCTGGAGCTGCCGCTCCTCGTCGTGGACATCCAGCGCGGCGGCCCGTCCACCGGCCTGCCCACCAAGACCGAGCAGGCCGACCTGCTCCAGGCGATGTACGGCCGCAATGGCGAGGCCCCGGTCCCGGTCGTGGCCCCCAGGACGCCGGCGGACTGCTTCGACGCGGCCCTGGAGGCCGCCCGGATCGCGCTCACGTACCGCACGCCGGTGTTCCTGCTGTCCGACGGCTATCTGGCCAACGGCTCGGAGCCGTGGCGGATCCCGGAGACCGAGGACCTGCCCGACCTCACGACCCCGTTCGCCACCGGCCCGAACCACACCCTCGCCGACGGCACCGAGGTCTTCTGGCCGTACAAGCGCGATCCCGAGACCCTCGCCCGCCCGTGGGCGGTGCCCGGCACGCCCGGCCTGGAGCACCGCATCGGCGGCATCGAGAAGCAGGACGGCACCGGCAACATCTCGTACGACCCCGCGAACCACGAGTTCATGGTCCGCACCCGCCAGGCCAAGATCGACGGCATCGAGGTCCCGGACATCGAGGTCGACGACCCGGACGGCGCGAGCACCCTGGTCCTGGGCTGGGGCTCCACCTACGGGCCGATCACCGCGGCCGTCCGCCGCATCCGCCGCGAGAACGGCCCCATCGCCCAGGCCCACCTCCGCCACCTCAACCCCTTCCCCAAGAACCTCGGGGAAGTCCTCCGGCGCTACGACAAGGTCGTCGTCCCCGAGATGAACCTCGGGCAGTTGGCCCTGTTGCTCCGCGCCCGGTTCCTGGTGGACGTCCAGCCCTTCACCCAGGTCAACGGCATGCCGTTCAAGGCCGAGCAGCTCGCCGGCGTCCTCGAGGAGGCCCTCCGTGGCAACTGATCTCCGTCTGCTTCCGAAGGACTTCAAGTCGGACCAGGAGGTCCGCTGGTGTCCGGGCTGCGGTGACTACGCGGTCCTCGCCGCCGTGCAGGGCTTCATGCCCGAGCTCGGACTGGCGAAGGAGAACATCGTCTTCGTCTCCGGCATCGGCTGCTCCTCCCGCTTCCCGTACTACATGAACACCTACGGGATGCACTCCATCCACGGCCGCGCCCCGGCCATCGCGACCGGTCTCGCCACCTCGCGGCGCGACCTGTCCGTCTGGGTGGTCACGGGCGACGGCGACGCGCTGTCCATCGGCGGCAACCACCTCATCCACGCCCTGCGCCGCAACGTCAACCTGAAGATCCTGCTCTTCAACAACAGGATCTACGGCCTCACCAAGGGCCAGTACAGCCCCACCTCCGAGCTCGGCAAGATCACCAAGTCGACCCCGATGGGCTCCCTCGACGCCCCCTTCAACCCGGTCTCCCTCGCACTCGGCGCCGAGGCGAGCTTCGTGGCCCGCACGGTCGACTCCGACCGCAAGCACCTCACCGAGGTGCTCCGCCAGGCCTCCGAGCACAACGGCACCGCTCTCGTCGAGATCTACCAGAACTGCAACATCTTCAACGACGGCGCCTTCGAGGTCCTCAAGGACAAGGACCAGGCCAAGGAGGCGGTCATCCGCCTCGAACACGGGCAGCCGATCCGCTTCGGCGCCGACAACGAGAAGGGCGTCGTCCGCGACCCGGCCACCGGCGACCTCCAGGTCGTCACCGTCACCCCCGACAACGAGGCCCGGATCCTCGTCCACGACGCCCACGCGGCCACCCCCACCACCGCCTTCGCCCTCTCCCGCCTGGCGGACCCCGACACCCTCCACCAGACCCCCATCGGCGTCTTACGCTCCATCGAACGCGCCGTCTACGACACCCTCATGGCCGACCAGCTCGACGCCGCGGTGGAGCGGTACGGGAAGAGCGACCTCGCCGCGCTGCTCGCGGGCAACGACACCTGGTCCGTCGTCGGCTGACACCCCGACGGACCACCGACACCGGAGGAACCCCTCATGGCATACGTCATCGCTCAACCCTGCGTGGACATCAAGGACAAGGCCTGCCTCGACGAGTGCCCGGTCGACTGCATCTACGAGGGCCCGCGCAAGATGTACATCCAGCCGGACGAGTGCGTCGACTGCGGGGCGTGCGAGCCGGTCTGCCCGGTCGAAGCGGTCTTCTACGAGGACGACCTCCCGGAGGCCCTCAGCGACTACCGCATCGCGGACCGTGAGGTGTTCGACGGCCTGGGCCTGCCCGGCGGTTCGCGCGACCACGCCCCGCTCGCGGCGGATCACGCGGTGGTCGACGCCGTGCCCGTGCCGTCCCAGACCTGAGCCGTCCCGCGCCGGATCCGGCTCCCGCGGTCCCTTGCGCCCTTTCCGTCCCACGAGCCTTTCACGGATCGAGTTCTCCCCATGGCCAAGCCCATCGTCCTCATAGCCGAAGAGCTCTCGCCCTCCACGGTCACCGCGCTCGGTCCGGACTTCGACATCCGGCACTGCGACGGGACCGACCGGCCGGCCCTGCTGTCCGCCGTCGCCCACGCGGACGCCCTCCTGGTGCGCAGCGCCACCCGTGTGGACGCCCAGGTGATCGACGCCGCCCGCCGTCTCAAGGTCGTCGCGCGGGCCGGCGTCGGCCTGGACAACGTCGATGTCCCCGCGGCCACGAAGGCCGGCGTCCTGGTCGTCAACGCCCCCCTCTCCAACGTCGTCAGCGCCGCCGAACTCACCTGCGGGCTCCTGCTGTCCACGGCACGCACCATCCCGCAGGCCGACTTCTCGCTCAGGAGCGGGGAGTGGGACCGGCAGAAGTACACCGGCGTCGAACTGGCCGACAAGACCCTGGGAGTCATCGGTCTCGGCCGCATCGGCACCCTGGTGGCCCAGCGGATGTCCGCGTTCGGCCTGCGGATCGTCGCCCACGATCCGTACGCCACGGAGGAGCGCGCCCTGCGCGCGGGCGCTCGCCTCGTTCCGCTCGACACGCTCCTGCGGGAGTCCGACTTCATCACCGTGCACCTGCCGAAGACACCGGAGACGGTGGGCTTCGTCGGCGAGCGGGAGCTGGGTCTCGTCAAGCGGTCCGTACGGATCGTCAACGCGGCACGCGGCGGCATCGTGGACGAGGAGGCGCTGGCCGCCGCGTTGAAGGACGGACGCGTCGCGGGGGCCGGGCTCGACGTCTTCGCGGTGGAGCCGTGCACGGCCTCCCCGCTGTTCGGCCTCGGCAACGTGGTGGTCACCCCGCACCTCGGCGCCTCCACCCACGAGGCCCAGGAGAAGGCCGGGACCTCCGTCGCCCACTCGGTGCGCCGGGCCCTCGCGGGGGAGCTCGTGCCCGACGCGGTGAACGCCCCGGGAGGTCCCGTCGCGGAGGAGGTCCATCCCTACCTGGCGCTCGCCGACGACCTCGGTCACGTCTTCACCGAGCTCGCGGGCCGCCGTGCCGCCACACACCTGGAGATCGAGGTCCGCGGTGAGGTGACCCGCCGGGACGTCACGGTCCTCGAGGCCGCCGCGCTCCGAGGGATCCTCGCCCCACTCGTCCCCACGAAGCCCTCGCTGGTGAACGCGTCGGAACTCGCTCGTGAGCTCGGCGTCTCCGTGCGCTTCTCGACCAGCTCCGAGAGCCCGGACCACCGCAACGCCGTCGCCATCCGCGGTGTCCTGCCGGACGGCAGGTCCCTGGTCGTCGCCGGCGCCCTGTCCGCCCGGAAGGGCACCCACAAGCTGGTCGAGATCGGCGAATGCGACATCGACCTGGACCTCACGGACCGCATGCTCTTCCTCTGGTACTCCGACGAACCCGGGGCCATCGGAAAGGCCGGACAGATCCTGGGCGGTGCCGGCGTGAACATCGCCGACATGGAGGTCGCCCGGTCCGGCGGCCGGGCGATGGCGGCCATGTCCGTCGACATCGACGTCCCCGAGACCGTGGTGGGCAGCCTCGTGTCGGCCCTCGACGAGGCGTCCGCCGGATTCGTCCGCCTCATGCCGTAGCGCGGACGTCCGGGGAACCAACCCGGGGATCTTGGTCGTTGCCCCGGCATGAACTCCACACGGGAAACCCCCGACGTCCTGCGTTACACCGCTTTCTCCGACGATCCCGAGGGAGGGAATCCCGCCGGAATCGTTCTCGACGCCACCGGCCTCAGCGGCGAGGAGATGCTGGCGATCGCCGCCGAAGTCGGCTACAGCGAGAGCGCGTTCCTGACGGCGCCGTCCGAGGGAGCGGGCTCCGGCGCGTCGGACGACGGGCGCGCGTACACCATCCGCTACTTCAGCCCAAAGGCGGAAGTGCCCTTCTGCGGTCACGCCACCGTCGCGACGGCCGTGGCCCTCGGCGAGCGCATCGGCCCCGGCGACCTTGTGTTCACCACGCAGGCCGGGACCGTGCCGGTCACCGTGACGCGTGAGGGCGGGACGCTGCGGGCCACACTCACGAGCGTCGAGCCGCACATCGAGGAGATCGCGGCCGATGACCTGGCAGAGGCACTCGCCGCGCTCGACTGGCCGGCCGGCGACCTCGATCCCGACCTGCCTCCCCGCATCGCGTTCGCGGGCGCCCGCCATCTCGTCATCGCCGCCGCGAGCCGAGAGCGCCTGTCCCGCCTGGCGTACGACTTCGCCCGCCTGGAGGCCCTCATGCACCGGCTGGACCTGACGACGCTGCAGTTGGTCTGGCGCGCCTCCGCGGAGGTCTTCCACGTCCGGGCGCCGTTCCCGGTGGGCGGTGTGGTCGAGGACCCGGCGACCGGGGCGGCGGCCGCCGCCTTCGGTGCGTACGCCCGTGAGCTCGGACTCGTGCCCGAGGCGACGGTCCTCACCCTCCACCAGGGGGAGGACATGGGACGCCCCGGTGTCCTGACGGTGGAACTGCGGGCGGGCGACCCGCGGATCAGGGTCGCCGGCGCAGGGACCCGCATCCCGGCCTGACGGTCTCCACAAGATCCCGTTCATCTCCTGGCGCCGGTCCCCGGGCAGGCCTGCCCGTCCGGCCCGGCGCCAGCAGCGGAGCGATCAACGCCCACGACTCATCCGCCCGTTCATGTCGTCGCACCACGAACGCGGCGACAACCCACCGACTTCACGGACACGCTTCAGCGGCGGGGTGCCGACGCGTGGCAGAACGCCCTGAACGCCGCCGCCCGACGCGTCAGCCGGACGCCCGCCGGACGCGCCAGGACGACGTCCAGCGGCCGTATCTCGTCCTTGATCCGGCGGATCACCAGGCCGCGCCCCTCATAGCTGACGTCCGCGATCGGGCGCTGTATGAGCAGCGAGTATCCGACGCCCCGGGCGACGAGACTGCGCACCATCTCGAAGCTCTCCGTGCGGTGCCGGATGCGCGGGGACACCCCGGCCGAGCTCAGCACCTCGTTGAAGTAGCGCAGGCTGGGCGGGACATCGAGCGCGATCATGTCGTGATCGGCGAGGTCGGCGAGCCGGATCTCCTCCTTCTCCGCCAGCGGATGGGCGGGCGGCAGCAGGACGTACGGCTGGGTCGGGTACAGCGTGTCGTACTCGATGCCGGCCTGGATGTCGACGCCGTAGAGGACGGCCAGCTCGCACGCCCCGTCGAGCAGGAGCTGCTGCAGATCGGTGAGCGAGCCCTCCACGAAGTCCAGGGTCACCTGGGGGCGTGCGGCCTGGAACTCCTCCAGGACGCGGGGCAGGAGGAACGGGGCGATGGTGGTGAAGCAGCCGATCACCAGGCTGCCCGAAGGGGCGTTCCCCAGGTCGCGCATGCCCGCCTGGAGCGCGTCGGCCCGGGCCAGCAGGGACCGGGCCTCGGGCAGGAGGAGCCGGCCGGCCTCGGTCAGCGTCAGCCCCTTCGCCTTGGAGCGCAGGAGCAGTTGTACACCGATCTGTCGTTCCAGCTGGGAGATCGCGACCGACACCGCGCCCTGGGTCACGAACAGCTGCCGCGCCGCGCCCGTCATGGTTCCGGCCTCGGCGCACGCCACGAAGGCGTGCAGCCGGCGAAGGCTGATCCGTTCAGTCATTAGGGAATCCCATAACGCACCTCACCATTCCTTCGTTTTCAATTCGGCGGTCGTGGCGGAGACTTGCAGTACCAAGTCAAGGAGGTTTCGCAATGATGCCGATGAACGAAACGGCCGGCTGCCCGGTGCATCACGGTTTCGACCCGCTTGGTGACGCCTACATCGCCGATCCGTATCCGATCCACACCGCTGTGCGGGAGGAGGCTCCGGCGTTCTACGCATCGGCCATCGATATGTGGGTGATAACCCGGTACGACGATATCGAGGCCGTTCTCAAGGATCCGGGGACCTTCTCCGCGCGGGTCGGTCAGAAGCCGGTGTTCCCCCTTTCGGAAGAGGCGCAGGAGATTCTGAAGAAAGGATTCCGCGCCTACCCGGTGATGTCGGACTGCGACCCGCCGCGGCACACCCGCATTCGCAAGCACAACATGACGGGCTTCTCACCGCGGCGGATCGCGTCGCTGGAGCCCAAGGTCTGGGCCAAGGCCACGGAGCTGGTGGACGCCATCAAGCCCGGGCAGGTGGACCTGGTGAGCGCGCTGACCTATCCGCTTCCGGCGTACATGATCTTCACGTTCATCGGCTTCCCGGACGAGGACATGGACATGCTGAAGAGTTGGTGCGGAAACCGCATCGCCTTCAGCTGGGGACGCCCGAGCGCGGACGAGCAGCGCGAGATCGCCACGAACATGACGAACTACTGGGAGTACTGCGAGAACTTCGTCGCCAAGCGGGCCGCAGAACCGGTCGACGACTTCACGAGTGACCTGATCCGGATCCGCCAGGAGAATCCCGACAGCCTCTCGCTCGAAGACATCACCAACGTCGCGTACGGGCTGAGCTTCGCCGGCCACGAGACCACGACGAGTTTCACCGGAAACGCGATCCGCCAGCTGCTGACCAATCCCGAGCAGTGGGCCGCGATCTGTTCCGACCGCGATCTCATCGCCAAGGCGGTCGAGGAAATCCTGCGGTACGACAGCAGCATCCCCGCCTGGCGGCGCATCACCACCAGGGCGGTGGACGTCGGTGGTGTCGAGATACCCGCCCAGGCCAAGGTGCTGATCCTGCTCGGCGCGGCCAACCGGGACCCGAAGCACTTCGAGGAGCCCGAGACGTTCGACATCCACCGGGGAGACGCCCGCCGGCACCTCGCCTTCGGCAAGGGCATCCACTACTGCATCGGGGCCCCGCTGGCGCGGATGGAAGCCCGGATCGCCCTCGACCTGCTCGCGCAGCGGGCACCGGACATGCGGCTGGTGGAGGACCAGGACTTCGACTTCCCGGCGAACGTCTCCTTCCGCGGCCCCCGGAGCCTGCTCGTCGAATGGCCCGGATGACCCTGCGCGTGCCGCGGGTCCGGCGCGGCCGGTCACGGCCGGCCGCGCCGCTCGGTGACCAGCAAGGTCTGCAGGACCTGCCCGCAGTCGCCCGTCGCGTCGTCGAGCTGCCCGAGGGCGAGCCCTGATCCGTTCGGGCTGGCCGCGGTGTGGGAGCGCAGGCACAGCCACTCCCCGACGGGGTCCCGGTGCAGGGCGAGGGTCACATCGGTGTTGATGACGAGGTTCCCGTGGTGGTCGAGCTCGAAGCCGACCGCCCAGCTGCTGTCGGCCACCGTGAGCGCCCGGGTCAGCGGTGAGTCCGGGGAGCCGGCCACCAAGGGGATGCGCTGCCGGGCCCAGGCGGTCCCCGGACCGAGCGTGTCGAAGCCCGCACCGTCCTCGAAGCGCCACTCCATCGCCGCGATGTAGCCGTCCAGATGGGCGCCCGCCATGGTGTGCGGCGGCTGCGCCCCGGGCAGGGCGGGGGCGGGCCGGACGGGCCGCAGCGCCGGAGTCTCCTCGGGGCTGGCGACGAGCCTCCAGGCACGGGCCAGCAGCACCGGGACGCCGTCGGCGGTGATCTCCCCCTCCAGGATCTCGACGCTGCCGCCCGACCGGACCGTCCGCACCTCGACCCGCAGGTCCGCGACCGGGACCGGGCGCAGCAGCTCCACGGTGACGCGGGCGATCCTCATGCCCGGCCGGGGGGCGTGGCGCTCGAGCGCCCGCCCGATCAGGGCGGAGGGCGGGCCGGCGTGCTGCGACTTCGCGCTCCACGGGCCCGCCGTGGCCGGGGTGCTCTCGTACCGGCCGTCCCCCAGCTCGTGGTAGAAGGCCGCGGGCAGCGTGTCGGGGAACGGAACGAGCTCTGGGTTCACGGGTATGCCTCCGGGTCCTGCCTCAGCGATCTGAGGCGCTCCTGTCTCAGCGATCTGAGGCGTTCTCGCCTCAGCGATCTGAGGCGCTGTGGATGATGTCCGCCTGAGCCACCTCGGCAAGTCTGCCCGTGTCCGGCCGCGTTTCCTCGAGGGCGGTTCCCACCCGGAAGAGGACCGACTCCGCGAACGGGGCGGCGATCAGCTGCGCGCCGATGGGGAGACCGGCGGAGTCCCTGCCCACCGGGAGCGAGAGGGCGGGGAATCCGGTGATGTTGGCGGGAGAGGAGAGCCGGACGTAGGCGTCGGTGACCGTCTCGGTCACGCCGTCCGGCCACCGCACGGTCTCCTGCCCGCGCCGCGCCGCCGTGATGGGGGAGGTGGGGGCGACGAGCACGTCGATGCCGGCGAAGAGCCGGCCCCACGCTCGGCTGATGAGGGACCGGCTGCGCTGGGCGCGCAGGTAGTCCAGGGCGGACACGTGGTGTCCCGCCTCCAGGAGCAGCCGGATGTCCGGGCCGTAGAGGTGCGGTGTCGCGCGCAGGGTCTCCTCGTGGACCGCCGAGGCCTCGGGGGCCATCAGGCCCCACTGCGTCGCCTCGACGTACTCGACGAGCGGCAGGTCCACGGGCGTCACCGTCGCGCCGAGCTCCCGCAGCCGGTCGATCGTCGCGCGGACGGCCGCCTCCACCTCCGGATCGACGCGGTCGAAGTAGTAGGTGACGGGCACGCCGACGCGCAGCCCGCGCACATCCGCCGGGGCCGGCGAGGCCGGGTCCGCCGGAGCGGAGGCGCTGGCGGGGTCCGACGGGTCGTGGCCGGCCAGGGCGCGCAGCACGAGGGCGGCGTCCCGTACGGTCCGGGTGAGGGGGCCGACGTGGTCCAGGGACCACGACAGGGGCGCCACCCCGTGGCGGGAGACCAGGCCGTAGGTGGGCTTCAGGCCGACCGTCCCGTTGAGCGCGGCCGGAATGCGGATCGACCCTCCGGTGTCCGTCCCCAGCGCGAACAGCGCGGTCCCGGCCGCCACGGCCACCGCCGAGCCGCCGCTGGAGCCTCCGGCGACGGCGTCCGCGTGCCACGGATTGGCCGTCTGCGGGGTGAGCAGTCCGTAGGCGAACTCGTGGGTGTGGGTCTTGCCGATCAGGATCGCGCCGGCGTCCGTGAGCCGCGCCGCCACCGTGCTGTCCCCGCCGGGCATCCGGCCCGCCCACGCGCGCGAACTGGCCGTGGTGGGTATCCCGGAGACGTCGATGAGGTCCTTGAGTCCGTACGGAATGCCGTGGAGCGGCCCGCGGTGGACGCCTTCGCGGATCTCCCTCTCCGCCTGCCGCGCGGCCCGTCGCGCACGGTCCGCCACGACGGTGACGTAGGCGTGGAGCCGGTCCTCGACGGCGTCGCACCGGTCCAGGACGGAGTCGACGAGTTCCACGGGGGACAGGGTGCGGGCCGCCATGGCCGCCGCCGCGTCCGCGACGCTGAGCTCAAAGGGTCGCATCGAAGGCTCCCGGGGCCGCGGGGGAGGGACCGGTCGTCGCCCGGAAGACCGGGGCCGGCGCGACGCCCGCCAGGTCCAGGGTCCGCAGCCGGCCGAAGAGCTGCCCCAGGCGGGCGACCAGTTCGGCCACCTCGCCGGGACGGAAGTCCGGTGGCGGAGCGCGTCGCACGGTCGGACGGGACGGTCCCGCAGCGGCCATCATGGTTCCCTTCCGGGTGATCGGAGCCGGATACCTTGGATCACGAGCGGAGCCGGGGACGGCGGGGCCGTCCGCGGCTCACCTGTGCCGACGTGCCGCTTCCCCGCCGACGCGAAGAGCGCGGCTCACCTGTGCCGACGTGCCGCTTCCCCGCCGACGCGAAGAAGCCCGGTGGCCCCCGACGGGGGATTCCGGAGGCCACCGGGAGAGCAGGTGCCGCGCGCCCGGCCGTTCACGGCCGGAGCGCACGGCGGTGCGGGGACCGTCCCTACAGGTCGATCGTGACGTCGTAGGACTCCAGCCAGGCGTTGAGCCAGAGCGGAACCTCGAGGTCGATCCGCGTGATCTGGGTGCTGGCCGTGCTGATGCCGCCGTCGAGCCGGCCGCGGACACGGTCCTTGTCGAGGAGCGGCAGGATCGGCGCGTCACCACCGCTCAGCACCTCCGCGAGCCGGTCGCGGAGCTTCTTCTCGTAACCGGAGTCCTGCGTGCTCGGGTACGGCGCCTTCACACGCTTCACGATCGACTCGGGCAGCACGTCGCGGGTGGCCGCGCGCAGCAGGCTCTTCTCCCGGCCGTCGAACGTCTTCATGGACCAGGGCGCGTTGAACACGTACTCCACGAGGCGGTGGTCGCAGAACGGGACGCGGACCTCCAGCCCGACGGCCATGCTCATGCGGTCCTTGCGGTCGAGGAGGGTGTTGAGGAAGCGGGTCAGGTTGAGGTAGCTGATCTCCCTCATCCGCTTCTCCAGGCCCGTCTCGCCCGGGAGGACGGGCACTTCGGCGATGGCGTCGCCGTAGCTCGACCGCCGGTAGCCGGGGATGTCGAGCTTGCCCAGCAGCCCGCCGTCGAACAGCGGGGTCCCGTCGTAGAAGGGACCGGGCGTCGAGGTGAGCCAGGGGAACGTCTCGGCCGTGAGGACCTCAGGGTCGTGGAACCAGCTGTACCCGCCGAAGAGTTCGTCCGCCGACTCGCCGGACAGGGCCACGGTGGACCGCTCCCGCACCGCCTTGAACAGCAGGTACAGGGAGGGCCACAGGTCGCCGTACCACATGGGCGGCAGGTCGGTGGCGGCGAGGACCGCGGCCCGGACGCCGGGGTCGCTCAGGTCGTCGCTGTTGAGCAGGATCTCCTTGTGCTCGGCCGCCACGTGCTGGGCCAGATCGCGGACGAACGGGGCGTCCGGGGTGCTCCGCAGGGGGTCCGGGACGAAGTTCTCCGCGGCTCCGACGAAGTCGACCGAGAACGACCGCACCGGTCCGCCGCCCTGTGCGGCCAGCGCCTTGGCCGCCAGCGCGGTCACCGCGGAGGAGTCCAGTCCGCCGGACAGGAGGCTGCACAGCGGGACGTCGGAGATCAGCTGCCGGCTGACGGTGTCGTCGAGGAGTCCGCGGACCGCCTCGATCGTCGTCTCCAGGGAGTCCGTGTGCTCCTTGGCCTCGAGCGCCCAGTAGCGGCGCTTGACGAGCCCCTGGCGACGGACGCGGACCGTGTGACCCGGACGGATCTCGTACATCCCGGTGAAGATGGCGTGCTCGGGGGTCTTCACCATGTCGAGCAGCTCGCGCAGGCCGTCGGCGTTCACCCGGCGCGGGATCTCCGGGTGGGCGAGGATGGCCTTGGGCTCCGAGCCGAACAGGACGCCGTCCGCCGTGGGGTAGTAGTACAGCGGCTTGACGCCCATCCGGTCACGGACGAGGAGCAGCTCCTCGTTCCAGACGTCCCAGATGCCGAAGGCGAACATGCCGTTCAGCTTGTCGACGACGCCCTCGCCCCACTCCAAGTACCCCCGGAGGACCACCTCGGTGTCGCTCTCGGTACGGAAGCGGTGTCCTCGGGAGATCAGGTCCGCGCGCAGTTCGCGGTAGTTGTAGATCTCACCGCTGAAGGTCAGCACCGCCAGCGTGCGCCCGTCCTGCTCGGCGGTCATCGGCTGACGCCCGCCCTCCAGGTCGATGACGGAGAGACGCCGGTGACCGATGGCGGCGTGCTGACCGATCCACACGCCGTCGGCGTCGGGACCGCGGCACGCCATCGTCTGGGTCATGGCGTCGACGATGGCGCGCTCCTGGGTGAGATCGCGCCCGAAATCTATCCAGCCCGCAATGCCGCACATAAGCGACGTTCTCCTTAGGTAGGCGGTCGAGAGCACCTGGCTCATCGAGGTGGTCCGGGAAAGAGAAGGGGAGGCACCTCTCGCCGGGCCGGCCCGCTTCTGCGGGCGCGACCGGGCGAGGGGGGAAAGCGGTGGGGCAGGCGACCGAGGCGGACGGCCGCCCCGGTCACGGTGTGGCTAGGAGGACTTCGGCCATGTGAACTTCCCCGCCCAGTGGGCCCAGGCCACGAGGACCGTCAGGACGGCCGCCAGCCCGCCCAGCACCATCACCGTGGAGGGCGAGGAACGGTCGAGGACGGCCCCTCCCACCAGGGCCCCGAGGGAGATGGTGGCCTGGAAGGAGGCGGTGAACAGGACGGAGGACGCCTCGGGGGAGTCGGGGGCGGCCTTGGAGAACCACGTCTGGGAGCAGACCGGGACGGCACCGTAGGCGACGCCCCAGACGACCAGCAGCGCCACCGCGCCGGCGTCCGACTGTCCCAGGACGGGCAGGAGCAGGGTCGCGGCGGCGATCAGGGCCGCCGCCGCGGCGAAGGTGGACCGCGGATAGCGACCCACCATGGATCCGCCGAGGAAGTTGCCGGCGATGCCGGCCGCACCGTAGATGAGCAGGTAGATCGTGATGAGACCCGAACTGACGTGGGTCACCTGCTCAAGGAAGGGGGTGACGTACGTGTACGTGCCGAAGTGGGCGAGCACGACGAGGAAGGTCATGACCAGCGCGAAGCGGGTGTTGACGCTTCGGAGCATGCCGCCGAGGACATCGAGGCGCGTCGCCTGGTCGGAAGGGAGGGGCGGGACGACGACGAGGAGCAGCACGAGGACGGCCAGTGTGAAGCCGCCCATGACGAGGAACGCCGTCCGCCAGCCCGCGATGTCGCCGATGAACGTGCCCAGCGGTACTCCGAGTACGGAGCCGAGCGGTACGGCGGAGAAGATCACCGAGGTCGCGCGGCCCACGGACTTCGCGGGAACCAGCTGACCGGCGAGTCCGGCCCCGATGGACCAGAAGCCGCCGATGGTGACGCCCACCATGACACGGGAGATCAGGACCAGCCAGTAGCTCGACGCGGCGGCGGCAAGGAAGTTGGCCAGCGCCAGCAGCAGGATGAACACGCCCAGCATGACCCGCCGGTCGATACGTCCTGTGGCCACCGTGACCACAGGGGCCGAGACCGCGGCGAGGAATCCTGGCATGGTCATCATGAGACCAGCCATTCCGTCCGAAATGGTGAAACTCGATCCGATCGACGTGAGAAGGCCGATCGGAAGAATTTCGGTCGTGACGATGGAGAAGATCCCCAGCATTACCGAAACGACGGCCAGCCAGGAGATGAAAGGCGAGCGCTCCGGCGGTGCGGGAGATTGGACAGAAGGGGTGGTTGCTGTGGACATGAATCCCGTCCTGAGTTGGGCATCACATGGGGTGTGTGACCTCTAGTCCAGCAGGAACGGGCACCATCTTCTGGCAGATTCCCGACACCAACAACCGGCCCCATGAGCTGCCGAGGGCGGCCCAGGTGCGGACGCGGAGTCACCGGTTCCAGCATTTCCGCAGCTCACAGGGCTGCTCCAGTGCTCGGCGGGGGCTGGCCGCCCCGACGCGGCGCACGGAAGTCCCTGCCTGATCCGCGACGACTTAGCCAAGTCGATAAACCGTCCGCCCGGGAAAATCGTCGTCTGACGGTTCACGTCGCAAACCTGCTAGACGGCGACTCGATTTCGATGTTGTTCTGGTTCTCCCGCGTCGCATACCGTCCGATGCGCCGCCGCGGTGGACGCGTCGGTCCGACGAGACCGTCCGTTGAATTGAGGAGAAGTATGTTCGAGTCAGACGAGGAAATCCGAAAGAACGTGCAGGAGAAGGCGGTGGGACTCGACCGCGACGGTGTCGCCGCACAGGGGAAGGAGGCGCAGCGCAGGTACGACGCCAGTACGCCGGGGTATTGCTTCGACCTGGCCGTGCGACGGGAACAGCTGGAGCAGTACGCCAAGGAATGGCAGCGCGTACTCGACGAGATGACCGCTCGCGGCCTCGAACGCTACCTTCCCGTCGACGAGAAGGTCTGACGGGCCGGCACCGTCCGCACCCCGCCGCCACGCACGTCGCACCCGGCGCCGGGGCACCCGTCAGTGGATGTCCCGGCCGTTGTCCGAGTCCGTCAGCGGCGGACCTAAAAGGCTGTCCGCTGACTGTGGTGCGAGGGCGTGACCTGTGTCAACGAAGTCTGACCGGCTTGGGCAAGCACTCGGGTTCCGCTGGCGGAGCCGACCGCCTCAAGCTGGCCCGTCGTCGGCAGGAGCCCACTCTGCGCGATATCCCGGGCGATCGGAGTAGGCGGTTGCTGCGAGGACCCGCAGCGACCAGTCGATGCTGTGGCTGTCGTGGTCCTGGGAATCGGCGTGTTCCGGGTCGCGCCAGGTGGCGAGCAGGTCGCGGCGCATGGCGATGGTGCGGGCCGGGGAGTAGAGCGCGGCAAGCGGGTTGTCGGGGGACAGCCCTTCGGGAAGCCATGACAGGGGTGGCTGGTCTGCGGCTGCCGCTTCGTCGGCGTCGATCTGCTCGTGCAGCCAGGTGATCAGTTCGGCAGTCATGCCCTGCATGATCTCCGATGCCGATGCCGATGCCGATGCCGATGCCGATGCCGATGCCGATGCCGATGCCCATGCCCATGGGCCAGAACAACAACCACCTGCCCGACTGCCGCACTGAGGACCGTTGCGGTATCAGCCGGCGAACGGTGGCTGGGGCAGGCCCTGTCCCGCGTCGGGCACGACGAGCAGGGAGCCGGACAGCGGGTGCGGGCGGTCCAGGCCGGTCCGTGCCGTCGTCACGTACAGATCGGTGAGGCCCGGCCCGCCGAACGCGCAGGCCGTCGGCCTGCGAACGGGCAGTTCCAGCACCCGGTCGAGCGCTCCGGAGGGCGTGTAGCGGCGCACCGCCCCGCCGTCCCACAGTGCCACCCACACACAGCCGTCGGCGTCGACGGCGAGCCCGTCGGGGAAGCCGGCGCCGTCCTCGATGACGGCCAACGGACGCCGGTTCACCGGGTGTTGGGTGGACGGATCGACATCGAAGACGTCGACGCGGCGCGTGGGGGAGTCGATGTAGTACATCCGGAGCCCGTCGGGGCTCCAGCCGGTCCCGTTGCTGACGGCGACATCGCCGAGGACCGCGCGGACCGTGCCGTCGGGCGCCAGCCGGGAGAGCGTGCCGCCGCCGGGAGCCTCGTCGTAGCGCATGGTGCCCGCCCACAGGGCCCCGTCCGGTGCGACGGCGGCGTCGTTGCCCCGACGGCCGGGCACCGGCTCGCGGTGCAGCCAGCTGAACGCCCCCCGGGCGTCGTACACCCCCACGCCGTCGCGGAGGTTGACGACGAGGCCGCCGTTCACGCGCGGCTTGGCCGCGCCCACGTGCTGCTCGGTGGCGAACACGGTGCGGCGCCCGGAGGCAGGGTCGTACGTGTGCACCCGGGAGCCCAGGATGTCGACCCAGACCAGCCGCCGGGCGGCCGGGTCCCAGGTGGGTCCCTCGCCGAGCTCCGCTTCCTCCCGTACCGCGACCTCGATCATGCGGGGCTCCGGTACCCGAGGCGCTCGGAGAGCTCGGTCGCCCCCTTGACGGCCAGCTCCTCCAGCTCGGCGCGGCGCACCTCGCTCCAGCGGATCATCGGCACGGAGATCGACAGGGCGGCGACCACCCGGCCGGAGCGGTCCCGCACGGGGGCGGCCACGCAACTGACGTCCGGATTCGATTCGCGGCTCTCCAGGGCGACACCCCGCCGCCGCACCTCGGCAAGGGCAGCGCGCAACGCCGCCGGATCGGTGACGCTGTTCGGCGTCATCGCGACCAGCTCGGCGCCGTCGGGGATACGGGCGGCCAGCTCCTCCTCGGGGAGCGAGGCGAGCAGCATCTTGCCGACGGAGGTGCAGTGCGCGGGGAGGCGGCGGCCGGCGGCGGAGACCATGCGCACGGCGTGCGTGGAGTCCACCTTGGCGATGTAGATGACGTCCGTGCCCTCCAGGATGGCGACGTGTACGGTCTCGTCACAGGTCTCGGCGACGTTGCGGGCCACCTGTCCGCCCTCGGCGGCGAGGTCGAGCTGCTCCGCGTACCGGCTGCCCAGCTGGTACGGCCGCACGCCGAGCCGGTAGCGTCCGGGCTGCTCAGGGACCGGCACCAGGTACGAGCGGGCGGCCAGCGTGGTCACCAATTCGTGGACGGTGGTGCGAGGGAGCTGGAGCCGGCGCACGATCTCGGGGGTCGAGAGCGTTCCGTCCCCGTCGAGGAAGAGCTCCAGGATGTCCAGGGCCCGGGTCACGGCAGGTACGAGGCGTCCCACGACCGCCTCCTCCCTTTCGTTCGAAATCTCAACAGTCGACCGGAATGACGAACACAGGCTACTGACAGGGGCCACCCCTGTCAGCAGCTCGCCCCGAAGTGACCGACATCGGTCAGCCGATGACGTCGACGGAAGGCCCGACCGACGGCAACCCCCACAGCTCCAGGGACCCGCCGACCAGGTCCGCCAGGAACTGAACGGCGCCTCCCGTGTAGTGCCACCACCCGCCATTGCGGGAGGCCACGGTGACGCCCCACGCATCGGGGCCGGCCTCGCTGGTGCGCCAGAGGAAGTAGTCGCCCTGGTTCGACGTGGCCCAGGGCAGCAGTCCTCCAGGAGCGGGAAACGGGCGCAAAGGGACGGCCATCTCGGCGTCCTCGCACCACTCGGCAAGGATCTCGAGATCGTCCGGGTCCTCGGCCCAGTCCTTCTCCCGCCCGGGGGGCGGGAAACCGACGCACAGGAAGTCACCGAAGATCAAGGACGGGTAGCTCTCGGCGAGCAGCTTGAAGTCCGAGGGCAGCCCCACGCCCAGGCATTCCTCCACCTGGGCCCAGCCGATGCCGGAGGGAGCCGTACGCCGGAAACGCGCGAGATCAGGTGCGACCCGTTCCAGGGCCGCAACCGCCGAGGCGGGATCGGTCAGTCGCTGATGAGGCACCTGAGTGCCAAGGAGAGCGTCCACGGGGACAGACTGCCAGGCCCGGGAACCTCATCACCGCTCGCCGTCGCTCCAGACCGCGGTCATCACCACGCCGGTGATGCGCCATCCGTCGCCCGTACGGGACAGGTCGAAGCGGTACGTGCCACCCAGCGTCCACAGCGAGCCGTCGGCCTTACGGTGGGTGGCCTGGAAGCCGGCGGTGCACACCGCCCCGTCGCCGTCGCCGTCGCCGTCGCCGTCGCCGCCGCCGTCGACGGCGACCAGGTGGCCGGTGAGGAGATGCTGGGTGGCGGCGTACGCGCCGAGGCCCTCCCGCCAGCCTCGGACGATCTGCGCCGGGGCGAGGGTGACGGGCTCGCCGCCGTTGAGGCTGGTGTAGTCGAGGGTCACCTCGTCCGCGAACACGCCGGCCAGCGCGTCCCAGTCGCGCTGGTCCGCGAACCAGGCCATGCGGTTGCAGGTGTCGACGACGTCCAGTCGGTCCATGGTGATCATCCTTTGCGCGGTGGCCGGCCGGGGTGCCCGGCGGCACGGAGGGTCGGTCGCAGGTGGCTGCGTGGAGTGCGATCATGCCTCGCGGGGGAGTTGCCTGTGGTGCCGGTGAGTACGCTCGTCAGGCAGCTGGATGCCCCGTACCCGTCGCATACGCCTTAGGTTAGGCTGGCCTTCCTTTTATGTGGGGGTCGGGGCGTGAGGGTTCGGGTTCCGGTGCCGCAGATGGGAACCCAGACGACGGAACGGGCAGAGGTAGGGCACAGGTGAGAGACGGTGACCGGGCTCGTGCGCGTCGTGCCCTTGGCGAGGCGGGACGCCCACGCGGGCGCGACGGGGACGAGAGCGACGGCCCGGCGCCGGGGATGAGGCGTCGTGGATAAGATCGCGCTCACCGCCGGAGCCCTGTACGTCATCGTCCTGCTGCGCGCCTCAGGGACATTCGCGGTCGGATGGCTCGCCGGCGCCGGCGCCCGGCGCAGCAGGTTCGCCGGGCGGCTCTCCTCGGCGAAGGTCCAGCGCGCCGAGCGGGCGATCCAGCGGTGGGGCGCGCCGGTGGTGGCCGTCTCCTTCCTGACCGTCGGTTTCCAGACCGCCGCCAACTTCCTCGCGGGCAGCATGCGCATGCCGTTGCCGCGCTACCTTCCCGCCCTGTTCGTGGGCGGAGCGGCCTGGGCGCTGATCTACGCGACAGCGGGGCTCGGCGTACTCGAAGTGCTGGAAAGGCTCTTCGCCGAGCGGACCGCCCTCGGCGTGTCCGCCGTGGCCGTCCTCCTCCTCGCCGTGTGCGCGGTGGTGGTGTACCGCAGACGAAGGGCGGTCCTGTCCTCGGGCGACACGGTGTCCGACGAATCGTGAGCCGTCCCGCGAGGGCCCGGGGAGAAGCGGTGCTTCTCCGATTCTTCTCCGCTGCGGTCTGAGCGACAAGATCATGCGCGATCCCGGCAGCCTGCCCCCTCCCCGGAACGGTCACCTACTGGCCGGCGGTGTCGTTGCCGAGCCGGAACCCCACGGTCAGCCGAGCGAGAGCGGGAACCGCACGCCGGTCCCGGACAGGGCCACCCGATCCGCGGCGCTCGGCAGGCGGCGGCCCGTACCCAGCAGCAGGGCGTCCGTGTCGGAGAGTTCGGCCGGGAAGGGCGCGCCGGCGATCCGCTCAAGCAGTTCACGCGCGGCGGCCACGCTCTCCGCGGGCGGCCGCTGCGCCTCGTGCAGCTGCGCCACCAGGTCCAGATGGTGCAGCGTCCACTCCAGGACGTACGCGGAGAGGTAGTCGCCGACGGTGAGCACCTCGCCCCGTGTTCCGACCGCGAGGGCGGAGTCGGCGAGCACGGCGGCGCGTCCGGCCGCGGAGCCGACGTCGTCGAGGTGGAACTTCAGCAGGTCCGGATCCTCGTACGCGGCGGCGAGCCGTACGGTCAGCGCGTCGAGCGGGTCGTCGCCGGTCGGCGGCACCTCGGCGACCTCCCAGTAGCTCGCGGCGTCGCGCGTCGGCGGCGTATCGGCGGGTGTCGCGAGGGTGATCAGGACGTCCTGGGCATCGATGACGAGGTGGCACACCAGATCGCGTACGAGCCAGCCGGTGCAGCCCGACGGCCGATCGAAGTCCTCGTCGGCGAGACCGGCGACGGCCTCGCGCAGTGCGGTCCACGAGCGTGAGAAGTCGTCCACGCCCGCAAGCTACCAACCCGGGCGGGTCTGCCGGCGCGCGGTCCGGCCGCATCAGTCCGAGGTCCTTCGCAGACGGCTGGATCGGTGGTCGCCATGCCGCGGGGCCGCGGGAGCGGCCGCCCGGCGGGCCGAGTTCCGGCCGAAGCCGGCGGCTCAGCCCCCGTCGACGAGGTGCTGGATGCCGGGCGCGTAGAGGTCCGCGAGCCGATCGGCGGTGGCGTGCGCGGTGGCGCCGTCGGGGCGGTGGAGACTCAGGGTGGCGCCCAGGCCCAGGAGTTGGCCGGCGACCAGCTCGGCGCGCAGGCGAGCGTCGGGACCGGTGAGGACGGCGGCGAGCCGGTCGGTGACCTGCTCGCGGAAGCGGGAGCGCAGCAGGGTGCGCTCGTCCTCGATGCCGAGGGAGAAGACCACGCGCAGAAGGGGGTCGCCGCGGAGCCGGTCGCGGAGGTCGACCATGGTCAGGACGAGGTGCCGGCCGAGGCCGGGAAGCGGAGCGTCGAAGAGTTCGGCGGCGGCCGGGCGGAAGTCGACGACCGTGTTGAACAAGGCTTCCTTGGTGCCGAACCGTTTGACGATGAGCGAGGGGCTCACCCCGGCCGCCGCGGCGATGCCGCGCATGGTGACCTCGGCGTACGGCTTGAGCGTGAACGCCCGCCGTGCGGCGCGGATGATGGCATCGCGTCCGGTCTCCGGGCCCCCTTCCGGTCCCCCCTCCGCTCCGTCCCCGCGGAGTTCTCCGGCTTCACGGTGGACGGTTCGCTCCGTGCCGGCCGTGGCCGGGGAGATGGGTTCGTCGGCGGTGCTCATGCGTTCCCTCGGACGGCGCTGGTGGGCGGTGACACCGTGACCGTACCGCCCGACCGCTCGCCGTCGCGCGGAGTGCCCCGGCTCGGCCGGTCGGACGGCAGGAAGAGGGTGGCGACGAGGGCGGCAAGCGCCGTTCCGGCTGCGATCAGGAAGATCAGCAGGTAGGCGTGGAGCGTCGGCGCGGTGCGCCCGTCCACCACGAAGGTCACACGAGCCAGTACGGCGGTGACCACGGCGCTGCAGCAGGCCTGGCCGACGGAGCGCATCAGGGTGTTGAGGCCGTTGGCCGACGCGGTCTCGCTCACCGGGACGGCCCGCAGGACGAGGACGGGCAACGCGGAGTACGCGATGGCGGTGCCGCAGGCGACCACGGTGGCGCCGGCGACGATCAGCCAGAGGCTGTGACTGGTGAAGAAGCGGACCAGATAGCCCAGGGTCATGACGACCGCCGCGAGGGCGAGCGCGGTGCGGGGCCCGTACGAGGCGGAGATCCGCGCCGAGAGGGGCGACAGGGCCACCATCGCGAGTCCGCCGGGCAGCAGGCAGAGTCCGCTGACGACGAGGGAGGCACCGAGGCCGTAGCCGGTGCTCGTGGGCTCCTGTACGAGCTGGGCGGTGACCAGGGAGTTGGCGTAGAAAGAGAACCCGATGAGCAGCGCCGCGACGTTGGTCATCAGCACGGCGGGCCGGGCGGACACCCGCAGGTCCATGATCGGGGACGCGGTACGGAGTTCGTACCAGCCCCACAGCAGACCGACGGCCACCGAGGCGCCGAACAGGCCGAGTGTCAGCGCCGAGGTCCAGCCCCAGACGGAGCCCTGGGTGATCGCCAGGAGCACACCGACGAGGAGGACGGCGAGGCCGAGCGTGCCCGGCACGTCGAAGCGTCCCCGGGAGCGCACGCCCGACTCCGGCACGATCCCCAGCACGAGCAGGAAGTCGAGCAGGCCGAGGGCGGCCGATGCCCAGAACATGGTGTGCCAGTCGAAGTTCTCCGTCACGACGGCGGCCAGGGGCACTCCGATCGCCGCGCCGATGCCGAGGGTGGAGCTCATGAGCGCGATCGACGGCAGGACACGCTCGGCGGGGAGTTCGTCGCGGATGATGCTGATGCCGAGCGGGATCACCGCGAGCGCCGCGCCCTGGAGGGCCCGGCCGGTGATCAGTACGCCGATGTCGGAGCTGACGGCACAGAGTACGGAACCGAGGGTGAGCACCCCGAGCGAGGCGAGCAGGACCCGCCGCTTTCCGTACATGTCGCCGACCCGGCCGAGTACCGGAGTGAACACCGCGCCGGTGAGGAGCGTGACGGTCACGAGCCAGCCCGCGGCGCGCGGGCTCGCTCCGGTCAGCTCGGGCACGTGCGGCAGCAGGGGTACGACGAGGGTCTGCATGACGGCGACGACCATGCCGCAGAAGGCGAGGACGGGGACGACGAGCCGGGAGGGGGCAGGTCCGGACGTCGTGCCCGGTGAGGGTTCGGCGGGGGGCATCGTGCTCCAGGGGACGGCGGGGTGCACACTTGTTCACCCCCAGGGTGTACAAGTGTGCACCTCTCGTCAAGGCCGGGGCACGGCACCCCGCCCCGCGTATCCCCCGTGGTGCCGCGTGCGGTGGGGCGGGTGATGCTGGGGACATGGGTGGCGCGTTTCCGCGAAGGCCGTCGCCCGCCTACCGGGCGGCGGCGCGGCGGGCTCTCCGCGTCACGATCACCGCCACGGCCGGGTTCTATGTGCTCCTCTACGGCTTCGACTCGGCGACGGGCGCCACGTACGCGCTCTTCGGCGCGATCGCCATGGCCGGGCTGTCGCATCTCCCCGGCTCCGGGCGCCAGAGGGCCACGCTGCTGCTCGGCGCGGTACCGGTGTGCTGGATGTTGATCACGCTCGGCACGTACCTGTCCGCGCGCACGTGGAGTGCCGTCGTCGGCATGCTGGTCGTCGGGTTCGCGCTGGCGTTCACGGCCGTCGGAGGACCACGGTTCGCGGGGGCGGCCACAGGGCTGCAGTTGATGTACATCCTGCCGTCGTTCCCGCCCTACGACCCCGGCTCGCTCGGCGAACGCCTGGCAGGGGCGACCTTCGGGCTCGTCCTGCTGATCCTCGCGGAGCTGACCCTGCTGCCCGAGCCGGCTGCCCTGCCGTACCGGGAAAGGGCCGCCCGGGCCGCCGACTGCGCGGCGCGCTGCGCGGACCGGCTGAGCTCCGCCCCGTACACACTGCCGGAGGCCACGCTGCGCTCCGCCCAGACCCTGAGCACGGGTCTTCGTTCCTCCCACGTCCCGGAGGCCGAACGGCCGGCCGGAGCCGGTCTGCGGCCCAGGGCGCTGGCCCACGTGGGCCTGGTGACACGGACCCTGCTCGGCCGGCTGACGGTACTGCCACCGCCTCCCCGGGATGCGGTTCCGCCCGGCGAAGCCGGAGGTGGGGCGGGGGTGGACGGGGGAGCGGGAGGTGCGGTGCGAGCGGACGGGGGAGCGGGAGCAGAGACGTACGGGCCGGCGGGAGGAGGCGTGGGCCGGGAAGGCCAGACCGGGGCGTCCGAGGCCCCGCTGTGCGCTGTTGCGGATGTGGCGAGGGAGGCCGCCGCCCGGCTCCGTGGCGGAAGCCCCGACGGCCGGGCGCATGCCCACCTGCGGCAGCTCCGTCAGGCGCTGACCACAACGGAGGACGCCTCTCCCGCCGTGCTGCGGCGCAATGCGGCGCTCCTGGAGGTGACGGACGCGGCGCTCGCGCTGTCCACCGCCGCCGACATCGCCGTACGGGGCCGAGCGGCCGACGCGCCGGCCCCGGGCCGGTTCTGGTACGCGCGGATGCGGGCGCCACAGTTGTGGTGGCGCCGCCTTTCGGGCCACGTCGGCGGCCGGTCGGTGTTCTTCCAGAACGCCGTACGGATCAGTCTGGCCCTGGCGGCGGCCCGGTTGATCGCGGGCATCGACACCCTCCCGCACGGCTTCTGGGTGCTGCTGGCCACCCTGACGCTGACGCGCACGACCGTACGGGAGACCCGGACGACCGTACGGACGGCACTGACCGGCACGCTCGTCGGCGCCCTGGTCGCGGCGACGCTGCTCGCACTGGTCGGCACCGACATCGAGGTGTACGCGGTGGCACTGCCGCCGCTGATGCTGGTCACCTTCACCCTGGGGCCCGTGAAGGGCGTCGGGTGGGCGCAGGCGCTGTTCACGGTGGTGGTCGCCGTCGTCTTCGCGCAGCTGGCGCCGGCCACCTGGCAGCTCGCCGAGTTCCGGCTGCTCGACGTGCTGACCGGCAGCGTGATCGGAGCGGTCTTCGGACTCCTGGCCTGGCCTCGGGGCGCCCATGACGAGCTGCGGCGGTCGGTCGCGGAGTTGCTGCGGATCGCCGCCGAGATCGTCGTGGCCACGACGGGGCAGGTCGCGGCGGGCGGCCGGCGCGTACCGGTGGCCACCGCGCCGGGCCACCGGTCGCTGCAGCACGCGCTGGTCATGGCGGAGTCGGCGTACGCGCAGTACCAGAGCGAACCCAAGGAGCCCCGTCCGCCGCCGGTCGGTCAGGACTGGCAGGCCGCGCTGATCGCCGGACACCACACCCTGTGGGGCGCCGACCGGCTGCTCGTACCTCCCGAGCCGGTCGTGGCTCCGTCGCTGGGGAGAGAGGCGGCGGAGGCCGTCGTACGCACGGGTGAGCGGGTCGCGGCGAGCATGCTGCTGACTTCCGCCCGGTCGGATCCCACCGGCGACCCGACCGAAACGCCGACACCACTCCCCACCCCGACGCCCTCAGCCACCCTCCCCGACGACCCGCGGGGCGCACCGCGCGCGTACTACGCGACGGTGTCCTGGCTGTCGTCACTGACGACGGACTTGGCACGGCTCGTAGGCGACGGCGTGAGCGCCCCGTCGGCCATCGGCGACGGGCCTGCCGCGAATCGCAGTGAGCCGAGCTGAAACGAGCGGCCCAGGTCGGTGAAAATTGGGCGACCGGGCCCTGGCGCAGCGTCCAGGATGACCCCATGAGTCAAGATCTGGTGACGTTCCTCAACGCGCGGCTGGACGAGGAGGCCGACCTGGCCCGGCGCTGCGGCGGATGCGGGGAGTGGGCTGCTCAGGGGCACACTGTCGACTTCTGCCAAGGAGAACTCGCCGGATTCCACCCCACTGTCGCCCTCCACGTGGCGCTGCACGACCCGGCTCGCGTTCTCCGAGAGATCGAGGCCAAGCGACGCGTGCTCGCCCGCCATGAGTTCAGTCCGGCCATAGGTGACCCGGAACTACCGTGGGACAACCGCGATGATTGCCAGTACGACGGCGAGCCCGGGCCATGCGACGACGTGCTCGACCTCGCCCTACCGTATGCCGATCATCCTGACTATCCCAGACGCCCCTGAGCGGAAACCGTTCACGGAACAGTCCTTAGCCTGCGGCACTCGATCTGCCGCGTTTCCTGGTCGAGTGGGTCACCATGCGCAGCGCCACTTGTGAGGGCGACCGGCGGTGAAGTGCGTTGGATCTCGCCCGGGTTGTCCGAACGCAGAGATGACGTGACCACCCACGCACCCACAGGACACAGCATCATCCGGATCTGTGGGCGCCGAGGACCACGACCGCCGCTGACCCGGTCCAGCGATGCACGTCCTCACCGATGTGCGCGAGTCGGGCGGCAATCGCTTCGCCCGGTGTGTTGTAGTCCGCGGAGTTATTCCTGCCCTTGCATTGGTGGCTGGAGGAGATGAGCCATCCGACGCCGCGAAGGATCCCGAGAATGAGGAGAACGACCACACCGGTAATGATCGGTGGTAACAGGGTTCGACCTGGCGCATGCGAGTAAGCGTCCACGCGACCACGGTTCCACCCCCAGTGCTTCGTGCACCTGAGTATGCGTACTCAGACGTCATCTCATTTGGTGAGTCGGCGTTATCGAACGTGACTGGGTGATGTCGGATCGTTCGCCTGACGGCGCGTGTAGGTCTAGTCCTGTGGCTGTGAGATACGCGCAGGGCGGCGACTAGACCGAGCCCGAGAGGGCCTCCGATCTCCCCCGGAGGACGGAGGAACACCTTGTGCCCTGGGTGGATGCGCGGAGCGCTTGTCCCTCGGCAGAGTAACGACATGCGTCGACGTATTGAATCCAGCATGTCGTACATCAGCCCCTCGCTGACCGTCAGGTGGGCAGCGATTGCGGGCGTTATCGGCAGCCTTCCCTACGTGACGATGAAGCTCTACTGGTCATGGGGCGGAACGGCGGGCAAACCGGTGGGCATGAGTATCGCCGAGGAGTTCAGGAAGAATGGAGCTCCCCAGGTTCTTGTATGGCTGGAGGAACACGGGATCGACTTCACCGCCGTGGGCACCGTTCTGGGAATCACGCTCCTTGGAGCCCTCACCCGACCATGGGGACAAATCTTCCCGCGCTGGGTACCCGAGCTGCGTGGACGGCGGGTCCCGCGATGGCTGCCCCTTGCACCCGGATGGGCCTCGACGGTGGCCCTCACTCCCTACGGAGGCCTCGGCCTGGTGGTGATTGCGACCGGTGGACTCTCCACGGCAAATTTGGCCGGCATGTCCCCCTGGGTCTTCGTTGTCGGATTCGTAAATTTCTTTTCTTTGGGATTGTCCCTCGGAGTGTGCGCCTTGTCCTACCAGCGTCGGACCAAGTTGATGGTGCAGCCCTGAATCGGTGCCCACATGGCCGACGGCCAACCGGTGATCGGTTATCCATGGTCAGGCCAGTTCCGGTGAGGCATCTGTCGACCGGGTGCGGCCGGTAAGGGATCTACTTAAGGCTTCGCTTCGCTGCCTTGGCCATCTGGCCGCCGGGGGGGCTTGCGGCGGCGAGGTTGGCTTCGATGGATGGTCTCATCGGCTGCATCAGGTGAGCGCAGAGGTTGTCCCAGACCAGCACGAGCCGACCTTGCCGGGCCTGCGCCGGCGTCGGCCGCGGTGTGAACGGATCGGCGGCATGCGCTTCACCACCGGAGTCAGCGCCTGACTGTCGTGGAGGTTGGCATCGGGGATGCAAACGGAGATGGGCTTGGCAAACCGGCGGTGAGCCGAAGTCCTGACGGGCCGAGCGGCTCAGCAGACGGCAGCTGCTGCCACGCCCTTGAGGTCGCCACGAACACGCGATGGCAGCCGGCACCTCATGGCCACCGTGCTGACGCCCACCGCCAACCCTTCGGCCGCGAAGGTGCCTGCGACACCACGCTGGAGCAGGCCCCACAACTCACCCGGGCATCAGCGGCTCAACGAGCTGCCGGGGCCTACAACCCACTGAGCCAATCGAGATGACTTCTTACGGGGCTCATTCTCAACGGGCGACTGAAAAGCATCGTTTCTGCTGTCGCATGGCCTCGTAACCTGCCATCCGGCATTGGAGTGAGGTGTCGTGTCTCGCTGCCCCTGTGTGGTGTTTGATCAGACGACGGGCAAATCTCTGCCGCGTCTTTCAGAGCTCTTGAGGAGTAGCTATGCGTTCTCTGGCCGCGTCTGTTCTGGCCGTGGGCATCCTGCTGGGCGGCGCCGGTGCCGCGCTCGCCCACGACGGCGTCGGAATCGGAAGCTTCTCCGAGGGCAGCGCCGCATTCAGTTCGCACTGCTCGGCGACCGGTGTTCCGTCCGTCTACGGAACGATTTTCACCGCCTCGTGTTCGGAGAAGGGCTGGGAAGAGGGCGCTGAGGGCTACTACCTCGGCGCTCACTGACCTGCACCCACGCCCGGCGACAGGTAGAGACGAGAACACCCCGCGCATCCCGTGCCTTTGTACGGCTCGCGGAAACGGCCCGCCCTCGCATGCGAGGGCGGGCTCATTGTTGTGTGATGGCACACCATGGTGATGAGTGCGCGGTGATCGATACCGTCGGAGGAGTCGAGTGACTGCTTAGCAGTCAATTGATGGGGGGTCCGTCAGGTGCTCGTGTTCTGCTTACCATCGGCGGAGACGGCGCGTTCGGCGCGAGCCGATCAGCTTGGGGGGACATCCAGGTCGATCGGCGGCAACCCCCAGGGTTCCAGGATCCCGGTGCAGTACTCCGCAAGGAACTGGACTGCACCGCCACCGTAGTGCCACCAGGCCCCGCCGCGAGAAGCAACCGTGACGAACCAGTCCTGCGGAGTTGGCCCTGTCGTACTCCACATGAACTTGTCGCTGTCGCACGACTCGCCCCAGGGCAGCAACCCACCGGGAGCGGGGTGGGCCAGCAAGCCAGGACCGGGTTCCAACCAAGCAGTGGCAAGCAGTTTAAGGCTGTCACGGGTGCCCTGCAGAATGCGGCCTTCCTCGCCCGGTTCAGGTAGTCGGACCAGGAGGAAGCCCCCGATGTCGAAGGTCGGGTACCACTCCGCGAGGTACTTGAAATCGGAGGGAAGCCGGGTGCCCAGGCCGTCCTCGAACCCGGCCCAGTCGATCACGGCCCGCGCGGGCCGACGCAGATCCGTCAATCCAGGGACAGCACGCTCCAGCAGCGCGAGAGCCTCCTCCGGATCGGCTATGCGACGCTGCGGCGTCTGCGTGCTGACCAGTTCGTCTTCCATGAACCGCAGCCTGGCACACGCATCCCACGTCCCCGACGGGCGGGCTCACCAAGGGTCCTCTGATGCCAGGAAAACCTGCCCGCCCCATGTAACCAGAGTCATCAGAAACCTCCCCTTAAGGGGCGTTTTGTACCGGCAGAGGTGCTGGGTGGGCTCTTGGGTGGGTGACCTGGCTGTGAAGGTTGAGGCTGGTGGGTCGCCTTCGTAGCATCTGTGGCGGGTGACGACGGTCGAGGGTCCGTTTCGGTTCCTTCGCTCCTGTCTGATCCCAAGGCGCCCCCGCTCACCCCTATTTGCGCCCCGTAGCCGATGGGCTGGTCCCGGTACTACCGAAACCTGCCCCGACAGCGGCCGTACCCAAGTGACCTGTCCGATGCCCGGTGGGAACTTCTGGAGCCCATTCTGTCGGCCTGGCGGGCCGAGCGGCGAGGGAAGGGCCTGAACATCGGGCGACCACCCGAGCGCGACCTCCGCCGGATCATGGACGAGGTGCAACGCCGACCGCACCGGGATCCCGTGGAGGTACCTGCCGCACGACTTCGCACCGTGGGAGACGGTCTACGGCTACTTTGCGGCCTGGCAGAAGGACGGAGTCTTCGACCAGCTCAACGGGCTTCCTCGCCGCTTGGTCCGAGAGGCCGAGGACCGCAACGCCGAACCGACCGCTTGCGTGCTGGACGCGCAGAGCGTCAAGACCTCCGCCAACGTTCCGGCCTCGGGGCAGGGCATCGACGCAGGCAAGAAGATCGCTGGCCGCAGGCGCCACATCGGGGTCGGCACTCTCGGCCTCCTTCTGGCCGTCTGGGTCACAGCGGCCAGCGTCTCCGACAACGCCGGCGGCATCCGCCTGCTCTCCGGCATCGCCGCAGCCCAGCCGCGCGTCACCAAGGCGTGGGCCGACACCAGCTACCGCACCAAGGTCATCGAACATGGCGCCTGCCTCGGCATCGACGCCGAGATCACCCAACGCGAGCCGGGCCAGAAAGGGTTCAAGGTCATCCCACGGCGCTGGGTCGTCGAGCGGACGTTCGGCTGGCTCATGCACCACCGCCGCCTCGCCCGTGACTACGAAACCCATCCGCACCGCTCCGAAGCGATGATCGGCGTCGCAATGATCGACCTGATGAGTCGCAGGCTCAGCCGGGAGTCGACTCCGAACTGGAAGGACGGATAACCGCTCCGGCACGCCGGCCGAGGCCGGGCACGGCTATGAGGCACCTGGTCGTCGAGCAACGCTGAGCCGCGCGTCTTCGCCCCTCATGGCCTGGGGCCAGCGTTCATCGATCACTGCCGCCGCCTCACGGCAGGCGCCGCAAGCGTTCTCCCGCTCCGGTAGCCACCAGGAGTCAGACAGCGACATGGCATCTTGCTCGATGCCGCACAGGGTCTTGTCGAAGATTCCGAAGGCGTGCGACACGTCGGCGGGCAGGCCGTCCGCAACGGCTCTCTCCCAGCGCATCTCCATCGGCAGGTACGGCGGCCGCGCGATCTCGAACCACTCACCACCCACATGCGTGACGGCATGGCACCACAAGCAGGACCAGAGCTGCTCTTCCCAGGCAGTCGGCGGCACCGGCCACTGCCACATCGCTTGACCACAGACATCGCACTCCACAGGCGGATCCTCACATGCCGGCGCAGTCCGCCCCAAGCGGTCGACATCGCGCCAGTTACCAAACGCTCCCGTCAGGACAAAACGCTCCTTTAATCCTGCTCGACCCGCTCAGGGAGCCCAGGGGCTGTGGTGCACACGCTCGAGTTCCCCTGACGGTGGTGCCCGCCGGCTCTACGGCGCCAGGCGGTGGATGCCGGCGTTGATCGCAGAAACGCCCTCCTGGCCGACGGGCCACGATCCAGATCTCGGCCGATGTCGACCAGGAGCTGTCTCCCGGAGCATGGAATGTGATCGCGGCAGTCCTTGGCGTTCGGCTACGGTCCGAGCATGTTCGTTGTCACCGTCACTTACACGGCACCGCTCGAAGAAGTCGACCCATGGAGACCGGCCCATGGCGACTGGCTGAACCGGCTGATATCCCAGCGACTGCTTCTTGTTGCCGGGCGCCAGGTGCCTCTGGTCGGCGGGGTCTACCTCGCCCCCCAGATGCCTGCCGAGGAGCTTGACCGCCTTCTCGCCACTGATCCCTACGTCCTCAATGGCGTCGCCACGCACAGCGTCGTGGAGTTCACTCCGCTGCTGGTCGCGGACGGTTTGGAGGACCTCAAGTCCCAGGGGTGAGCAAGTTCTCCGGGCGTTGAGCGAAGCCGGAGTGCCGCTGCGGGCACGGCCTCCTCTAGCGGGGCGCGTAGGCCTACCACCGCCGCCAGTTGCTGAACCGATCGTCGCGGAGCCGTCAGGTGTCGTAGTCGCCGCTGTCCCACGGCTCGAAGAAGGCCATGTAGTCGCCCGGTTGTAGTTCGACCGCCCACTCGTCGTCCTCGTCGTCCGGCTCACGAAGGACGAGGCCGAAGGTCGTGCCGAAGCGCTCGACGGCGAAGGGCGCGACCTCGATGCGTTCGAAGGTCACCGGGCCGAGCTCGTGAAGAAGTCGTTCGTACCGTTCGCGACGCGCATCCTTGTCCATGGTGGCGCGTGGCCCGAAGTGGTCGATGACCGCTTCGATGAAACGACCGGTAGCGTTGAAAAGGAACAGGGCCACAAACTCGCCGCCCGCCTCCGTCCCGATCGCGGGAACGAAGGGCGTGGTGAGGAAGAACTGCCGTCCGTCGGCTGTGCGCCCCACATGCTGGGCGTGGTAGTCGTCATGGTTGATGGCGACGAGGGCCGGTGGGCTACCGGACATGGCTTCCTCCGTGGTCCACCGCGCGACTGCAGGTCGCCGAGGTGGTTGGTTCAGGCTGTCGAGCGCCTTGACGATCATGTGGTCAACCCGGCCGATGGTAGACCTCGGCCTCCCTGGGCTCGCCACCTCGACCGGTGCCGCACCACGCTCGGCCTTCTCAGTCGACGTGCCACAGGAAGCGATGGGTGTGAATCGCGAAGTAGGGGAAGCTCTCCACGGACGTGACACCCTCGACGACGCGTACGACGTCGTTGACGAAGTCGAGGAGATCGCGGGGCTGGCCGCACACCACCTCGGCGAACAGGTCGAAGCTCCCCGCGGTCAGAACCGTGTACACGACTTCGTCGTGCCGGGACAGTTCGTCGGCGACCGCCCGGGGGTCGCCGTCGACGTGCAGGCCCAGGAGGGCCATGGTCTGCTGCCCCTGGGTCATCGGATCGGTCACGCCGACGACCTGGACGGCCTTGCTGTCGATCAGCCGCTGCAGCCGGAGCCGCGCGGCCGAAGGCGAGAGCCCCACCTTCGGCCCGAGGTCGGAGTACGGGATGCGGCCGTCGACCTGCAGCTCCCTCAGGATCGCCTGGTCGATCTCGTCCATGGAGCACCTCTCTTTGCATGAACGGCGAGCCGCACACTTGATTCGAGCACAATGACGCATTCACGCGCTCGAATCAAAGACGGGTGCCATGCGTGGCAGGGGCCGGTGCCCTGCCGGCCCGAGCGGGCTGTCACTCTGCTTCTCAAGCCCTCGGCAGCCGCTCACCGGGTGCGGCGGTTCCCGTCACGTGTGGGCCCGGCCGTGAAGCCCGGAGCCCGGGTGTGCATGGTGTCCCGCCCGTGCGCGCGAGCACCAGGTCAGCTCGCGTGTCGACTTCGTCGAGCAGCAGCGTGCCGATGCGCCAGCCGCGCCCGGCCGGCGCGACGGAGGGTGGGTGGAGTTGTCAGGGCCTCGGGCCGTGGCCGAGCTGTGCGAGGGCCACGTCGAGCATGTCGGCGAAGAAGTCCGCCGCGGTGGTGTCGATGCACAACGGGGGCTTGATCTTGAGGATGTTGAGGTGGTCTCCCGTGGGCTGGACGACCACGCCGAGGTCGAGCATGCGGTCGCAGAGCTCCGCGGTCTCCTCCACGGCGGGTTCCAGGGTGGTGCGGTCCCGGACGAGTTCGAGGCCGAGGTACAGGCCCGAGCCGTGGACGGCGCCGACGATGCCGTAGCGGTCGGCCAGCGCTTCGAGCCGGCGCTTCAGATGACCGCCGACGCGCACCGCGTTGCCCTGGAGGTCCTCGTCGCGCAGGGTGTCCAGGACGGTGAGGCCCACGACGCTGGAGACCGGGCTGCCGCCGGTCGAGGAGAAGAAGTAGCCCTGGTCGCGGTATCGGTCGGCGACCGCCTTGGACGTGACGACGGCGCCGAGGGGGTGCCCGTTGCCCATGGCCTTGGCGACGCAGACGATGTCGGGGACGACCTGCTGCTGCTCGAAGCCCCAGAACCACTGCCCCAGGCGGCCGTAGCCGACCTGGACCTCGTCGGCGACGGCCAGGCCGCCGTGACGGCGCACCGCCGCGTACACCTTGGTGAGATAGCCGTCGGGCAGGGCGACTCCTCCGGCGTTGCCGTAGAAGGTCTCGCCGATGAACGCCCCCGCCGGGCGGCCGGAGGCGGCCAGCTCGTCGATCACCGCGACGGCCTCGGGTCCGTAGCGGACGGCGTCCTTCCCGCGGTGCCGGCCGCGGTAGGAGTTGGGCGAGTCCACCGTGTGGACCCAGCCCGGACGGGTGGCGAGGGCGTTCGGGTTGTCCTGGAGCGAGGTGGACACCGCGTCGGAGGCGTACGTCCAGCCGTGGTACGCCTCGCGCAGGGCGACGACGTCGTGCAGCCCGGTCGCGCCCATGGCGAGCCGGAGACCCAGATCCACCGCCTCGGAACCGGAGTTGACGAGGAACACGGTGTCCAGGGGATCGGGGAGGAGCGCAGCGAGGCGTTCGGTGAACTCCACCACCGAGGCGTAGTGGAAGCGCGAGTTGGTGTTGAGCTTGCGCAGCTGCCGGGAGACCGCCTCCTCGACGCGAGGGTGGGCGTGGCCGAGCGGGGTGACGTTGTTGACGATGTCGAGGTACGAGCGGCCGTCGGCGGACAGCAGGTGGTGGCGCCAACCGCGTTCGATACGGGGCGGGTCGGCGTAGTAGTGCCCCTGCACGGTCGCGAACACGGCGTCTCGCCGGCCGAGCAGGTCCCCCTCAGGCGTACGGTCGGCGGGCGGAAGTCCCAGGAGCGGAGCGGGGTCGACGGTCAGAGCGAGCCAGCCGGGGGCGTACTCGGGGCGGACGAGGGGAGGAACGGCGGGGCCGTCGGCGGCGCGCAGCGCGACGTGGAGCACGGCGCCGGAGGGGAGGGAAGCGAGGTCCTCGCCCGCGCGCACCGAGCTGCCGGACGAGACCGGGGGAGTGACCGTACGGGGGAAGGACAGCGTCAGGACCCGTGGGCCGCATGCCATCTCCACCAGGCCCGGTGCCGCGGCGAGGACCCGCCCCGCGGCAGGGGCCTGAACCCACGTGTCCCGGCCGAGCCGCAGGTCGATGCCGGTGGCCACCGTGGCGGCGGAGACGGCCGACAGGGGCGGCGTCCGCGTGAGCCTCGCCTGGGCGTAGGGGGTGGCTGTCGCGACCGCTCCGCCGGAGAGTGCGGCTGCCGTCAGCCGGTCCTCGGTCGCCGCTTCGAGCCACGCACCGTGATCCATGGAGTCCGCGTCGACGGCCAGGTCGCAGCGGGCGATGCCGTCGGCCGGGAGGCCTCGCAGCAGGGGGAAATCGGGAGCGTCGGCCCCGGTGGGCGCCTCGGCCAGTCCGATCGCGTGCCTGACGAGATGAGTCATCACGGGCATCGGGACCTGGGTGGCCTGCTCGAACACGCGCCATTCGCGATCGAGCGCGGCCGTGACGTAGGTGTTGTCCGCGTCGACGGCGGCCTGGTGGCGGCCGCTGGCGACCAGACCGGCCGCGCGCAGCACCACCAGCGGCCACAACGCCTCCGCCTCCTCCGGGGAGAGCGGCCGCATCGCGTGGAAGGCGCGGACGGCGGGCAGCACGTGGTGAGGCTCGACCCCGTCGTGGTGGAGCACGGACGACAGGCACACGGCCAGCTCGCCGATCGCCCAGCTCGTGGTCAGGTCACCGAAGTCGATGACGCCGTCGGGCAGGGGAACGCGGGCATCGGGGCAGCGGATCAGATTGTCGTCGGTGAGGTCCAGGTGCACGGCCTGCGAGGGCAGCCGGGCGGCGACACCCTGGACCCGGGCCCAGGCCTCGGCGGTCGCGGCCCGCACGGCGGTGCGCTCTTCGGGCCCGTCGATGTGCTCGGCGAGCCCGGCGATGACGCGGTCGGCGTGGCGCAGGTCCCACTGCAGGACACGGTCGAGGCCCGGGTGCCGGAACTCGCGCAGAGCGGTGCTGACCTTCGCGGCGACCGTACCCATGGCCGCCACGGTGCTCGGGGACAGGTGCCGGGGTCCGGACAGTGCGCCACCGGGCAGGTAGCGCAGCAGCCGCGCCACGGCCGGCCCGCTCTCGGTGTCCACCCTCGTACGGCGGGGGGAGCCGTCGGGGTGGCGCAGGACGGTGGCGACGCGGAGTTGTTCCGGGTGGGCCGACGCGATGAGGTCGGCGGCGGTGTCCTGAGCCTCGATCTCCAGGACGCCGAAGGCGGGGTTGGCGATCTTCAGTATCGCCAGGGGCGCTCCGTCGTCGGCGCGGACCAGGAAGTTGGCGTCCTGCTGACTGCCCAGTGCCTCCGCGCGGGCGGTGACGCCGAGGAGTTCGGCGGCGACGCGTGCCGCCTCGGCCGGCGTCACGCGCGGTGCGGGAAGCGCGTCCTCGGCGAAGAAGTCGATCGTGCGGTGCGCGTCGTGCGGCATGCAGGGTTCCTCGGGCTGATCGGGCGTCGTCGGTGGCGAGGCGTGTGTGCAAGCAGTGCCTCGTCCGGCTGTTTCAAGCACCATGGCGCATCTCTTCGCGCGAATCAAGTGCCGCAGCGCGTGAATCGCGCGTCGTGACGCGTGGATCGCGCGTCGCGTCAGTCATGGATCAGCGGGTGGGGCGTCGGCTGTGGCGCGTCGTTGCCGGAAAAGTGAGCCGCCCCGACCGCGAGGCAGGGCAACCTCGGACAGGACGCGGTCGGGGCGGAGCGGGTGGGACCTCTCGGCGGAGGGCGGAGGGCGGAGGGCGGAGGGGGCTGGCCTGTGGGACGGCGGGACGGCGGTGCGGTGAGTCCGCCGGTCCGGTGGCTGTCCAGGAACACCGGGCCGGCGGAAGACCTCAGGCCGCGGCTCTGATCGCCTGCGGCAGGCGCAGCGGTGCCGCGGTGGCCGCGACGACCTCCTCGACGGTGACGTCGGGTGCGAGTTCGGCGAGGGTGAAGCCGTCGGGAGTGATGTCGATGACGGCGAGGTCGGTGATGACGCGGTGCACGACGGACCGGCCGGTGAGGGGGAGGGTGCAGGTGTCGACGAGTTTGGGGGTGCCGTCCTTCGCGGTGTGTTCCATGAGGACGATGACCCGTCCGGCGCCGTGGACGAGGTCCATGGCGCCGCCCATGCCCTTGACCATCTTGCCGGGGATCATCCAGTTGGCGAGGTCGCCGGAGGCCGAGACCTGCATGGCGCCGAGGATCGCGGTGTCGATGTGGCCGCCGCGGATCATGCCGAACGAGAGGGCGGAGTCGAAGAAGGACGCGCCGGGCAGGGTGGTGACCGTCTCCTTGCCCGCGTTGATGAGGTCGGCGTCGAGTTCGTCTTCGGTCGGGTACGGGCCGACGCCGAGGATGCCGTTCTCGGACTGGAGGACGACTTCGATACCGGGTGGGAGGTGGTTGGGGATGAGGGTGGGGAGTCCGATGCCGAGGTTGACGTAGGAGCCGTCGGTGAGTTCGCGGGCGGCGCGGACGGCCATCTGTGCGCGCGTGAGGGTCATCAGGCGTTGTCTTCCTCTCGGACGGTGCGGCGTTCGATGCGTCGTTCTGCGGCGGGGTCGCCGGGGGCGGTCCGGACGACGCGCTGGACGAAGATCCCGGGGAGGTGGACCTCGTCGGGGTCGAGTTCGCCGGGTTCGACGAGGTGGTCGACCTCGGCGATGGTGGTCCGTCCGGCCATGGCGGCCAGGGGGTTGAAGTTGCGGGCGGAGGAGCGGAAGACGAGGTTGCCGTGGCGGTCGCCGATGGTGGCGCGGACGAGTGCGTAGTCGGTGGTGATGCCGTGCTCCAGCAGGTGCGGGCGGCCGTCGAAGTCCCTCGTCTCCTTGGCCGGTGAGGCGACGGCGACCGTGCCGTCGGTGGCGTACTTCCAGGGCAGTCCGCCTTCGCCGACCTGGGTGCCGGTTCCGGCGGGGGTGTAGAAGGCGGGGATCCCGGCGCCGCCGGCCCGCAGCCGTTCGGCGAGGGTGCCCTGGGGGACGAGTTCGACCTCCAGCTCGCCGCTCAGGTACTGGCGGGCGAACTCCTTGTTCTCGCCGACGTAGGAGCTGGTCATGCGGGAGATCTGGCCGGCGGCGAGGAGGAGTCCGAGGCCCCAGTCGTCGACGCCGCAGTTGTTGGAGACGATTCTGAGGTCGCATGTCTGGCGTTGCCACAGGGCGTCGATGAGTGTGCCGGGTATGCCGCACAGTCCGAAGCCGCCGACCGCGAGCGAGGCTCCGTCGGGGATGTCGGCCACCGCCTCGGCGGCGCTGGCGACTGTCTTGTCCAGGCCCATGGAGACCCTTTCCCTCGGGCGACCGGTGCGACCGCGCTGGTCGGAACCGGTGGCCGATACAACCGGATGGGCAGCGAGCCTAGGCAGGCCGCAGGGGCGCGACCATGGCTGTCATCCACACATCAGCCCTGGTGGAGGTGGTGGCGAGCACCTCCACCAGCCTTGCGAGTGGAGATGGTGGTGACCACCTCCACCAGCGTGGCGAGCGGAGGCGCTGGCGACCACCTCCACCAGCCTTGCGAGCGTCAGGCCGAGCAGCCGGAATCCGCCACGACGTAGTAGCCCGGCGCGGTCTGCTTCAGGGTGTGCGTCGTGAACGTGTTCCACAGGCCCATGGCCTGACCCGAACCCGTGGCGTAGGCGTAGCCGCCGCTCTGGTAGGCACGGCCGGCGGCCACGTGGTCGTAGTTGCTGGCCGTGTGGCAGGTGGGCGTGTAGCCGGTGGTCGTCGCGCTCACCGAGGCGGAGACGGCTCCCACCGTTCCGGCCGCGTCCACGGCGGCCACCGTGTAGCTGTACGTGGAGCCGGTGGCCAGGCCCGTGTCGGTGTAGGACGCCGACATCGTGGTGCCCACCTTCGTACCACCGCGGTAGACGTGGTACGAGGCGGCGCCGGACACCGTGCCCCAGCTCAGCGTCGCGGTCGTGTCGGTGGTCCCCGTGAGCGTCAGCCCCGTGGGCGCCGGCAGACCTCCCGGCGTCTGGCCACCGCCGTCACCTGCGCCGTCGAGGCCCCAGAAGCGGGCGGTGTGGTAACTGGAGCAGATCGTGTCGAGGTAGTACGTGCCGGCCGTGCCGCACTGCTCCGGGCCGCTGCCGGGGTCGACCGCGAGGCCGTGGGTCATGCCGGAGATGGAGTACACCTGGACGGCGGGCTTGCCCGAGGCGTCGTCGTACTCGCTCAGCGTGGTGCCCCCGCTGAGGCTCTTGGTGCGGGAGGGCGTCTGGCCGATCCCCCACACGTCGGTCCACTGGTCGAGGAGTTCGGTGGCGTTGGCCGGCTTGACGGTGGTGTCCGCGGTGCCCTGCCAGATCGCCACGCGCGGCCAGGAGGTGGTGCCGGCGGGCGCGGCCGACCGTACGAGATCACCCCACTGGGCGGGCGTCTTGTTCGGCGGGGAGTACATGCAGGTGTACGCCGCGCTGAGCGCGGTCGCGCAGTACGCAGGCAGTCCGGAGTCGATGGAGCCGCCGGCGAACACGTCGGGGTAGGCGGCGAGCATGTTCGCGGTCATGCCGGCGCCGGCGGACAGGCCGGTGACGTACACCCGACGCGTGTCACTGCCGTACAGGGAGACGGCCTTGTCGACCATCTGCTTGATCGACAGCGCCTCGCCCTGGCCGCGGGTGCTGTCGCCCTTCTCGAACCAGTTGAAGCAGGAGTTGGAGTTGTTCGCACTGGTGGTCTGCGGGAAGACCAGCGCGAAGTCGTAGGAGTCGGCGAACTTCGGCCAGCCGGAGTTCGCGTAGTAGTCGCTCGCGCTCTGCGTGCAGCCGTGCAGCGCGACGACGAGGGGTGCGCCCGTGGGCAGGCCGTCCGGTATGTACGTGTGCATGGTGAGGTTGCCGGGGTTGGAGCCGAAGCCGGTGACCTGCGTCAGGCCGGCGGCCGACGCCTGCGGGCCGACGGCCACCAGACCGCCGGTCAGGGCGAGGGCGCCCGCTGCGGCGGTGAGCCAGCGGCGGACGCCGCCGACGACGCGGCGGCCCTTCGTGGTGCGGAGCGGGGGATGCGACTGTCCCATGGCTGATGCCTTCCGGGTGGGGGGAAACGAGGAGGGGACACCGTGGCGACTGCGGCTCGTGCCCTCGGTGTGGCGTGAATCATGCGGGTTCGCTGACCGGCACCGACATGGGCGGGACACCCAGGCTTCACGCAGAGGCAATGTGACGGGCGTCCATGGTCCGGCCCGCGAACGGACTAGTAGGGCGTGGGAGTTCGCACACCAGGACTCCTTCGTACGGTCGCGCGGCGGGATGGTGCCTGCATCCACCAGGCGTCCGCTGACGGTGGGCGCCGTATACACGTCCAGAGGCCGACCGGCCGCACAGCCTCCCGCGGATCCCCGCCCCCGAGCCTGGGAGGGAATCACCCCCGAAGGACCTGTCCGTGCCCAGCGGAGTGCCCGGCATCCAGATCGACGGGTACTTCCCCGACACGTCCACCACCCACACCAACCACGGCTGGAACCACGACGCCCAGTTCGTCATCCGCCTGCCCGACCGGTGGAACGGCGGTCTCGTCGTCTCCGGCACCCCCGGGCCCCGGGCTTCAACGGCGCGGTGCAGGGAGGTGTCGGGGAGTCGCCGTACGGCGCAGCCAGGAGGAATCCTCTCCCTCGGGGATGCCGCCGTCAGCCGAGCGTTCCCGATGGACGGTGATGCGGCAGGTCTTGCGGCCGGGGGAGGCCGAGTGGCTGTACGGGCGTATCTCCCGCGCCCTGTCCGGGAGTTCGACCTGGTTGCTGACGTACTGTCCGGGCAGGGGGCTGATGCACTACGGTCCGCGGTCGGGCCGGGCCGGTCGTGTCCGATCGTCGGGCATGTCCGGTACGACGTGGGCGGCGGGGCGACCGCGCCCACCGGTGGCAGCGGTCAGGCGACGAGGCCGAGCCGCGGGCCGCCCCGGTCGCGCAGGCGTCTGAAGAAGGCCAACACACCCGCGGATCCGCCGGCCCAGGTGGCACTCGACCGGGCGAGACCGGTGTCCGGAAACACGGGCCGGGACCAGGTGCCGCCGCTGCGGCTCAGGATGAGCAGGGCGACGGTCTCGGCCGCGTCCCAGAATTCCGCGGACGCGGACGCGGATGCGGACGCGACTGCGACGTCCACCATCAGGTCACCCACTCCGGCCAGTCCGCAGCACTGCGTGACCAGCGGCATCCGCGGTGCCAGCGCGGCGCAGGCGCGCGCGGCCCGCTGGGCGAGGTCGAGGTACCCGGGCTCCTCGAGGCGTTCGGCGGCCCGGACGAGTACGGTTCCGATGCCGGCCAGGCCCCGGCACCACGAGCCGTAGCGGCGTGTCGCCCCCGGCTCGGCGGCCGCTGCGATGATGTCCGGTGTCACAGCGGCCAGGCGTGCGGCGGCCTTCTCGGAGCGGCTGATCGCGTCAGGGTCCCCGGTCGCGTCGCTGTACTCCAGCAGGAAGCAGGTGATGCCCGCCTCGCCGTGCGCGATGCCCTCGTGGAGTGCGGCGCTGCCGGCCGTGTCCGGGCCGGTCGGGGTCAGTCGGGCGGTGCCCGACGCCAGCATCCGGTCGCAGTCGGCGGCGATGGCGAGGTGTCGGTCCGCGGCGTGTCGGTCACCGGACCGGAGGGCGTGGCGGGCGAGCAGCAGTCGGCCGAGGCCGATTCCGGCGGCGCCCGCGATCAGGTCCGCCTCCGGCGGTCCGCCGTCCGGTGCGCGCTCCGGCAGGACGGGGTACCCGGACCGCGGGGCCGCGTCCGTCCCCGTCCCCGCCTCCGCGAGGAAGAGTTCGACGCCGGTGCGCCCCGTGTAGAAGCCGGGTGGCAGGTTCCTGGACTGTTCCGCCGTCCACCGCGCCAACGCGGCGACGGCAGAACGCACGTGGGGCCGGTGCGCATGGTGGAGGAGTTCCAGTCCGAGTCCCGAACTGCCGCCGTAGACGTCGATCGAGGTCGGGACGTTCAGTTGCGCGGCCTGTACCGGGTCCACGATCGAGTGCGCTTCACCGACGCAGAACGAGGTCGTGTGCTCGATGATCTCGTCCAGCAGGTCGCTGTCGATCCGCGGGCGCACGGGCCGGGGTGCGGTGACGGCCGTGCCGGTGCGCAGGCGGTCGGCGGCGGTGGTCCGTACGGCCGGGTCGAAGCTCAGGAGGCCGGTGATCGACGACCGGATCTCCCGGTGGGCGCGCCCGGGGAGCGCCGATGCCAGGCAGGCCAGGGTCCGGTCCCGGTTGACCCCGTGGTCGGTGTCGACGATCACCGGATCCATGCCGGTGGCGGCGAAGAAGAGGGTCGCGCCGAGGGCGTAGTAGTCGTCGGCGGGGGCGGCCGGTCCGGTCGCGCGCAGAACCGGCTCGCTGTATCCGGGGGTCGCCCCGCCCGGGCCGGCACCGTCCCACTCGCTGATCCCGAAGTCGATGACGTGGCAGTGGCCGGGGCCCGAGTCGTCGAGCACGACGTTGTCGGGCTTGAGATCGCGGACGACCACGTTCCCGTCGTGGATCGCGTCCAGGACGCGCAGGAGCCGGGAGGCGAGGACGGACAGGGCGCGCGTCGGCCGGGTGTCGTCGTCCCGGTACGGGCCGTTCCGCAGAACCTCCCTGCGCAGGTCCCGGTCGCCGCAGCTGCTCATCACCAGGTACTCGTCCGACTGGTGAGAGAAGTAGTCCAGTGCACGGGGCACGCCCGTGACGCCGTCGAGCGCGGTGAGGACCGTGCGCTCGTTGCGCAGCCGGTGACGGGCGTCCGTACCGAATTCGTCCTCGCCCACGAAGGCCCTCGCCTGTTTGACCACCACCGGCCGCCCGAGAGTGCGGTCGACCGCGCGGTAGACGTTGCCCCGGGGCGCACGCGCGATGCCGGCGGTGACCGTGTAGCGTCCGCCGCCGAAGCCGGCCGCGGACGGCTCGTCACCGTGTCCGGAGTCGAGTGCGAAGGGGTCCTCGGCCCAGGGTGGGCACCTGTAGCGGCCGACGGCCAGGCCGTCGAAGATGCGACCGTCCGGCCCGGTCATGATGGATTCGAGCCGCCCGCTCCGGCCGGTCCGGTAGTCGCCCGTGAAGGGGCCGTAGCGGTAGTAGACCGGGGCCCTCGGGTCGACCCGCCGATCGCTGACGACCCGAGGGCCCTCCCGGTCGCGCAGTACGGCGGCGAGTTCGCGGCCGACCTCGACCACAGCGCCGGGCGTGGGGTAGACGGTGATCGCCTTGCCGACGGCTCCCGCGCTCACCACCCCGGAGTTGAGGCGGCGCAGCGTTTCGGGGTCACGGGCGAACTTCGCATGGCAGACGTGTCGGGACAGCACCGGCAGGACGAGCCTGGTGGCGGCGTCGAGGTCGCCGGGACGCGCCGATACGTGCAGTTTCCATCCGTGTTCCATCACCGGCATCCGCGGATCGTTCAGATACGACCACGTGCCGTCGGACCAACCGCTGCGGCCGGTGATGGAAACGGCCACCGCTACGAGTTCAGGTCACAGGCGAAGCGGGTGGTGGCGGTCACCCAGGGGTCGGAGAGACACGCCGAGTATTCGCGGTCGCTGCGGTCGTCGTCCTCGAACGCGATCGCCTCGTCGTCGATCTCCAGCGGACCCGCGTCGCGGAATCCGTCGGCTTCCAGAAGACCCGGCACGGCTAAGGGCATGTGACGCCTCCATGGTGTGTCGTGCGCTGAGGAGCAGGTAATGGCCGACGTGGGTCGGTGGACCCGCCGGGCCAAGGACTTGCTGAACAAAAGTAGGGAGGGGCGGACTCGCTGACAAGGGGGCGGGCGGGAGTGCTCTAGAGAACTCCCATCTCGGCACCGACCCCGGCGAAGGCCGCAGAACTCACCCTCGCCCAGCCCCGGGCAGCCCTCCGATGCAGCGGACGTACGTGAGCCTTCGACACCGGGACCGAACGGCTGATGACCGGGGGGTTGGCCCTTGCCGTCGGGGGCGCACGAAACGAGAGCGAGGCATGGATGCTCGGGATCCAGACCGATGCATGGGATGTGGCCGGGGGGCGTGTTCACGGCCCAGCGGCGGGCGCGCCGCCGGGCCGGTGGTGTCGTCATCGGACGGCACGAGTGAAGCGGCCCGTCTCCTGGAGCGACAGCACTCGTGAGCGCCGCCTGCTGGACGGTCAGAGGAGTGGGATACGGGGTGCTCGCCGCCCTCGATGAGCCGCAGTTGTCCCGTACACCCCTGATCGGCATGGGCCTGGCTCAGCGGTTCTTTGCGCGACACCGCTGCTGGCGGGCTGCTGTCGAGGGGTGGTCCTGGGTCGCGGTTACCGCCGCCTGGCCTGCCTCGTCCCCGGCGGCGGTATCGCCGAGTTCGCCCGCGACCGCTTGGACGCCGTGACGACGGTCGCGGGGATCCAGGCTGATGACCAGGAGGACATGGCGACGAACGTTGACGCCGGCACGGCTCCGGAGGTGTGGAACGGCAGAGTGATGCCGAAGGTGTGCTCCTGTCATGGCGCGAGGAGTCCGCGATGCCCGAAGGTGAGGAGCAGCGCGACACCGCCGAGCGTCGGCGGCAGGACCGTGGGCAGCAGGACGAGTGAGCGGACGAACGCCTTGCCGGGGAAGGGCACCCGGGCGGGCAGCCAGGCCGGCGGGGCGCCGAGCAGCAGAGACAGCCCCAGCACCCGGAACGAGGGTGCAGGCGCTCTCCAGGCCGCGGCCGCACCGCGGCGTGACGCAGGGGTGCCGGCATGTGCGAACCTGGGCCGTCGATTCGACTGGCACACACTCCCTTTGAGGCGGAAGGCCAACCCCCGTGAGGCCGCGGCGGGTCTTCTCGACTGCTCGCTCGACCGGGCGATCGTGCGCCGGATCGCCCCGTACGTGCCCCCGCCACGGGGGCGTTAATGGCCAAATGCGCTGGGACCGCGGCCCTTGACGGGCGCCGTCGCAGTCCCCTCGCGCCTCGCGGCGGTGCCGCTGCGGACCCGGACGCGCAGGGGGCCTACACCGCCCGCCACCATGGCCGGAGTCTGCGGCGCGCCGACCGGCGGCCATCGTTCCGGCCGCGCAGCGGCGGCCTCCGGGCCGGGTCGGGCGCGCCCGGAATCCCGCTCGACGATTGGCCGGTTCCGGTAGATCCCGGACGGACCACCTCCGGTGGATTCTGTAGCCCCGTGCACTTCCGGCGAATCGTAGGAGGTACCGCATGTCCATCATGTCCACCACCCGCGCGGATGAGATCGTCACCGCCTGGCTCCAGGGTGCCGAGACGGCCTTCGGCGCCGACAACCCGGCCGGCCCGCTCTACGTGGGCGGTGCGGCCGGAGAGGCCGCGCTGACCGACGCCACCGAGGCGCTGCTCACCGGGTGCAGCAGCTGTACGGGCTCGCTGCACAGCTACTGCTGCTGACGAACCGCCGTACGGCACCGGACGCACCACCCGGGGAGCCCTTAGGGGCTCCCCGGCCCGACCCGGCCCGACGAGGCCGACCAGGCCCGGCCACGCGCAGGCCGGCCCCCGTGTGCGGAAACCCGACCCAGACGTCAGGAGAGGACTCAGCATGGTGGAACCGGTGGCAGCGGCCCGCTCGGCCGACGGACCGCCGCCCGAGGGATGGTTCGCGGGCCCCGTGGACGCCTTCGCGGCCCCGCTGTTCGCGGAGCTGGACGACCGGATCCCAGGGATGGCCGGGCTGGCCTCCGACGAGCGGGAAGTCCTGCGCGAGGCGACCCGCGAGGCTCTCCGCCGTACCTTCCAGCTCCGGCTCAACCGGGTGCTCCTGCTGGAGCTGAGGGCTGCAGCCCTCGCCGGCGACCTGCCCGGCACGGACCCGTCCGCGCGATGGGACGCCTTCCTCCGGCAGGCCTCCACGCCCGGCTTCTCCGAGACCCTGCACCGGCGCTACCCGGCGCTGCGCCGACGGGCCTTCGCCTCCGGGCGCCTGCTGACCGAGGGCGCCCTGGAGCTGGGTGCGCGGCTCGCCGCGGACCGTCGGGCCGTCGCCGGCCTGCTCGGAGGCGATCCCGGACCGCTGCGCGCCCTGGAGCTGGCCCGAGGGGACACCCACCACGGTGGCCGGGCGGTGGCGCTGCTGGTCTTCGAGTCCGCCCGCGTCATGTACAAGCCGCGACCGGTGGAGGTGGACGCCGCGCTGCGCTCCTTCGTCGCCGCCGTCCCCGGCGCCGAGGACCTGGGCGTACCGAGGGTGGTGGTACGGGACGGCTACGGCTGGGCCGAGCACCTCGGTCACCGCTACTGCCGAGGCGAGGCGGAACTCGCCCGCTTCTACCGCGCCCTGGGCGGCTGGCTGGCGGTGATGCGGCTCCTCGGCGGGACCGACCTGCACGCCGAGAACCTGGTGGCCCACGGTCCGGTGCCCGCCGTCGTCGACGCAGAGGCCCTGTTCACCCCCGATGTCGAGGTTCCGCCGAGCGGGCGCGGCGACGCCGTGGACCGGGCGGCCCGGACGATCCGCAACACCGTGCTGCGCACCGGCATCCTCCCGCTGCGCACCGACGGCTACGCCCTCGCCGGCGTGGACCTCTCGGCCGCCGGTGGTCTGCCCGGTCAGCAGCCGCAGATCCGCGTCCCGGTCATCACGGACGGAGGACGGGACACCGCCCGCATGGAGGTCGCCGCGGTGGACCTGCCGCCGGCCCGCAACCACCCCAGCCCCGAGCCGGTGCTGATCCGCCACTGGGACCAGGTGCTGACCGGCTTCGACGGGCTCACCGAGGCCCTGACGGAGCTCGACGCGGGCGGTGGACTCGACGCGCTGTTGCGGGTGTTCGACGGCTGCCGGGTCCGCAGGATCCGGCGGCCCACGCAGACGTACACGGACATCGGCCGGATGCTCTGGCACCCGGCTTCGCTGCACGACCCCGACGCCGCCCTGGCCCGGGCCCGGGACATCCTCCACCGCAACGCCCTCGCCGCCCCGGGCGCGCCGCGCGAACCGGCCGTGATCGACCAGGAGATAGCGGACCTCCTGGTCGGAGACATCCCCGCGTTCGGCGAACGGGTGGACGGACAGCGGCTGGACGCCTTCCTCGCCGGGTGGCGGCGGGCGGACCTCACCCGTGAACGCGACACCATTCGCAGCGCCCTGGTCGGCGCCTACCTGAACGAACGCAGGCTTCCGGACCGGGTACGGACGCCCGCCCGCGCGCCGCACGCCGAGGACCTGGACCGGCGGCGCCGCACGCTGGCGGCCGAGGCCGTGCGGACGGTCTGCGAGGCGGCCGTGCGCGGCACCGACGCCACAGCGACCTGGATCAGTCCCGTGCTCACGGACTACGGCTGGGCCGTCCGTCCGCTGGGCGCGGACCTTTACACCGGGCAGGGCGGCGTCGCCCTCGCCCTCGCGGAGTACCAGCGGGAGCAGCGGGCCGGCCGAGCCGATCCGGTGGCCGGTGTCGAGTCCGTGCTGGCGGGCACCCTGGAGGTACTGTCCGCCACCGAGGACACCACGCCGACCCGTCAGCTCGGCGGGTTCACCGGGATCGCCTCGCAGGTGTGGACCTGGGCCGCGCTGCACCGCCTTCTCGGTACGCCCGGGCTGCTCGACCGCGCCCGCGCCAGGGCCGCGCTGCTGACCCCGGAGGCCATCGCCGAGGACCGTGCCCTCGACGTGCTCAGCGGCGCGGCCGGCGCGATCGTCCCCCTGCTCGACCTCGCCGAAATCACCGGCGAGGAGCGGTGGTTGGAAGCCGCCGCGGCCGCCGGTCGGCATCTGGAGCGGAGCGCGGTCGTCGACGACCGCGGAGCACGGTGGTCCACGGTGATGTTCCCCGAGGGCATCGGCGGATTCGCCCATGGCGCCACCGGCGCCGGGTGGGCGCTCACCAGGCTCGCCCTCTCGTCCGCCGGGGGCCCGTCCGACCGGCGTCGGTGGTACGAACTCGGCACTCTGGCACACGACTTCGAAGAGTCGCTGTACTCGCCGGAGGCAGGCGCCTGGGTCGATGCGCGGATCGGAGGAGACGTCGACCACCCCACCGCATGGTGCCACGGCAGCACGGGCATCGGCCTGGCCGCCCTCGACCTCTACCGGCGCACGGGCGATCCCCGCCACCTGGGCACCGCGCTCCGCTCCGGGCCGGCCGGCCTGCGCGAGGGGTTCGGCTGGAGCCACACCCTCTGTCACGGCGACCTCGGACTCTGGGAGCTCCTGCACCACCTGCGCGGTTTGAAGGGGTACGAGGGACCGTCCGCCGCACAGGCCGACGCAGAGTTGATCACCGGCATCGAGCAGCGCGGTCCGGTCGGTGGCCTCGCCAAGGAGGCGTTCGCACCCGGTCTGCTTCCCGGGCTGTCCGGGGTGGTGCACCACCTGCTCCGCATGCACCCCGAAGCACGCCTGAGCTCGCCTCTCCTCCTGGCCCACCCCGAGAGGCCGGACACCACCTGACGCGATCTCCCGCCTCGGATGTGGAACGGCGGCGGACTCCGCGAGCGGGTCGGCCGCCGGCGCACGGGAGCGACCCGCTCGCGGATCGGCCGTCGTCGACGGAGCCGTAGTCGGTCGGCGGCCTCGCCGTGCCATCCGCACCATCGGCATCGAATCCTTCCGCCGTCGGCGCGGCAGGCCGAGCTCCGTACCCTGTCCGACACGGTTCGTGCTGTGGTCCGGCACGGGCAGCCTGCTCGCCGACGTCGTGTACGAGGGGGCCCGCCCGGTCACCGGGCCGCTGCCGGCGTCGCTGGGGGTCTCGGCGCTGGTCGTCGGCGTGGTCACGGGCGCCGGGGTACGGCTGATCGCATTCGGACGACGTCGCGGTCGCGCTGATGACCGAACAGGCCACGGGGCACCCGCACGAGTCGCTGCCGTGCGACCTGGTGTACCGGCCGCTCGGCCTTCGTGAGACCGGCTTCATCGGCGGCTACGCCGGGCCCTGGCTGCTCACCGCGGCCACCCGCCATGCCCAAGCGGGACTTGTTGCCGGGTGGCGCTTCCGTGCCCGCCGGTCCCCGCGTGAACGTGGCCGGCTCGCCGGGCTGCGGGCGACCGAGGAGAAGTTCGTCTGCGTCTTGCTGGAGCACGGGTGCCCCTGAGACCGGCTTCCACGGCCGCGCCACGGTCAGGCCACGACCGGGCCATGGCCGGGAAGCCTCGCCGACGGTCCAGGGCGCGATTGTGGCCGAAATCAGCGTGGGCTGGGGTGAACCAGGAGATACGCGCTGGTAACTTACGCGAGTTGATCAAGGTCGAGGCCCCCTCCGCGGAGCCCTCGGCCCGAGCCACCCCCCCCCAAGCAAGGAACCGCATTGGCCCCCACCATCCGCACGACGGCCCTTCCACTCGCCCTCTCCGCCCTCTTGCTGTCCGCCGCCCCGGTGTTCGCCGACGCGCCCACTCCGCACCTGGACGCGGTGGAGCAGTCCCTGCGTCAGGTCTCTCCGGGCCTTGAGGGCTCCGTCTGGGAGCGCACGACGGGGAACAGGCTGGGCGCCTCCACCCCCGGCGCCTCCGACTGGCTGCTCCAGACCCCCGGATGTTGGGGCGATCCCACCTGCGCCGACCGTTCAGGCTCCCGGCGCCTGCTGGAGAAGGTACGCGAGGACATCGCGAACGCCCGTTACAGCGTGGACATATCCACTCTGGCCCCGTTCCCCGACGGAGCCTTCCAGGACGCGATCGTGGCCGGCCTGAAGGAGGCCGCGCAGAAGGGCAACCGGCTTCAGGTTCGCATCCTGGTCGGTGCCGCACCCCTCTACCACGCCAACGTGATTCCTTCCAACTACCGCGACGAGCTGGTGGACAAGCTCGGTCCGGCGGCCGCGAGCGTCACTCTCGACGTGGCCTCGATGACGACGTCGAAGACCGGCTTCTCCTGGAACCACTCCAAGCTGGTGGTGGTGGACGGGAACTCGGTGATCACCGGCGGCATCAACAGCTGGAAGGACGACTACCTCGACACCACCCACCCGGTGAACGACGTCGACCTCGCGCTGTCCGGCCCGGCGGCGGGCTCCGCCGGACGCTACCTCGACACGCTGTGGGACTGGACCTGTCGCAACAAGAACAACTGGACCGCCGTCTGGTTCGCCTCCTCCAACGGCGCGGGCTGCCTGCCCACGCTGCCCCGGCCTGCCGCCCCGCCCGCCGAAGGCGACATTGCAGCCCTCGCGGTGGGCGGCCTCGGCGTCGGGATCCGGCAGAGCGACCCGTCCTCGTCGTTCCAGCCCGTCCTGCCGAGGGCCGCCGACACCACCTGTGGATTCGGTGTGTCCGACCGCACCAACTCCGACCGCGACTACGACACGGTCAACCCGGAGGAGAGCGCCCTGCGAGCACTGGTCGCGAGCGCGACCGAGCACGTCGAGATCTCGCAGCAGGACCTGAACGCGACCTGCCCGCCACTGCCCCGCTACGACATCCGGCTCTACGACACCCTCGCCGCGAAACTCGCCGCCGGCGTGAAGGTGCGCATCGTCGTCAGCGACCCGGCCAACCGGGGCACCATCGGCAGCGGCGGCTACTCGCAGATCAAGTCGTTGTCCGAGGTGAGCGACGCCCTGCGCGACCGCCTCACGGCCCTGACCGGCGACGTGCCGAAGGCAAGGGCCGCGATGTGCCAGAACCTGCAGCTCGCGACCTTCCGCGCCTCGGACAAGCCGACGTGGGCGGACGGCAAACCGTACGCCCAGCACCACAAGCTGGTCTCGGTGGACGACTCGGCCTTCTACATCGGCTCGAAGAACCTGTACCCCTCCTGGCTCCAGGACTTCGGCTACGTGATCGAAAGCCCCGCCGCCGCACGCCAGCTGGCGGACGGGCTCCTCGTGCCGCAGTGGAAGTACTCGCAGGCCACGGCGACGTACGACTACACGCGCGGCGTCTGCCAGGGCTGACGCCCGCCCGACCGGCACCTCGGTGCACCTCGGCGCACCTCGGGTCAGCGTGTCCGCCGGCCCGAGGTGCACACCGGCACTGCGCACGCCGTCTTCGCAGGCGCAGCGGTCGGACAGGCCCCGACCTCTCGCCGATCTAGGACACGTCCGCTTCTACGGCTGCCTTGATGCGCTTTCCGAAGGCCGGCGCGTCCTTGCGCGCCGCGGCCAGGGCCAGGCCGACGATGAGCTTGCCGAGGCCGTGGCCCTCCAGCTCGTTGTGGATGCGGACCCGCGTCCCGCCGTCCGGCAGCGGTTCCAGGTCGTAGCCGCCCTCGCTCACCGTCACGAGGTTCTTCGACACCTCGGCCCAGCGCATCGACCGCGGCGGGTCGAAGGCGGTGACGCGGAACTCCCGCGAGGTCTTCATCCCCGCGTCCTTCACCGTGCTGCGAAACACCGTACCGACGGCCGTCGGCGACTCGGGGACCCGCTCGATCCGGAGCACCCGCGGGCTGAACCGCGGATCGTTCCGCCCGTCGGCGAGATACGCGAACACCTTGTCGATGTCCCGGACCACGTCGACCGTCGCCTCGAACTGCTTGGACATGCCACTCCTCGTCGGGGCCGCTCCCGCCCGGCGCAAGGGGCAGGCTCCCTTCAGAGTGGAGGACCTACCCGCCCCACGCACCTCGGACGGGTCGGACGGCGGGTGCCGGGTCCGACGAGCTCGTGCATGGTTGGCGCTGGTGTGTCGGACCTCTGATCGTTTGAGCCTGGTCTGCACGGTGGGGAACTGGGCATGTGCGCTGACTCGTGCGGAGTCGGGTCTCTCCGCTCACCGGCATCCTCGACGCACTTCCGGCAGCTACGTTGAAGCAGCGGGTCGGCGGGAGGGATTGCGAGCGCGCGGCGGCCGACAACGGCAGATCCCGGAGACGAGTGTCGGCATCCCGCGGATGCTTGCCGAAGTGTGCGGTCCGGACCGCGCATGGTCCGGGAAGCGCGCCTGGAGCCGGCTACGCGCTACACGTGGCAGCCGGGTGATGTCGCAACGTGTCCAAGCGCAGGAGTGCCTGGTGGGACGATCTTCCCTCCAGGCACCCGACTTCACTTCCCAGAAGCGCTCAAGCGCCTTGGGGGAGTAGCTGCAACAAAGGTTCTTCGTCCGCGGGTGGTGCAGCCGATGAACCCGCGCTGACCGGCGAGATCGGCCCCGGCTCGGCGACGGGTCAGATCCAGCCGCGGCGTGCCGCGACGACACCGGCCTGGAAGCGGTTCACCGCGCCCAGAAGGTCGTGGAGGCGGCTCATGCGCCGGCGCATGGTGCGGACCGACCAGCCGAGCTGGCGGGCTATGGCCTCGTCCTTGAGGCCGCTGACCAGCAGGGTGAGCACCAGACGGTCCTCCTCGCCGAGCGGGTCCTGGGCGGGGGCGTCGAGCGGCAGGGCCTGTTTCCAGCACAGTTCCCAGTAGTCGGTGAGGGCGTCCAGCAGCGTGGAGGGGCGGATGACCGCAGCGCGCACGCCATTGAGGTCCAGGGAGAGCGGCATCAGCGCCAGCCGGCGATCCGCGATGGCCAGTTTGATCCGCAGGCCCGGCATCACCCGGGCCTGCTCGCCACGGCTCACGAGTCCTCGGATGTCGTCGAGCACCCCCGGCCACTCCAGCGCCTCGGGGGCGTAGACCGCGCGGTAGCGCACCCCGCGCCCCAGCGCGTTGCTCTCCACCGGGTTGGACGTGGTCAGCGCGTACGGCGGCCGATCCAGTGTCATGACGTCCTCGCGCGCCTCCTGTTGGAGGCGGACGAACCAGCGGCCGAGCGCCTCGCGGCCGGTGGTGATCTCCACCTCGTCCTCCCCGGCGGTGCCGGCCTGGGCCGCCGCGAAGAGGCGGGACAGTTCGCCCGCCGCCGAACGGACCCGGTCCAACTCCGCGGTCCTGGTTCGCACCAGTGACTCGACCGCGGCTCCCGGCTCGATCGCCGCGTACCGGCGTCGTACGCCCGCGAGCCGCCCGACCAGGCCGTGGTCGTGCAATCGGTCCAGTGCCCTGGCGACGCGGAGAGGGGAGCAGCCGAGGTCGGCGGCGAGCTCGGCCGGGGCCGCCGTACGCCGGGTCAACACAGCCCGGTAGACGCTTTCGTCGAACGGATCGATGCCTGCCGCGGTGAGCTCGTTCGTCATGTGCGGATCCTGGCCCACTTGTGCCAAGTGCAGCAATGGGCCGCCAAGATCCGTTGTACGGAGCGTGACTTCGGCGCTAGGACTTCTGCCCATGGCCAAGAACCCACGAAGAAGCCGACGCCTGGCGGCGGCCACGGTCACCACCATCGCGTTGGCCGGGACGCTCAGCGCGACACCCGGCACCGCGACCGCGAAGTCACCCGACCCGAACCAGCGGGTCATCGTCGAGCTGTCCGGAGACGCAGCCGTGGCAGCCGCCCCAGGCGGCTCGCTCACCTCCCTGACCGCCGGCACCGCCTCCGCCGTCGGCGATGCCCGACGGGCCCTGGCGGCACGGCAGGACGCCTTCGTCAGGACGGTGGGGAAAGCCGGACTGCACCCCGCCTCGCCCCGCAGACTCGGCCTGCTCGTCAACGCCGTGGCGATGACGGTGCCCGCCTCCGAGACGGCGCGGCTGGCCGCGTTGCCGGGCGTCGTCGCCGTCCGGCCCGACACCCGGATACAGGTGCGCACGGACATCAGCGTTCCGCTGACCGGTGCGCCCGAGGTCTGGAAGCGCGAGGACCCGGCCGGTGTGAAGGCCACCGGCAAGGGCACCGTGGTGGCGGTCCTGGACAGTGGCGTGGACTACGGCCACCCCGACCTGGGCGGTGGCTTCGGCAAGGGGCACAAGGTCGTCGGCGGCTTCGACTTCGCCAACGGCGACGACGACCCGATGGACGACAACGGTCACGGCACCCACGTCGCGGGCATCATCGCGGGCAAGGCGGTCAGGAAGGGAGGCGTCACCGGCATGGCGCCCGACGCGCGCCTGCTGGCCTACAAGGTCATCGGCGCCGACGGCAGCGGCTACACCTCCGACATCATCGCCGGCATCGAGGCGGCGGCCGACCCGGCCAACCCCCAGCGGGCCGACGTCATCAACATGAGCCTCGGCGGCCCCGGTGACGGCACCGACCCGCTGGGCCGCGCGGCGACCGCCGCCGTGCGGGCCGGAGTGGTCGTCGTCGCCGCGGCCGGCAACGACGGTCCCGGCAGCGGCACCGTCGACACTCCGGCGTCGGCCGACGGCGTCATCGCGGTCGGCGCCTCCACCAGCGGGCTGCGGATACCCAGCGCGTACCTGGCGGGCAAGGAGCCCGAGCTGATCCAGACGTACCGGGGCGTCCTGTCCGCGAACCCGCCTCGGGAACCGGTCACCGCGCCGCTCGTGGACGTCGGCGCGGGCACGGCCGAGGACTGGAAGCGGGTCGGTGACGTACGGGGCAAGATCCTGCGGGCCGACATCCTCGTCGCGCCCAGTACGGATGTCCTGAGCGAGAGCGACATCGACTGGGCGCGCGAAGCCGAAGAGCGCGGCGCGCTCGCGGTGCTCGGCGGCCTTCCGGCCGGGGGCGGACCCGTGCTCGCCGCCACCCCGGGAACGGTCGGCGCCACGACCACCCCCGCCCGCCCCGACCTCACCCGGACCGCCGCCTCCGGCGACTCGCTGCGTATGGACCGCCTGGTCGTCATGGGCATCGACACGACCCAGTACGCCCAGCTGAGCCGCGAACTGGCCGCTGGGAAGGTGTCCGTCACCCTGCGCGGCACCGACTCCACCGACCAGATCGCCTCGTTCTCGGCGCGCGGACCCGGCACCGGCTTCGGCCTCAAGCCCGACCTGGTCGCACCCGGAGTGGAGATCCGCTCCACCATCCCCACCTCGATGTACGCACCCGGTGTCTACCGCATGTCGGGCACCTCGATGGCGAGCCCGCACGTCGCCGGAGCCGCCGCCCTGCTGCGCCAACTGCGCCCGGACCAGGACCCCGACGAGATCAGGTCCGCACTGGTCGGCACCGCGAAGCAGCTCGCCGGCACCGGCCCCACCGCCCAGGGCAACGGACGGCTCGACGTGGCCGCCGCAGCGTCGGCCACCCTCAGCGCCTCCCCGACGACCGTGTCGTTCGGCCTCGCCGACCTGTCGGACAGGACCGTCGGCGGCACCGCGCAGGTACGCCTGGCCAACCCCGGCAGGACACCGCTGACCGTCGCCCTCAGCAGTACCGGGCCCACCGCCGTGTCTCCGCCGCGGGTGACCGTCCCTGCCGGGGGGTCGGCAACCGTCGACGTCACCCTGCGTGCAGACCGCCCGGCCACCGACACGGAGATCAGCGGCCGGATAACGGCCACCCCCGTGCGAGGCCCGGCCCTCCGGGTGCCGTACCTGCTCGTCGTCCGGCACCTGGTCGTCCAGGCGTCCCCCGACCCGAGCGACGGCCGTTCCACCGTGCACATCGCCGCCCCGGCCGCCCTGAACGCGCCGCCGGAGATCAGGGTCACGCCGCCGCACGGCAAGGCCTTCACCCTGCCCACCACCATGAACGGCGCCGGCTACTACCAGGCCGACGTGACCGGGAAGGCGGCCGGCGCCTACCGGTTGGCCGTGCGGGCCACGACCACCGACGGCCGGCGGATCACCGGAACCGGCGCCTTCGAGGTCACCCCCGCCGACAGCCGCGGCAACCGCTGGGAGCCCATCGGCCCGAACAGCGAGGCCGGTCACGTCGCGCTGTCGCCCGCCCGGCCGAAGCAGGCCGTCATGACCCAGTTCCGGAAGGCCGCCCCCTGGCTGACCACCGACGCCGGCGCCCACTGGCGCCAGGTGGGCAGGCTGCCGATCGCCGACGGAAACGGCACCGGAGCGGTCGTGGTCGACGCCCGCCGCCCCGATCGCTGGTGGTACGCCGTGAACACGGCCGCCGACCCCACCCGCCGGGGCACGATCCTGCGTACCGACGACAACGGCCGAACCTGGCGCAAGCTCGACGTGCCCGACGCGCACATCGACGAGTTCGTCGCGGACGAGCAGACCCGTACCCTCGCCGCGATCGTCGACGACACACTGCTGGTCAGCACGGACGCGGGCGACAGTTGGGCGACGTACCCCACCGGCGTGACCGGCGACGTCCGCGACGCGACCCTCGTCGGCGGCACCCTGTACCTGGCGACCTTCGACGGCGTCTGGCGGATCGACGGCGTCGGCAAGGGCGACCCCGGTACGGCGCACCTCGTTCTCGACGAGCCCGTGAACACCGTCCGCGGCATGGCGGCCGACTCCACCGTGGTGGCGGCCTACGTCCCCGGTACGGGCGTCCGCGGCTCCTACGACAAGGGCCGCACCTGGTCCACCCTGCTGCCCCTGGCGGAGGGCGGCAACGGACTGTCCGCCTCCGGCGGCGACCTGTACCTGCGCGCGCTGTTCGGCGCCGGGCAGGTGAGCCACGACCACGGCAAGACCTGGAAGCCCGTGTCCGCCCCCTCGAAGGCCGCCATCGCGATGGACTACGACCGCTGGGCCGACGGCTCGGTGACCGTCTCCAGCGAACAGGACGGCCTGTACCGCGGCTCCGCCGACGGCAGCGGATACCGGAGGATCGGCGTCCAGGGCCTGACCACCTTCGCCCTCGCGGCCGGCGGCGACCAGCTGCTCGCCGGAACGGTGAGCGGCACCTACCGCACCGCGATCCCTGTCGCCGGCCCCGAGTGGGGCCAGTCCGGGGCGGAGGGCAGGACCGGTCGCCTCACCTCGCACATCGCCGTCTCGCCCGAGGACACCAAGGTGGTGTGGCAGGTCCGGCGCACCGCGACCGGCCTCTTCGAGGTCTCCCGCAGCGGTGACGCCGGCCGGACCTGGCAGGTGAAGGGCACGTCGGCGGAGATACCGACCTCGATCCTGGTCCACCCGGCCGACCCGGACCGGGTGGCGATCAGCTTCAGGAGCATTTTCGGCGACGGGCTGTTCGCGACGTCCGACGGCGGCAGGACGTGGAAGAACCTCTTCCACGAGAGGTCCTTCGATGCCATGGCCGGTGACCCGCGCGACCCGCGGCGCCTCTGGCTCGGCAACGCTTCGGGCCTCTACCGCTCGGACGACGGCGGCGTCACCAAGACCAAGGTCGCCGAGGGCCCCGTCTCCGCGATCGTGATGGATGGCCGACGCCTGGTCGTCGGCGGATCGTCCGTCCGGGTCAGCACCGATGACGGCAGGACCTTCCGCACCGCCGACACCGGCCCGCTCGTGGTCCACGTCTCGGACCTGCTGCGGGTGAACGGAGCGCTCTACGCGGCCACCGCCGGCTCCAGGGAGTCCGGACTCGTCCAGGGCGGCCGGGGTGTACTGCGCAGCACCGACAACGGCCTCACCTGGGAGAACATCTCAAGCGGCCTGCAGAACACCGACACCACGAGGCTGGCCGCCGCCCCCGACGGCCGCACGCTCTACGTCGGCACGGTCGACGGCGGGGTGCACCGCCTGAAGCTACGCCGCTGACCCACCGCGCGCATGACGCGTGTGACCGCATGACCGGCGCGAGCGTCGACCCGGCCCGGAACTCCCGGGTCCGGTCGACGCTCGCGCGCGTGGCCGAGCGGGAGAATCTCACGCAGGCCCCTCTTTCACCAGTACGGCGACCGCCGCCGCGAGGATGAGAAGTGCGTTCTGGGTCGACATGGCTGCCTTCCTTTCCGTCTCGCGCCCGCCGGGTCCGGCTATGCCGCAGCCGCCTCGGTCCCCGTGGACGGCTGACGCTCGCTCACCGTGCGGCCGCCCCAGACTCCGTACGGCTCGGCCACGCTGACGGCATGCTGCAGGCACTGGGCCCGTACGGGGCACCGGTCGCAGACCGCTTTGGCGGCCTCCTCGCGTTTCACCCGGCTCTTGCCGCGCTCACCCTCCGGGTGGAAGAACACCTCGGTGCCCAGACCGCGGCACGCGGCCGCCCTCTGCCAGGCCCACTGATGCTCCGCCCGCCCGGGGAGGTGCGATGTCTTCGACATGTCAGCCCACTCCTTCGCTTCGGTGGCCAAACGGTTCTCTTCTCCCGTCTGGCCGTGAAGCCCCGCGCGAAACGGGCCGAGGGTTCGTCCGCCTCGTCGGAGTGACGTCTGATGGGGCCATGTGGTCAATCGGTTTCGACGAAGCTGTACGGCGGCAGCGGCCCGGTCGCCTGGGTCCGGAGGTGCGCGTGCTCCTGGTGGAGGCCGCGCAGCGCTTCCTCGAACTCGTGGCGGCGTTCTCGTTCCACGAGGAACGACAGGTCGGCCAGTCGGCCGACGGCCCTCGGTCCGCGGACCATCGCCGCCACATGGGCGCCGAGGACGCGTTCGACGAGCGCTGCGTCGGACCTTCCCCGCTCGTACACGGCCCGGTCGACCAGTTCGCCGAAGGTGGCCGTGTCGTGGCTGTCGACGCCCGCCGCGCGGCCGGCCGGACGCCGGTTCATCAGGTTGGGTTCGTCGGCCAGTACCACCTGCCGTGCGGCGTACTCGTCGTGATGCACCTTCACGTTGAACTCGTCCTTACCGGAGAGCTCCTCCAGCCGTCCAGGTAGCGGTCGTGGCGTTCCTCCAGGATGGCGGCGACGGTCTCGTCGTCGGGAGAGATCCCTCCGAACCTCAGCGGCAGGACCGATCCGTCCTTGCCGGCCTCGATCAGGACGTGCAGATGCGCCAGCAGATCGCGTCGCCGCGGAACGAGTTCGGCCGGGGCGTCGCTGCACAGGGCCACCAGGTCGCCGCTGCGTACGGCGCGCACGGGCCTGGGCGGGTCGCCCACGCCCTCGATGTCGCCGGACAGCTTCCGGTCGGCCGGGGCTATGCCGTAGACGTACGTTGTCATCGTTTCCCCTCTCGTCCAGTGCGTGTCGTTTCCGTCCCGTCGTTACGGTTCCTGGCGGAGGGCCTCGGGAACGCCCGGGGCCCCGATCAGGCGCCCGGGGGCTGGGAGCACGCGTTGGACCGGGTGATGTCGTGGGGGCGGTTCGGTGTCGTGGTCGTCTCCCGTGTTACCGGCCGTCCTGCCCTCAAACCGGGCTGGGTTCTCGGTCACTGGCGGAGCCTTGCGCCGCGCCGGTGGGAGCGAGTACATGTCGAGCATGGACATGCCAATCCAGAAGAACCGCCTCGGTAGGGGCCCACGGTTACGCGTGCGCTCGGTCGGGACTGCTTCCTCTCTGAGGGCCGGACCGCTTGCCGTGGTCCTGCTCCTCCTGGTGAGCCTCGTCGGAATACCCGCCGTGGCCAGTGCCGCGCCACCCGACGCCCCCGCCCGCGGGTTCGTCGCGACGTCGAACGCGAGGGGCGCGGCCGTGGCCCAGGCCCGCGAGCGCTGGGGCGACCGGCGGCTCGACGAGGTCTCCTTCCTCGGCACCCACAATGCGTTCACCAACTACGAGGACTCCCGCTGGAGTTCGGTGTCGCAGTCCGAGTCCCTGCGCCATCAGCTCGACAACGGGGTACGAGGCCTCAGCCTGGACACCCATTGGTACGAGCGCAGCACCTGGCTCTGCGTCGTCAGCTTCGGCAGCGACTGCTACCCGAGCGACGTCTACCTCTGCCACGGCGACTGCAAGACCTTCGCAGGGGCCACGTACGCGCTGCCCCGGCAGTCCTTCCAGAGCAGCATGCAGACAGTGGTGGACTTCCTCGCGGCGAACCCCCAAGAGGTCGTGACCGTCTTCCTGGAGGACTACGTCAGCGCCCAGCAGCTGGGCGACTCGCTCGGCCGGGTACGCGGCCTCGACCAGCTGCTCTTCCGGCCCGACGCGTGGAACGTGCGCCGGCAGGGGTGGCCGAGGATGACCGAACTCGTCGGCGCGGGGAAGCGCCTGCTGATCTTCAGCGACGCACCCGACCGTGAGCATCTCGGTGTCATGTACGACAGGGCCTGGACCGTCAGCAACTTCTGGAGCCTCGGCGACCTCGGCAACGACCTCTCCTGCGTCAGCCGGTGGTCCGACGTGCCGCTGGACCGTCAGGAGCCCGGCTTCCGGCGGCTCTTCACCATGAGCCACCACCGGAACGTACCCACGGTCATCAACGCCGCCCTCGACAACGGGACCAAGCTGCGAGACCGCGTGACCCAGCAGTGCCGGGCGGCGGCCGGCGGCCGCGACCCGAACTTCGTCTCGGTCGACTTCCACCGGGTGTCCGACAGCAGCGGCCACACGCCGGCCTCGATCGTCGCGGAACTGAACGCCCGGAACTGAGGCCCCGGCCACCCGCCGCGGGGCTGAAGCGCGGCGGGCCCGTGGTCGTCGTGCCGCTGCTCCTGGGGGTCGCCCACTGGCCCTGGCTGTACGAGAGACCGGCCACGCGCCGTACCGAGTGGTGCGCTGCTCCGACGTGACCTCTCCCCGTGCAGTGGACCGCGCCCTGCGGATGCTCGCGGCGCGCGATGCGGATAGTGTCGATGGGCGCGCCGCGACCGAGGAGGTGTTCCGTGCGCGACGCGGCGACGGGAGCGCCGGTTCGCCGTGGAGGGGCCCCAGGCCATGAAGCGCTGTGCTTCCGCATCCTCACCTGGTCAAGGAGCGTGGTCGATGTGGCCCGCAACCGCCGTCTGATCCTCAGCTCACCGTCCGAGGTCTGGAACCTGCTGTCCGACGGCCATCGCTACGGAGAATGGGTGACGGGTACCCAGCAGGTCCTCGAGGCGGACACGCACTGGCCCCAGGTGGGCGCACGCCTGCGCGTCCGGGTCGGCGTGGGCCCCCTCACCCTCGACGACACGTGCGTCGTCCGCATCTGCGATCCGGGACACCGGCTGGAGCTGGAGGCCAGGGCCCATCCGTTCGGCGCGGCACGCATCGCCATGAACCTGATCCCCTGGGGCGACAACACACTGTTCATCCTGGACTGGCATCCGCTCCGCGGTCCTGGTACACGGATGCATGGACTGCCGGTGGACTACGTCGTCGCGGTCCGCAACGGCATGATGCTGACCAAGCTGTCACGGATCGCGGTGCGCGAGCACGGCGAAGTGGACAGCCGCCTCACGCGGGACGCGCGCGGCTGAGAGACGCCGGGACGACGGCAGAGTTCCGTGCCGGGGAGTCCCCGGCGTAACCTCCGCCGGTGACGGTGACGCCGTCACACACGAGTGCGGCGGCCACGCCGGTGCCGATCGCGACGAGCAGGGCGCTGCGCGTGTCGCGGGCAGCCCCGTGAGCGTGTTCGGACATGCCGCCCGCCCGGACGTCGTGCCTGGGTCACGCTCGGTCCCGTGCGCCGGGCGAACATCGGCCGGCGAGCGGGAGGTCTCGCCGGCCGAGGTTCGCTCCGACCCCGCCTTCGCCCCCGTGATGGCCCGCCTGCGCGTTCCCCGTCGACGCGGACGGCCCCGCACCCGGCCGGGACATGGTCCTGGCCGACAAGGCGTACTCGTCACGCGCCATCCGCGGGCGCCTGCGCAAGCGCGGTATCCGGGCGGTGGTTCCCGTCCCGGCAGACCAGCGGGGCAACCGGCTGCGTCGAGGCCGCCCTTGCCGCCATCGCGGCAGAGCAGCGATGGGCTCCTGCGCACCGGTGGGTTCGTGGATCAGCCCGCGTACCGAGGTTCAGCCCGGGACGGACGGCCTCGCGCCGCGTCGGTCATCTGGTGTGGCGGCGACGGCACAGCTCGGCGCCTCGCACGGCGGACGTCCGTACGTAATAGACGTTACATCTAGCCATTGATGACATTGATGTGTAACTTCTGAAACGTCGGCGGAGATGATTCCGCTCGCTTCGGACGTTCGAGAGGGAACGACGTTGATGTACATCTCTGTGCCCCGCCGCGGGGCGACTGCCGTGCTGGCCTGCACGGCTCTGGCGGTGGTCTCCGGCTGCGGCGCGAGCGATACCGGCGGTGGTGAGCCGGCGGCCGGGGGCAGTGTCGCCGGGGTCACGGTCACGCGGGACGCGGCCCTCCACGAGGCCCTGCCCGAGCAGATCAAGAAGGCAGGTGCCGTGCGCGTGGCCACGGACGTCCCCTACCCCCCGTTCGCGATGTTCGTCACCGAGGGGAAGGGGGAGCTGACCGGCCTGGACTACGACCTCGGCCAGGCCCTGGGTGCGAAGCTCGGCGTCAGGTTCGCCTTCACCCCGACGAAGTTCGACGGCATCGTGCCCGCCCTCCAGGCCGGCAAGTTCGACGCCGCGATGTCGGCGCTGACCGACAACAAGGAGCGGCAGAAGGTCGTCGACTTCGTCGACTACTCTCGCTCCGGCTCGGGCATCCTGGTGTCCGAGGGCAACCCGGCGAAGGTCAGCACGCTGGACGACCTCTGCGGCCGGAAGGTCGGCGTCCAGGCGGCGACCAACCAGTACAAGCTGCTCGAGGCCCACCAGGCCACATGCCGGGCCATCGGCCGGAAGGCGGCCGACATCCAGACCTTCCCCAAGGACTCCGACGCCCAACTCGCCCTGCGCTCCGGCAAGGTGATCGCGGAGGTCGTCACCAAGCCCGCCGCCGGCTGGTCGGCCAAGACCGCAGACGGCGGCAAGGCCTTCGACCTGGCCGAGGATCCCGAGGCGCCGGCCGGCTACCGTGCCTCGCCCAACGGCATCGCGGTCAGCAAACGGCTCCCGCAACTGACCGACGCGATCAGGCGGGCGCTCCAGGCGCTGATCGACGACGGCACCCTCGCCAGGATCTGTGACAAGTACGGCGTCGCCTCCATCGCCGTGAAGGAAGCCACCAAGAACGCGGCGGTGGACTAGAGATGACCACCACCACCCCCGTGGCCACACCGCACACCGGCGACTCCCTCGCACCCGACACCTTCGAGATCGTCCCCGTCCACCACTGGGGTCGCCGGCTCTCCGCGGTGGCCGCCGTCGCCGCGCTGGCCGGCCTCATCGGCTCGCTCGCGAAGAACGGCAACCTGCACTGGGACGTCGTCGGCCACTACCTGTTCGCCGGGCTCATCTTCGACGGCCTGGCCACCACCCTGTGGCTGACCGCCGCCGCGATGACCCTCGGCCTCGGCCTCGGCACCCTCGTCGCCGTCATGCGTCTCTCCGACAACCCGGTCCTGTACGCCCTCTCGTCGCTGTTCGTGTGGGTCTTCCGCGGCACCCCGCTGCTCGTACAGATCATCTTCTGGGGCTACGCCGGAGCCCTCTACCAGCACGTGATGATCGGCGTCCCGTTCACCGGCGTCACCTTCCTCCAGGCCGACACCAACACCCTGCTCACCCCGGCCGTCGCGGCCTTGCTCGCGCTCGGCCTGAACGAGGCCGCGTACACCTCCGAGATCGTCCGCGCCGGGATCCGGTCCGTCGACGCGGGGCAGACCGAGGCGGCGCACTCGCTCGGCATGCGTCCGGCACTCACCATGCGGCGGATCGTGCTGCCCCAGGCGATGCGGGTGATCATCCCGCCGCTGGGCAACGAGACGATCAACATGCTCAAGATGACCGCCCTCGTGTCGGTGATCGCAGCGCACGACCTGATGTCCAACATCCAGGACGTGTACGGGCAGAACTACCAGGTCATCCCGATGCTCGTGGTGGCGTCGCTCTGGTACCTGGCTCTCGTCAGCGCCCTGAGCGTCCCGCAGGCGTGGCTCGAACGCCGCTACGGGCGCGGCACGGCCCGCGGCGCCGAGGCCTCCCCACTTCGACGCCTGTGCGCCGGACCCCTCACCGCCCTGCGCGGCCGCACACACAAGGAGGAGGGCCGTTGAACACGCCCATGGTGCACGCCGAGGGCGTGCGCAAACACTTCGGGAAGCTCCAGGTCCTCAAGGGCATCGACCTGACGGTCGAACGCGGCCAGGTGTGCTGTCTCCTTGGACCCTCCGGCTCCGGCAAGTCCACGTTCCTGCGGTGCATCAACCATCTGGAGAAGATCGACGGAGGACGGCTCTCAGTCGACGGCGAACCGGTCGGCTACCGGCCGCAGGGCACCCGTCTCCACGAGTTGCGCGAGCGCGAGGTCGCCGCCCGGCGGCGCGACATCGGCATGGTGTTCCAGCGGTTCAACCTCTTCCCGCACATGACGGCCCTCGAGAACGTCATCGAGGCCCCCGTCAAGGTCGCCGGCACCGCCAGGGACCGCGCCCGCGAGGAGGCGAGGGCCCTGCTGGACCAGGTGGGGCTCGCCGACCGGGAGGGCCACTACCCGGCCGAGCTCTCGGGCGGCCAGCAGCAGCGCGTCGCCATCGCCCGCGCCCTCGCCATGAAACCGAAACTGATGCTGTTCGACGAACCGACGTCGGCGCTCGACCCCGAACTCGTCGGCGACGTCCTCGACGTCATGCGCCGGCTCGCGGACGACGGCATGACGATGGTCGTCGTCACGCACGAGATCGGCTTCGCCCGCGAAGTCGGTGACCTGGCCGTCTTCATGGACGAAGGCGTCGTCGTCGAATCCGGTGACCCCCGGCGGGTCCTGGCCGAACCGGAGCAGGAACGCACACGCGCCTTCCTCTCGAAGGTCCTGTGAGCGCCCCGCCCCGGCAGCAGCCCCTCGACGAAGCGCTGCTGTCCCTGTCCCGCGCACACCAGGCGCGGTACCTGGAAGACCTGGCCGAACTCGTCGCGATCGACTCCGGCTCGTACAGCGCCGACGGCGTCAACCGGGTCGCCGACCTGGTCCGGGCCCGCCTCGAGCGTCTGGACTTCTCCGTGGAACGCGTCCCGCTGCCTCCGGCCCATGGACACCGCACCGGAGATGTGCTCATCGGCCGCAGACAAGGTCGCCTCGCCGTCGCCGACGGAGGCCGCAGAATCCTTCTCGCCGCGCACATGGACACCGTCTTCGACGACGGGGCCGCCGCCGAGCGCCCCTTCTCCCTCAGGGGGCCCCTCGCCCACGGACCCGGCGTCAGCGACGACAAGGGAGGCCTGGTCGCAGGCCTCGCAGCCCTCGAGATCCTCGCCGCGGCAGGCATCGAGGACTACGCGGAACTCGTCTTCCTCGCCACGCCCGACGAGGAGATCGGCTCACCCGCCAGCAGGCCGGTCACCCGGCGGGCGGCCGAAGGGGCGCACTACGCCCTCGCCCTCGAATGCGCCCGGGAGAACGGCGACCTGGTCATCGCGCGCAAGGGTGTGGCCGACTTCAGGCTCACCGTCACCGGCCGCGCCGCACACGCGGGCATCGAACCCGAACGCGGAGCGAACGCGGCTCTGGCCGCCGCCCACCTCGTCATCGCCCTCCAAGCGCTGAACGGCACGTGGGAGGGCGTCACCCTCAACGTCGGCGTCGTGCGCGCGGGCAGTCGCTTCAACATCGTCTGCCCCGAGGCGGAACTCCTCGTCGAGATCCGCTCGGCCACGGACAGCGGCATGCGCGCCGCCGCCGTCGCCCTCGAGGAGGCCGCCTCGCGGCCCGTCGTTCCCGGCACCCGCGTCACCGTCGAGGAACTCGCGTCCTGCCCGCCGATGGAGGACACGGCCGCCTCCCGCCGGATGCTCGACCGGGCCCAGGACATCGGCGTACGCCTGGGCCTGACCGTCGGCGCCACGGCGACGGGCGGCGTCGGGGACGCCAACACCATCGCCGGCGCAGGGGTCCCGACACTGGACGGCCTGGGACCGGTCGGCGGCGCCGACCACACCCCCGAGGAATGGCTCGACGTCAGTACGGTCCCGGTCAGGGTCGCCCTGCTCGCCTCCCTCATCGCCGACCTCGGCGACAGCCGCAGCGACTGACGCTGCCCCCGACGCTCCCGCACCGGTTCATCGCGCCGTTGCCCGGTGCGGGAGCACCCGTCGCCGCCCCCGAGGTGGCCTGGAACGCGGCTCAGATGATCGGCATTAGGCTCGGCACGCGGGCCGCACGCCCGCCGACGACCGAGAAGGGAACCCGCGATGGCCTCTGGCGCACTCGCCGACGTGATCCGGCACAAGCTGGGCGACCTCAGCCCGGCCGAGCGCAAGGTCGCCCGCGTCCTCCTGGCCAACTACCCCTCCGCCGGCTTCGAGACCGTCGCCGTCCTCGCCGAACGGGCGGGCGTCAGCGCCCCCACCGTCATCCGCTTCGTCAACCGGATCGGCTACCGGGGCTTCCCCGACTTCCAGACCGCCCTGCGCGAGGAACTCGACGAACGCAACGCCTCGCCCCTGTCCCTGTACGAATCCGCCGACCGCGCCCGTACCGACGAGGAGGCGGACGGCGAGGTGTCCCTTCTCGGGCAGGGCAGCAGGCTGTTCAGCTCCGCCGTCGCGCAGACCCTCACCGAACTCCCGCCGCACGACCTGGAACACGCCGTCTCGCTCCTGGCCGACGGCAGACGGCGCATCACCCTGGCCGGCGGCCGCTTCACCCATCTCCTCGCCCAGTACCTCGGACTGCACCTCATGCAGTTGCGAGGCGACATCCGCCTCCTGCCCGCGGGCGACGTCGAACGGACCGCTGCACTCGGTGCGCTCACACGCCGCGACGTCCTGGTCGTCTTCGACTACCGCCGCTACGAGCAGGACAAGGTCACCATGGCCCAACTCGCCCTGGAACAAGGTGCGAAGGTCGTCCTGTTCACTGACCGATGGCTGTCCCCGGTCTCCGCGCACGCCGAGGTCGTGCTGCCCAGCCTGGTCACGACGCCGTCGCCGTACGACAGTTTGGTGCCCACCCTCGCCGTGGTCGAGACCGTCGTCGCCGGAGTCGTCGCGGCGCTCGGCGAGGAAGCGCCCGCGCGTCTGCGGCACACCGAAGAGATCGCGCGGCGCATCGGTCTGCAGTGACCCGAAGCGGACCGCCCCCTCCCGGACGGTGTGGGCGGCGAGGTCGACGCGGCCCTGCCGGTGACTCTCAGGGTGCGGCCTGTCGCTCTTGCACGTCCTGGCCTGACCAGATCGTCCGTCGATACGTCGGGGAACATGGCCGGACGTCGGCTGCTGAGTCCTGCGGATCGGGTGCTCCATCGTCGAGGTCGGTGCTGAAGGCCCCACCGACCTCGGCCGAAGGATCCTCGTCCTGCTCCTGGCCGGCCTGACGGATCTGACCGCCGCGACACAACTCGGTCTGCGAAAGGGCGGCCATCCCGGTGCCTCCGCCGGACGGGGTACTTCGGCAGCGTCGTCGAACACTGCGCACACCATTCCTTCGGCGACTCGGTAGCTTCTCGACGAGGTGCTCTCGCGCAAGGATGCCCAGCGGCGCCCCGTGAGGGCCTGTCGACGATGGCCCGAGGTGAGGAGAGCAGCATGTCCCGACCTGTCACTGTGGGAGTGGACGGCTCTGAAGGAAGCGTGGCGGCGGTGGACTGGGCCGCCGACGAGGCGGCGCTGCGCGGCGAGGATCTGCGACTGGTGTACGCCACGCGGTGGGCGGAGCATCAGTTGGGGGCGATGAAGGTGTCGCACGAAGATCGTGCCGGCGCGGCGGAAGGCGTGCTGGCTGAGACCGAGCGGCGTGTCGGGTCCCGGCAGCCGGGCCTTGCCCTGACCGCTGACGAGGTCGAAGACGCGCCCGTCAGCGTGCTGCTCGCCGCCGCTGCCAAGGCGGAGCTGCTCGTCGTGGGCTCTCATGGGCTGGGTAGCGTCCGCGGGTTCATCGTCGGTTCGGTAGGGCAGGAGGTCATCGCGGAAGCCCAGCGTCCGGTGGTCCTCGTTCGCCCCGGATACGAGAAGGACAGCTCCGATGCGTCCGAGAGGAGCAGCCGCCGGAAGGTGGTGCTCGGTCTCGATGTGAACGAAGTCAAGGACGAGCTCCTGTCCTTCGCGTTCGATTTCGCCGGGCGGCACCACGTCCCGCTGGAGATCGTGCACACATGGCATGAATCCTTCGTTCACCACTCCAGCGCGGCCGCGAAGGACGAGAGGGCGGCGGCGCTTGCCGACGCGGTACGACCGTTCCGGGACAGGTTTCCGGCGACGGAGGTGGCGGAGGTGTCCGCTTCGGGACGGGCAGCCGAGCATCTCATCGAGGCCGCGTCGGACGCACGCCTCGTGGTCGTCGGCCGGCGGAGGGCAACCAGGGGCGCTCACATTGGATCGGTCACCCACGCCGTCATCCACCACGCCTCCTGTCCTGTCGCAGTCGTACCGCACACCTGATGGATGGGCACATCGGACGTCGGCAGGACAGCGTCCACGTTTCACTGTCCGCGGGGCAGCGGAGCCGGAAGAGGACCGTGTCGTGAAACCGACTGAGCACCGCGCCGAAGGCGCAGGGCCGTTCACTCCCGGCTCACCCTCCCGACGACGCTCCTGACCAGGCCGGATGGCGAAACGCTGCTGGAGTGCTGGCTGCGGTTCAGCTGGTGCGTCGCAGGGCCGGCGGGGTCCAGTCGCCGGCGAGGGCCGGCTGCTTGGGCCAGTACAGACGCAGGAAGACGTTGAAGCTGCCTGCGGGTGCGGGTAGCCAGTTGCTTTCGCGCTCGGTTCCGGGGCTTTCGTGCTGGACGTAGATGTCCAGGGAGCCGTCGGGGTTGGTCCGCATACCGCTGCGGTCGCCGATCGCGTAGCGGTTCAGCGGGTTGTCGGCGAAGAGCTGATGCTCATTCATCATCGTGAGGGACCAGAAGCCGTCGACGGGCGGGGTTTCGCCGGCGTCGAAGTGCAGTACGTAGGTGTGGGCACCGTCGAGAGGGCGGCCGTCGGCGTCGGTGGTGGCGTGCGGGTACAGGGCGTCGGCGTCGAGGTTGGCTCCGTACCCGAACCGGGTGATGACCGCGCGCTTGGCGTAGTCGGTTCCGTAATCACCCAGGCCTCGGTGCACGGTCCACCCACCGGAGCCTGCGGACTCCGCTCGGGCGAGCAGATCGCGCAGGACCCCCGGGCCGCGCCGCGCACCCGCGTCCAGGGTGGCGAGCTCCTCGGGGGACAGGTCGTCCAGGCTCGCGCCGGGTGCGATACCGAGCTTGGCGACTCTGCCCAGGACCGGAGCATCGGCCGGGGCGGGAGGGTTGTCCACCATCATCCGGTTGAGGAGGGTGAAGTACTCGCGACCACTGAGAGTGTGGACCTTGTCGACGGGCGGCGTCGTGGTGTCGGCATCGGCGGGAACGGCGACATCGGTGGGAGGGATGTAGTCATCGGGGTCGCCGGTCCACTCCGACAGCGGGATCAGGCGCGTGGCGTCCTGGAGCCGGTTGACGGAGGGGAAGTCCGACGGGCCGCTGGTCGCGTACCGGGCGATGATCCAGTTCACGACGGTCGGCGACTTCAACAGGGTCAGGCCGGGCGGGGTCGGTCCCGACCAGGAAGGCCCGGCGATCAGGAAGGGGCCGGTGGACGGGCCGTTCTTGCGCCGGCCGACGACGGCGCAGACATCGGACCAGGCGTCCAGGATCGGGACCATCCAGAAGCGGTCGCCGAAGTCGGGCAGGGTCAGCACGAGCGGCTGGTCGGACAGGTCGAGCCAGGCACTGGAGTACAGGGTGTCGGCGTTCGGCGAGACGACCTCGGTGAAGGAGGCGTCCGGGGTGGCACGCATGTAGCAGAACTGGTTGACCGGGGCCTTCCGATGTGCGTCGTCCCGGGCCGGAACCGCCGTCATGGAGCCTTTCGTCATGGCCGCCGTGACCAGTGGGTATCCGTAGATCCACGCCTCCGTGGCCAGCTTCTCGAGCGACTCATCTGTCATCGGTTTCTCCCGGGCGCTTCTGCGAACTCCGTCGGCCCGACGCTATGAGCGCCACCCGCCCTCCCGCGCGGCGAGTCCGCCGGACGGGTGACGCAGACGTAAGCGTCGGATCTGACCGGCGACGAGCAGTTGCGATGGGAGGCGTCGCTGACGATCGAGGCGTGGGCGGAGGCGTCGGGGGGTGAGCGTCCGCGGGATCGGGGATCCGGCAATGCCATCGCTTCTTCGGAAGCGGGCCGGTACGAGGAGGTCATCACGGAGGGCCTGCGCGACAGGGCGGTCGACGCCCTCGCTGTGCGGGTCCGGCACGGACGGACGTGTGCGAGCCCACTACGAGGGGTACTTCCCACCGATGACCCGGTGGTCGGGCCGTTGCGCGATGGCCCGGCGGGCCGGGTCGGTGAACTCTCGGTCGATCGGCTCCTGCAGCAGGCTGATCTCCGTCCGCACGGCGTCGTGCTGAGACGGCGGCAGGGTGTCGAGCAGGCCCTCGAGCATGGCGTGGAGCTGTCGGCAGATCTGCATGGACGACCCGCCGTACTCGCGGATCTCGCACACGGCGAGCTGGAGGAAGTTCTCCCAGTCACGCCCCGGGAGAACGAACCGGGCGCGCTCGTGGCGATCGGCCAGTACACATCGACCGGGGAGGCGTGTGCTGCCGACCATGTGCAGGAAGGACTCGATGTGATCAATCACCTGCACTGCGGTCGTAGGGTCGTTCACCGCAGGGGAGAGGGCCCTGATGGCGATGTCGACGAGGATCCTCAGGGCGAAGGCGGGGTCCTGCTCGATGGTGCGCTCGGCACCGAGGGCGACGAGACCGGTCACCCGGTCCGGGTCCGGTTGCGACGTGCCCCCGTGGACCTCGATGAGGACAGTGCCGGGCGGTACGGAGTCGCCGATCAGCCGGGTCACGACGAAGACGCAGTCGTGGCGCGCCGCCTCCGGGACCAGCGCGGACACGTTGAACGCCTGGATGGATCCACCGCGTCCGGAACGCAGGCGCATCACGGTTCCGTCTCCGTGGAGCGCCGCGCCCCGGATCGCCGCGGCCCCGCTCGTGAAGACGGCCTCCCCCATCCGGGTGACCAGCTCGGCGATGGCCACCGGTCGGAGATTGTGGGTGAACCTGTTGAGGCAGATGAGCAGGAGCACGAGGCTGACGGCCACCGCCATGCCGGCCAGGGTGACCCCGAGATCGGGGACGGAGTCGGTCTCGATGCTGCGCAGCAAGGAGAAAGCGAACGCGAACGTCCCGGTGAAGGTCGCCAGCACCGCCTTCTGCAGCCGGTCCCGGTACCACAGGCGCATGTAGCGTCGGTATGGCGCACTGCCGGCCCGCTCGCGCTGTCGGCCACGGTCGGAGCATCCGAACCCACCGTGGAGGTCGGTCAGCACGGCCCGACCGAGCTCGACCGCAGGATCCTCGCGCTGCTCCTGGCCGGCCTGACGGACGTGGCGGCCGCGACACAACTCGGTCTGTCACCGCGAACGCTGCACCGGCGGCTGCGTCATCACATGGACCTGGCCGGTGTCCGGACCCGGATGCAGCTCGGGGCCTGCGCGGTGCGGAACGGCTGGGCGGAGCCTCTTCGGGCGTGATGGGCAAGCGCCGGCGTCGCCCCGCAGCGCGCGCCGGCGTTCACCGCGGGAGCCGTGCGGGCCGACGCGGTTCTCGCGGCGGCTTGTCAGGCGAGGACGTTGACGGCACGGGCGACCACGAGTCCGAGGATGAGCAGGGAGACGAGAGATTGAATGCCCATGGTGATCTTGGTCCAGGGTGCCAGGGGCATGACGTCGGTCGGGCTGAAGGCGGTGGCGTTGGTGAGCGCGAGGTAGAGGTAGTCGATGTAGTGGGGTCGCCAGTCGGCGCTTGCCAGTTCGGGGTTGAGCTGTTGGGGGAAGGCGAGTGCGGGGGTGGAGGGCATGCGGTGGGCGCGGGCGGCGGGTCCGCCGCTGTCGAGTTCGAAGTAGAGCAGGGAGAAAGCGAGGACGGTGCAGGCCCACACCGTGCCGCCGGTCTGCAGCAGGCTGATGGCGGAGCTGGTCTCCTTCCCGGCATGCAGGATGTCGTCGATGAGTTGAACGGTGGACCAGACGGCGCTGAGGGCCAGGACTCCCACCAGGGCGACCGACATGCTCCGCAGGGCGGCCGTGCGCCGGTCGATCCGGCCCGGGTCGCCGGCGATGAGCGCCAGCAGGAGCAGTCCCTCGACGGCGGGGATGACCCAGCGAGGTGCCAGACGGAGGTCGTCGGGGAGCAGGAGGGTCAGCACCATGGCGGCGAGGACGGCCGCGGCCATCGGCCATCGCGGCTCGCCGAAGGTCTCGTCCGGTCTCGGGCTCTCGGTCGTCTCTGGGGTGCGTCCGGTCACGGTGGCGGCCCTTACGGTCGAGTGTGGAGTGAGGGTGCTGTCCTGCCCTCGGAAGGTATAGCCGTCGGGCGGGCGGGCGTTGCACCAGCTGCCTGCGTCAGGCGACCAGCTCGTAAATGCTCCGGGCCGTCAGCCACAGGCCGACCAGCAGGGAGAGCGTGACCACCAGCTGTTCCTGGTGCCGCTCCAGCCAGCTCCGTAGGGCGTTCAAGCGGGCGTGCGCGGCCGCGGGCACCCAGACCGTGTACATCTCCATGACGATGAGGCTGAGTGTGGCCAGCAGGCAGTAGCCGGTCAGTACGAGCCAGTCGGTGAGGGTGGAGAGGTCCGCGTCGATGGCGGTCGCGGCACCCGCGCCGACCAGGCCCCAGGGCTGCAACAGCCACGCCAGACCGGCTGCCGCGACCGGGGAAGCGTTGTCGATCCGGGCGGCCCAGCGTGGCGGGCCGTGCGGCCGGGGCGGTCGGCGGTGCCGGTACGCGCCGAACACCACCAGTGCCAGGCCGATGGCGAGTTTCACGGCGATCGCGGCGGTCGAGGGCGCGCTATGACGGGCCGGGGGCTGACCGCCGGTCAGCAGCACGACGAGGGCGATCACCGCGACCAGGTTGGCCAGCCACGACAACAGGAACGCCAGACCCTGACGAACGCCGCCCCGCGAGGAGAGCAGCAGGATGAAGGCGCTGTTGTGCAAGGGCCCGAGGGTGATGGCCGTACCGATCACCATCAGGTCGAGGACCATCGGACCAGTCGCTCCTGGGTCTCGGCGCTGTTCGCCACGTAGGGACGGAGAGCCGCTCGGTAGGGGTGAGGCGTTGCTACGGGACCGCGTTCCGACTCTGCAGGCGGCTGCCCGGCCGGTCAAGCAGGCCACGCCTGTGAAGCCTGGTCGGTCCCCTCGAAGGCGCACCGCCGCTTTCGCCCGCATCGGCTTCACCGAGGCCACGGCGAGGCGATCCGGGGCGCCACCAGCCATTCTTTCGGCCTGGCCGCGTTTACCCGAGTCCGACCTCGCGGTCGCCGTCCACGGTTTCGTCGCAGGCACCGGCAGTAACGCCCGGTCGAGCTACCTGCGGTACGAGCACCGCATGATGGCCGAGGGCATGGCCGAACTCGGCCGCCCGGCCCGCCGCGCGCCGACCGTCAGGCGGCCTTCGGCCGCGGCGGCACGGTCTTCGTCGGCAGCCCCGACGAGACGGCCGACCGCATCCTGTATCTCCACGACCTGCTCGGCCATACCCGCCAGATCCTCCAGATGGACGTCGGTGGCATGCCCCACCGCGATGCCGACCCTGATCCGGACCTGAGCAGGGTCGGCTGCAAGGGGCACCGCCTCGGTGGGTGATCGACCGGCCTCGGGCAGTAGGCAGACGCTGGTGCGGTCCGGTGCTTCCGGGGAGACGATGGGAAGCATGGAGGAAGCCCATCCTCCGACCACGTAGGGCGGGCGGCTGAGCGAGTTCACCGCAACGCCATTCCTGCTCGTGGGCGGCAGGCGGGTGAGTGGGTGTGCCACTACGACCCCGAGAAGTGCGGTCGGGACTCACCCGCGGGGAGGCGAGCAATGAGTGAGCCGAACCCGGTCGACGACCTGGTCAGCGCCGCGGCCCAGGACGCCGGCGGCTGGCTGGGTGCGCTTCCGGTGGCGCAGGTCGCCACCAGCGCCGATGGAACGATCGTTCGGTGGAATCGGGCCGCCGAGGGGCTGCTCGGCTACAGCCCGCAGCAGGTGATCGGGCGGCACATCGCCGAGCTGTTGCACCCGGGCGCGGACAGGAGCCTCGGCCGGTCGCTGTGGGAGGCAGCGGCCGGCGGGCGGGGAGTCATGGGCACGGTGACCGCCTGGCACCGCGACGGACACCCGGTGGAAGTGGAGATCTGGGCAAGCCCCGTTCCCGACCGGCGTAACGACGCCTCCGCGATCCTGCTCTTCGCCGCCGAGGCCCACGCCGCGCGGCGTATCCGCGGATCGTCGGCCGTGTGGGACGGGCTGTTCGCCCGCTCCCCGGTCGGTATCGCCGTCCTGGACACGCAGCTGCGGTTCCTCCGCGTCAACCCGGCCTTGGAGAGGATGAACGGCCTGTCGGAGTCGGCCCACATCGGTCGGCGCCTGTCCCAGCTCCTGCCCGAGGTGAACGCCGAGGACATGGAAGCCGCGATGAGGCACGTCCTGGACAGCGGGGAGCCGGTCCTGGACCGCCGCCGCATCGGCCGCATACCGTCCGAGCCCGACTTCGACCGGGTGTGGTCGTGCTCCTACGTACGCGTGGAGGATCCGGGCGGTCGACCGATCGGGGTCATCGCCTCGCTGCTCGACATCACCGACCAGCAGCAGGCTCACGTCGAAGCCGAGGCGGGACGACGCAGGCTCGCACTGCTCAGCGAGGCGTCCATCCGGATCGGCTCCAGCCTGGAAGTGGAACGCACTGCCCAGGAACTCGCCGACCTTGCCGTCCCCCGCTTCGCCGACGCCGTAACCGTCGACGTCCTGGACTCCCTTGCCCGCGGCGACGAGCCCGGCATGGGCCTGGCCGGCGGGGTCGCCCTGCGCCGCCTGGGCAAGTCCCCGTTGACCGGGTCCGCGATCACCGACGTTCTCGCCCCCCTCGGCCGCACCCTCGATTTCCCCGCGGCAGCCCCGTACACCCAGGCTCTCTCCAGACGCCAGCCGTTCCTGCTGGCCACCCTCGACGAGAAAGCCATATCCCCCGCCGCCCGCTACACCACCAGGCCCGCCCAGCTGCTGCAGCTCGGCGTGCACTCGTTCATGATGGCCCCGCTCTTCGCGCGGGACCTGGTACTCGGCGTGGCCTCCTTCTACCGAACCCGTCCGATCGGCCCCTTCACCTCCGACGACGTGACTCTGGCCGGCGAGCTCGCCGCTCGTGCCGCCCTCAGCATCGACAACGCCCGCCTGTACCACCGCGAACACGACACCGCACTGACCCTGCAGCGCAGCATGCTGCCCCAGCACATCACCCCACCGGCCGGGCTCGAGGTCGCCCACCGCTACCTGCCCGCCAGCGACGTCAACGAGGTCGGCGGCGACTGGTATGACGTGCTCAACCTGCCAGGCGGGAAGGCGGCCTTGCTCATCGGTGACGTCATGGGGCACGGCACACAGGCCGCAGCCGTGATGGGACGGCTCTCCGCCAGCGTCCGGGCACTCGCCAGGCTCGACATCGAACCCGAAGAACTGCTCCATCAGCTGGAGGCGGCGCTCGACGACCTCGCCGAGCCGATGCTCGCCACCTTCCTCTACGCGGTGATCGACCTGGCAACCGGTCGCTGCCGCATCACCCGCGCCGGCCACCCGCCGCCCGTTACCGTCAGCCCCGAAGGCACCGCCGATCTCCTCGACCTGCCGCCCGGCACCCCGCTCGGCGTCGGCGGCACCCGCTTCACCACCATCGAGACCACCCTGCAACCGGGCAGCCTCCTCGTTCTGTACACCGACGGCCTCATCGAGTCCCGCGGCAGCGACATCGACGAGCGTCTCGCCGAACTCACCCATCTCCTCGCCCAACCCCACCCGGCCCTGACCGGACTGTGCGACAGCCTCCTCGCCCATCTCGTGCCGGGCTCCGCGGACGACGACATTGCCTTGCTGGTCACCCGATTCACCGGCGGCAAGTCCAAACCGGCACCTGGCGTGGAGCGGCCAGAGACGTGACTGAGGCGTTGCCGGTTGCTGCCCGGGGGCTTCCCGACCATCGGCTGATGCCCGCGTCACCGGGTGAGGTCACCAGGTTCGCGGGCGTCATCTACGGCTGCACCCAGCCAGTCGGGTGATCTCTCTTGTGACGAGATGGTGTAGGGGACATCCGGGTGGATGTCCTCCTTGTTCGCAACTGTCCTCAATCCCTGCGCCGTCGTCCTCTGCAGTTGCACGAAGACTGAGGAGGCACTCATGACTGGGTTTCAGGCGCTCGCCACCGCTCCCGCCGCACTGTTGGATCTCGACCCGTACCGCTTCCCTGCCACGTTCATCGACGACCGGCCCGCGGAGACCTCGACGGATCGCGGCACCATGGGCTTCGGCGACTACCCGCTGCCGGCGCCCGCGCCCTCGAGCCGGCTGTCCATGGCTCTGGAGCCGGCCGACCTCCGCCGACTGGAGCTGCACGCCGCGCTCACCACAGCAGGTATCGCGCCCCGGCCGGGGGACCTCGACGCCATCGAGGCCCTGTGCATGCTGGACGACGCCACCCACATCGCGCTCCGCCGCTGGCTCAGCGGGTGCGACAACCGCTGACACATCACAGGCGACGGCCGAATCCGCCACCCTCCGCCTCCCTGTCCATGGCGCTCCTGGTCCGGGATAGTCGGCCCCTTCGTCAGCTGATCCCGGGAACGAGGTAGCAGATGAATCCGTCTTTGTGGTCGGCTCGGTGGCTGGCTTCTGCCTGTGATGACCCCGCCGCGTGCCTGCGCGAGTGGAGACTGAGCGAATGGGGTGTAGTGCTCCTGCCGGCCGGGCGGCTCTGGGACGCCCTGGCCGTTCCGGAGATGCTGGGACACGGTCTGCTGAACACTGTCGCCCGCTCCGGACAGGTGACGACCGGCCCGGTGCTTCGCGACGGCAGGCGTCAGGAACTCGTGCTCCTGATGACTCCAGGCAGCCCCGCCACTAGATGGGAACGGCCCGCTCGATATCTGACAACCGGGACCTGGCCGGCCGTACCCGACCCCGGCCGGAGAGTGACCGGACTGTCCTGGCTCGTCCCACCCGACGGACGTGGAACGCTTTTCTCCCCACGGGACGTGTACCGCGCACTCACGCCACGCGTGTCGGCGAAATGAAGGGTGGAGCGAGGAGGGGGAGCGGCCGCGCCTCGAGGCTCCGGAGGTTTCTCCACCCGCGAACTTCTGGGACTGGGCTGAGGTCTGCTCGTCTTGGATACTTCTCCGTGCTGCTACGGCGCCTGGCCTGGGGCGCCCGCCACGACGTCTACCGATTAAGGGGCAGGTTGCCTGAGGCTTCAGAGCCGGAGGAGCGCTCATGACCCGAGTCGGAGCTTCGTCGGCAGTAGGCGGCGACTTTGTCGAGGATCTCGTCGGCGGTCTTCGTCCAGACGAACGGTCTGGGGTGCTCGTTCCAGTCGGCGAGCCAGGACCGGATGTCGCGTTCAAGGGCTGGACCGAGCGGTGGACGCCGCGCTTGAGTTTCTTCTGGGTCAGCTCGGCGAACCACCGCTTTGGTGCGCAACGCCTCGGCCTGCGAACCGAGGCGTCCCAGGAGCGCGTGTCGCCCGCAGGCTGGATCGACAGTTCGATGCCCTGGGCTGCGGCCGTCTGTGCGTCATCGCGCCGTGGCTCCCGTACCAGCCAGGGGGTCTGCGCTTAGCTGCTGAGCGCTGCTCCCGCTGTGCAGACGTGCCGGGCACGCGGGTATCCAGGAAGGAAGCGGACATTGCTCAAGGGCTTCAAGAACTTCCTCATGCGAGGCGACCTCGTCACCATCGCTGTCGGGCTGGTCATCGCCCTGGCCTTCTCGACCCTGATCAAAGCGTTCACGGACTTCGTGATCAACCCGATCGTCAGCCGTTTCCAGGGCGGCAAATCCGTGGGGCTCGGATGGCAGCTCGGCGAGGCGGGCAACCAGGCGACCTACCTCGATCTGGGACAGTTCATCTCCGCCCTGATCTACTTCATCATCTTCATCGCGGTCGTCTACTTCCTGATCGTCGTGCCGTACAAGCACTACCAGGCCCGCCGCGGCGTCAAGGCATTCGGCGAACCCGGGCCGGTCAAGACCTGCCCGGCCTGCCTCTCGGAGGACCTGCCCGCGGCTGCGAGCAAGTGTCTCCACTGCGCCAGCGAGCAGCCCCCGGCGCCCAGCGCCGTCACAACTTCCTAGGCCGGGCGGCAGGACGAGCACCGTGCCCGGGGGCGGTCGTACCTTGTGCTCGACACGGGAGAAACCTCCAGCGTGCCGTCGCCCAGCAGAAGGGCAATTCGTCGGGACCGCCGCTCCGGTCTGGCTCTTGCGACCTTAGCCGGGACGGATGTTCTTGTTGAGGTGGAAGGCATTGTCGGGGTCGTACTTGGTCTTGGCCTCGGCCAGTCTCCGGTAGGCGCGGTCGCCGTACGCTTCTCGCGATCGGGCCCGGTAGGCGTGATCGGCGATGACGGAGATGGTGTCGTGTCGGACAGGCCGGTGAGGGAAGCTCCGCGCACGGCGCCGCGGATCGTCCCGGGCGGGCGGGCATCGCGCGCACCCGCGGCGGCTCCGACCGCGTGGAGGAGGAACCGGTGCCACCGCACACGCTGCAGGTTGACGGACACCGGGAGAGCAGCTCTCTGCGGAAGCAGCGCAGGGACGGGCAGATGTCGAGCGCAGCGCCGGGCGGTGGGCCGGTGGGCGCGGCCGGTCAGCGGGGGGCGTCCGGGTGGTGGACGCTGAGGCTGCCGTAGGCCGACAGTGCGTCGGCCAGGTCGCCGGGCGTGTGCCGCAGCGTGGCGTCCAGGAAGGCGAGCGTGGTTGCGGCGACGACGCGGGGGCTCCCGGTGCGGCCCAGGGAGCCGACGATCGAGGGCACGGGCGGCAGGTACAGCGGGCCGTCCATGAAGGTGAGGTGGGCGGCGCCGGGGACGGTGAGCCGGTAGCTCGTGGCGGTGTCGGATGCGAGGGCCTCGGTGAGGCGGGGCAGGTATCGCGGGTCGGTGCTCGGGGTGATGGCCTGGGTGAGTGCGAGCACCGGCTGGTGGAGGGCCGGGGAGGCGGGGCCGTGGGGGTAGCCGTCCAGGTCGATGACGGCGGCGAACCGGGGGTCCTGCCGGGCTGCCTGCAGGGCGGCGGCACCGCCCATGGAGTGGCCGGTCGCCACGGCCCGGCCGGTGTCCAGACGTCCGGCCAGCGGGTCGCGCCCGGTCGACGGGTCACGTCCGACCGGCGGGGCGGCGATCGCGCCGCGGTCCAGGCCCTCCAGCTGGGTGAGGACGAAGCCGAGGTCGGCGGCCCTGACGGCCGTCCAGCCGGCCGCGAGCTCCTCGTCCGCGTCCCGGTCGCCGGTGGAGGCGGTCACGGCGCGGATGGTCCGGCCGTCGTCCAGGACGACCGCCGCGGAGTCGTACGGGTGGTCGAGGGCGGCCACCGCGTAGCCGTGGCTGGCCAGTTCCTCCGCCCAGGCGGTGTTCTGGGTGCGTACCCCGCCCGCTCCGGGAGAGAACAGCACGACGGGGAACCGTTCGCCCCCACCGGCCACCGGGGCGTTGAAGACCGCGTGGGTGCGGGCCTGCGGCACGCCGTCGACCAGGAAGCCGGGTAGGCCGACGGCACGGGCCAGGGCATCGGACACGGTGCGCGCCTCCTGCCCCGTGCGTCCGAGGTACCGGGCCCGCTGCGCGCCCGCGGGGCTCTTCTGTGCGGGGTACCAGAGCTGGACCACGACCGTGCGCCGGTCGTCCGGGGCGGCGGTGAAGGTCTCGGGGCGGTTCGGGTCGGTCCACTGCATCACCCGGGTGCCGACGGCGAAGGAGCCCGACGGCTCGGGGAACACGGGCACGGGAAACGCCCAGGCGGCCACCGGCCCGGCGGCGACCAGGCCGAGGCAGGCCACCGACCCCGGCAACGCCAGCCACCACCGCGCCCGCCACGCCCGCCGACCGGGACGGCGCCGGAGCGTCCGGAGCAGCGGGGAGAGGGCGAACGGCAGCGCGACGGCACCACCCGCCAGCACCGGCAGCAACTGCCAACGGATCCCCACCACACCCAGCACGATCACGGACAGCACCCACACCGCCCCCGCCGCGATCGCGACGCGCGGTCGGGCGGCAGGGGGAAGCCAGCGCGCCACCACCAGCGCGACGGCGCCCAGCACGGCAAGGAACTCCGGAGGGGACATGGGCAGTCCCGCGATTGTCTCGGTCACCCCGCCATCCTCGAAGCGGCGCACACGGTGGCACATCGGCCCGCGGTCTTCGGCGCATGCCACCCCAGTCGCAGACGGACACCCCGAAGAGTAGGCCGCTGTGCGACCGCAGGAGGTACCCGCGCTCCTCCTGCGGTCGTACTCCGGCGTGGTGTCCTCCGACGGCGGACGTATGTGCGCCGCCGCCCCCGCCCCCTACCGTGGAAGGGCGGAGCACGGCGACGCGGGGACGCAGGGGGCCATGGGCGCTGTCCCCTGGCGGCCCGGCTCCGGCCGTACGCGGCGGCCCCGGCCCGGGGACCGGAGCCGCCACGGCGCCGCAGCAGCAAGGGACATCGACAGGGACGTGATGATGACGGAGGCTGCCGCAGGGCACGACCATGCCCACCCGGTACGCCACCGGGACCGCGCACAGCAGGCGACGACAACCGGGCTGCCGACCACGGCCCCCGCCGCCACCGGGCGGGCGACGGGACCGGCGGAGCCGACACCAGCCGCCCGGCGCCACGGTCGGCGGCTGCCGCCCGGCGTACGGCGCGCGCTGCCGCCCGGCGTACGGCGCGCGCTGCCGCCCGGCGTACGGCGCGCGCTGCCGCCCGGCGTACGGCGCGCGCTGCCGCCCACGCCGCTCCTGCTGGTACCTCTCCTCCTGCTCCATGTCGCGGCCACGCGCGCGCCGCACGAGCTCCCGCCGGCCGCGGCTCTCACCGCGGCCCTCACGCTGCCCCTGCTGTGGCGGCGGCTTGCCCCACGCGCGGTGTTCGGCGCCGTCGCAGCCGCAGCCTTCGTCCAGTGGCTCGCGAACGTCCAACTGCCCGCGGACGTCGCGCTGTTGGCAGCCCTGTACGCGGTGGCCGCGCACGCGGGCGGACGCGCGACACTCGTCGCCGGGGCCGTCGTCGAGGGCGGGGCCCTGCTGGCGTGCCTGCGCTGGGTGACGGAAGGCGCCTTCCTGGCCCCCTTCGTCGCGCTGACCGCGACCGTCGTCGCCACCGTCGCCCTGGGCACGAACGCGCGGACCACGCGCGCCTACCTCGCCGCCCTGGAGGAACGGGCCGCACGCCTGGAACACCACCAGGACCAGCAGGCACGACTGGCCGTCGCCGAGGAACGGACCCGCATCGCCCGGGAGATGCACGACATCGTCACCCACAACCTGTCCGTCATGGTCGCCCTCACCGACGCCGCCGTCCACGCGCAGCACCGGTCACCCGACAGGACCACCACCGCGATGCTCCAGGTCTCCGAGACCGGTCGGCAGGCCCTGACCGACATGCGGCGCTCGCTCGGCATCCTGCGGACCGACGAACCCGACGCGCAGCGCCATCCCCTGCCCGGCATCGCCCAACTCGACGCCCTCGCCGACCGGATGCGCGCCGCCGGGCTGCCGACCCGCCTCGACATCCTCGGCAGCCACACCCACGTGCCCGCCACCGCCCAACTGACCGTCTACCGCCTGGTGCAGGAAGCCTTGACCAACACCCTCAAACACACCCCCGCCGGCACCCGCGCCGACGTCTGGATACAGTGCTCCGCCGCGACCGTCACCGTGAACGTCACCGACAACGGCCCCGGCCCCCACCTCCCCGGCCCCGGCCCGTCGTCTCCCGCCGACAGCCCGTCCGGCCAGGGCATCCCCGGCATGCGCGAGCGCTCGGCCGCCTACGGCGGGACACTGCGCGCCGGACCGCTCCCGGGCGGCGGCTGGAACGTCCACACCCGCCTCCACCTCGACGGCGACGGAGCAGCTCCCGCATGACGATCCGCATCCTGATCGCCGACGACGAAGCGCTGCTCCGGATGGCCTTCGGCATGGTCCTGGACGCCCAGCCCGACATGACACCCGTCGGTGAGGCCGCTGACGGCACCGAGGCCGTACGCCTCACCCGGGAACTGCGCCCCGACGTCGTCCTGATGGATGTCCGGATGCCCGGGACCGACGGCATCGAGGCGACCCGCCGTCTCACCCGTGTCTCCCCCAGCAGCAAGGTACTGATCCTCACCACCTTCGACCTCGACGAATACGCCTTCGCCGGACTCGCCGCCGGAGCCTCCGGCTTCCTGCTGAAGAACACCAGGCCCGAGGAACTCCTCACCGCGATACGCGATGTGGCCGCGGGCGACGCCGTTCTCGCCCCGAGGATCACCCGCCGCCTGCTGGACGACCTCCGGCCGCACCTCCCTGACGGGAGCCGCACCGACCACCAGGACGAACGGCTCAGCCGGCTCAGCCCGCGCGAACGCGAGGTCCTCGTCAAGGTGGGCGGCGGCCTGTCCAACGCCGAGATCGCGGCCGCCCTGCACCTCGCCGAGACGACCGTGAAGGCCCACCTCGGGCGGATCCTGCAGAAACTCGGACTCCGCGACCGGATCCAGGCGGTCGTCTTCGCCTACGACAACCGCCTCGTCCACCCGACCTGACACCACCGCCCCCAAGCGGGACAGCCTCCCGAACCTTCCGCTGGATCCCGCCGGGCACCCCACCGAATCCCCGCCACTGGTGCCCTGCGGCACGTCGGTCCGGATCTGTCAGCGCTGAGGTGTCCCGCCGCCCCCGGGGGCGAGGAGGGCGGGCAGGTCGGCGAAGGAGTCGAGGACGTGGTCGGGCGTGCCGGAGGCGGTGTGGTGCGTCTCGGGGAGGTACTTGCCCGTCTTCACCAGTGCGCCGGTGATGCCGGACCGCTGGGCGGCCAGCACGTCGGACTCGATGTCGTCGCCGACCATCAGCGCTTCCGAGGCGTGGACGCCGAGGTGGGCGAGGGCGCTCGCGAAGAACGCGGGAGCCGGTTTGCCCGTCACCTCCGCCTCGGTGCGGGCGGCTTTCTCGAGTCCTTCGAGGAAGGCCCCGGTGTCCAGGTCGAGGCCGCCCTCGGTGCGCCAGTACAGATTGCGGTGCATCGACACCAGCCGGGCCCCGCGCTGCAGTTGCCGGAAGACCTGGTTGAGGGCCTCGTAGCCGAACTCGGCCCCGGCGCCGCCGAGCACGACGACGTCGGCGTCACCCTCGTCGACGAGCGTGACGCCCGGCAGGTCGTCCCGTACGTCACCGCTGTTGAGCAGGCGGCAGCGCGCGCCGGGGAAGTGCTCGCGCAGATACGCCGCGGTGGCCGCCGGCGCGGTCAGGATGTCTCCGGCTTCGACGGGGAAGCCGAGGCCGGCCAGGCGCGAGGCGATGGAGGCCCTGGTGCGGGAGGTGTTGTTGGTGACCAGTGCGATGGCGAACCCCGCGCCGCGTAGCTGCTCCAGGGCCGAGACCGCTCCCGGCAGGGCCTTCCAGGAGACGGTGAGGACGCCGTCGATGTCGACCAGGACCGCTCGGATTCGCTCCATGAAGCCGACGGTAGCCCCTGACGCGTCGGTACCCGCGACCTCGGCACGCGGGTCGCGACGACCATCACTCCGGTGCGCTGTGCCGCGCGTCGAACGCCTTGACCTCCCGTGGGGGCTCAACGATCCTTTGTTGCGGCACGTGAGATACGTGTCGTGATGAGCAACGTCTGCTCAGGTCTCGTACCAGCCGAGGAGTGGCCATGACGCATCAGGTCCGTGCTGTCGTCGCGCGGGGCAAGGGCGCCCCCGTCAGCCTGGAAACGATCATCGTGCCGGATCCCGGCCCGGGCGAGGCGCTGGTGAAGATCGAAGCCTGCGGGGTCTGCCACACCGATCTGCACTATCGCGAAGGCGGCATCAACGACGACTTCCCCTTCCTGCTGGGTCACGAGGCCGCAGGTGTCGTGGAGTCGGTGGGGGAGGGCGTCACCGATGTCGCGCCCGGCGACTTCGTCATCCTCAACTGGCGGGCGGTGTGCGGCCAGTGTCGTGCCTGTCTGCGGGGGCGGCCCTGGTACTGCTTCAACACCCACAACGCCAAGCAGAAGATGACCCTCGCCTCGACCGGGCAGGAGCTGTCCCCGGCGCTGGGTATCGGCGCGTTCGCGGAGAAGACGCTGGTGGCGGCCGGGCAGTGCACGAAGGTCGACCGAGCCGCGTCGGCGGCCGCCGCCGGACTCCTCGGCTGCGGGGTGATGGCGGGCATCGGTGCCGCGATCAACACCGGCGACGTCGGACGCGGTGACAGTGTGGCCGTCATCGGCTGCGGCGGCGTCGGGGACGCGGCGGTCGTCGGCTCGCACCTGGCGGGCGCGGCGAAGATCATCGCGGTGGACATCGACGACCGGAAGCTGGCCACGGCCGAGAAGCTGGGCGCGACCCACACCGTCAACTCCAGGGAGTCCGACCCGGTCGAGGCGATCCGCGAGCTGACCGGCGGCTTCGGCGCCGACGTCGTCATCGAAGCGGTCGGCCGCCCGGAGACGTACAAGCAGGCCTTCTACGCCCGCGACCTCGCCGGCACGGTCGTCCTGGTCGGCGTGCCGACCCCGGAGATGAAGCTCGAACTGCCGCTCCTCGACGTCTTCGGACGCGGCGGCGCACTGAAGTCGTCCTGGTACGGGGACTGCCTGCCCTCCCGCGACTTCCCCATGCTCATCGACCTCTATCTGCAGGGGCGGCTGGATCTGGACGCCTTCGTCACGGAGACCATCGGTCTTGACGAGGTCGAGAAGGCCTTCGGCCGGATGCACGGCGGCGAGGTCCTGCGCTCGGTGGTCGTCCTCTGATGGCCGGCGTCCGCATCGAGCACCTGGTCACCTCGGGGACCTTCTCGTTGGACGGCGGCACCTGGGACGTCGACAACAACGTGTGGATCATCGGTGACGACGACGAGGTGATCGTCGTCGACGCCGCGCACGACGCCGAGGCCATCGCCCGTGCTCTCGGCGGGCGCACGCTGCGGGCCATCGTGTGCACCCACGCCCACGACGACCACATCGACGCGGCGCCCGAACTCGCGGCGCGCACGGGTGCGCCGATCCTGCTCCACCCGGACGACCTGCCGCTGTGGAAGCAGACCCACCCGGACCGGGCGCCCGACGGCGAACTGGCCGACGGGCAGGTGCTCGTGGTGGCGGGCGTCGAGCTGGCCGTGCTGCACACCCCCGGGCACGCCCCGGGTGCGGTCGGTCTGTACGCGCCGGCCCTGGCGGCCCTCTTCAGCGGCGACACGCTCTTCGCGGGCGGGCCGGGGGCGACGGGAAGGTCGTACAGCGACTTCCCCACCCTCGTCGACTCGCTCCGGGACCGGCTGCTCACGCTGCCCGGAGACACCGTCGTGCACACCGGGCACGGGGAGAGGACCACCATCGCCGCCGAGGCTCCGCACCTTGAGGAGTGGATCGACCGGGGATTCTGACCGCCCGGTGCGCGCAGCGCGACGCGCCCGCTTCCCCGTCCGTCACAGGACGAGGAGGCGGGCCGCCTTCATATGTCCGGAAGGGCTGGGGCGATCCCTCCGTGCGTTTTTCATCGTGCGTTGCGTTGCACAATGAGCAACTTCCTGCGGCGAGTTGCCCGGCCTGCGCATGCCTTGACAAGGGTTCGGGCCGACTTCAGACTGACGTTGCGCTTACCGCAATCCGTTTCGCTATACGCACCGAGGTGTCATGAAGATTCCCGTGTGCCGTCTCGCGGATCTCCCGCGAGGTGAGGCCTTCCGGCTTGACATCGATCCGCCGGTCTCGGTGTTCCACACCGACGACGGCGAGATCTTCGCCATCGACGACACCTGCACCCACCAGGACGCCTCGCTCGCCGACGGCTGGCTGGAGGGCTGCGAGGTGGAATGCCCGCTGCACGCCTCGAAGTTCGACCTGCGGACCGGCGCCGTCGACGCTCCGCCGGCCAAGCGCCCGGTCCGGACGCACGAGGTCGTCGTCGAGGACGGCGTGATCCACGTCCGGGTGTCGACCGACGCCCCCAACCTGCCGCCCTGCCTCGCGGCCCGACTCACCGGGGGTTCCGCATGAGAGCCGTGGCCGTGGTGGGCGCGTCGCTCGCCGGGCTGTCGGCGGCGCGCTCGCTGCGGAAGCAGGGTTATGACGGGCGGCTGGTCGTCATCGGCGACGAGCGCCATCGTCCGTACGACAGGCCTCCGCTGTCCAAGGAGTTCCTGGCCGGCACCCTCGACGAGGCGGACCTCGCCCTGGAGGCGGACGACGAGGAGCTGGGGGCGGAGTGGCTGCTCGGCACCCGGGCCGCCGGACTCGACCGCGGCGAGCGCGTCGTACGGCTCGCCGACGGGCGGAAGGTCCGCGTCGACGGCCTCGTCATCGCGACGGGCGCCGCCGCGCGCAGGCTCCCCGGCGCCGAGGGCCTGGCCGGAGTCCACGTCCTGCGGACCCTGGACGACGCCCGCGCCCTGCGCGACGAACTGGCCCGGGGCGGACGGCTGGTGGTGATCGGCGGCGGATTCATCGGCGCCGAGGTCGCCTCCACCGCTCACGCCCTCGGTCTCGACGTGACGGTCGTCGAAGCGGCCCCGACTCCGCTCGCCGGACCGCTCGGCGCGGCCATGGGCGGCATCGTCTCCGCCCTCCACACGGACCACGGCGTACGGCTGCTGTGCGGTGTGGGCGTCAAGGGGCTGAGTGGGGGCGAGCACATCCGGAGGGGGGCCCGGGGGAGTGTGGACGCCGTCCTGCTCGAGGACGGACGCAGCATCCCGGCCGACATCGTCGTCGTCGGTGTGGGGGCCCGTCCGTGCGTCGAGTGGCTGGAGGGATCCGGCGTCGAGCTCGACAACGGAGTCAAGTGCGGCGCCGACGGCCGCACCAGCCTGGCCGGGGTGGTCGCGGTCGGAGACTGCGCCAACTGGTACGACCCCCGCGCGGGCGCCCATCGGCGCGTCGAGCACTGGACCGGTGCGCGGGAGCGCCCGGACGCCGCCGTCGCCACACTGCTCGCGGGGGGCGCGGTGGAACCGGGTGCGCCCAGGCCGCCGTACTTCTGGTCCGACCAGTACGGCGTCAAGATCCAGTTCGCCGGTCATGCGGCCGGCGCCGACAGCGTGGCCGTCGAGGAAGGCGCCGTGGACGACCGCAACGTCCTGGCCGTCTACCGGCGCGCCGGAGAACCGGTCGCCGTGCTCGGCATGAACCAGCCGCGGCTGTTCACGCGCTGGCGCAAGCGGCTCGCCGCCGCGACGTCCTGACGTCACCCCCCCCACGGAACACCACGCATGCCCCCGCACCAGGCACCCGAAGTTGCTCCCTCCACCACGCTGTCCGGAGTCGCTCTTCCCGGCGCGTGAACGACCCCTCCACGACGTATCCAGAGGAGTGCACCGTGACATCGACCGGTCTGCCGGACAGCCTGATCGCCACCCTCCCTGGCTCCTCCTACACGGATCCGGCGATCTTCGCCCAGGAGCAGGAGCACATATTCGAGACCATGTGGTTCTGCGTCGCGCGCGCCTCGGAACTGGCGAGGCCCGGCGCCTTCCGCACCGTCGACGTGGGTCGCGAGAGCATCCTTGTCACCCGCGCGAGGGACAACGCCATCCGTGCCTACTTCAATGTGTGCCGGCACCGCGGAGCCAAGCTCCGCACCGAGGAGACCGGCGAGGTCAAGCGGGCCTTCCAATGCCCGTACCACGCCTGGACGTACGACCTGAACGGCAAGCTCGTCGCCGCGCCCAACCTCACCAAGATGCCCGACGTCGGCCGCACCGAGTACGGCCTGGTGAGCGTGGCCGTCCGTGAATGGCTCGGATACGTGTGGGTCTGCCTGGCGGAGAACCCGCCCTCCTTCGAGGAGGACGTCATCGGCGCGGCCGTCACCCGCCTCGGCGACCTGGAGTCGATCGAGCGTTACGACATCGACAACCTCTCGGTCGGCAGGCGGATCGTCTACGACGTCAAGGCGAACTGGAAGCTCATCATCGAGAACTTCATGGAGTGCTACCACTGCGCCACGATCCACCCCGAACTCACCGAGGTGCTCCCCGAGTTCGCGGACGGCTACGCGGCCCAGTACTACGTCGGGCACGGTGCCGCGTTCGGCGAGGAGATCCAGGGCTTCACCGTCGACGGATCCGAGGGCCTCGACCGCATTCCCGGGGTGGCGGAGGACCAGGACCGCCGCTATTACGCGATCACCGTCAAGCCGCAGGTCTTCATCAATCTCATCCCCGACCATGTCATCTTCCACCGGATGTACCCGGTGGCCGCCGACCGCACGATCGTCGAGTGCGACTGGCTCTACCTCCCGCACGTCGTCGACAGCGGCAAGGACGTCAGCCGTTCCGTCGAGCTCTTCGACCGGGTCAACCGCCAGGACTTCGACGCATGCGAGCGCACGCAGCCCGGCATGAGCTCCCGCATGTACGCCAAGGGCGGGGTGCTGGTGCCCAGCGAGCACCACATCGGGGCCTTCCACGACTGGGTGAACGAGCGCCTGGGCACCCCCCAGGGGTGACTCAGCCCAGGTAGCCCATCCGGTGGCTGATCTCCTCCGCACCCTTGAGCAGCACCGGGGAGAGCTCGTGCAGACGCTCCTCGGTGAAGCGGTACGAGGGCCCGGAGGCGCTGAGCGCGGCGATGACCACGCCGTCCCGGTCGCGGATCGGGGCGGCCATCGCGTGCAGGCCGATCTCCAGCTCCTCCAGGGTCCACGCGTAGCCGCGCTCGCGGGCCTCGGCGAGGTTCTTCTCCAGCTTCGTCTTCGCGGTGAGGGTGTGCGGAGTGACCTTCTTCATGCCCGCCTCGGTCAGCAGCGCGGCGCGCTCCTCGGCGGGCAGATGGGCCAGCAGGATCTTGCCGCTGGAGGTGGCGTGCAACGGGGTCAGCTGGCCGACCCAGTTGTGAGCCGTGATGGCCCCGGGGCCACGCACCTGGTAGAGGTTGATCGCGTAGTGCTCCTGCATGACGGCGATGTTGATCGTCTCGCCGATCTCCTCGGCGAGACGCTCGCAGACCGGGCGGCCCTGCTGGGTGATGTCGATGCGTCCGGTGACCGCACCGGCCAGGCGCACGATGCCGAAGCCGAGCCGGTACTTGCCCCGCTCGCCCGCCTGCTCCACCAGGCCGCGCGCCTCAAGGGCGCCGAGCAGACGGAACGCGGTGGACTTGTGGACATCGATCTCGGCGGCCACCTCGCTGACACCCGCCTCGCCGCGCTGGGCCAGGATCTCGAGGACGCTGATGGCGCGGTCGACCGACTGCACTCCGCCGGCCTGCGAGTTCGACGCTTCGCTGTCTTGGCTGTGGTTGCTCATGGCGAAACTATACGCGCGGTAAACAACGTCGTCGCAAGCTTCGAAGCCCAAATGAAGCACCTGCAAGTTGCGTTGTTCGCAACCTGGTGCGTACTGCGATACCGGATTAGCATGCCCCGCATATCTACGGCGCGAGTGAGACGAGGCACTATGGCTCCCCTGCAATACGACTTCGTCATTGTCGGCGGCGGATCGGCCGGCAGCGCACTGGCGAACAGGCTCTCCGCGGACCCGGCGAACCGGGTGCTCGTACTGGAGGCCGGCCGCTCCGACTACCCGTGGGACGTCTTCATCCACATGCCCGCGGCGCTGACCTACCCGATCGGCAGCCGCTTCTACGACTGGAAGTACGAGTCCGAGCCCGAGCCCCACATGGGCGGCCGGCGCGTCTACCACGCGCGCGGCAAGGTGCTCGGCGGCTCCAGCAGCATCAACGGCATGATCTTCCAGCGCGGCAACCCCATGGACTACGAGCGCTGGGCCGCCGACCCCGGCATGGAGACCTGGGACTACGCCCACTGCCTGCCGTACTTCCGGCGGATGGAGAACTGTCTCGCCGCCGACCCGGACGACGAGTTCCGCGGCCATGACGGCCCCCTCGTCCTCGAACGCGGTCCCGCGACCAACCCGCTCTTCGGCGCCTTCCTCAAGGCCACTCAGGAAGCGGGCTACGCGCCCACCGACGACGTCAACGGCTTCCGGCAGGAAGGCTTCGCCAAGTTCGACCGCAACGTCCACCGCGGACGTCGCCTGTCGGCCTCGAAGGCGTACCTCAAGCCCGTCAGGAACCGCCCCAACCTCACGGTCAGAACCCGCACCCTCGTCACACGCGTGCTCTTCGAGGGCAAGCGGGCCGTCGGTGTCGAGTACCGGCGCGGCCGCGGCGCCCTCCAGCAGGTCCGCGCCAGGGAAGTCATCCTGTGCGGCGGTGCGATCAACTCCCCGCAGCTGCTCCAGCTCTCCGGCGTCGGCAACGCGGAGCAGCTGAGCGCCCTCGGCATCGACGTCGTCCACGACCTGCCGGGCGTCGGCGAGAACCTGCAGGACCACCTGGAGGTCTACGTCCAGTACGCCTGCAAGCAGCCGGTCTCCGTGCAGCCGTACATGGCGAAGTGGCGTGCCCCCTTCATCGGACTTCAGTGGCTCTTCCGCAAGGGGCCCGCCGCGACCAACCACTTCGAGGCCGGCGGCTTCGCCCGCAGCAACGAGGACGTGGACTACCCCAACCTGATGTTCCACTTCCTGCCCGTCGCGGTCCGCTACGACGGCTCCTCACCCGCCGGCGGCCACGGCTACCAGGTGCACGTGGGCCCGATGTACTCCGACGCCATCGGATCCGTGAAGATCAAGAGCAAGGACCCGCGCGAGCACCCGGCGCTGCGCTTCAACTACCTCTCCACCGAGCAGGACCGCCGCGAGTGGGTCGAGGCGATCCGGGTGGCCCGCAAGGTCCTGGGCCAGCCGGCGCTCGCCCCGTACAACGACGGGGAGGTCTCGCCCGGGCGGGAGGTGGAGACGGACGAGGAGATCCTCGCCTGGGTCGCGAAGGAGGGGGAGACCGCCCTGCACCCTTCCTGCACCTGCAAGATGGGCACCGACGAGATGGCGGTCGTCGACCCCACCAGCATGCGCGTGCACGGCGTGGAGGGCCTGCGCGTGGTCGACGCGTCGGTGATGCCGTACGTCACCAACGGCAACATCTACGCGCCGGTGATGATGATCGCCGAGAAGGCCGCCGACCTGATCCTCGGCAAGCAGCCCTTGGAGCCGTCGAAGGCCGTGTACTACCGCCACCGCGACGCCCAGACACCGGCCGGGTAGACCTTGGGCACCCCAGGAATGAGGGCGCTCCTCGACAGCGTCCGCTACGAGGTGCTGCCCGCGAAGGCGACCCAGGACAAGGTCCTCGCCCATGTGCCGCGCGACGTCGTCGTCACCGTGACGGCGTCGCCGGTCAAGGGCCTGGAACCGACCCTCGACCTCGCCGGCCGGCTCGCGGCGAACGGTTACCGCGTCGTCCCCCACGTGCCCGCGCGGCTGCTGCGGGACGAGGTGCACCTGAAGGACGTCGTCGATCGGCTGCGCGAGGCGGGCGTGGACGACGTCTTCGTTCCCGCGGGCGACGCCGACCCGCCGGCCGGGGCCTACGACGGGGCGCTGCCGGTGCTGCGCAGGCTGAGCGAGCTGGGCAGGCCCTTCGCCCGCGTCGGCGTGACCGGTTATCCCGAGAGCCATCCGCTCCTCCACGACGACGTCACCATCCAGGCCATGTGGGCCAAGCGCGAGCACGCCACGTACATCGTGAGCAACCTCTGCTTCGACCCGCGGGTGCTGGGGGAGTGGATCGCCCGTATACGGCGCCGGGACATCACCCTGCCCGTCCACCTGGGCGTCGCGGGGCCCGTGCAGCGGGCGAAGCTGCTGACGATGGCGACGAAGATCGGCGTGGGGGAGTCGACGCGCTTCCTGACCCGGCACGCCTCGTGGTTCCTGCGGTTCGCGACGCCCGGCGGGTACTCCCCCGACAGGCTGCTGGCGCGCGGCGCGAAGGCGCTCACCGCGCCGTCGGCGGGGGTGGCCGGGCTGCACCTGTTCACGTTCAACCAGATCGCGGAGACGGAACGGTGGCGTCGCGCCGTGTTGGACCGGCTCGCAGGTTGAACGCCGGCGTCGTACGGCATGAGGGGGCGGGGCTGGAGGACCAGCCCCGCCCCCTCATGCCGTACCGCTCAGCGGAAGACCACCGTGCGGTTGTCGTACACCATGACGCGGCTCTCGCTGTGCCACTTCACCGCGTGCGCGAGTACCTGTGCCTCCACGTCCCGTCCGACCGTGACCAGGTCCCCGGGGTCGAGCGAGTGGTCCACCCTGACCACGTCCTGCTCGATGATCTGTCCCTCGTCCAGGTCCGGTGTCACATAGTGCGCCGTCGCGCCGACGAGCTTCACGCCGCGGGCGTAGGCCTGTTCGTACGGGCGTGCGCCCTTGAAGCTGGGGAGGAAGGAGTGGTGGATGTTGATGGCGTGGCCTTCGAGCTGCTTGCACAGGCCGTCGGAGAGGACCTGCATGTAGCGGGCCAGCACGACCAGGTCGATGTCCAGCCCGCGCACCAGCTCCATCAGGCGCGCCTCGGCCTCGGGCTTGGTGTCCTTGGTGACCGGGATGTGGTGGAAGGGGATGTCGTAGGTCTCCGCCAGCCCCTCCAAGTCGCGGTGATTGGAGACGATCGCGGGGATCTCGATGTTGAGGGCGCCGGTGCGCCGGCGAAAGAGCAGATCGTTGAGGCAGTGGCCGAACTTGGAGACCATGATGAGCGTCCGGGTCGGGGTCGACGCCTCGCTCAGGGTCCAGTCGATGCGGTAGGCCTCGGCGACGGGACCGAATCGGTAACGCAGGGTTTCCCCATTCGTGTCCGGGTCGGAGACGTCGAAGTGGACCCTCATGAAGAAACGGCCCTGGAGCCGGTCGTCGAACTGCTGGCTTTCCACGATGTTGCCCGAGTTTCTGACGAGGAAGCCGCTCACCGCGTGGACCAGTCCGGCGCTGTCGGGACACGAGAGGGTGAGGATGTATGCGCGGCCGGACTGCGGTCGAGGGTACGTGGGGGACACAGCGACCTCCATTGGTGCGTCATGCACAACATGGTGAGCGATACGCAACATGGTCGGCTCGACTCCCCTTACGGTCAAGGGTGGTTGCGCAAGTGCCCGCCCGGCGAAATCGTCGTACGCCGCCCTCTTGACGCAGGTCTGCAGCGTTCGCCATGGTGTTCCACCACGAGCAATTGAATGCATGATGCGCAACGCATTTCGGCTGAAGGGCTTGTCGCGTGGCAGACCTGTATGTGGCTGGCGAATGGCGGGATCCGGTGGCCGGTGGGTGCCGGGAGATCCGCTGTCCCGCTGACGGCTCGCTCACCGCGACCGTCTCGGAAGGGACGCGCCCCGACACCGAGGCGGCGATCGCCGCGGCCCGCCGGGCCTTCGACGAGGGGCCTTGGCCGCGTACCTCCGAGCGGGAGCGAGGCGCGCTGCTGCTGCGCACCGCCGACCTCATCGAGCGCGACGCCAAGGAGTTCGCCCGCGCCGAGTCGCTGGACACCGGCAAGCGGCTGGTGGAGAGCGAGTACGACATCGCCGACGTCGTCTCCTGCTTCCGTTACTACGGCGGGATCGGCGGCATCGACGCCGGGCGTGTGATCGACACCGGCCGCGACGACGCCGTGAGCCGCGTCGTCTACGAGCCGATCGGTGTGTGCGGGCTGATCACACCCTGGAACTACCCGCTGCTGCAGGCGAGTTGGAAGGTGGCCCCGGCCCTCCTCGCCGGCAACACGATCGTTCTCAAGCCCAGTGAACTCACCCCCTCCACCTCGATCCTGCTGATGAAGGCGCTGGAGGAGGCCGGGCTCCCGGCCGGCGCCGCCAACCTCGTCCTCGGCGCCGGGCCCGAGGCGGGCGCCCCGCTCTCCGAGCACCCCGCCGTCGACATGGTCTCCTTCACGGGCGGCCTGGAGACCGGCCGGCAGATCATGGCCGCCGCCGCGGCGACCGTGAAGAAGGTGGCGCTGGAGCTCGGTGGCAAGAACCCCAACGTGGTCTTCGCCGACGCCGACTTCGAGACGGCCGTGGACTTCGCTCTCACGGCCGTCTTCCTGCATTCCGGGCAGGTCTGCTCGGCCGGCGCCCGGCTGATCGTCGAGGACTCGCTGCACGACCGGTTCGTCGACGAGGTCGTCCGCCGCGCCCGGCGGATCCGCCTCGGCGGGCCCTTCGACCCCGAGGCCGAGACCGGAGCACTGATCTCCGCACGGCACCGGGAGAAGGTCGAGGCGTACGTCGCGACAGGCCTCGCCGAGGGCGCCGTACTGCGCTGCGGCGGTGAACGGCCCGACGACCCGGCCCTCGGAGGCGGCTTCTACTACCCGCCGACCGTCCTCGACGAGTGCGGGCAGGACATGCGCGTCGTGCACGAGGAGTCCTTCGGGCCCGTGCTCACCGTCGAGCGCTTCACCGACGAGGACGACGCCGTACGCATCGCCAACGACACCGAGTACGGACTCGCCGGAGCCGTCTGGACGCAGGACGCCGGCAAGGCCCAGCGGGTCGCCCGGCGACTGCGCCACGGCACGGTGTGGATCAACGACTACCACCCCTACGTGCCGCAAGCGGAATGGGGTGGCTTCGGGCACTCGGGCGTGGGCCGGGAGCTGGGACCGACCGGCCTGGACGAGTACCGGGAGCCCAAACACATCTGGCAGAACATCCAACCCCGGCCGCAGCACTGGTTCCGCGGCTGAATGCCGAAGAGAGGTCGACCATGACCCCAACGCAGACCGAGGTGTCGCAGCGGCACGGCGCGCACCAGGATGACGGCACTCCGGTCATCTCCGTGCGCCGGCTGTGGAAGGTGTTCGGGCCGAAGGCCGACCAGGTTCCGGACTCCGAGGAGTTGCGCGGCCTCACTCGCCGCGAGCTCATGGACCGTACCGGGTGCACGGCCGCCGTCCGCGACGTCGGCTTCGACGTCCGCAAGGGCGAGGTGTTCGTCGTCATGGGCCTGTCCGGCTCCGGCAAGTCCACGCTGGTGCGATGTCTGACCCGACTGATCGAACCCACCGCCGGCGAGCTCCTCTTCGAGGGCGAGGACATCCGCGAAGCGGACGGCAGACGCCTGCGCGACCTGCGGCGCCACAAGTTCTCCATGGTCTTCCAGCACTTCGGGCTGCTGCCCCACCGCCGGGTGGTGGACAACGTGGCCTTCGGCCTGGAGATCCGCGGCATGAGCAGGGCCGAGCGCACCGAGCGGGCCCTGGAGGTCGTCGAACTGGTCGGCCTGGCCGGCTACGAGAACTCCTACCCCGACCAGCTCTCGGGCGGCATGCAGCAGCGCGTCGGCCTCGCCCGGGCGCTGGCCGGCAACCCTGACGTGCTCTTCTTCGACGAGCCCTTCTCGGCACTCGACCCGCTCATCCGCCGCGACATGCAGAACGAGGTCATCCGGCTGCACCACGAGGTCGGCAAGACGATGGTCTTCATCACCCACGACCTCTCCGAGGCGCTCAAGCTGGGCGACCGCATCCTGATCATGCGCGACGGCAAGACGGTCCAGTGCGGCACGGGCGACGAGCTGGTGGGCGCCCCGGCCGACGACTACGTCCGCGAGTTCGTCAAGGACGTGCCGCGCGGCGACGTGCTCACCCTGCGGTGGATCATGCGCCCGGTGGAGCCGCATGACGCCCTGGACGGTCCCGAGCTGGGCCCGGACGTCGTGGTGAAGGAGGCCACCCGGGCGGTACTGGCGGCCGACCGGCCGGTCAAGGTCGTGGAGGACGGCAAGCTGCTCGGCATCGTCGGCGACGAGGAGATCCTCACGGTGGTCGCCGGGCGGGAGGGCGGCGCGTGATGGCCGTCGCCCTGGAGAAGTCCGCCCCCCTGACCGGCGTGCGCGGGGTCGGCCGGCGCACGGTGGTGGCCGCGATCCTGGCCGCCTGGGTGCTGCTCTTCGTGGTCCTCCGCGGAAAGCAGACCCTTACCCTGGCGGCGGCGGACCTCACCGACCTGCACCGGTGGTTCAACGACGTCAACGACTCGATCGGCGCGGACCGCAACTCCAACCCGCTCTTCCTCTACTTCTTCAACGAGATCCGCCTGGTCATCGACAACCTGGTGACCTTCATCCAGCACCTGATCTCACAGCCCCCCGCCGGCCGCCCCGTCCCGCAGATCGGATGGCTCGGCGTCGTCGGCATCGCGGGCTACGTCTCCTGGGCCCTGGGCAACTGGCGGGTCGCCCTCCTGGCCGTGGCGGGCTTCACCTTCCTGGGGCTGCAGGGGCTGTGGCAGGAGAGCATGGACACCCTGTCGCTCACCCTCTCCGCGGTCCTCGTGGCGCTGCTGTTCGCGATTCCGCTGGGTGTGGGGGCCGGGCTGTCCGACCGGTTCAACCGGATCGTGACGCCCTTCCTGGACTTCATGCAGACGATGCCGACCTTCGTCTATCTCGCCCCGCTGACCCTGTTCTTCCTCATCGGCGGGGCCTCCGCCACGATCGCCACCGTGATCTACGCGGCACCGCCCGCGATCCGCATCACCGCGCACGCCATCCGCTCCGTCCCCGGAACCACCGTCGAGGCTGCGGCGTCGCTGGGTGCGACACGACGTCAGGCACTGCTGAAGGTCCTGCTGCCCATGTCCAAGCGGACGGTGGTGATGGGCGTCAACCAGTCGATCATGGCCGCCCTGGCCATGGTGACCATCGCCGCGCTGATCGACGCGCCCGGCCTCGGCAAGACCGTCATCCAGGCCCTTCAGTCGCTCGATGTGGGAACGGCCTTCAACGCGGGACTCGCCATCGTCGTCATGGCGATCGTCCTCGACCGGGTCACCACCGCGGCCGGCGCCCGCGAGGTGACGGCCCGGCGTTCGAAGAACCGCCTCCTCACGTGGCGCAGGCCGCTGCTCGGTGCGGGAGCGGCGGTCACGGCGGTCCTCGTCCACCTCTCGCACACCTATGTATGGGCGGCGGAGTTCCCCGGCGACGGCGGCATCGGCGGCTCCATCGCGCGCGCTGCGGACACCGTGACCACCTGGGTGCAGGACAACCTCTCGGGCCTCACCAACGCCTTCCGCGACGGCATCACCAACGGCCTGCTCAATCCGCTCCAGACGCTGCTCACCGACTCCCCGTGGTGGCTCGTCGGCGCGGTGCTGATCGCACTCGGTGCCGTGCTCGGCGGTCGGCGGGCCGGGATCACCACGGCCGTGTGCGTGGGTCTGCTGGTCGGCACCGGCCTGTGGTCGGACGCCATGACGACGCTGGCGTCCACCCTCGTGGCGACGGTGCTGGTCATGCTGCTCGGCATCGTCCTCGGGGTGTGGATGGGGCGCAGCATGCTCGTGGACCGGGTGCTGCGGCCCTCCCTGGACGCGGCACAGGTCATGCCGCCGTTCGTCTACCTCGTGCCGTTCCTGGCGCTGTTCGGCGCGACCCGGTTCACGGCCATCGTCGCCGCGGTCGTCTACGCGGTGCCGGTCGCCATCAAGATCATTTCGGACGGGGTGCGGGCCGTGCCCGGGACCACCGTCGAGGCGGCCGTGTCCGCCGGGTGCAACACCTGGCAGATCATCACCAAGGTTCAACTGCCGATGTCACGCGGCGCCCTGACACTCGCCACCAACCAGGGCCTGATCTACGTGCTGTCGATGGTCGTCGTGGGAGGCCTGGTGGGAGCGGGCGCCCTCGGCTACGACGTCGTCGCCGGATTCTCGCAGGGCCAGCTGTACGGGAAGGGGCTCGCGGCGGGACTCGCGATCGTCCTTCTCGGAGTCATGTTCGACCGGATCACCCAGGCAGCGGCGCGACGCGCGAGTGCGTAAGGAGCACCAGCATGGCAGCACAGGTACGACAGTGGAGAATCGGCGCGGCCGTCGTGGCCGTCCTCGGGCTGACCCTCACCGCCTGCGGCGGCGCGAAGGTCGGTGCCGACTCCGCGGATTCGGGCAGCCCGGGCAAGTGCGGCACCTTCAATATCGCGGTCAACCCGTGGGTGGGCTACGAGGCGGACGCGGCGGTCGTCGCGTACGTCGCGCAGCACGACCTCGGCTGTACGGTCGCCAAGAAGGTCCTGAAGGAGGAGATCGCCTGGCAGGGCTTCGGGACGGGCGAGGTCGACACCGTCCTGGAGAACTGGGGCCACGACGATCTGAAGAAGAAGTACATCACCCAGCAGAAGACCGCCGTGAGTGCCGGCTCGACCGGCAACAAGGGCATCATCGGCTGGTACGTGCCGCCGTGGCTGGCCAAGGCGCACCCGGACATCACCGACTGGAAGAACCTGAACAAGTACGCGTCCGAGTTCAGGACCTCCGAGTCGGGCGGCAAGGGCCAACTCCTCGACGGCGACCCCTCGTTCGTCACCAACGACGCGGCGCTGGTGACGAACCTGAAGCTGGACTTCAAGGTGGTGTACGCGGGCAGCGAGACCGCGCTCATCCAGTCCTTCCGGGAGGCCGAGAAGAACAAGGAATGGGTGATCGGCTACTTCTACGAGCCGCAGTGGTTCCTGTCCGAGGTGCCGTTGGTCAAGGTCGATCTGCCCGCGTACACGACGGGCTGTGACGCCGACGCGGCGAAGATCGCCTGCGACTATCCCGTGTACGACCTCGACAAGATCGTCAGCGCGAAGTTCGCGAAGTCCGGCAGCCCGGCCTACCGCCTGGTGAAGAACTTCACGTGGACGAACGACGACCAGAACACCGTGGCCAAGTACATCGCGGTGGACAAGATGTCGCCCGAGGCGGCGGCGAAGAAGTGGGTCGAGGCCCACCGCGACAAGGTCGACGCCTGGCTCAAGTAGCCCACGTCGAGAAGACGGTCCCGAGATGCCCGGCGGGCGGTGTGCACCTGTGTGCGCCGCCCTCCGGGCATTGCCGCGTTCCGGGCAGTTCGCCGGCGCCGCCGCCCCCTTGACACCCCTCCCCGTGACCGGCACATTGAGTTGCGCAACCTGAACCATGTTGCGCAGCAAGCAACTTGACTGGTTTTGAATCAGGAGGTGCGGCGATGGCGGGACCCCGAGTGGTGATCATCGGAGCGGGCGTCGTGGGAGCGGCGCTCGCGGACGAGATCTCCGCGCGCGGCTGGACCGAAGTGACCGTGGTCGACCAGGGCCCGCTCCCCGCCACCGGGGGCTCCACGTCACACGCTCCCGGCCTGGTCTTCCAGACGAACTCCTCCAAGACCATGACCGAGCTGGCCCGCTACACCGTCGAGAAGTTCTGCTCCCTCGACGTCGACGGCAAGCCCTGCTTCCTGCAGGTCGGCGGCCTCGAAGTGGCGACCACGCCCGAACGCCTCGCGGAACTGCACCGCCGCCACGGCTGGATCACCGCCTGGGGCATCGAGGCCCGCATGCTGAGCGCCGACGAATGCGTCGAGCGGCATCCGCTGGTGAACCGGGACAGGGTCCTCGGCGGCCTCCTGATACCGACGGACGGGATCGCCAAGGCCGTCCTCGCCGTAGAGGCGCAGATCCGGCGGGCCACCGAACGCGGCGTCACCTTCCTGGCCCGCCACGAAGTGCTCGACATCCGGCAGAGCGAGGGCCGGGTGACCGGTGTCCTCACCGACCAGGGCGAGATCGCCGCCGACATCGTGGTGTGCTGCGCCGGCATCTGGGGGCCGAAGATCGCCCGCATGGTCGGCATGAGTCTCCCGCTGACCCCGCTCGCCCACCAGCTCGCCTGGACCGGCCCGGTCCCGGCGCTCGCGGGCCAGACGGAGGAGGCGGTACGACCGATCCTGCGCCACCAGGACGCCGACCTCTACTACCGCGACCGCTTCGACGGCATCGGCATCGGCTCCTACGGCCACCGCCCGATGCCCGTCCCGGTCGACGACATCCTCTCCTTCGACGAGGCCGACCACATGCCGTCGGTCCTCAAGTTCACCGAGGAGGATTTCGAGGACGCCTGGACCGAGACCCGGTCGCTGCTCCCCGCGACGGCGGAGGCCAAGGTCGAGGAGGGCATCAACGGCCTGTTCTCCTTCACCACCGACAACTTCCCGCTCCTCGGCGAGTCCCGGGACGTCAAGGGCTTCTGGGTGGCGGAGGCGGTGTGGGTCACCCACTCCGCGGGCGTGGGCCGCGCCATGGCCGAATGGCTCGTCGACGGTTATTGCTCGTCCTTCGACCTGCACGAGTGCGACGTCAACCGCTTCGAGCCGCACCAGCTGTCCCCGGAGTACGTCCTGGCCCGCGACTGCCGGAACTTCGTCGAGGTCTACGACATCCTCCACCCCCTCCAGCCGTCGGGGGACCCGCGCCCGATCCGCACGAGCCCCTTCCACACCCGCCAGCAGGAGCACGGCGCGTTCTTCCTGGAGGCGAGCGGCTGGGAACGCCCCCAGTGGTACGAGGCCAACGCGGGGCTGGTCGAAGGCCGCAACATTCCCACCCCGAACGACTGGGCCGCGCGGTTCTGGTCGCCCATCGTCGGCGCCGAGGCACAGGCCACCCGTGAGACCGTCGCGATGTACGACATGACGGCCCTCAAGCGACTCGAGGTCAGCGGCCCGGGTGCCGCCGACTTCCTGGAGGGACTGACCACCGGCAAGGTCGCCAAGTCGGTCGGCTCGGTGACCTACACCCTGCTCCTGGACCACGACGGCGGCATCCGCAGTGACATCACCGTCGCCCGGCTGGCCCGTGACCTCTTCCAGGTCGGCGCCAACGGCAACCTGGACCTCGACTGGCTCACCCGCCACCTCCCCGCAGACGGTACGGTCCAGGTCCGCGACATCACTGCCGGCACCTGCTGCATCGGCCTGTGGGGCCCCCTGGCCCGCAAGGTCCTGCAGCCGCTGACGGACGAGGACTTCTCGGGCGACGGCCTGAAGTACTTCCGCGCCAAGCGCGCGTACATCGGCCCGGTGCCCGTCACCGCGATGCGGCTGTCGTACGTCGGTGAGCTCGGCTGGGAGCTCTACACCACCGCCGACCAGGGCCTGAAGCTGTGGGACACCCTGTGGCAGGCGGCCCGGCCGCTCGGCGGCGTCATCGCCGGTCGTGGCGCCTTCAACAGCCTCCGCCTGGAGAAGGGCTACCGCTCCTTCGGCACCGACATGACCTACGAGCACGACCCCTACGAGGCCGGCGTCGGCTTCGCCGTCAAGCTCGACAAGGGCGACTTCATCGGCAAGGCAGCCCTGGAGCGCCGCAAGGAGGACGTACGGCGCAAGCTGACCTGCCTCACCATCGACGACCCGCAGTCGGTCGTCCTGGGCAAGGAGCCGGTCTACGACGGCGACCGCGCGGTCGGCTACGTCACCAGCGCCGCCTACGGCTACACGATCGGCAAGGGCATCGCGTACGCCTGGCTCCCGACGGAACTCGCCACCCCCGGCACCACCCTGCACATCGGTTACTTCGACCGGCGCATCGAGGCGGTCGTCGCCGAGGAGCCGCTGTTCGACCCGACCATGTCCCGCCTCCGTGGCTGACCGCGAGGAAGAGGCACCGCCGACGTGCATCCAGACGCCGCCCAGGTCGCCGGACGGGTCGCGTCGATGCCCGGGGGAGTGGAACCCATGACCCGAGCGATGCTGCTCGCCCATGTCGTCGAGGCCGCCGAGAGGAACGCGAACACCGTATGAACGCGCTGAACACCCCCCTGGCGGAGCTGGACCCCGAGGTCCACGCCGCCCTCCGCGCAGAGCTGCACCGCCAGCAGTCCACCCTGGAGATGATCGCCTCCGAGAACTTCGCGCCGTCCGCCGTGATGGAGGCCCAGGGGTCGGTCGCGACCAACAAGTACGCCGAGGGCTACCCCGGCCGCCGCTACTACGGCGGCTGCGAACACGTGGACGTCACCGAACGCCTGGCCATCGAGCGCGTCAAGTCCCTCTTCGGGGCGGGCTTCGCCAACGTCCAGCCGCACTCGGGCGCACAGGCGAACACCGCCGTCTTCTTCGCCCTCCTCCAGCCCGGCGACACCATTCTCGGCCTCGACCTCGCGCACGGCGGCCACCTCACCCACGGCATGCGCAGCAACTACAGCGGCAGGATGCTCGACGTCGTGCCGTATCACGTCTCCGCCACGGACCACCTCGTCGACATGGAGGAGGTCGAGCGACTCGCCAAGGAACACCGCCCCAAGATGATCATCGCGGGCTGGTCGGCGTACCCCAGGAAGCTGGACTTCGCGGCCTTCCGGCGTATCGCCGACGACGTCGGTGCCCTCCTCATGGTCGACATGGCGCACTTCGCGGGCCTGGTCGCCGCAGGTCTGCACCCCAGCCCCGTCCCGCACGCGCACGTGGTCACCACCACGACGCACAAGACGCTGGGCGGCCCCCGCGGCGGAGTCGTGCTCACCAATGACGCCGACCTCGCCAAGAAGATCAACTCGGCGGTGTTCCCCGGGATGCAGGGCGGCCCGCTGGAGCACGTCATCGCCGCGAAGGCGGTCTCCTTCAAGGTGGCGGCGTCGCCCGAGTTCGCCGAACGCCAGGCCCGCACGCTGGCCGGTGCCCGCCTCCTCGCCGAGCGCCTCACCCGGCCCGACGCGGCCGCAGCCGGAGTGAAGGTCCTGACAGGCGGCACGGACGTCCACCTCGTCCTCGTCGACCTGCGGGACTCCGCACTCGTCGGACGGCGGGCCGAGGACCTCCTGCACGCGATCGGCATCACCGTCAACCGCAACGCCGTCCCCTTCGACCCGCGCCCGCCCATGGTCACCTCCGGCCTGCGCATCGGAACGCCGGCACTGGCCACCCGAGGCTTCACCGAGGAGGACTTCGCCGAAGTCGCCGACGTGATCGCACTGGCCCTCAAGCCCGAACCGGACGTGGCCGCCCTGCGCGCCCGTACCGAGACGCTCGCGGCCAAGTACCCGCTCTACCCGCACCTTTCGGAAGACGGAGACGTCCGATGAGCACCAGCACCCCAGGCGCCGACCTCCCCGACCACCCCGACTGGCTCTGGCGCGATCCCGAGCCCAGGCGCTCGTACGGCGTGGTGATCGTGGGCGGCGGCGGACACGGCCTGGCCACCGCCCACTACCTGGCGAAGAACCACGGCATCACCGACGTCGCGGTCCTGGAGAAGGGCTGGCTGGGCGGCGGCAACATGGCCCGCAACACCACGATCATCCGCTCCAACTACCTGTGGGACGAGAGCGCCGGCATCTACGAGCACGCGCTCAAGCTGTGGGAAGGCCTCGAGGAGGAGCTGGACTACCCGATCCTCTTCTCCCAGCGCGGCGTGCTGAACCTCGCCCACAGTCTGCAGGACGTCCGCGACAGCGTGCGCCGGGTGGAGGCGAACCGGCTCAACGGCGTCGACGCCGAGTGGCTGGACGCCGAGCAGGTCAAGGAAGTCTGCCCGATCGTCAACATCTCCCCGGACGTGCGCTACCCGGTCCTCGGCGGCACCTACCAGCCGCGCGCCGGCATCGCCAAGCACGACTACGTGGCGTGGGGCCTCGCCCGCTCCGCGGACGCCGCCGGAATCGACATCATCCAGAACTGCGAGGTCACCGGCCTGGACGTGGTCGGCGGCCGGGTGGTCGGCGTCCAGACCACACGCGGTCCCATCGGCGCGGGCAAGGTGGCCCTGTGCTCGGCCGGCCACACCTCGGTCCTCGCCGCCATGGCAGGCATCGAACTCCCGCTCCAGAGCCACCCGTTGCAGGCATTGGTCTCCGAACTGCTGGAGCCGGTCCACCCCACGGTGGTCATGTCCAACGCCGTCCACGTGTACGTCAGCCAGGCGCACAAGGGCGAGCTGGTGATGGGCGCCGGCATCGACGCGTACAACTCCTACACCCAGCGCGGCGCCTTCCACATCATCGAAGAGCAGATGTCCGCCGCCCTGGAACTCTTCCCGGTCTTCGCCCGCGCCCACGTGCTGCGCACCTGGGGCGGCATCGTCGACGTCAGCCCGGACGCCTCGCCGATCGTCGGCCTCAGCCCGGTCGACAACCTCTACCTCAACTGCGGGTGGGGCACGGGCGGTTTCAAGGCCACCCCGGGCCTCGGCTGGGTCTACGCCCACACCATCGCCCACGACACCCCCCACCCCCTGAACGCCCCCTTCTCGCTCGACCGTTTCACCACCGGCGCGCTCGTCGACGAGCACGGCGCGGCCGCGGTGGCCCACTAGGGAGCCGAACCATGCTGCTCATTCCCTGCCCGTGGTGCGGGCCCCGCGACGAGGCCGAGTTCCACTACGGCGGCCAGGCGCACGTGCCCCACCCCGAGGATCCCGCCGCCCTCACCGACGAGGAGTGGGCGCGGTATCTGTTCTTCCGCGACAACCCGAAGGGTCCGTTCGCCGAGCGGTGGAGCCATGCGGCGGGCTGCCGCAAGTGGTTCAACGCGGTGCGTGACACGGCGACGAACGAGGTCCTGGCGGTGTACCGAGCGGGGGAGCCACGCCCGGCCACCACCGAGCCACGCCCGGCCACCACCGAGCCACGCCCGGCCACCACCGAGCCACGCCCAGTGAATCCAGCCCGTCCGGGGATGGCCGCGAGCGAGCCCGAAGGGCGCTGCACGACCACCGGCCCGCAGCCGAGGACGACGCGGGAGTTTCCCGCGTGGGGCGTGCCCGGTCAGGCATTCCGTCTGTCGGGAGGCGGGCGGATCGACCGCACCGACCGCCTGAGCTTCACCTTCGACGGCATCCGGTACGAAGGGTTCCGGGGCGACACCCTCGCCTCCGCCCTCCTCGCCAACGGCGTCGTCCAGGCCGCCACCAGCATCAAGCTGGGCCGCCCCCGCGGCATCTTCTCGGCCGGTGCGGAGGAACCCAACGCGGTCGTCCAGATCGAGGCCCCCTTCCCCGAGCCCATGCTCCCCGCCACGACGGTCGAGCTCTACGACGGCCTGGTCGCGAGCAGCCTCCCGGGCCAGGGGCGCCTCGCCGGAGAACCGGACCCCGCCCGCTACGACGCCGTACACGCCCACTGCGACCTGCTGGTCGTCGGCGCGGGCCCCGCCGGCCTCGCGGCCGCAGCGGCGGCCGCGCGGAGCGGCGCACGCGTCATCCTCGCCGACGACCAGCCGGAACTCGGCGGCAGCCTGCTCGGCACCGGCGAACACCTCGACTGGGTGGAGTCGACCCGCGCACAGCTCGAAGCCGCCCCGGAGGTCCGAATCCTTCGGCGCACCACCGTCTTCGGCCACTACGACGACAACCACCTCCTCGCCGTCGAGCGCCGCACCAGCCACCTCGGCGCCGAGGCCCCGGAGCACGTCTCCCGCGAGCGCGTCTGGCGGATCCGCGCCCGGCGCGTGGTCCTCGCGACCGGCGCCCACGAGCGCTCGCTGGCGTTCGGCGACAACGACCGCCCCGGCGTGATGCTGGCCGCCTCGGCGCGGACGTACCTCCACCGGTACGCCGTTCTGCCCGGCCGACACGCGGTCGTGCTCACCACCAACGACAGCGCCTACGCCGCCGCACTCGACCTGGCCGCGGCGGGAGTGGGCATCGCGGCGATCGTCGACACCCGGTCCGAGCCGGGGGAGTGGGCCGAGCGCGCCCGGTCCGCCGGGATCGAGGTGCTGGCCGGACACACGGTCACGGACACGGAGGGCGGGGCCCGCCTCACCGCCGTGACGGTTGCCCCGTACGGGGAGTCCGCGGGACGACGTGAGTTCGCCGTCGACCTGCTCCTGGTCTCCGGCGGCTGGAACCCGGTCGGGCATCTGTTCAGCCAGGCGGGCGGCAAGCTCCGCCACGACGAGGTGCTCGGCACGTTCGTGCCCGACAGCTGCCGCCAGGCGGTGGACGTCGCGGGCAGCGCGAACGGGGCCTTCGATCTCGCCACGACCCTCGTCCAGGGCGCGGCGGCCGGCGCCCGCGCGGTCGAGGCGGAGGGCTACACGGCCGAGGCGCCGGCCCTCCCGGCCGTCGCGGCCCAGCCGTACACCCCGCCCATGGCGGTGTTCGCCGTCCCCACCTGCACGGGAGCGCCCCGGTTCGTCGACCTCCAACGCGATGTCACGGTCGACGACCTGGCGCGGGCGACCGGGGCGGGCCTGCGCTCGGTGGAGCACACCAAGCGCTACACCACGGCCGGCACCGCCAACGACCAGGGGAAGACGGGCGGGGTCCTGGCGAGCGGGATCGTCGCCGAACTCCTCGGCGTGGACGTCTCGGCCCTCGGCCTGCCCACGTTCCGGCCGCCCTACACCCCCGTCTCCTTCGCCACCCTCGCCGGCCGCGACCGCGGCGCGCTGTCCGACCCGATCCGTACGACCGCCGTCCACGCGTGGCATGTCGCGCACGGCGCCCTGTTCGAGAACGTCGGCCAGTGGAAGCGGCCCTGGTACTACCCGCAGGACGGCGAGGACATGGACGCGGCCGTGCTGCGCGAGTGCCGCGCCGCCCGCGAGGGTGTGGCCTTCATGGACGCCTCCACTCTCGGCAAGATCGACGTGCAGGGCCCGGACGCCGCGGTCTTCCTCGACCGGCTCTACACCAACATGATGAGCACCCTGAAGGTCGGCATGATCCGCTACGGCGTCATGAGCCGCCTGGACGGCATGATCTTCGACGACGGCACGGTCATCCGCGTCGCCCAGGACCGCTTCCTGGTCACCACCACGACGGGCAACGCGGCCGCCGTACTGGACTGGATGGAGGAGTGGCTGCAGACCGAGTGGCCCGAACTCCGCGTCCACTGCACTTCCGTCACCGAGCAGTGGGCCACCGTCGCCCTGGTCGGCCCGCGTTCTCGCGAAGTGCTCGGCTCACTCGCACCCCGACTGGCGGTCGCCAATGACGACTTCCCGTTCATGGCATGGCGGGAGACGACGGTCGCGGGCATCGAGGCGAGGGTGTGCCGGATCAGCTTCTCCGGCGAACTCGCCTATGAGATCAACGTGTCACCGTGGGAGGCCCTCGCCCTGTGGGAGGCGCTGTACGAGGCAGGCGCCCCGCACGGCATCACTCCGTACGGGACGGAGACCATGCACGTCCTGCGCGCGGAGAAGGGGTACCCGATCATCGGCCAGGACACCGACGGCACGGTCACCCCGCAGGACCTCGGCATGAGCTGGGCGGTGTCCAAGAAGAAGCCCGACTTCATCGGCAAGCGCTCCTACGCCCGCGCCGACACCCTCCGCCCCGATCGCAAGCACCTCGTCGGCCTCCTCCCCGAGGACCCGGCAGCCCTCCTCCCCGAGGGCACCCACCTGGTCGCCGACAGCGAACTGCCCGCCCCGCCCGTCCCGATGCTCGGGCACGTCACCTCCAGCTACCGCAGCGCGGCGCTCGGCCGGACCTTCGCGCTCGCCCTGATCAAGGGCGGCCGGGACCGCATCGGCGAACGCCTCTACGCCCCCGTCGGCGACCGGCTGCTGCCGGTGACCGTCGCAAGCCCCGTCCTCTACGACCCCGAGGGAGCCCGCCGCGATGGCTGACACCGCCCCGACCGCACGGCAGCGCAGCCCTCTGGCGCATGCCACCGACCGCCTGGCCGCCGCGACACGCTCCTCCGGGGGCGCGGTCCGCCTGGCCGAGGTCCCCTTCCTGGCCCAGCTGAACGTCCGCCTCGACGCCAAGAGTCCGGCGGCGGACGCCGTCGGACTCGCCCTGGGACTCCAACTGCCCCTGGAACCCGACACCGTCGTACGTGTGGGGGACCGGGGCGCGGTGTGGCTCGGCCCCGACGAATGGCTGGTGGTGGGCCGGCCCGGCACCCAGCGGGACCTGGAGAGCCGAATCCGCTCGGCGGCCGGGGAGGACCACGTCTCCGTCACCGACGTCTCCGCCCAGCGCACCACCCTCCTGGTCGGCGGACCGCGCGCCCGCGACCTGCTGTCCCACGGCTGCCGGTTGGATCTGCACCCGCGCGCCTTCGGCCCAGGCCGCTCGGCCCAGACGACGCTGGCCCGCACCCAGGTCGTCCTGGTGGCCCGGGACGAGCCCAGGGCAGGGTTCTGGGTGCTTGTACGCTCCTCCTTCGCCGGCTACCTGACGGACTGGCTCCTCGACGCGGCCGTGGAATACGGGTGAACGGTTCCGTGCGGCGGCGCTCTGCGCCGCCGCACCGGAGTTCGCGCACGCCTCCATGGGGACCGGGGGAGGCTCAGCCCACGGAGCCCATCCGATGGCTGATCTCCTCGGCGCCCTGGACCAGCAGGGGTGCGAGCTCGTGGATGCGCTCCTCGGTGAAGCGGTACGCGGGGCCGGAGGCGCTGAGGGCGGCGAGGGTCTCGCCGTGGTGGGAACGGATCGGGGCCGCGACGGCGTGCAGTCCGATCTCGAATTCCTCCAGCGTCACCGCGTACCCGCGCTCCCGCGCCTCGGCGAGGTTCTTCTCCAGCTTGGTCCTGGCGGTCAGGGTGTGCGGCGTCAGCTTCTGCAACCTGGATGCCGCGAGCACATCGGCGCGCTCCCTCGTCGGCAGATGGGCGAGCAGGATCTTGCCGCTGGACGTCGCGTGCACCGGGGTGAGCTGCCCGACCCAGTTGTGCGTGCCGACCGCGCCCGGACCACGTACCTGGTAGAGGTTGACCGCGTAATGCTCCTGCAGGACCGCGATGTTGACGGTCTCGCCGATCTCCTGGCTGAGCCGCTGGCACACCGGCCGGCCCTGCTGGGTGATGTCGAGACGGCCCGTGACCGCCCCTGCCAGGCGGACGATCCCGAAACCCAGCCGGTACTTGCCCCGCTCGGCCGCCTGCTCGACCAGACCGCGCGCCTCCAGCGCCCCGAGCAGGCGGAACGCGGTCGACTTGTGGACGTCGATCTCGGCGGCGACCTCGCTGACGCCCGCCTCACCGCGCTGGGCGAGGATCTCCAGGACGCTGACGGCACGGTCGACGGACTGCACCCCGTTCACTGCGGGAGCCTGCGTTTCGCCATATGCCGAGTGGTTGCTCATGACGCAACTATATGCAAGATCCTCGTGGCCGTCGGCGCCTCCGTCCGAGCGCCCCACGCCCCCTGACAGCTCACGCCTATGGGGTTCGACGCCATTGAGCCGCTCTCCACTGTGGTGGTCGCATACATGGGCCGGGCGAAGGGCTCTCCCTACTGTTTCCGGCCATGACGAACACATTTCCCACCCCGGGCCCTCTGCCGTCTCCCGTCGCCGGCCTCGACCTCAGCGGTCGTACGGCGATGGTGACGGGCGGCGGCAGCGGCATCGGCCGGGCCTGTGTGCTCGCCCTGGCACAGGCGGGGGCCACCGTCCACGTGGTCGACCGGGACGCCGACGCGGCCAAGGCGGTCGCGGAGATCGCCGGGGGCAGTGCACAGGTGGCCGACCTCGCCGACCCGGGAGCCGTCGACCTCCTCCCGGCCGAGGTCGACATCCTCGTCAACAACGCCGGTCTCCAGCACGTCGCACCGCTCACGGAGTTCCCCCCGGACCGCTTCGAGCTCATCCAGAAGGTGATGGTCACCGCCCCGTTCCTGCTCATGCGCAGGACGCTGCCGCACATGTACGGGCAGGGCTGGGGCAGGATCGTCAACATCTCCAGCGTCCACGGGCTCCGCGCCAGCGCCTACAAGGCCGCCTACGTCGCCGCCAAGCACGCCCTGGAGGGGCTGAGCAAGGTCGCCGCGATCGAAGGCGCCCCGCACGGAGTGACCAGCAACTGCGTCAACCCCGGCTACGTCCGTACCCCGCTCGTCGAGAACCAGGTAAGGGACCAGGCCGCCGCCCACGGCATCAGCGAGGGCGACGTGCTCAGCAACGTCATGCTCGCCCGCTCGCCCGTCAAGAGGCTCCTGGAGTCCGAGGAGGTGGCCGCCGCCGTGCTCTGGCTCTGCGGCCCCCACTCCGGCTACCTCACCGGAACCTCCCTGCCGCTCGACGGCGGCTGGACCGCCGGCTGAACAGCCGCCCGACAGCGGCCCCTGCACGCGCCACCCGCACCACCCCGTCCCGTCCCCCCTTGTGAAAACCCGGTGAAACCCATGTCTGACACCACCACGCCGAGAGGCGGCATCGGCCGCATCGTCGCCGCGAGTCTGATCGGCACGACCATCGAGTGGTACGACTTCTTCCTGTACGGGTCGGCCGCCGCCCTCGTCTTCAACACGCTGTTCTTCCCCAGCGCCGACCCGCTCGTGGGCACCCTGATCGCGTTCATCACGTACGCCATCGGCTTCGCCGCCCGCCCCCTCGGCGGCATCGTCTTCGGCCACTTCGGCGACAAGATCGGCCGCAAGAAGCTCCTGGTGCTCAGCCTCCTCATGATGGGCGGCGCCACCTTCGCGATGGGCCTGCTCCCCACGTACGACACGATCGGCGTGTGGGCGCCGGTCCTGCTCACCGTGCTGCGCCTCGTCCAGGGCTTCGCGCTCGGCGGCGAGTGGGGCGGGGCCGTCCTCATCGTCTCCGAGCACGGAGGCGACAAGAACCGCGGCTTCTGGGCCTCCTGGCCGCAGGCCGGCGCCCCCGGCGGCAACCTGCTCGCCACCGGCGTCCTCTCGCTGCTCGCCGCCGTCCAGTCGGACGCCGCCTTCCAGTCCTGGGGCTGGCGCATCCCCTTCCTGCTCTCCGGCCTGCTCGTCATGATCGGCCTGTGGATCCGCGTCTCGGTCTCCGAGTCCCCGGTCTTCCTGGAGGCGCAGGCCAAGGCCGAGGCCGCCGCCGCGGCCGGCGCCAAGGAGGAGGCCCCGGTCGTCGAGGTGTTCAAGCGCAGCTGGCGCGAGGTGCTGTCCGCGATCGGCACCCGGTTCGGCGAGAACATCTCGTACTACATCCTGACCTCCTTCCTCCTCGTGTACGTGACCACCCACCTGGGACTGCCGAAGAGCACCGCCCTGAACGCCGTCCTCATCGGCTCGGCCGTCCACTTCGTCACCATCCCGCTGTGGGGCGCACTGTCCGACCGCATCGGCCGGCGCCCGGTGACCCTCATCGGATCCGCGGGCATGGCCGTGTGGGCGTTCGCCTTCTTCGGCCTCCTCGACTCCAAGTCCTTCCCCGTCATCACCCTGGCCGTCACCGCGGGCCTGCTCCTTCACGGCGCGATGTACGGGCCGCAGGCGGCGTTCATCTCCGAGATGTTCGACACCAAGGTCCGCTACTCCGGCGCATCCATGGGATCCCAGCTCGCCTCGATCCTCGCCGGCGCACTCGCCCCGATCATCGCCGTGGAACTCCTCAAGGACTACGGCTCCTCCACGCCGATCGCCCTCTACCTGTGTGCCGCCGCCGTGGTCACCACCCTCACCGTGGCCGTCACCCGGGAGACCCGCGGCCGCGACCTCGCCCGCGGCCGGGACGAGAAGCCCACCGCCGCTCCCGCGGTCCCCGCGGGCGAGCGGGCATAGCACCGACCCACACGTGAGCCGCCCGGTCCGCCGTCCTGACGCGTGTCACGACGGCGGACCGGGCCCACGACCGCGGCACCAGCCGCCCCGAGGCCGCGAGGAGGCCCCATGACCGCCGGCCGTCGAGCCGACGCCCGAAAGCCGTCACCCGCCGAGACGGCCGCGCGCCGCATGCTCGACCTCCTCGCCGCGGACGCTCCGGCACAGGAGCTCGCGGCACTCCCCGCGCGCTCACGGGCCGCCGGGGCCGCCCCGGAGGACGTCGAACGGATCGAGGAGACCACCGAGGTCGCCCTGTCGGTGCGGCGGGTGCTCGACCAGTACCGGCGCCGGGAGACGGAACTCGTGGCCCTCTTCGACACGGCGGGCGACCTGGCAGGCCTGCGGGACCTCGACGCCGTGCTGCGCGCCATCGTCCGGCGGGCCCGAACCCTGCTCGGCTCGGACGTCGCCTATCTGACGCTCAACGACCCCGTCGCGCAGGACACGTTCATGCGCGTCACCGAGGGCTCCGTCTCGGCGGCCTTCCAGCAGCTCCGCCTGGGCATGGGCGAAGGCCTGGGCGGCCTGGTCGCGCAGACCGCCCGCCCCTACGCCAGCACGGACTACCGCACCGACCGCCGCTACCGGCACACCGGAACCATCGACGACGGTGTGGCGGAGGAAGGACTCCGAGGGATCCTCGGAGTGCCGTTGCGGCTGGGCGAGGAGATCATCGGCGTCCTCTTCGCGGCGGACCGCACCCCGCGCGAGTTCACCCCCGACGCCATCGCCCTCCTCGGCTCGCTCGCCGACCACGCCGCCGTCGCCATCGACAGCACCCGGCGGATGGAGGAGACCCGCACCGCCCTCGCCCGGCTCGAAGCCGCCAACGCCACGGCCCGCGCCCACGGCGAAGCCCTGCACCAGGCATCCGACGCCCACGACCGACTCTCCAAGCTGGTCCTGCGCGGCGCCGGCACCGACGAGGTGGCGGCCGAGATCGCGGCCCTGCTCGGCGGGGGAGTGGCCGTCCACGACACCGACGGCAGCGAGCTCGCCCGGGTCGGCACCGCACCGGTGTCGCCCACCACCGTCACCCTCGACGCGTCGCACAGCGAAGGCCGCGCCGTCCACGCCCACGGCGTCTGGACCTGCGCCGTCCTCGCCGGCGCCGAACCACTGGGCCGCATCGTCCTGACCGGACGCGCGGACCTCCCCGAAGCGGACCGGCGTCTGCTCGAACGCGCCGCACTCGTCACCGCCATGCTCCTCCTGATCCGACGGTCCGTCGCCGAGACCGAGGACCGGGTACGCGGCGAACTCCTCGACGAACTCCTCGCCGACCCCGCCACCTCGACGCACTGGGACGGCGGCAGCCTCACCCTGCGCGCCCGGCGCCTCGGACTCGACCTCGCCCGCCCCCATGCCATCGCCGTCCTCGACACCGAGCCGGCCCTGCGCCCCCGACTCGCCGCCGAAGCCGCCCGCGTCGTGCGCGGCCTCGGCGGCCTGGCAGGCACCCGCCACGGACACAGCGTCCTGCTCGCGCCCTGCGACCGGCCCGGAGCACTCGCCCGCGAACTCGCCGCCGACCTCACCCGGGCCCTCGGGGCACCCGTCACCGTGGGCGCGGCCGGCCCGGGCCACGGACCCGAACACCTCGCCGCCCTCCACGGCGAAGCCCTGCGCTGTGTCACGGCGCTGCACGCCCTCGACCACACCGGAGAAGGCGCCGACATCGCCGACCTAGGCTTCGTCGGCGTCCTCCTCGGCGACCGCGCCGACGTCGGCGCGTACGTCGAGCGCGTCCTCGGCCCGGTCATGGCCTACGACTCCGAGCGCGGCACCGAACTCCTGCGGACCCTGCACGCCTACTACGACCAAGGCGCCAGCCTCTCCCGTGCCAAGGACGCCCTCCACGTCCACGTCAACACGGTCGTCCAACGCCTCGACCGCGTCGCCCAACTCCTCGGCCCCGACTGGAACACCCCGGCCAGCGCCCTGGAGATCCACCTGGCCCTCCGCCTCCACCACCTCGCGCGCGCCACGCGCAGGCGCTGAACCGGCAGAAGGCGACCGGCCCGATGGCGCGGCACCGCCCGCGTCAGGCCCGTGCCGGCAGCCGCTCCGCAAGGAAGGCGATGATCTCGTCGCGGGCCCTTACGGTGGGATGACCGGCCTCGTCGACGAGATGCGCCGTGACGACGCTGTGCGGGCAGCCGACGATGTCGCGGAAGAACGGCGGCGGGTCGGTGTTCGCCGCCTCGGCCGGAAGCACACGTCCGTCGAAGGCGTCGCCGAGCAGCGCGCGGTAGGCCGCGAACCGCTGCCCCGTGCACCACCTGTCGTTCTCGAAGCGGTAGGCGAGCACCTTCAGCCCGTCTCGCCCGACCCGCTCGGCCACGGCGGCGGCGTCCTCCTCGCCCAGCTCAAGACCCGCGGGATCATCGAGCGGAAGAGACGGATGGTTGACCACGGGCGCGACGACAGCGGGTTCGAGAGCCATGGCGAGGGCGAAGTTGCCGGTGAAGCACAGCCCGACGGCACCGACGCCGGGCCCGCCGCGCTCGGCGTGCGCCTTCCGCGCCAGACCACGCAGCCAGGCGACCACGGGGCTGGTACCGCCTCCGGCGAACGCCCGGAACTCGGCGCTGACGCAGGCGCGCCGGACGACGGTCTCGGCGGCTTCGGCGAGCGGATAGGCCCCGTCGACGCCGAACAGGGACGGTACGTACACGGAGAAGCCGGCCTCCTGGATCCACCGTGCGAACCGGGCCACGTCAGGGCTGATGCCCGGCATCTCCGGCATGAGGACGACCGCGGGGCCCGACCCGGCGACGTACACGCGCTTGGTCACTCCCTCCACCTCGACCTCCCGGTGCTCGAAGTCGTCCAGAGGATCGTCGTACCGCCCGCGTGTGGTTGCCATGACAGGAGGATGGCGGGAGGCTGCTTCCCCGGAGAACCGGCGATCTCGCCATGTCACACGGCGATGTCGCCACGACGTCGCCACCCGTCGACCCTCGGAGGTGTCGCATGAGCCCGCTGCGAGTGAGCGTGCTTGCCCATCCCGGCTGCTTCGCCTCGGAGGTCTTCGGTGTTCCCGACATCCTGACCATGGCCGCGCACGTCGCCGCCGCCGGCGGGGCCACCGAGCCCTCGTACGAGGTGTCCGTCGTCTCGCCGCGCCGGCGCGTGGTCGCGTCCGGCGGCGCACGCATCGACGTCTCGGCGGTCCGCCCGGCGGACGTCCTGATCGTGCCGGGCTTCGACGCGCCGACCGCATGCGACCTCGACGCGGAACTCGCTCACCGCAAGCCGGAGATCGCCACGATCCGGGCACAGGCGGAGTCGGGCACCGCCGTGGTCTCGATCTGCGTCGGTGCCTTCCTGCTGGCTGAGGCCGGACTGCTGGACGGGCGCGAGGCGACGACGTCCTGGATCCACGCCGACCGGTTGGCCCACCGCCACCCCGCCGTGCGGGTCCGCCGGGAGGAGCTGGTCGTGACCGACCGCGGAGTGACCACCACGGCCGCGTTCAGCGCCATGTACGACTTCGCGCTGCGGTTCGTCCGCGAACACGACGGCCCCCTCGTGGCCCGGCGCACGGCGCGCATCGCGCTCCTCGACGACACGCGGTCCACCCAGGCGCCGTACGTGGACACGGAGTTCCTGCCGACGGCGGGACGAGGGTTCTCGCCGGCCGTCATGCGATGGCTCGACCAGAACCTCGCCGCCCGCTACGACCTGCCCGCCCTGGCCCGGGAGTTCGGCGTCAGCACGAGGACCATGCTGCGGCGCTTCGGCGACGAGACCGGCCGCACGCCCCTCGCGTATCTGCACAGTGCGCGGGTGCGGCGGGCCAGGCACCTCCTTGCGACGACCGACAGGACCGTCGCGCGCATCGCCGCCGAGGTCGGCTACCGCGACTCGGGAACGTTCACCAGCCTCTTCGTCCGACACACGGGTCGGCAGCCGAGCGCGTACCGCGCGGCGCTGAAGAGCCGGCAACGGTGAGGTCGTCTCTCAGATACCCGACGGTGCGGTGCTAAAGACCCAGGTCGAGGGCCACGCACGAGTAGAAGTTCCATGAGTTCTCGGGGTTGTACGCGGCCCCGCCCGAGCCCGGATCGACGTCCGCCTCGGTGGTCATGTCCTCGAAGCGGATCCGCTCGGGGAGCTTGCCGAAGCGTTCGTGCCGTGCGGCAGCGGCGGCGTCCATCGCGATGTCGTTGTGCATGACCTTGCTCCACCTCACGGCTCGTGGATCGCGTCCTGGGGTCGCCTATGGCGAGTAATGCCAGCGTGCACCTCTGCGCATCACCTGTCAAGACGGTGACGAAGGTGCGCAGCTCGCGCCTGAAGGGCGAACGTTCCGGCCTGTCGAACCTCGTGTGGGTGTCAGAGGCCCGTGCACCACGCGGAGGTTCCGCTGAACTCGTCGCGTACCAGACGTCACCGTCTTGACAGGTTACGCGCTGCGCTGCCATGGTTTCGTCACCACCTCAACCGGTGACGATCAGGGAATCCGGCCGAGAGGTGTCCCAGCCCTTTGACCCAGACGGGGAGCATCAGCCATGGCAGTCACCTACACCGCCGTTGTCGACGTCGACGGAGAGGGCCGGAACGGCGGTCGCGTCCGCTCTTCCGACGGTCTGCTGGAGACCGGCCTCGGTCTCCCGAAGGAGCTCGGCGGCGCCGGCACCGCGACCAACCCCGAGCAGCTCCTGGCCGCCGGCTGGGCCGCCTGCTTCCTCGGCGCCCTGCGCCGCGCCGCGACCCTGCGCAAGATCCGGCTGACCAGCACCTCCATCACCGCCGAGGTCACCCTGACCCACGGCGACGACGACACGTTCTCCCTCTCCGCCGTCCTCAGCCCCGTCCTCGGCGGCGTCGACCAGGAGACCGCCCAGACGCTCGCGCGGGCCGCCCACGAGATCTGCCCGTACTCCAAGGCCACGCGCGACAACGTCCCCGTCGTCATCAACGCCGGCGCCGCCTGACATCGGCCCCCTGAGACCGCGGGTCCCGTGATCCCCCTCGCGGGACCCGCACCTCCCATGCACACCCATCCCACCCACCGGAGAGCGAGGGCAGGACATGGCCACCATCACGCGCACACCCACGGACGACCGCCGTCGCCGTACTCTCGGCCGTACCTCCGGGGTTGCCGGAGCTTGGCTGTCCAGGAGCCTGGGAGACGCCGAGAGGCGGGCATGGCCCACAGACGCGCAGGTGTGGGGTTGGGCGCAGAACGCGATGTTCGGCGGGTACGGCCCGTCCGCCTCCAATTTCCTCTGAGCGGCGAAACGCGGGTGAGCCCTTCAGGCGCGCGGAAGCCTCAGCCGGCCGGGTGGACGACGGTGTACATGACGGAACGCTGCTGCTTGTGGCGCTGGATGCGTCCCTTGGCGACCAAGCCTTCGAGAGTGTTGCGTACCACCTGCGGGGTCGGGTTGCGGTCCGGGTGCTTCGTGAGCAGTTCGTCCCGCAGTTCCTTCGCGAGGCGCGGCTCGTCGTACGTGCCGAGCAGCTCCAGCAGAAGGTCACCGAGCAGAGGCCGGCGCGACGTGCCCTTCGCGCCCGACGTGGATGTGCCGCCTTCCGGGGTGGTCCTGACCGGAGCCCTCCGTCGCGCGGCCGCACCGGTGGACGCTCGCCTTCCCTTGGTGACCACCGGCTCGTCCTGCTGCTGCTCGGGCAGCAGGGACGGGTCCGAGAAGCCCTCGTACTTCTGGGCGAGAGCCAGGATGTCCGTCAGGAGGGCCTCCTCCTGCTTCAGCACCGCGATCCGCTTGGTCAGCTCCTGCTGCAGGCGGCGGTTCTCCTCCAGGTCCGACGTGGCTTGGTCCACCAATCGGGTGGCGGTTGACTGGTTGGTCACCACGGCTTCACTCCCTCGGTATGCATGTTGCTGCGCATGGTACCCATCACCGACCGGTCAGGTGCGGACTGCGGCTCGATGCAATGGTCACATGTATCTCCGTACTTGATCACATGTGCGTTACCTGAGGTGTGCGCTGCGGCTCGACGGCGAACCAGGGCGCTGCCTGATGTACATCGACAGGGCGGGGGGCCGGCAACGGCCGTCCCCCCGCCCGCCCTGTCAGTGCGCTGCCGCGGTCTTCTTACGGGCCCGGTACGCGGCCGCCTTGGACTTGTTGCCGCAGGACTCCATGCCGCACCACTGGCGCCGCATACCGCGCGACCGGTCGATGTAGACGCGCGTGCACTCCGGGTTGCCGCACTCCTTCAGCAGGGGGACGTCCGGGCCGCTGAGCAGTTCGACGGCCTGTCGGGCGACGGTGGCCAGGGCCTGCTCCGGGGTCGCGTCGGTGTGCCTGCCCGCCAGGGTGAGCTGCGGCGTCACGGGGACCTTGCGCGCGGCGCCGTTGAGCACCGCGAGCGCTTCGCGGTCGAACTCCTCGCCGAGGCGACGGTCGGTGACGAGCTGGTAGAGGGCCTCGCGCACCGTGACCGCCTCCCGTACGTCGTCCTCGGTGCCGGGCGTGATCGTATCCACGAGGCCGGACTCCAGGTACCAGGCGTTCAGCCGGTCCGGCGTCACGAACATCTCGAACCGGGTCGAGCGCCGGGCTCGGAGGGTGGCCGCGAAGTCGAGCGCCGGGTGTCCGCAGACGAAGACGTGGTCAAGATTCACGTCACCATTTTGACAGGTGATTCACCTCGAAGGCAAGGATGCGTCACCGGTCCGGACAGTGCTGCTGGTCAGGGCGCTCGACGGAGACCTGGGGCCCACCTCGCGGATGCCGGCGTCAGGACCGGGCCCGAGCCGCCTCCCGTCCTCGGTCGTGTTCCGGATCCAGCCGCACCTCACGGCCCTGCCAGCGCCGCCGCAGCCAGCGGTCGTGGCTGGCGACCACGATCGCACCCGGCCCTTCGCCCAGTGCCTCCTCCAGTTCGTCGCACAGGCGGGGGGAGAGGTGGTTGGTCGGCTCGTCGAGCAGCAGCAGGTGCGGCGGGCGGGCCACAAGGAGCGCCAACGCGAGGCGGCGACGCTGCCCCACGGACAGTCGGCCCACCGGCTTGTCCAGGTCCGACTCGTGCAGCAGGCCGAGCGAGACGAGCGGTACGCGCTCCGCCCGTGCCGGGCCCAGCGACAGCCCGTAGGTGTCGCGGGCCGTCCGCTCGGGACGCTCGAAGCCGGTGTCCTGGGTGAGCAGCCCCACCGTCAGGCCGCGCCGCCTGCGTACCTCCCCCTCGGCCGCGAGTCGCCCGGCGAGCACGCCGAGCAGCGTCGACTTGCCCGCCCCGTTGCCGCCCGTGACCAGCAACCGGTCGGTCGCCGTCACCTCCATGCCGTCCAGGGCGAGCCGCCCCGGCACCCGCACACCGCGCAGGGCCACCAGCGGCTGCGGACCCTCCTCCGCCCGCGCCGCCAGGTCCCCGGCGGCGAACCGCAGAGGGCGCGCCGGCTCGGCGACCCGGGTTCGCTCCAGTTCCTGGAGCCGCCGGGTGGCGTCCCGTACCCGGCGGGAGATCGAGTTCTGGACGCGGCCGGCCCGGTGGCCGTAGCCCATCTTCTCGTTGTCGGTGCGGCCGCGGTCGGGGGCGACCCGGTGCGCGGTCACGCCCGCCCTCTGACGCAGCTCCTCCAGCTCCTGCTGCTCCTCGGCGTACCGCCTCTCCCAGCGCTCGCGCTCGGCGCGCTTCTGAGACAGGTAGGAGCTGTAGTCACCGCCGTAGCGGACCGGGCCGTCCACCGCCGGGTCGAGGTCGATCAGGTCGGTGCAGACGGCGTCGAGGAACGCCCGGTCGTGACTGGCCACGACCACGGCTCCGGGCAGGCCGCGGACCTGCTCCTCCAGGAAGGCGGCGGCGCCGTCGTCGAGGTGGTTGGTCGGCTCGTCGAGGAGCAGCGCCGACGGGCGCCGTGCGAGCAGCGCGGCCAGGGCCAGCCGGCCGCGCTGCCCGCCGGAGAGCGACCCGAGCGGCCGGTCGTGCCCGACCGCGCCGAGGCCGAGGCCGTCGAGGACCAGGGCGGCGCGACGGTCCGCGTCCCAGGACTCCCGGTCCTGGGCACGTTCAAGGCGTCTGCCGTAGGCCTCCAGGAGTTCCTGGTGGCCGGGGTCGTCCTCCGGGACTCGGGCGAGTTCCTCGCCGAGCCGATCCAGCTCCGCGAGGTCCTCACGGGCTTCGCGGAGCGCCTCGTCGAGTACGGAGGCGATGGTCGAGCCGGCGTCGAACGGCATCTCCTGGTGGAGGAAGCCGAGGTCGCCGGGGCGCGAGACGGTTCCGGAGTCGGATGCGTCCACGCCGGCGAGCACCCGCAGCAGGGTGGACTTGCCGACGCCGTTCTCCCCGATCAGGCCGATGCGATGGCCGGGGGAGGCGGTCAGGGAGAAGCCGTCGAGGACTCGGCGGCCGCCGAGGTCACGGACGAGGTCATGGGCGAGCAGAGCAGGCTGGGGCATGGGTGTCCGTCCGATGTGAGCGGTGGTCGGCCCGCCGGGCGTACGGCCTCGGGCGCGGGCCAGGTCGCACATCGACCGCTCACACCACGGGGGCTCCCGTCTCCTTGAGCACGCCGTCCTCCAGCCGCAGCCAGCGGTCGACCCCGATCTCGGCGAGGAACCGCTCGTCGTGGCTGATCACCATGAAGGCGCCCTGGTACGAGTCGAGCGCGCTCTCCAGCTGGCCCGCGCTGACCAGGTCGAGGTTGTTGGTCGGCTCGTCGAGCAGCAGCAGGTGGGGTGCCGGTTCGGCGCACAGCACACAGGCCAGGGTCGCGCGCAGCCGCTCGCCGCCGGAGAGCACCTTGACCGGCAGGTGCGCCCGCGGACCGCGGAAGAGGAAGCGGGCGAGCAGGTTCATCCGCTCCGCCTCCGGCCGCTCGGGGGCGAACCTGGCGAAGTTCTCCGCCACCGTGAGGTCCAGATCAAGGAGGTCCAGACGCTGCGACAGATAGGCGATCCGGCCGTCCCCACGCCTGATCTCCCCGCTTTCGGGAGTGAGTTCGCCGGTGATCAGCCGCATCAGGGTGGTCTTCCCGGCGCCGTTGGGGCCGGTCAGCGCGATGCGCTCCGGGCCCCGGACGGTCAGGTCGATGCCGCCCGCGGCGAAGACGCCCTCGCCACCGAGCCGTACCTGCATGCCCTCGCCGAGGAACAGGTTGCGGCCGGCGGGCACGCGGGTGTCGGGAAGTTCCAGAGTGAGGCGCTGCTCCTCGCGCAGCGCGCGCCCGGCCTCGTCGAGGCGGGCCTTGGCCTCGCTCACCCGGGAGGCGTGCATCTGTCCGGCCCGGCCCGCGGACTCCTGTGCACCCCGCTTCATGTTTCCGGCGAAGATGCGGGGCAGACCGGCGCTCTTCAGGTTCTTGGCGGCGTTGCTCGCGCGGCGATCGGCGCGCTCGCGAGCCTGCTGCAGTTCCCGCTTCTCCCGCTTGAGTTCCTGTTCGGCGTTGCGGACGTTCTTCTCGGCGACCTCCTGCTCGGCGCGGACGGCTTCCTCGTACGCGGTGAAGTTGCCCCCGTACAGGCGCAGTTCTTCGCTGCCGAGTTCGGCGATGCGTTCCATGCGGTCGAGCAGGGCGCGGTCGTGGCTGACCAGGAGCAGGCAGCCGTTGAAGTCCGACAGTACGTCGTAGAGCTTGTGCCGGGCCTCCAGGTCGAGGTTGTTGGTGGGCTCGTCGAGCAGCAGGACGTCAGGACGCCTGAGCAACTGGGCGGCGAGGCCGAGAGAGACGACCTGGCCGCCGCTGAGTGTGCTCAGGCTGCGGTCCAGGGCGAGGCCGGCCAGGCCCAGGCGGTCGAGCTGGGCGCGGGTGCGTTCCTCGATGTCCCAGTCGTCGCCGATGGTGGTGAAGTGCCGCTCGTCGACGTCGCCGGACTCGACGGCGTCCAGGGCGCGGATCACCTCGGCGATGCCGAGCACCTCGGCGACGGTGAGGTGCGCGGTCAGGGGCAGGCTCTGCGGGAGGTAGCCGAGGGTGCCGTCGACGTGCAACGAGCCGGTCGCGGTCTTGAGTTCGCCGGCGACCAGCTTGAGCAGGGTGGACTTGCCGGAGCCGTTGGGGGCGACGAGGCCCGTACGGCCGGGGGGCAGGCTGAAGGACAGGTCGTGGAAGACCGGGGTGTCGTCGGGCCAGGCGAAGGAGAGGTTCGAGCAGGCGATGGCGGCGTCGGACATGAAGAGACCTCGGAGGCACTGAGGGCGGAGCATGGTTCTCTGCCCTGGGCAGACATGGGAAAAGGGGGTACGACGAAACGAGCCACCTCGGCAGCGCTCCTCGGCGCCGGCCGGTGGCCGTCAGATCCGGATCTCACCCGGAGATGTCGTCGTCACCCACCACGTCTGCTGACTCCTCGATAAACGATCTATGTCACATACGAGCGTAGCAGCTCGTGCTGCCGCCGCACGGATGCCCACGCATGTGGGTGTCGGGTGTCGTTGACAGCCGGAGGGGCAGATGCCGCGATCGTCGTCACCGATTGAACTGGTGACGCAATGCGGAATCCGGCAACGTTCACACGTGTCGACCCGGACGGCGACGACACACCTCTCCGGAAACACCATCACGTTGAGGAGCGCAGCGACCATGGCACGAAAACCGAAGCCCGAGGCCGGGGGAGGAGCGCCGATGGGACTGCGGGCGATGCTGGGCATGCTCGGCGCGGGCGCCGCGTCACTCGCCCTCGCACCTCCTCTGCAACGCGGCTGGGAGAGGTTCCTCGGCGCCGCCTCCCGGATCGACTCGACCGGCCTCACCGGACTGCTGCCCGATCCGGGCGGCTTCCGGTACTGCAGCGTCGTCGGATTGGTGCCGCACAAGGGTGAGACCGACTACGTGCTCACGGTCGACGGTCTGGTGGACAAGCCGAAAACCTACACCCCCGCCGACCTGCGGGCGATGCCGCAGAGCGGGTCGTCGCCGGCGTGCTGTGCACGGACGGATGGCGCGTGGACGACACGCCCTTGAAGGGAGTGAAGCTGGCGGACATCCTGGACGCCTCGGGGGTGCGCTCCCCGGGCGCGGCGGTCCGCTTCACCTGCTTCGACGGGGCGTACACCGAGAGCCTCACCCTGGAGCAGGCCCGCCGCTCCGACGTCCTGGTGGCGCTGAACATGCAGGACAGACCCCTCACCCACGAGCACGGCGGCCCGGTCCGCCTCTTCGTGGCGCCCATGTACTTCTGCAAGTCGGCCAAGTGGCTGTCGGGCATCTCGGTCACCGACCAGGTCGTTCCCGGCTTCTGGGAGGAACGCGGTCATGCGACCGACGGCTGGCTCGACGGCGCAGACCGGCACAGTGACGCCGCCTGATCCCTCCGGCCGCGTCCATCGCTTCAGCATCGCCGAACGCATGGTCCACCGCGCCACCGGCTACCTGATGCTGGTGTGCCTCGCCACCGCCGCCTGTCTCTACCTCGGACCGCTCGCCCAACTCGTCGGGCGACGGCATCTGTTGGTCCTCCTGCACGAATGGTCGGGCATCTCGCTGCCGCTGCCCTTCCTCCTCGGGCTGTTCTCGGCCGCATTCCGCGCGGACCTGCGCAGGCTGAACCGGTCCGCGCCGTACGACCGGCAGTGGCTGGGGGCCGTCCGCAGGTGCCGACCTCGCTGGAGGCGCGCCCGGCCGGCAAGTTCAACGCGGGGCAGAAGCTCTATGCCGGCTGGATCGCCGGGGCCGTCCTGGTGATGCTGTTCACCGGACTGCTGATGTGGGTCATGGGGTTGTTGCCCTTCATCTCCCGCACCAGCGCGATCTTCGTCCACGACCTGGTGGCCTGGACGATCACCTTCGTCGTCATCGGGCACATGCGCAGAGCCCTGGAGGACCCGGGGTCACGGCTCGGGATGCGTACCGGGTACGTCAGCCGGTCCTGGGCCGAGGGGCACGACTCCCAGTGGCTGAGGGAGGAAGGGCGGCCGTCTCCGGAAGCGGATGCACGGTCCCTGAAACTCGCGCGCAGGGGGTGAGGAGTCATGGAAGCGGACCGTCAACTGACTGTTCTCCAGAGCCCGACGAGCCCGCAGAGTGGTAACAGGGCGGCGCCACGGCAGAATTGAACTCCACACCCTTACGTCACCGGTTTAACCGGTGATATGGTCCGGGTCAGTCTTCGGCGTGCCGTGAGCCCTCGCTCCAGCCGCCGGCCTGCTCCTCCTCCGTACACATGTGTCGCCACGCGACCGAGTACACACCTACCTCTTGGACGGAACCCATGAAACGACGACTCCTGATCGCCCTCGCGGCCGGTGTGCCGCTTTCCGCGGCCGTGTACCTGCCGACGGCCTCGGCGGAGACCCAGACCCCTGCCGCGTCCACGCCGCTCACCTGCAGGACCGTGCCGGTGAAGGCCCCGGAAGGCACTGACGTGGAGTCCGTGACAGCGGTCCGCCAGCCCGGTGGAACCATCAAGGGCACCGGGATCCTCCGGGGCGAAGTCACCGGCGTTCCGGCCTTCTGCGAGGTGACCGTCACCCTCACGCACCCGGGCGACGGCGACCACGCCAAGGTGACGACCTGGCTGCCCGAACAGGGCTGGAACGGCCGCTTCCAGGCGATCGGAGGCGCCGCCTACCGCGCGGGCGACAACGGCGTCGGGCTCGGCAGCGCGGTCAAGAGCGGATACGCCGTCACGACCACGGACGCGGGCGTCGGTGACGTCCTCGACGTCGACTGGGCCCTGAACGGCGAGGGCCGGATCAACAAGGCGCTCCTGGAGAACTTCGCCTCCCGCTCCCAGCACGAGGCGGCCCTCGTCGGCAAGGACGTCGTCGCCGCGATGTACGGCGAGCGTGCCTCGTACGCCTACTTCACCGGCTGCTCCACCGGCGGACGCCAGGGCTACATGGAGGCCCAGCGCCACCCCGACGACTACGACGGCATCCTCGCCGACGCGCCCGCGATCAGCTGGGCCGAATACGAGGTCGCCACGCTGTGGCCGCAGGTCGTGATGAACAGCGAGAAGACCTACCCGACCGGCTGCGAACTGGAGGCCTTCACCAACGCCGCCGTCAAGGCCTGCGACCCGCTCGACGGAGCCGAGGACGGCCTGGTCAACGACGCCTCCCGCTGCGACTTCGACCCGCGCCGGCTGATCGGCACCAAGGTCGTCTGCGAAGGCAAGGAGCTGGTCATCACCGCGGCCGACGCGGCCGTGGTCCGCAAGATCTGGGACGGCCCGCGCACCACGACCGGCAAGAAGCTCTGGCCCGGCGTCCCCGTCGGGGCCGACCTCAAGGGCCTGGCGGCCACCCTCCCCGGCACCGACGGCACCCTCAAGGGCGCGCCCTTCCCGGTGCCCGCCCACTGGGTCTCCCGCTGGGTGAAGAAGGACCCGTCCTTCGACGTCTCGACGATCACCTACAGCCAGTTCACCGAGCTGTTCAAGCAGTCCCGGGCCGAGTACGACGAGACCATCGGCACGGACGACCCCGACCTGTCCGGCTTCCGCGCCTCCGGCGGCAAGCTGCTGACCTGGCACGGCGACGCCGACGAGTACATCCCGACCCAGGGCACCGTGAAGTACCGCAAGCAGGTCGAGCGGAAGATGGGCGGCGCCCAGAAGGTCGACGACTTCTACCGTCTCTTCATCGCCCCGAACACCAGCCACTGCGGCCTGAACGGCCAGGACGGTTCGGCCGACGGCCTCGCCGCCCTGACCGCCTGGGTCGAGCACGGCAAGGCGCCCAAGACGCTGCCCGCCACACTGATCAACGCGAATGGCGAGCGGGTCGCACGCAACCTGTGCCGGTACCCCCAGGTGTCCCACTACAAGGGCTACGGGGACCTGGACGCGGCCTCGAACTTCCGGTGCGTGACCCCGTCCCGGTACTGATCGGGCCGCGGCGGACCCGCTGACCTCTGCGCCGGAAGCTCCGCCGACTACGCACCCGTACTGCCTGAGCCATCCCGCGACACACGGTCCGACCCGCGCCCCTCGGGGGTGCGGGTCGAACCGTTTCCCTATCGCGTTGAGCCGCTGGACGCGCCGGTCGATCTCCTCTTGGCTCCGTCCCAGTTGGGGAGCGGGCCGTCGCCGACGAATGCCTGGACCTGAGACCTCGGGGTCGCATGATTGGCCTCTGCCGGAGTCCTGAGCAAGGAACTCTGGCGTAACGGAGAGGCGAGACGACCAGAGGTGCGGAACACTGCCCTGATGATCGTGATGCAGCCCGTTCTGGAGATCTCCACCACTGAGGGCTTCGCGCTGTGGCCTGTCGCTGACGTCAAGCCGTACAGCTTCCTGCCACTCAGTGGCCGGCTCAGTCCCACTGAGGTCGGAACAGCGCTGATGCGCCTCGCCGACTGCAACGACATCGATCCAAGCCCCGAGGATGACGACCGTCCGCCTCGGCCCGCGGATCCACTCGGATCCTTTCTCCATGGACTGCTCACTCTCGACACCCTCTTCGCGGCCGGCGGCCTGCGGGTCACGGACAGCTCCAGGGGAATCTCGTTCCTTCCGGGCTGCTGCACCGGCCTGGAGGACTGGCGTGACTGGCACGAGGTCCTCGATGGCAGCGGGAGTGCCTCGTTCGGCCACGACCCCGACCCTCTCGCCGAGCGCCTTGGCGACACCGTCCGGCTGACCGTTGACGTCGAACAGAGCGACAGCCCGGTAATCGAGGTGTCCGTCACCGAGCTCCGCCGTCTTCTCTCCGATGCCGAACGCGACCTGATTGCCTTCGTCGCCCTCACAGCCGACTGGACTGCTCGACACCTGCCTGACCATGCCGCCTCCGTGACCTCGGCCGTCGCCCGAACCTTGGCGCTGCCCTCCAAGCCATAGGGCGACGTCTCGTGGTCGGCTGGTGGGCAGCCGTCAGCATGCTTGCGGGCGGCCGGCTGGGCATTACAACGAGCGCGCCGGCAGGCGTCCTTCACTGACCACGCAGCCACTGCCTCCGCCACCGAGGGCGACGCAGGAAACGTGGACTGTTCGTCGAAGAGCTCGCGCTTCTGGAGGCAGTGGTAGAGCTGGCCGATCATGCGGTTGAAGGGGCTGGGCTGGGCGGTGGCATGCCAGTCGCCCTGTTCGCGTCGACGCCGATGGTAGGCGTTGCCCCCGGTGGATGCCCTGAGCGAGGCGAAGGCCCAGAGGCGGCCGGCGTGGTTGAGCCGGTCGTTCTTCACCCACCGTCTGGTGATCGCGGACTTCTTGCCGGAAGCGCGCGTGATGGGCGAGGAGCTGGCGTAGGCCTTGAGACCGCGGGTGTCGGCGAAGCGGATGTGGTCGTCCAGCTGAATGAGGAGGGCATGTATCTGCTTGCTCGACTTCGATGCCGCGCTGGCGGCCGGCGCGCTTCAGGGCGGCCTGGATCTGGGTGCGGGTCAGCCGCGCGGGCCCTGCGGGGCCTCGCCGAGGACGGAGGAGTCACGGAACTCGGACGGCCCAAGGCCACGGTGTTCCTCGCGCAGGTCGAGCAGTGCCGTATCACGGCAGGGTTGGTGAAGGGCGACGGCACCGTGGAACGGGCTGTGGCGGCCGTTGGTGCAGCCCCGGACCTCACCGGCTCCACCGATCTCCGTGCGTTCGCGGAGTCGCCACGTGGTCATGCCGTGTTTCCGAGTCGCCGTCTTCACCATTCCCAGGAGGTGCCCCGCGGCGTCAGCGCAGGCGCCCTCAGGGCAAAGACTCCTCCTGCCTGCCCGTTCCTGGGGTCGACGCATGCGTCACGGGGCCGGTCTGAACTCGCCGGCCACGTCACGAGGACGTGGTGGGGCTAGGCCGTGTATCGAAAGTGGATCTCGGGCTGTGAATGATCACGGTTCATGGGCCGGGGAGATCTCACGGACGAGCAGTGGGCGACGTTGGAGCCGTTGTTGCCGAAGGGGGCGCAGGCAGGGCGGCCGCCTGTCTGGTCCCGGCGGCAGCTGATCGACGGCATATGGTTCCGGGTCCGGACCGGTGTTCCGTGGCGGGACGCACCCCGTTGAGTATGGGCCGTGGGGCCGGGTCTACGACCTGTTCCGCCGGTGGCAGCGGGACGGCACCTGGCACCGCATCCTCACCCGGCTCCAGTCCCTGGCGGATGCGAAAGGCGCGATCACGTGGGACCTGAGTGTCGACTCCACCGTGTGCCGTGCTCATCAGCATGCGGCCGATGCCCGCAAGCAGGGTGACCTGCAGAAGGAACCACCGGGCGGTGGCATCGGCTATCTCGTCCTCGGCGCACTCATGGACGGACTGGGTTCCAGCGTGGGCATGGCCGTCTACGCCGCGGTCCCTCTGCTGGCCTGTCTCCTGTGGCTTCCGGTGCTCTTCCGAGGGGCGCGGGTGGCCACCGAGATCGAGAAGCACGGCGGCGCAAAGGCATCCTGAAAGAGTCCAGGGTCCATGGTGTACGTGGCGAAGCCGTGCTCCACCCGTTCGTGCCAGGCGGCTTCGAGCAGGGGGCGTGTCCCGTCCGCTCGGACGGGACACGCGCTCGGTCATCCGGTCGGCGTACCCGGCCCGTCGAGCAGGCCCATGAGGAAGGCGTCCCAGTTCAGGCCGTCCATCTCCCGCTCGGCTGGGACCATCTGGTACGTGGCTGCCAGCCATTCCGTCAGCGGCGCGGCGGGCACCTCGAACAGGGCCTCCACCTCCTCGGACTCCAGGAGCAGCCACGACGAGGGCCGCTCTCGGTCCAGCGTCGGCCACATCCGCACGTCGCAGGCCCCGCTCATGGACGACACACCCCGGTGCAGGAGTTCACGGCCGATGTGCCAGATGAGACTGGGCCCGCGCTGAGCCAGGAACTCGACCGTGATCACCGCGGCCATCTCCGGGTCGAAGTGGAACTTCGCCCGCATCGGCAGCCGGGTGAACTCGTCGAGCAACTGGTCGATGCCCAGGTGGAGCGGCGCCAATTGCTCGGGCGTGGAACGCGCTCGCAAGGGTGACTGGTCACGATGCATGACGGGAGATTCCCTCCGTGGGACGGGGTCTGCGTCTCCCACTGTCCGCCCGGCGCCGCATCCGCACATCGGTCAGTTGACGGTCGAAGAGCGGGAGTGCGGAGGGTGGTTGATCGCGCCGGAAGGTCTCGTACGGGCTGTGAAAGACACCTCATGGAGTTAGCCGTCAAGCCATGGGGGGTGAGGCCGTCTCGTTACAGATCTTGCCGAGGGTCCGCCCCGGGCCTCAGCCGGCGCCCAGAGGCCAGCTGAGGGTGGAGGCCGGGCGGGTGAGTCACCAGAGGCCGAAGAACCGTGTCCACCAGGTGGGCCGCCTCGTGAGGTGCTTCAGCGCGCTGGGGCCCTCGTAGTCGCTCTCCAACAGTTCCTCGGGGACACTCACGTAGCCGAGGTCGGCCAGCGCCCGCTCCACGGTGGCGAGGTCGCCGAGGTCCAGCGCTCCCTCCTCGTGGGCCTCGGCCGTGCCGAGGAAGGCCCCCGGATTGTCTGCGCAGACCTCGGCCAGGGAGCCGAACTTGCTCACGCAGACCACGATCCGTGTCCCGCAGACCGTCGCGTCCGCAGGCACGTGTACGCGTCCGTACTCGCTGGAGTCCTGGGTGTCCCGCTCGGACTCGCACGAGGCACCGAAGTCTACTTCGAGCCGACGCACCAGCCCGCCGAACTTGAGGCCGGTCGCCGCGCGGTCGTAGTGCAGCGGCCGTTCCAGCTGCTCCGGGTCATCAAGTTCGCGCAGCAGGGCCAGCAGTTCTATCTCGCTCTTCGCCATCCGCACATCCTGCCGCCCGTCGGGCGGGAGCGGAGAGACAGGGCCGTCCTATTCACGCAGTAGCTGTCGCTGCTGCCTGGGGCTCTGAGGGGAAGGCGATTGCTTCATCGAATGGGACGCGTGCCAGGAGGCAGTGGTGGAGCTGGCCGAGCATCCGGTTGAACAGGTGCCGCAGGGCCTGCATGTGCCAGTCCCCACCTGCCCGGCGGCGCCGGTAGTGGGAGTCCGCACCGGATGAACCGCTGAGGGAGGCGAAGGCCCACAGGTGGCCGACGTGGTTGAGCCGGTTGTTCTTGACGAACCGGCGTCCGACGTAGCGGCGTTTGCCGGAGGCCCGGGTGATCGGGGCCGAGCCGGCGTACGCCTTCAGCCCTCCGGCCGTGGCAAACCGGCTCCTGTCGTCGCCGATCTCGCCCAGAATGCGGGCACCGACCTGGGGGCCGATCCCCGGGAAGCTCAGCATGATCGCCGCGTCCGGGTGCGAGCGAAATGCCTCCTCGGTGGCACGCGCCAGGTCATCGACCGCCTCGCAGGCCGCGTCCAGCTGCAGCAGCAGGGCCGGTGCCTGCTTGCCCATGGCGTCGCCCATGGCGTCCTCGACGAGGGGCAGCTGCCGAGGGGCCTCCTCGCGGAAGAACTGCTGGATTCGTTCGGCGTCGGCTTCGATACCTCGGCGGCGGCCGGCTCGCCGGAGCATGGCCGTCAGCTTCCACATCTGCAGCTTGGCGGCCAGGGCAGGCGTGGGTGCGACGGCGAGGATGCGGCGAGCATCGGGGCGGGTCAGGGTTCCCGGCTTGTCCTTGAATGCCTCGATCATCGCCGGGAAGTACTCCCTGAGGAGGGACCGCAGGTGATTGGCGACCTGCTGCCGGTTCCAGACCGCGTCCTGCTGCGCCCGGGCCAGGACAGCGACGGCCTGGGCCAGGTCGGCGTCGGCGGGCAAAGTGCGGTGCGTCGGCGCGTCCGTGCGGATGATGTTCGCGAGGACCAGGGCGTCGCCGGGGTCGGACTTCTTGCGGCTGACTCCGTGGCGGTCGCGGTAGCGGGAGGCAGCCATCGGGTTGACCGCGTAAATCTTCCGAAGGCCCTGCCTCAGCGTTGCGACCAACAGGCCGCGGCTGGTCTCAATGGCCACCGGGATCGGCGTCTCGGCGGTGTCACCGTGCTCGGCCAGGAGGTCCAGCAGCAGTCGGTAGCCGTCCAGGTCGTCGTTGATCCGGCACTTGGCCAGCAGCTTGCCGGTGTCGTCCACGAGCGCGACGTCGTGGTGTCCCTCCGCCCAGTCGATCCCGCAGAACACGTCCATGGATCCCGCCCCTTCTCCGGTGCCGTTCTCGAAGGCGAGCACGCGGGGCCGCACGGCGCACTAATTCCAGGGCTCCAAGGCCCGCCACCTCATCAGCCGTGCGCGGCGCCGCAAGCCGCACGGGCGCGCGCCGTGTCCAGAGCTCGAAGCTCGTGAGGAGAAAACGCGTCACCGTGCGGCAGCTCATCCATCGAGGATCCCGAACCTGACAGGTCCGCGGGGGCAGAACGTGCGAGGACCGGCCGGCGCCCAGCGCCACCAGTCTTTGCAAAGACCTCGCACGGTCGGAGGTGTCGTAGGGGTCACGACGGCACCGACCGGACCACACACGTCCTGCCCCAGGCTGGACAACGCCGCCCCGGGCCCCTCAGAGATCCAGAACCTCTAATTACTAACGAATTAGAGGTGTCGTCAGTCAATGTGCTGTCCGCGCGGCAGCTGGGCCCGCCTCGCCGGCCGGTGGCTGCGGTGGATGTAGTGGCGTTCACGAGCGTCCGGGAATGGCGACGAGGCCGACGGCTTGCGCCGTCGGCCTCTCGGGGACGTGACTGGACCTGCGGGAGGTCACATGGCCCGGAGAGGGCCGCTGAAGGATTTACGCAGGGAGGAAGGGGCGACGAGGGGGAGGAGGGCGGCGAGCATCTTGCCCTTGGTGGTGGTGGGCTTCCGGGTCAGCTCGATGTCGACCCGGGTGCCGTCGGCGTGAGCGGTGGTCCTGAACACCCAGCCTCCGCCGGCTCCGAAGAGTTTGGAGTCGAGGGTGGTGATGGTGACGGTGTCACCGTCGGGTTCCCATGCGTAGCGAGCCCGTTCCCAGGCGGCGGCGGTGCCTTCGGTGACCTCGGCCCAGGTGTCGCCGAGGTCGTGGACCTGGAAGTGCTCGGCGTCGATGGTGGGCCAGGCGTCGGCGCGGGAGGGGCTGAAGTCGGTCAGCACTGCCTGGACGTCCTTTGGGCTGAGCGTGGAGACGAGGTGGAAACGTACGACTGGCATGGGCTTTCCTCACTAGGGGGTAACCGTTCCGACAGGTGACGGGGGATTTGTTTGCACGCTCGCCACCTGCCCATATGGTTACTTCGACTTCAGCGGACGGTGGTGCGGGCGGCCCGCTCGATGACGTCCGCGACGAGGCGGGGGTGGGACACCGCGACCGAGTGCGAGGCGGCGATCTCGGTGGTTCGGGCGTGGGCGCGCTTGGCCATGAAGCGCTGTACGTCCGCGGGGATGTTGAGGTCGCGCGTGGTGACGATGTCCCACGTGGGCTTCGTCTTCCAGGCGGCCGTGGTGGCCTTCTCTCCGAGGGCGGCCTGGGCGATCGGGCGCTGCGCAGCGGCCATGAGGGCCGCCTGCTCCGCGGGGACGTCGGCGGCGAACTGCTGGTGGAACTTGTCCTGCCGGATGTACAGGTCGGTCGCGGTGGACCCGTCGGCCTGCTGGTAGGTCACCGGGTCGAGGGTGTCGGGGAGAGTGGAGCCCGGGAACTTGTTGGTGAGTTCGAGGGCGCTCTCGCCGGGGGCCGGAAGGAAGGCGGCGACGTAGACGAGGGCCTTGACCTCGGGGTCGTCGCCGGCGGCCTGGCTGATGACGTTGCCGCCGTAGGAATGGCCGACGAGGATCTTGGGGCCCTTCACGTGGTCGAGGACCGTGCGCAGGGCGGCGGCGTCGGAGGCGGGGCCACGTAGCGGGTTGGCTGTGGCGATGACGGGATAGCCGTCGGCGCGCAGCTCCTCGATGACGCCGTTCCAGCTGGAGCCGTCGGCGAAGGCGCCGTGTTCCAGGACGATCGTCGGCTTGGTGTGCCTGTCGGCCTCGGCGGTCTCGTCCGCGCCGTTGGCGGTGCCGCCGAGGGTGAACGCGCCGAGCGCGAGCCCCGCTGTGAGTGACGCGGCCACGCCGGTCATCAGTCGCCTGCGTCCACTCTTGATGCTCACCACGGCATTTCCCTTTCAGGTGCTTCGGCAACGGAGACGGAACGGAGGCGGATCGGCCTCGCCGATGCGCGTCACCGCTCTGACTGGTGACGAAATCTGTCAGGGCAGGGTGTCACCTGTCAAGAGGGTGACTATGATGGTGGGGTTCCGGTCGCGCGTACGAGGCGCGCCGGCACCTGTGGACACGCACGCACAGAAAGGCGAGTGGCATGAGTGACGTCTCGGAGGAGAGAGCGCTGCTGGCGGGTGGGTGTTTCTGGGGCATGGAGGAGCTGATCCGGTCGCTTCCCGGAGTGGTACGCACCCGGGTGGGTTACACCGGCGACGACGACAAGCCCCGTCCCACCTACCGCGACCACGGGAGGCACGCGGAGTCGATCGAGATCGCCTTCGACCCCTCGGTCACCGACTACCGCACGATCCTGGAGTACTTCTTCCAGATCCACGACCCCACCACGAGGAACCGCCAGGGCAACGACGTGGGGCTCAGCTACCGCTCCGCCATCTACTACGTCGACGACGAGCAGCGGCACGTCGCTCAGCAGACCATCGCCGACGTCGAAGCCTCCGGACTGTGGCCGGGACCGGTCGTGACCGAGGTCGAGCCGGCGGGTGCGTTCTGGGAGGCCGAGCCGGAGCACCAGGACTACCTCCAGCGCTATCCGGACGGCTACACCTGCCACTTCCCGCGCCCGAACTGGCGCCTGCCCAGGCGCGAAGCGTCCTGAACACCCGCGCGGCCGGGAGGAGCATGCTCCTCCCGGCCGCGCGGACGTGAGTGGTGGGAGTCAGAGGTGATCGGCGTCGACCACCGCCTGGGCGAAGGCGGTGGGAGCCTCCTGCGGCAGGTTGTGGCCGATGTTCGCCACAGTGCGATGTGCGTAGGGGCCGGTGAAGTGGCCGCGGTAGGACGAGCCGTCCCCCGGCGCCGTGAAGGGGTCGAGGGCGGCGTCGAGGGTGACGGTGGGGACCTGGATGGGAGGCTGGGCGGCGAGCTGCTTCTCGTACCGGTCGTAGCGGGCCTCCCCGTCGATCAGACCGATGCGCCAGCGGTAGTTGAACAGGACGATGGCGGCGTAGTCGGGGTTCTTGAAGGCCTCGGCGGTGCGCGCGTACGTGGCGTCGTCGAAGTTCCAGTTGGGGGAGACGAGCGTCCACACGAACCGGCACAGCGCGATGCGCTGCTCCTCGTCCTCCATCGCCTTCTTGCCGCGGTCGGTGGCGAAGTACCACTGGTACCACCAGTTGTGCTCGACGGCCGGGGCGGCCGGTTCCAGCTGCATCTTGCGATCGGTGATGAGGTATCCGCTCGTGGACACCAGGGCCTTGACGCGCTCCGGCCACAGCGCCGCGATGATGTCCGCGGTACGCGAGCCCCAGTCGAAGCCGGCAAGGACGGCCCTGTCGATCTTCAGGGCGTCCATCAGGGCGATGATGTCGAGCGCGATGGCGGACTGCTCGGACGTACGGGGAGTACGGGGAGACAGGAAGCGGGTGCTGCCGTGGCCGCGGAGATAGGGAACGATGACGCGGTAGCCCAGGTCGGCGAGGAGCGGGGCGACGTCGACGAAGCTGTGGATGTCGTACGGCCAGCCGTGCAGGCAGAGGACAACCGGGCCGTGCGCGGGGCCGGCCTCGGCGTAACCGATGTCGAGGACACCGGCCTTGACCTGCTTGTACCTCCGGAATTCCGTGTGTGTGCCAGGGGTGATGCTCGGCACGGTGGGCCCCTGCGTGCCGCCGGGCCCGTACGAGGCGCTCGCGGCGAACGCGTCGGTCTGCAGGCCGGACAGCGAGACGGCCGCCGCGCCGGTGCCCAGGCCGACGGCCTTGCTGAAGGTACGCCTGTTGATCATGTGAATTCCTCCGTCGTGCGTTCAGGTGACCGGCTGGCAACCGGAGCCACTCTGGCGCGCGTCCCAAGCCGACACATCAGTCAGATGACGGTGCGGCACGAGCAGGAACACCGGGACTCTCACACGCCGGATGCGCGCCGGATGCGCGTCGCAAGCACGAGATCGTCCGGCGGGCCGATCAGTCGGAGTCCGACGTGGGTCTCCGAAGCAAGTCCGCGGCAGTCACCGCCCAGTCGATCATGTCGACCTCGCGACCGGCGGGAACGAGCCCGTAGGTGCACTCCAGCCACTCCGCCAGCGGGCGCACGGGTATCTCGAACAGGGCCGCCGTCTCCCTGGAGGTCAGCTGAAGCCATGCGGTGGCCGGCTCCTCGGACGGCGACGGCCACATCCGTACGTCGCCGAAGCCCGTCGCCGAGCGCAGTCCCTGGTGCAGGAGGTCGCGGCCGATCCGCCACAGCACGCGCGGGCCGCCCTGGACGAGTAACTCCACCCCCACGGCCAGGGGGGCCTCCGGCGAGAACCGGAACTCAGCCCTGATGGCCTGTCGGGCAGAGAGGCCCAGCACCCGCTCGATGTCCAAGCTCAAGCTCAGCTCGACGGGGCCCATCGGCAGCGCTGGGCGGACCTGTCCACGGGGTCGGTCACCGCTCATGATGTGTGGATCTTTCTCTGCGACGGGCGGCTGGCCAGGCCTACTCTCGTGCGCTGTGGGCGATCAGCGTTAAGTCATTCGACTGTCGCCTCCGCTTCGCGCCTGAACGATCCTGAGACAGTCGTCTGCGTGTCAGCGCCGGTGATCGTCATGCTCGGAGGGGCCATCCGTGAACCACACTCCCGTCGTCTTCATCCATGGCACGTGGCTGCACGCGCTCTCCTGGGAGTCATGGGCGGAGCGCTTCGCGGGCCGGGGATTCCGCGCCTTCACACCAGGTTGGCCTGGGGAAATCACCTCGGGGGAGACGCGTACTTCAGCGGAGATACGCACCTCAGGGGAGACGCGCACCTCAAGGGAGACACGTACCTCAGGGGAGACACGTACATCGTCCGACGAGACGTTCGCAGGCATCGGCCTGGACATGCTGATCGCCCACTACGCGGACATCGTGCGGTCGTTCGACGTTGCGCCGGTCGTCGTCGGCCACTCGGTCGGCGGCCTCATCGCGCAGCATCTCATCGGAGCCGACATCGGCCGAGCCGCGGTGGCCATCGCTCCGGCCCCGATCAACGACATCCCGCTGCCTCCCTCCTCGGCCCGGTTATGGACCCCTGGCCAGGCAGGTGCCGCCGACCGGTTGGTGACGCTGTCTCCGGAGCGGTTCCGCCGCGACTTCGCGAACACGGTCGCGGCAGAGGAGTCGTACCGGCTCTTCGAGCGCCATGTCGTGCCGGCTCCCCGCCGTCTCGTCGACGAACTCGGAGCCGCAGGCGAGGCCGGCAGTCCCGAGGTCGACGTCGGGAACGTGCACCGCGGCCCCCTGCTTCTGATGTCGGGGCAGGAGGACCGGCTGGTGCCCGACGCCGTCACGCGAGCGGTGTACAAGGAGTACGGCGACTCGACGGCCGTGACCGACCTGAAGCAGTTCGCGGACCGCGGCCACTCCCTCGTCATCGACAACGGTTGGAGATTCGTCGCCGACTACGTGCTCGGCTGGCTGGAGGAACGCGGCTTCCGCGCCACAGCGGGCTGAACGCGCGCGGCCGCGAGGAGAATCCTGGAGTCCCGCCCGCCGGCCGCCGCGTCACATGTTCGGGCCGTCGGGCAGCTTCCCCAGGGCGTCGCGCAGGGCGGCGCGCGCGGTGATGCCGAGCTTGGGGAACACGCGGTAGAGGTGTGAGCTGACCGTGCGGGGCGACAGGTGCATGCGCGCGCCGATTTCCTTGTTGGTGAGGCCGCCGGCGGCGAGGTCCGCGATGCGGCGTTCCTGCCAGGTCAGTGGGGAGAGGTGTGCCGAGGAGGTGACCGGGGGAGTGCCGGTGGCGCGGAGTTCGGCCCGGGCCCGTTCCGTCCAGGTGGTCGCCCCGAGCCGCTCGAAGGTCTCCGCCGCCAGCGTCAGGGGCCGTCGTGCCGCTGCGCGTCCCCGGGTGTGGCGATGGCGGATGCCGCGGGCGAGTCGGATGCGGGCGAGTTCGAAGGGGAAGTCGGCCCCGGCGGGATGGGATTCGGCGCGCTCGTACAGGGCGTCGGCTTCGGTGGGGTCGGTGGTGGTCATGGCGAGGGCGCCGTAGGTGACGAGGGCCAGGCGGGGGGAGATGCCGGGGAGGCCCGCTTCCTGGGCGGCCAGGGCGTGTCTGCGGGCTTGATCGGCGCGGCCGGTGTGGAGGGCCGCCTCCACGAGATCGAGGAGGGTACGGGACGCCTGGTGGGCGTAGGGGGCGAAGGAGCCGGGGGAGGTGAGGCCGATGGCATGGAGGTAGGCGGCTTCGTAGTCGCCTTCGGAGAGTGCGGCGGTGGTGCCGATGGCGTCGGCGATCTGCGTGAGGAATCCGACGCCGCGGGGACGGGCCCAGGTGTCGACCACGGCCTGCAGTTCCCGGGCCTCGTCGACCCGGCCGCGCAGAGCGGCCAGCAGGCCCGCATACGCAAGCGTGTGGTGCACGAACAGACCGTGCCCGTGCGCTGTCGTCAGCTCCAGGCAATGCCGGCCGGTCAGCTCGGCCTCGTCCCACTCGCCGACCGCGATCTGGTCGAGCATGATCAGGTGCAGCATGGTCATGGCGTCGCTCACGGCCCCCGTCTCCAGCTCGCGGTCCGCAGCGCGCTGCAGCAGCGGCCGGTACTGGCTGAGGGTGTCCACGTGGTACGAGGCGGCACCGAGCCGTGTGACGTCCCACGGTTCCAGGTGAAGGCCGGCGAAGGCGCGTTCCACCCGCTCCCGCACACCGGCGCCGCGACGCACCACGTCGCCCCAGGCGTCCTGGTAGATACGTGAGTACGGGGACACCAGATCGCCCAGCGAGCCGAGCAGCTCGTGCGTCCGTTCCCACCAGACCTCGTCACTCGCGTACTGGTTGATGGCCAGCAGCAGGTCGACCAAGCGGGTGAGTACCTCGTCCGGCTCCCGCGGCCCGCTGTCGCGCATGCTCTCGATCGCCGCGAACACCTGACGCTGCGAAGACCGGATGTCCTCGCCCTCGAAGAACGCGACATAGCCCGACGCGACCACCGAGTCGGGGGAGGGATCGGTGGCGGAGCCCGTGCCCGAGCGGAGCAGCTGCTGTGCGTGTTCCAGCCGGCCGGAGTGCCCGGCGATGTACGCGGCGCTGCCCAGCCGCCTGGACCGCTCCTCGTGGCTCTCGCTCAGCTCCGCGGCGCGGGTCAGCCAGGTGATGGCGGCCAGTGAGCCGCCACGCCGGGTCGCCGAGTCCGCCGCGGCCTCCAGGACGGCCGCCACCTGCTCGTCCGGATCGACCGTCGAGGCCGCCAGATGCGTGGCCCGCCGCTCGACGTCGTCGCGGTGGACCTGGGCGAGGACGGCGTGAGCGGCACGCCGCTCGTTGGGCGTCGCCATCTGGACCACGGTGGAACGCACCAGCGGATGCCGGAACACGAAGTCGCCGCTCAGCGCGTCGATGTCCAGCAGACCCGCGGTCACCGCCTGATGGACATCCGTCATGCGGTAACGGGCGCTTCCCGTGGGGCCGGTCGCCGCGCCGGCGCCGACGCCGTCCAGAGCGCCGTGCAGCAGCGCCGCGCGGACATCGTCACCCAGGGCTTCGATCCGGGCGCCGTACACCTGCTGGAGACGCTGGGGCAGGGGGATGCCGGCGTACCCGAACACCGCCTCGGCCGTGTGCCCCGTCCGGTTGCCGCGCACGTACGACGGAAGCTCCAGCAGGGCCAGCGGGTTGCCCTGAGCCTCGTCCAGAATCAGATGGCGGACCCGGGAGTCCAGCTCCGGGTGGCGCATGTCGAGGAGTTGTTCCGACTCCTTCCCCGACAGTGTGGTCACCGCCAGTTCCGGAAGCGCGGCGGTGTCGAAGCCCGACGGCACGCCGGCACGCAGTCCGACGACGAGCTTCGCCGAGCTGCCGGTGAGCCGGCGCCCCACGAATCCGCACACCTCGGTGCTGGAGGTGTCGAACCACTGGCCATCGTCGAGCACCAGCAGCAGGGGCTTCTGCGACGCCGCGAGGGAGAGGAGATCGAGGACGGCGATGCCGAGGGTCATGACGGAAGGAGGCGAGTTCTCGCCCCTGCCGAAGACGACGTCGAACACCTCTCGGTGGCGGTCGTCGAGCTGGTCGATGGAGGAGAGCAGCGGGTACAGGAACTGGTGCAGGCCGGCGTACGGCAGTTCGGACTCGGCCTCGACCCCGGCGGCCCTGATCACTCGGTGCTCCTCGCCCTCGGCGAGGCCGGCGACGTGGTCCAGCAGGGCGCTCTTGCCCACACCGGCGTCGCCGCGCAGGACGAGTGCTCGGCCTCCGGCGGCTGCCACGAGCTCGGACAGCACCGTCTGCTCGCGTTCGCGGCCGACCATCGCCCCGTCGATCGACTCCATAGTCCCCCACTTCCTTCCCCGTTGAACCAGCTCTGCGCGCACGCCTCGCGGATCGCGCGCACGGATCCGGTCAGGCGTGACGGGGAGGCAACCTTGTCGTTCTCCCCGTCGCTGTGGGACGACTGCCCCTCGGCGCCGGTGCCGTTCGTAGGCTCCGTACCGTCCCCTGCGCCGCGACCGCGCCCTGGCGGGCCCCACCTTGTGAGCTGCCGTCGGGCCACACTAGATGTCCCCCGGAAACTCCGTCACCTGGAATGGCCGAAAGTGTTCTTGCCGCACGGCTGACTTCTGCGATGCCCGCTCGGAGACACATGGAGATACGTGTCCTCGCTGAGGGCATGTCGCCGTCTCAGGGCGTTCCGATGCCCTTCAGGAACGTGTCGACGACGATGTCGGCCGCCTGGCCGGGGCTCAGCTCGTCGCTCTGCCGGGCCACCAGGTTCATGAGCGCGGGCAGCAAGGCGCCGGCCCATCCTTCGGGAAGGCCGGGGCGGAGCAATCCTTCGTCGGTGGCGCGTTCGAGGAAGGCGTCGACTTCGCGGACGGCGGCGTCGCGGCGTGCGTGGACGGTGTCGTCCGCGAGCATGCGGGCGAGGTCCACGGGCCAGGTGCGGTTGACGGTGATGATGTTCTCGACGTAGCGGTGCAGGGCGACGGCGACGGGTGCTTCACGGAGCCGTGCGTCCTCGATGGCTCCTTCGATGGCCGTGAGGCGGGCTTTGTAGATGGCCGCGAGGAGGTCCTCGCGGGAGGCGAAGCGCCGGTAGACGGTGCTCCGGTCCACCCCGGCCTCGGCGGCGATGCCCGCGATGCTCGCGCCGGGGTCGGCGGCGAGCATGCGTGCTCCGGTGGTCAGGACGGCTTCGAGGTTGCGTGCTGCATCGGCTCTCACCGGCCCGAGTCTAGCCAGGAAATGTTGCGGTTGAGGCATCTAGAGCCACTGAAATGTTGAGAAGCATCCAATAACTGCTACATTAATGTGGCAGTTAGTTGAGGAGGGGCAACTGCGATGTGGAGATCACCGCGGTTCGCATCCCTTCGGGCAGGCGGGGCGGCCGCCGCGATGAGCGCCTTGGCCTCGCGGGTCCTGACCGGACGATCGTCTCCACTCCACTCGACCCCCACACAGCCACACAGCACGCCACGACCGATCACCGGAGGAGAGAAAACGCATGATCACCTACGACCGGCTTTTCATCGGGGGTTCCTGGGTGGAGCCGAGTGACCCGGAGCTGCTGGACATCGCCTCGCCGCACGACAGGTCGGTGGTCGGGCGCGCCGCTCAGGCACGCCCGGCGGACATCGACCGCGCGGTCGCCGCGGCACGGGCGTCCTTCGAGGCGGGGGAGTGGTCGCTGACCCCGCCGGCGGAGCGGATCACCGTCCTGCGGAGGTTCAACGCACTGCGCGAGAAGAACGCGGAGAGGATCGCGCAGCTGATCTCGCTGGAGAACGGGTCGGCGGGATGGTTCACCCGCGCCGGACAGCCCGGGCTCACCCGACAGGCGAACGCCTACCTCAAGGCGGCACAGGAGTTCGCCTGGGAGGAGACGCTGACGCCCTCCGACCCCACCTCAACGGTGCGCAACGTGGTGCGCCGCGAGGCGGTCGGTGTCGTGGCCGCGGTGATCCCGTGGAACTCGCCGTTCTCCTCGGCGACCTCGAAGATCATCCCTGCTCTGCTCGCCGGCAACTCCGTGGTCCTCAAGGTGTCCCCCGAGAACTCGCTGAGCATGGGCTTCCTCGCCGAGCTGCTGGAGCAGGTCGGCCTCCCGGAGGGCGTGATCAGCGTCCTTCCCGCGGACCGGGAGACCAGTGAGTACCTGATCTCCCATCAGGAGGTCGACAAGATCGCCTTCACCGGTTCGACCCGGGCCGGCCGCCGCATCGCCGCCATCGCGGGGGAGCAGCTCAAGCGTGTCAGCCTGGAGCTGGGCGGCAAGTCCGCCGCGGTCATCCTGCCCGACGCCGACATCGACAAGGCCGTCGCGGGCCTGAAGTTCGGATCCCTGCTCAACAACGGCGAGTCGTGCATCGCGCAGACCAGGATCCTGGCCCCCCGCAGTCGGTACGAGGAGGTCGTGACCGCACTGAAGGGCATGGTGGAGTCGCTGAAGGTCGGCCACCCCGATGCCCCCGACACCTTCATCGGCCCGATGATCCGCCCCGACCAGCAGGAGCGCGTGCGCGAGTACATCCGGCTCGGCATCGACGAGGGCGCCCGCCTGGTCACCGGCGGCCCGCAGATCCCCGAGGGGCTGGAGAAGGGCAACTACGTCACCCCCACCGTCTTCGCCGACGTCGACAACGCGATGCGCATCGCACAGGAGGAGATCTTCGGCCCGGTCCTGGTCGTCATCGCGTACGAGGGCGAGGACGACGCCGTCCGCATCGCCAACGACTCCGAGTACGGCCTCTCCGGCGGCGTCTGGTCCTCCGACGAGGAACACGCCCTGGCGGTCGCCCGCCGGATCCGCACGGGCACCGTCACCGTCAACGGCGCTTCCGTCGCGTTCGACGGCCCGTTCGGCGGCTTCAAGGCCAGCGGCATCGGCCGCGAGTACGGAGCGATCGGCCTCGGTACCTACACCGAATACAAGACCATCACCGTCTGATCCCACCCGGCCCTCCGTGCGGGACGGAACGGGGGCGATCGCCGGAGATGTTGACGACGCCTCCGCTGCGCTCAGCGCGCAGGCCCTGATCGCAGAACATGTGACAGCACATGTCGATGCACACATACGCCATCGCGGTACTAATACGTGTGCACACGTTGTATGGTGATCCCGCCACCCCTTCTGAAGACGGGCAGAGGTATGTCACTGACCACCACGCCTTTCGGACGGCGCGCCACCGCCACCGAGGTGCTCGACGGAGTCGATCTGAGCGGGCGCCGGCTGATCGTCAGGGGAGGATCCTCCGGCCTCGGCGTCGAGACGGTTCGTGCCCTCGCCGCCGCGGGGGCGCAGGTGACCGTAGCCACTCGCAACCCCGCTGAAGCCGATCCACCGGTCGAGGTTTCCCGGGAACCCGGGCCGTCGCGCTGGACCTTGCCGACCTGGCGTTCGTACGAGCTTTCTGCGATGCCTGGACCAGGCCCCTGGACGGCCTCGTCCTGAACACCGACCTGATGATGCTTCCGGCCCGTCAGGTCGATGCGCAGGGATGGGAGATGCAGCTCTCCACCAACTACCTCGCCCATTTCGCCCTCGCGGTCGCCCCACACGCTGAAAGGCAGATCCGTATGAGGACGTCCGCCCGAGCTGCCGCCGGCTCGCCGAGCCGGCGCGCTTCTCCGTACACGGCAGTGATCGCCCCGCTGGCCTGCATGGTCTTCGCGGCCGGCTGCTCCCCTTCATCCCCGACCGAAACGAGCCCGCACTCGGTGAGCCAGGTCCTCCGAACCCTGTTACCCGAGGAGGAGGACGCAGTGGTGCGCGACGCCCAGGCAAGGGGGAACGACCCGCTCGCTCCGACCGTCCTCAGCTACGCGGACGCCGACGGAATCGGCCAGGTGTCGGCCTCGGTGGGACGATTCCCGTTACCCCTGCCCCCGCAACTGTCCCAGTGCCCGGATCTGTCCGAACACCCCTTCAGCCACTGCACTCTCACCCACCTCGAAGACGGTGCCACGCTCATCCTCGACGAGTCCCCGGCCGACGAGACCAGGCCATCGGTCGGCCGACGGTGGACAGCCGTGCGCACCGACCGCGACGGCGGCATGGTCGCCGTCGCGGCGTCCAACACAAGAGGCGACAGGAACCCCACCCCCAGTCGGCCCACTCCACCCCTGAGCGTGCGACAGCTCACCGACATCGCCGTGTCGACGGCATGGAAGCCCGTCCTGGCCGCCGTACCGGCCCCTCCCCGTGGCTCCACCTCGATGCCGTCCTTCCAGTACCTCCCCGCGGCCGAGGTCACGGACGTCATCAGTCAGAACCTTCCCGGACACCTGCGGACGGCGGACAGAGGGGGAGCGCCGGGCTACGGGCATCTGACGGTGGACGACGGGCGAGGCAAGTGCCTGGTCGCGGTCACGGTGCAGCAATGGGAACCGGATGACGAGGCGCTGACGCGCGTCTTCCGAGGGGCGATCACGGAAGCGGACGGAGTGCGCGTGAAGGTCACACGGGGCCACCCGGACAAGGGCGGCGACGGGGCGGTCCTGTGGTCGGTCGACATCTGGCGCCCCGACGGCCTGCGCGTCGCCGTCAACGAACTCAACACGAGGGCTTACCGGCTCCCCGGAACCCGCAGGGAACCCGCTCTGGGAATCGACGAGCTCAAGAAGATCGCGCTGTCCGATGCGTGGCGCACCGCCCTGGCGGGGCGCTCATCAGACCGCACCGAAAGGAAATGAGCGGGCCCGGGCAGGTAGCTGAATCCAGTCCAAAACGCTCCAGGGATGAGTCAACCCATCCGGGGCCGGCCGACATACGTGTCTCAAGTCAGGGAACTTCCATCAACTCGAAGGACCGGTTCATGCGCGTACTCAAGAAGTCGAATGCTCTGTCTGCCCTCGGCGTGGCGGCCTCTGTCGCCAGCCTCGCCACGCTCCTGCTGGCGACTCCCGCCTCCGCCGCGACGGCGATTCCGAACGGGACACAGCTCTGCGTCAACAACTACCTCAACACGTGCCACTACTGGACGACGGACAACGCCCCGTACGTCACCGACATGGGCAAGGACATCAACTCGAGCTCCGGGACGGCGGCGCTCCAGGACAGGATCTCCTCGATCTCCATCCAGAACGCCAAGACGCTCTACACGTGGAACGACAACAACTTCCAGGGCATCCAGGGCGTCTTCCAGAACAACTACACGTGGAACGTCCTCAACTACCCGTACAACGACTCGATTTCCTCGGTCCGAACCTGGGGCTAGAGCGTGCCACGAGGATCAGTTGGTCGGTGCATCGATGTGTCCGTCCGATGAGTGGTCACTGATGCGACGGGGACCGGATCGAGCCGCCGCCGAGGCCGGCCGATCCGGTCCGCCGCCGACGATGGCCCGATCACAGCCGAACCTCTGAAGCCATCGTGTCAAGCACAGTCCCTGGCGCGCCGAGCCCTTGACGTCGGCCCACGTGACCTGGATGCGGTCGCGTGGGCCGTTGTCGTGGGGTGCGGTCGGCCCGGCTCTCTGCGCGTGGCGACCGAGGCCCGGTGTGGTCAGCCCTTCAGGGCGAAGAAGCTCATGGGCGAGTTCGGCTTGAAGCCGATGCGCGGGTACACCGGCGCTCCGGCGACTGTCGCGTGCAGCGTGGCGCGAGTGAGACCCGTGGCCTGCCCACCCTCGTACAACGCCTTCCGCGTCACCGCCTCGCCGTAGCCCCTCCGCTCCCACTCCGGATGGGTCGCGACGAGCACCACGAACAGACGGCCGTCCGCCTCCACCGTCCCGGCGCAGGTCACCGGGACATCGCCCCGCATCCCCAGATAGGCGTGCACCCCCTCCTTCCACAGCGTGGAGCCGACGAGCCCGTCGCGGCCGTCCTCCAACGGAAAGCCGTACGCAAGGGAGTTGAGGTCCGCGAAGGCGCGCAGCTGTTCGTCGGTTGCCACCCGTACGAAGGTCAGGTCGGGGTGGGTGGGCTCGGGAACGGGGAGGAGATCTCCCGCCATCCCGGTGCCGGGAAAGGCGTGTTCGAGCCCCGCCCTTTCGGCCGCAGCCTCCAGCGCGTCCCGGGCACGGTCGTCGAGCAGGTCCTCGAAGAGCCACAGGAAGCCGGGCCGCTCCTTGGAACGCATGATCTCCGCGGCCTGGTGCAGGCGCCGCTCCAGCAGCTCCGCGTCGGCGCCGACCTCGGTCAGCGTCAGGCAGTTCCAGAACGCGAACCGGCAGTCGGCCCAGCGCACGGCGATACCCGGAAGATCACGGACGTCCGCCTCCGGATCCCGGTCGAGCACCATGGCCCGCCACGCCACGGCCAGCTGCTCCATCGACTCGGTCGACTCCGCGAGATTCATCAACAGAAACCCCTTGTACGGTCACGGAACGTTGCCCCACCAGTACAACGACGAGTCCCACGATGTGGTTCACGGAACTTCCTCCGGATCGAAGAAGGCCGGATTCCGATCCCCGGCCGGTCGGCGACAGGCTCGAAGCCGGCCCTGATGCGGCCGGCTGCGATCCGCGATGGCGGGCCGATTCACGCCCGTCGGACTCAGGCGAAGGTCAGCACCTCGGAGACCGGTCGGCGTGGCGTGGCGCGGCCGCGGGGACCGTAGCCCAGGCGGATGACCATGTGGACGTATCCCGTGGTGGATCCCGGGTCGCGCGCCATCGAGCGGAGTTCAGGCCATTCGAGGGGCTGAGAGACGGGGGACGTGGACAGGCCGTCGAGGGTGGCCTGCAGCAGGACCCGGTGCATGGCCTGACCCGCCGTGAGCCAGTCCTTCGGGGTGTCCTCGACCGTGCAGAGCAGCGCGATCTGGGGACTCTTCTCGAAGCGTGCCGACACCCGGCCGGGGAGGAGTCCATGGGCATCGAAATCCCGTACCGGCGAGGTGACGTCGTACTGCCGAGGCCCGACGGCGTACGCGGGGATGCCTTCGGTCAAGGAACCCTCGTCCTCCGTCCCCGTACGGATCCAGGCGGCGATCTCCTTCCTGACCGCGGCGTCCGCGGACTCGAAACGCTCCGAGTCGTGGACGAGTTCCAGCACGGTGTCGGTGTGCCAGGCGCCCGGCACGACGAGGCGGCAGCCCTCCAGGAAGGCCGCGGAACGGAGCCCGTCGAGGATCTCGGGCGGAATGCGCTCCTCGGTGAAGGGGAACCGGCTGGTGTGCCGCTCCCGGAGCGCCGGACGGAGGACGCTCAGCTCGTCGGAGTCGGCGACCGCTTCGGTAAGGCGGACGTCGGCGAGATGCCACGGATCGGCCGGGTCGGGCAGCAGCCGGACCACGGCGTGGCGACCGCGGTGTGCGGCGGCGACCCGCAGGCCGAACAGAGCGGCCCCGCAGCCGAGATGGAGGGCGCGGCGAACCGGGTCGCCACGGGGCAGGTCGCGCGAGGGGTCCCCGTGCAACTCGACGGTGCCGGTGGCGGTGCGGTGGACGAACCTCCACGGCTGCGCGTTGTGCATCGACGGGGCGGTGACGGCGTCCTCGATCAGCGACGTCACGAGCGTTCGGAACGAGGAGGGGGAGGGGGAGGTGGTGGTGGACACGGTTCGTCCTGTCTGTGCGGTACGGCTCTGTGGCTGTTCCTTCGCGTGGCGCCGGGGTCGCGCACCGGAAGCGATCGTGCGCGCGGTGCGCGCGGTGCGCGCGGTGCCGTAGGGCGGATGAGGCGCCGTGTCTCGCGGTCGTGATCACCGCACCTCCCGTCCGAGCGTCCGAGCGTCCCGGCGTCCGGGCGTCCGGGCGTCCGAGCGGCGGGGCGTCCGAGCTTCCGAGCTGCCGAGCTGTCGGGCACCGGCCCGGCCCGATGCCACCACTGTCCGGCGCGCGACGCCGCCCCGGGAGGGCCGAACGGTCCCCTGTCACGGACCGACAGGGCCCCGCCCTGTCCCCAACGGCCCTCCGGCCCCCGGCCGCCCCGGTGGGACGGTGGGAGCAGGCCCCGGACCCGCATGGGTCCGGGGAAGTCGGGCGAGGAGGAGCCATGGACGGAACCACGGACCGCCTCGGCCCCGGCAGGGTCGTCGTCGGTGTGGACGGATCGCCGACCGCGCGTACGGCGGCGATGTGGGCGGCGCGGGAAGCGACGCTGCGCGGCATCGGCGTCTGTCTCCTCCACGCCACGGACACCGCGGCCGCATCCTTCTTCCTCTCGCCGGCGGAGCGCGACCGTGCGCGGCAGAGCGGCCGGGACGTGCTCCACCGGACCGCCGACGCGCTGACCGCGGAGTACCCCGCGTTGCCCGTCGTCACGGAACTCAGCGGGCGCCCCGCCCCGGACGCCCTGCGCGACGCCGCCGCGCCGAGTGGCACGATCGTCGTCGGCCACCGGGGCCTCGGCGGATTTCCCACCCTCGCCTTCGGTGCGGTCGCCCTCCGGGTCACGGCCGCGGCCACCACCCCGGTCGTCGTTGTACGTGCAGCCGCCACCGACCTCGTCGAGGCGGGCGCCGTGCTCGCCGCGGTCCGGGACGGGGACGACCTGGGCGTGGCCCGCGTGGCTGCGTACGAGGCCCTGCTGCGCAAGGTGCCGCTGCGACTTCTGCACGTGTGGCGTACCACCCCGTACGCCGTGGTCCGGGACACACGGCCGAACAGGACCGCTGAGGGTGCCGCCTCCCTCCATGTGCATGCCTTGTCCGATGTGGCCGAGCTTCTCGGGGACGAGTTCCCGGAACTCGCGCTGTTCACCGAGGGCGAGAAGAACCACAGCGTGCCCGGTGTGCTCGTCGAGGCCTCCCGCCACGCCGACCTGCTGGTCGTCGGCGGGCGCCGGGCACCCGGCTACCTCGGCCCGACCCTCGGCAGGACCACGCTCGGCCTGCTGCAACACGCCCACTGCCCGGTGGAGCTCATTCCCAGGGGCGGACCCGGTCACGGGAGCACCGCATGACCGCCACGACGGAACGCCGAGGGATCGTCGTCGGCGTCGACCCGGACCGACACGGGTACCTCGCGCTCGCCTGGGCCGCCGAGGAGGCACACCGACGCCGCCTCGCCCTGCGCCTCGTGGTCGCCGTACCGCCGCCGCACCACCCCCGGAACGCCGACACCGCCGCCCGCCACCGGGCCAGGACGACGGCGGGCGAGGAAGCCCTGCGTACCGCCGGGGCATGGGTGCGGGCCCGGCAGCCGGACGTGGAGATGACCACCGGGCTCCTCCAGGGGTTCCGGGCGCAGGTGCTGGCCGGCCTGACGCGCGAGGCCGCCCTGATGGTGCTCGGCTCCCGCCACCTCAGCCGCACCGAGGAGTTCCTGAGTGCCGGCTCCCTCGTCGTGCCGGTCACGGCGCAGACACGGTGCCCGGTCGTCGTCGTGGGCGACGCCGAGCACGTCACCCAGGACCCGCCGTACCTCGTCGTCGGCGTCGACGGCAGCGAGTCCGCCGGGGCGGCGCTGGCCCTGGCCTTCGAGGAGGCGGATCTCCGGCACTGCGCGCTCCGGGCCGTCGCCGTCTGGCAGCCGCCCGTCTTCACGCTGCGTAGGGGCGACATGCTCTTCCAGGCCGAGCGGCGGCTTCTGTACGAGACGACCGCGGGCTGGGCGGAGACGTATCCGGACGTCCGGCTCAGCCACGAGGTGCTGATCGGCTCGCCCGTCGAGACGCTCGCGGACGCTGCCGCGCACGCGCTGGCCGTGGTCGTGGGTCGCCGGGGCGGCGGCGGATACCGGGGGATGCGCGTCGGCTCGGTCGTCCACGGTCTGCTGCACCGTGCCCACTGCCCGGTGATCACGGTCCCCGTCGAGTGAGGCCGCGAGGACGACCTCGGAGGCCACCGGGGACGACTTCGGAGGCCGCTGGAGACGACCTCGGAGACCGCCCGCGCGAGTACGGCAGGAACGCCCGGAGCATCGGGACTACGGTGAAGACGCAGGGCGCACGGACGGCGTGTGCGCGCCCAGCGTGACCGGAGGTTTCGATGGGTCGGGAGGACACCGGGCCCGGGGACACACGACTCCCGCGGCTGCGGCTCGACGAACTGCTCGACGAGCTGCAGGTGCGCATCGACGAGGTGCGCGGCACCAGGGACCGGCTGAACGGGCTTCTGGAAGCCGTCATGTCGGTGGGGCGCGAGCTCGACCTTCCCCAGGTGCTGCGCGGCATCGTGGAGGCGGCCGTCAGTCTCGTGGACGCCGAGTACGGAGCCCTGGGCGTCATCGGTGAGGGCCGGAAACTCTCGCAGTTCCTGCCCATCGGCATCGACGACGACGTACGGCGGCGGATCGGGGCCCTGCCGTCCGGGCACGGCATCCTGGGCGAGCTCATCCGCAACCCCGCGCCGCTGCGTCTTCCGGAGCTTTCCGAGCACCCCGCGTCGTACGGCTTCCCGGCCCACCATCCGCCGATGCACTCGTTCCTGGGCGTCCCGATCCGCGTCCACGACGAGGTGTTCGGCAACCTCTACCTGACGGAGAAACGCGGTGGGGCCGACTTCGACGCCGAGGACGAGGCGGTGGTGACGACCCTGGCCGTCGCGGCCGGAATCGCCATCGAGAACGCCCGACTGTACGAGGAGGGCCGTCTGCGCCAGCGCTGGCTGGCAGCCAGCGCAGACCTCACCAGTGCCCTGCTGTCCGGTACGGACGAGGCTGAGGTGCTCGACGGCATGCTGGAGCGTGCGGTGGACATCGCCGGCGCCGACATGGGGGTGTTCTATCTGGTCGGGCCGGAAGGCGAACTGAGGGGGTCGCTGGCGCGGGGCGAGGGCGCTGACATCCACCGCGGTGTCGTGCTGCCGAGCAGCGAGGGAACCCTGGCGGCCGCCGCTCTTGCCCAGGAGGACGGCCTCGTCACGCTGGCGGACGTGGCGAGGGACGAGCGCGTGACCGTCCAGCCGGAGCGCTGGAAGGGCTTCGGGCCGGCGGTCGCCGTCACGATCGGCACGAAGGAACGATTGAACGGTGTACTGATCCTCGCCCGCCGCAGTGGGCAGACGCCCTTCACGAACGTCGAGATCACCGCACTGCCCGGTTTCGCGGGGCAGGCGGCCCTCGCCCTGGAACTGGCCGACCGGCGCCGCGACGCCGAGCAGGTCACCCTCCTGGAGGACCGCGACCGCATCGCCCGCGACCTGCACGACCTCGCGATCCAGCGGCTGTTCGCCACCGGGATGACCTTGCAGAGCGCCCGCCGGTTCGTGGAGCACCCGGAGGCCGTGGATCGGCTGACCCGCGCGATCGACGACCTGGACGCCACCATCAAGATCATCCGATCGACCATCTTCGGCCTCCGGGAACACGAGGCACCGGGTGCCGCGCCGAAGCTCAGGCGCCGTGTCGTCCAGGCGGTCGACGCGGCCGCGTCCACCCTCGGATTCGCGCCGGCCCTGCGCATGGAGGGCCTGCTCGACACGGATGTGCCGGCCGGCGTGGCAGAGGAAGTGCTCGCGGTCATCGGCGAGGCACTGACCAACGTGGCGCGGCACGCGAGCGCCCGTCGCGTCGAGGTGGCGGTCATCGCGGGCGACGACGTCCTGTCGGTGACGGTGAGCGACGACGGAGTCGGAATCCGGCGGAACGGTGGCAGCGGCGGCCTGCGCAACCTGGCCGAACGCGCGGAACGCCTCGGCGGCGACCTGACCGTCCGCGCCCGTCCGAAGCCGGCGAGCGGAACGGTGCTCGAATGGCGTGTCCCCTTGCGGCCCGCCGAAGGCTGAGGAGGACCGACTGCTTTGCCGCAGTCGTGGTCGTGGTGGGTGGCGGTCCCGTGCTCGCCTTCCGGTTGTTTCGCCGCATCGGGATCGCGCAGCGCGTGCATCAGCCGGGCGGTGGTCGCCGGGTCGAGCATGGACTGTCCGGCGGCCACGGTCCGCATGGCCTGCACCAGGTCGGAGCCCGCGTGAGAGGTGCTGAGCCCTCTACACGACGCGTGGGCCCACCGGCCCTGAGAGGTCCCCAGGTGGTAGAGGCTGCACACGATCTCCCAGAACGGATCCGGATTGCTCACCACCCTGACGCGCGCGAAGTCCTCGGCCGTGAAGTGAATGCGCAGCACGGAACTGGTCCCCCCGTCCCCCGTCCCCCGGCGACAGCGATCCCGGCGACGGATCCTGGCACCCCCGCTGCCCGAAGTCATGCCGTTGGAGGGCGACGCGTGTCGGCCACTGACGGGAGCCCGCCGGGCCGGCCCGGATCAGTCCTCCGTCCGGCAGCGAGACCATCGGCGACGTCCGGTGCGGCTACGAGATCAGCTCCTCGCCCGGCGGCCGGACTCGGCAGCGGGACCGGGGACCGTCAAGGGTGCTTCACGGGTGGTCATGTCCCTCACCATCCCGTCGGCAGGCTGCCGAGGAACGGAACAAGTCGGTCGGCGATCACCCGGTCGTCGTGAGCCCAGGTGTGCCGGTCGCAACCGAGGAAGTCCAGGCCCGACTGATCGAGGAACCAGTAATGGACCCCGCTGTCGCCGGCGTCGTTGCACGCCTCCACGACCTGCCGTACATGCTCGGCGTTTGTGTCGAAGCCGACGGCCACGAGGGCGGTGCCGGGACCGTAGCGCGTCCGCAGTTTCCGGAGGAAATCGCCGTAGGCGGTGCGGAAGGCGGCCGCGAGGCTGTCGGGCGTCCACGGTTCACCGGGGGTGAGGTCGGAGAAGTCGTTGGCGCCGAGGTTGACCACCACGATCTGGGGGCGGCCACGTCCCCGGCTTCTGCCAGACGTCGCCGTCCACGTTCAGCAGGGCGCGGTCGTAGTAGGTCCGGTACGTGACGTCAGGGGAGATGCCGGCGACGTTGCGCACCATGCCGAGGCCGGAGAAGCCGTTGATCTGGTAATCGGCGTCCAGCCGCTGGGCGGTGAGGGCGCCGTGGCTCACGTCGGTGTTGGTGTTCCTCTTGAGCTGCTCCGGATCGCAGACGCGGGTGCCCGAGACATTGCCGTAGCCCACCGTGAGGGAGTCCCCGATGAACTCGATCTGGCGGTCCCGGGGCGCCGGCTTGCTCAGTACGGCGCCCCCGGGCGCGGCGACGAAGCCTCCGAACGTGCTGGTGTCCCCGGGGGTGTCGTTGCGTTTGACGACCCGGACCGTGTGCTCGCCGTCCCGCAGGCCGTCGATCCAGTGCGTGGTGTCGCCGGGTGTGACCAGGGCCAGCGCCTTGCCGCTGCCCTGGTTGATCAGCTCGTACCACGCGCCCCCGTCCACCGTGGTCGCTGGCGCGGACCCGGTCGCGCCCAGCCCTGCCAACGGCGCCGCCGGTAGCGGGTTCCGGTCTCTGAAAAACACATGCCGACCACCCTGCGGTGGGGCACCAGCCTGATGGGCGTCACGGCGATCACGGCCTTCGCGCTGTTCCTCTCCCACCACTACCTCGGTCTCGGCATGGGAGGTATGGAACGGGCCGCCGCTTTCCCTCTCCTGTTCTGGGCGCTGATTGTCGGCGTTCGCGGTGTCATACGCCGGGCAGGTCGTACGCCCGAGGCGATGCCGGCGGAATGTCTCAGCCGCGTCGGCTGGGAGCTCTGGTGAGGTCCGGTCGGCCCTTCGCCCGGCCGGGCGCGGCACGTACATCGGCCGGGTCGGAGCCAAGTTCGCCGACATCGACCGACAGCGTCGCCCCAGGGTGTACACCCGTGGGCCGATGTTGCGGGGGAGGGGCACGTGACAGCGTTGTTCTGTGCGCACGGACCGCCCGTCGCAGCACGATTGACGACCCGTCACCTCGGGAGGGGCCCATGACCGACACACCGTTCATCAGCCGGAAGGGCATGACGCGACGCAGCATGCTGGGGGTGGCGCTGGCCGCCGGGGCCGCCGTGCCGCTTGGCGCCGTCGCCGGACCCGCGTGGGCCGGCCCGGCCGCGGCCGCCCCCGCCGCGGCGCGGCTCATGCTGCCCGGGCCGACCGGGCCGCATCCCGTGGGCACGGTCCAGCTGCACCTCGTCGACCGGTCGCGTCCGGACGACATCGCGGGCCCGGGGCACTTCCGTGAGCTGATGGCCTCCGTCTGGTATCCCGCCCGGAACGCTCAGCGGTACCCGGTGGCGCCCTGGATGCCGGCCGGTGCGCTTGAGGCGTTCCTCGCCGATGTCGGGTTCAGCGACCTTGTGCCCCTGGCGCCGCTCACCGCCGGCCACGTCGGCGCTCCGGTACAGCGAACGAGCCGGCGGCTGCCGGTCGTCGTGTTCTCGCACGGCGCGCACAGCCACCAGGGCGATCACACCGTCGTGGTCCAGGAGCTCGCCAGCCACGGATACGCGGTGGTGACGGTGGCTCACCAGTACGACACCTACACCGAGTTCCCCGACGGCCGGATCGCCGTCCCGTCCCGTGACAGGCAGGCGCCGACGCGGCCGGGGGACTTCGCCGCCGACCTGCGCTTCGTCATCGACTGCGTCGAGCAACTCGCCGCCGGGTGCAATCCCGACGTCGACCGCAAGCAGCTGCCGGCCGGGCTGCTCGGCTCCCTCGACCCGCGGCGTATCGGCGCGTTCGGCTGGTCGAAGGGCGGGACGGCCACCGCCCGCGCCACGCTCGCCGATGAGCGCATCCGAGCCGGGCTGAGCCTCGACGGCCCGATGCAGATGAACCCGCCGCTGTCCGAAGACCTGGACCGGCCGTTCATGATGATGTCCGCCGAGTTCACCCGAGCCACGGATCCCGCGGTCGCCGCGTTCTGGTCGCACCTGCGCGGCTGGCGGCTGAACATCGAGGCCCAGGGCGCCTCCCACGTCTCGTACGGCGACAACGAGGCGCTCTTCCCGCAGGTGGCGAAGTTGTTCGGGTGGAGTGCGCAGCAGCTCCAGGAGGTGATCGGCACCCTCGATCCCGACCAGGCGGTGAAGATCCAGCAGGCGTATCCGCTCGCGTTCTTCGACGAGCACCTGCGCCACCGCCGGGGTCATTTGCTCGACGGGCCGTCCCCGGCCTTCCCGGCAGTGACGTTCCTCCCCTGAGTACGCGGGAGCGCAGCCCGCTGTCCCTCGCGGGTCCGTGAGGGAGCGGGACCCCTGGTGAGCCGGCGGCGGCGTTCGGCGGAAGCCGGCATGAAGGCGCGTCGGAGTGTCCTCGCGCCGCCTACGGCTGGGTGCTCGTCTCCTGGCCGTGAGCCGCCCCCTCACAGCCGTGCGCCTCCAGCGGCGGTCGGGGCTACGGACGGGCGGTGGCATCCGGTCGGAACGCGCCGGCGTTGCGCGCGCACCACTGCGCGAACGTCCGGGGGCGGCGGCCGAGCAGCTTCTCCACGGTGTCGGTGCGGAACCCGACGGTGTCGGCGCGCATGAGTGCGAACCCCTCGGTGATGGCGTCGGCGAGCGCCCGGGGCACCCCGCGGGGGAAGCGGGAGCGGACGGCCTGTGCCGGTGTGAGCGCCGCGCGGACCTCGATGGGGCGGCCGGCGGCGGCAGCGATGATCTGGACCTGTTCTGTGACGGTGAGGGCCTCGTCGCCGGTGAGGACGTACTCCTCGCCCTGATGGCCGTTCTCGGTGAGTACGAGGGCGGCGACGGCGGCGATGTCGACGGGATCGATCGGCGCGTAGCGGCCCGGACCGACCGGGTCGAGGACGTACCCTTCCTCCCGGATCGTGGGCGCCCATTCGAGGGCGTTGGTCATGAAGCCGCCGGGTCGCAGGACCGTCGTGGGTATGCCGCAGGCGCGGACGATCTCCTCGCGCTCGTGATGCCAGCGGCCCATCGCGGGCATCGGGTCGCCGAGGACGTTGGCGGAGGACAGGTGCACGATGTGGCTCACTCCGGCGGCCTGTGCGGCGGCGACGGCGTGGGCGGTGTGGTCCGTGCCGATGCCCGGAGTGAGCAGGAACAGCTTGTCGACGCCGGCGAACGCGGGTGCCAGCGTCGCCGGCTCGTCCAGGTCGCCGACGACGCCCTTGGCGCGCGCGGGGAGGGCGGCGGCGCGGGCGGGGTCGCGGATGAGAGCGCGGACCTCGGTGCCCGTCCCGTCGAGTTCGCGGACGAGCTCGTGGCCGATGTTTCCGGTGGCCCCGGTGATCAGTATCATCAGTCCCCCTAGAGTTGTTAGCCGTCTAGCGATTTCCGCCCGGAACGCTAGCCGGGAACTGATTAGCCGTCAATCGACCTGTGGGGCTGCCTACTTGGACAGCCGATCCCGCTCACCACCGGAGGCTGTGATGCCCGAGTTCCTGGACCTGCACAGCAGGACGACGAAGGCGCTCCGGGCTCTCGCCGAGGGAGCGATGCGCCGCCACGGACTGCACCTCGGGCAGAACCTGCTGCTCGCGGAGTTGTGGAAACAGGACGGCCGCACCCCTGGCGAGGTCGCCGCCGCGCTGAACGTCACGACGCCCACGGTCGTCAAGATGTCCACCCGGATGACCACCGCGGGGCTGATCACCCGCCGCCGCGACGACCGGGACAACCGCCTGGTCCGACTCTGGCTCACGGACGAGGGGCGCGCACTGCAGGAACCGATCGAGGCCGAACGGCGATCCATGGAGGAGAAGGTCACGGCGAACCTCACCGAGAACGAACGCAGGCACCTCCTGAGCGCCCTGGCGAAGATCCACCGATCGGCAAGCGACTTGCTGAACGCCCCGGGCGGTCACGTCGACTCGGCTGCCACCTGACAAGCCGCGGAGAGGCCTCGCCGTACCTGACGGCCTGGCTGCCTGACCAATCTGACTACCTGGCCGAGCGCGTCCGCCGTTTCGGCTGATGCCCCCCACGCGCTCGTCCGCGAACCCGATGCCTGCCATTCGTGCCTGGACGTGGTCTTCACCCCGATCGCCGGCGACGGCCCGCCGATCGGCCGGCTGATGCGGCCAGGTCGCGTGAGCCGGCCAGGGGTCGGATACCTGCGTCGGCCGGGTGTGTGTCGGCGAGCGCCTCACGGCGTCCTGGCACCGCGTCCGGAGGCTGGTCGCGGGAGTCGGGGTGAGGTCACAGCAATCGGTCGACCAGCCCGTCGATGTAGTCAGGCGTGAGCGGGACCATGCCGAACAGGACACGGATGTACATCGGGGCCAGGATGTGGTCCAGCACGTCGAACGCGTCGGGTGCTTGCTCGCCGCGTTCGCGGGCGCGATCGAGCATGGACTGCAGTTGCCGGGTGCGTTCGGCGCGGAGGTCTTCCGCCGCCTGCACGCCCTGCTCGCCGCTGCTCGACAGGGCGACGGCCAGGCGCACCACCGCCACACCGTCAGGGCCTGTGATCTCGCGGGCAACCTGGGCCGCGTAGGTGCGCAGGTCGCCGTCCAGGCTCCCGGTGTCGGGCATCGGCGACTGTGCGTTGAGGCGGGTGAGCGCCACGTCGGTGAGCAGGGTCTCCAGGTTGCCCCACCGGCGGTAGATGCTGCTGTCGGCCACGCCCGCACGGGCTGCGACCTCGCCGACGGTGAAGTTGCCGTAGCCGCGCTCACTGATCAGGTCGGTGACCGCCTGGTGCACCTCCGCGCCAATGCGGGCGCTGCGTCCGCCGGGTCGCCGGGCGGGCTGTCGCTCACTCATGCCCCCACCTTAACGCAGGAAGGACTTGCGTTTGTGGGCCGACCCTCCTTACAGTCGCCTAACGCAGTCGCTGGCTGCTTTAGGGCGCTCGGGTGTATCGCCACGGGCATCGACGTGGCCGGGTGGCCGGGCCCCACTGACGATGGAGAGGAACCCCATGGCTGAATCGCATGCGGCTGCGGCTGCGGCTTCAGGCAGCCGATCAAACCGGGCCGTGCTGCTCGCGGTGACCTGCCTGGGCCAATTCATGGTCCTGCTCGACAACACGATTGTCGGAGCGGCGCTGCCCGATATGCAGCACCGGCTGCACACTCAGTTGACCGGTCTGCAATGGATCGTCGACGCGTACGTACTGCTGGTCGCCATGCTGCTGCTGTCCGGCGGTGTCTTCGCCGACCGGTTCGGCCGCAAGCGGGTGTATCTGACCGGCGTGGTGGTGTTCACCGCCGCCTCGGTGCTGTGCGCCCTCGCGCCCTCGCTCGGCTGGCTGGTCGTCGGCCGGGTGCTGCAGGGCATCGGGGCGGCAGCGCTGAGCCCTGCCTCGCTCGCCCTGCTCGTCGCCGCCTACCCCGTGCCGCAGGAACGAGTCAGGGCGATCGGGCTGTGGGCCGGATTCAGCGGGATCGGTCTGGCAGCGGGCCCCGTGGCAGGCGGCGTGCTGACAGACGCCTTCGGCTGGCCCGCCATCTTCCTGGTCAATCTGCCCATCGGCGTGGTCCTTGTGCTGGTCGGTCTGCGCAGCCTCGAAGAGACCCGCAATCCGAGCGCCCCCGCGATCGACGTCCCGGGGACGGTGCTGTCCGCTCTGGGGGTGGGCGCGCTGACCTACGGGCTGATCGAAGGGGGTGCCCGCGGCTGGACGTCGCCGGTGATCCTGGGAAGCTTCGCCGCCGCGGCGATCCTCCTCGCCGCCTTCACCGCCGTCGAAGCGCGCCGCCGCGCACCGTTGCTGCCGCTACGGCTGTTCCGGCAGCGTCTGTTCACCGTGTCCAACACCGCCATGACCGTGGTGGGGTTCGCGCTCATGGGCTCGTCGTTCTTCTTCTCGCAGTTCTTCGTGTACGTCCAGGGGAGCTCGATCCTGCGCGCCGGTCTGCAGACCCTGCCCACATCCCTCGGCATGGTGATCGTCAGCCCGTACGCGGGCCGGCTCGCCGCCCGGCACGGCTTCCGGATCGTGGTCACCACCGGCCTGGCGCTGGCCGGCCTGGGACTGCTGGCGCTCGGCACGGTGCACGCGGACACCGGCTACGGGAACGTGTGGTGGCGGCTGGGAATCGTCGGCATCGGCTTCGCCCTGACCATGTCCCCTCTGACGGGAGCCGCCATCCAAGCGGTCAGCCCGCAGGAGGGCGGCCTCGCATCAGGCATCAGCAGCACCACCCGGCAGATCGGAGCGGTGCTCGGCGTGGCGGTACTCGGAGCCGTCGTCCGCACCCGGCAGTCCGGCGGCGCCTCCTTCGAGGCCGGCCTCAACAGCGCCTTCGTCACGGCCGGCGCCATCACCTTGGCCACGGCCGTAATCACGGGCCTGTGGCTGGCGAGGTCCAAGCCCGCGGAACGCTCCGCGGCCACGGAACGCTCCGCCGACCCAGATGCGGCCACCACCTTGAAGGAGGCATCCGTGAACAGCCCGAACTGAACCACGATCACCCCGTGGTTCGTTTCAGCCACTGATCGCTCGCCGCGGCACCGAGCACGGCTCCGGCCTGGGCGCCCGGCGCTGGGTCGTAGGGCGCGCGTTCGCCCTCCTGATCGTCTCAGGCTCGCGTGCGCATTGATCCGCTGGAGGCGGCCCAGGTCATCGCGCGGGCAGCGCTAGGAGATGTCGTCAAAGTGCCACGCTCACATCAGGAGCGAGGGTCACGGCTGCTGGTAGAACGGGGCCGTGCCCGCTCCGGAGCCGGCACGGATGACTCTCTTGCCCGGCGGCCCCATCCCCCTCCGCCCCGGTCTTCACCATGGAGCCCGCTTTGCCCCAGCGGACAGGTGCTACCCGCCCGATATCCCTGCTTGTCGCTGGTAGTGGCTGGTGCGCGAGCGTGCTTCGTGCTGGCGGCGCCATGCGGACCAGTGCAGGCGGTGGGCGAGGTCGCGGGCCGGTGCGAGCAGGGCTGCAAACAGTCTTTGGACCTCGTTGCAGGTCAGCGGGCTGAGCTCGGGGGTCGTGGTGGTCGTGGCCCGTTCGATGGCGGTTGTGACGGCCGCGCGAGCATGGCCAGGGTCGTCCAGCGGTGCCAGGAGACCCAGCGACGGACCTGGTGCTCGTCCAGTCCGGCCAGGCTCTTCGCGGCTTGGAAGGTCTCCTCGACTGTCCAGCGGCGGCCGGCCACCTTGACCAGTGCGGTCAGGGGGACGGGGCGGGGTGAGTAGCAGCGGTAGTAGGCGAGTTCGCCGGTGCGTCGGTTGCGTCGCACGAGCAGCCACCGATGCCCCGAGGCGTCACTCGGGCTGGTGATCTCGACCTGGGCCCAGTCATAGAAGCGGTGGCCCTTGGCTCCGGCTCCCGCCGACAGCCGCTGCCAGGCCTTCTTTGGCAGGCTGTGGGCCAGCACGCCAGCCGGGATGATGCCCGCGTGGGTGGGGACGGGCCGCTTGCGCGAGATGGCCAGGACGTAGCCGATCTGACGCTGTTCCAGGTCGGCGCTCAGGTGCGGGTCGCCGCCGTAGACCTCATCACCGGTGACCCACCTGGCCCGGACTCCGGCGTCCAGGGCCTGGGCGATCATCTCGGTGGCCAGGGCTGGCTTGGTCGCGAACCTCAGGTCGTCGGGGATGCCGACCGAGCGGCACCGCTGCGGGTCCTGGGTCCAGGACCGTGGGATGTAGAGGCGGCGGTCGATGGCGGCGTGCCCGGCCGCACTCGCGTAGACGAGGTAGACGGCGACCTGAGTTCTCGATCCGGCCCGCGGTTCCGGTGTACTGGCGCTGGACCCCGACGCTCGCGGTGCCTTCTTCAGGTCCCCGGTATCGTCGACGACCAGTACGGCGTCCTCGTCGCCGAGGTGCTCGACCACGAAGTCCCGTACGTCGTCACGCACTCGGTCGGCATCCCAGCGGGCCCGGCTGAGCAGGTGCTGCATGCCGGCCGGGCCGGCATTACCGGCGTGCTCGGCGATCGTCCAGCAGTTCTTCCTTGGCAGGTCCGCGAGCAGCCCCTGCACGAACGCCCTTGCTCGGCGGCGGGGTTCCACCCGGGCGAACCGGGCCGCCACCTTGCCCATCAGGCCCTCGAATACCGATTGCCACCGAGCAGGATCTACGCTGTGGCCCACGGCCACCGGCTGATCTTCGTTCGTCGACACAACTCACGATGATCGACGGTGGCCGTCCTCATCGGAGACCGGCCTCACTCAGCACGATCAAGGCCGGCGTCAGACCGGCTGTCCGCTGTCAGAGGGTGGCGGCACGCAGCACGATCAGGGCGACGGAGGCCATAGTGAGGACCACCGCCGGAGACGCTCCCTTGCGGTCGCCGACGCGCAGGTGGAAGGCGACCGCCCCAGCGAAATAGAGCGTCAGGCCGATCGCGGCGGCGATTCCGACGGGTCCCCACCAGAGTCCGGCGATCACACCGGCCGCGCCCGCTATCTGAGCGCCGATCAGGAAAGCCATCATGCTCTGCGGCACTCCGAGGGTGGACATCTGCTCGGTGATGTGCCGCGTCCGCAGAGACTTGGCACCGGCCGATACCAGGAGAAGCGCCGCCATGAACACGGTGACGACGGCAAGGGAGACGAACATGGCTGAAACCTCAATCGTGCGAGATGCGAGTAAGGGGGCGTGCGCACCTCGACGACGATAGGCGGCCGTCAGGTACCTCCAGGTAACCTTCGGAGGCATGAGCCTGCGCCCCGGAATCGCCTTCCTCGCCGACTGTCCCGCTCTCCTGGCCATGGAGATCATCGCCAGCAAGTGGTCCATGGTCACGCTCTTCGCGCTGACCGACGGCCCGTTGCGCCACGGCGAGCTGGTCGAGCTGAGCGGTGGCATTTCGCGCAAGGTACTGACCCAGACGTTGCGCCGACTCCAAGCCAACGGGCTCGTCGAGCGGCACGCGTACGCCGAGGCGCCGCCGCGCGTGGAGTACGGCCTGACCGATCTCGGGCGAACCCTGGAGGAGCCCATCAGGATGCTCACCGCATGGGCGCGGGAGAACGGCGAGGCGGTCGTCACCTTCCGGGAAGCAGCCGAGGCGGCCAGGACCATCGAGGCGGATCAGGCGACCCCCGTGAAGACCCCTCATGTTGATGAGAACCCGAGCCGTTTCTGATCAATAGGAGAGGCTGGACCTGTAGACCCTGCCGTCGCCGGAGACTTGGCCATCCTCGTGATCGGGGCCCTCCTGAAAGAGGCCAACGACGACCGTCACCTCAGGGTCAAGCCCCTGGTCCTGAAGGCGCTCCCGCAACCGAACCCAGAGGGCGCTCGTACCAGTCCGCAGATACTCGGTGTACTGGAGACGATACTCGAAGCCATTGGCTCAGCCTTCCAGTCCGCCCGGCGCAGAGGCACGGACGAGGCCACCCACGATCGACGACGGGCGGCGGCAACGACAGGTCGCTCCGCAACAGTGATCAAGAACTACAGCTGGAGTACTAGTTGCTAGGTTCTGTCGTCTACGTGATCTCGGCTGGTGGATTATGGCCGGGTGATACGCCGTCATGAACTGACGGATGACGAGTGGGATTTCGTACGGCCATTGCTGCCTCGGACATCAATGGGGCGCCCTCGACTGGATGACCGGACGATGCTCAACGGGAGCGTGTGGAAGTTCCGGGCAGGGGTGGCCTGGCGGGACGTGCCCGAGCGGTACGGATCCTGGGCCAGCCTGCACACCCGCTTCCGCCGCTGGGCCACAGACGGCACGTTCGACCGGATGCTGCAGATCGCGCAGGCTCGGGCGGACGCGGCCGGGACATCGACTGGCTGGTGTCGGTCGACTCCAGCATCGTCCGGGCCCACCAGCACGCGGCCGGCGCCCGAAAAGGGGGCACCGCAGCCCGGCGCTCGGACGCTCCAGAGGCGGTCTGACCAGCAAGATTCATCTGGCCTGCGACGGCCTGGGCCGCCCGCTCGCTCTGGTGGTCACGGGTGGCAACACCAACGACTGCACCCAGTTCACCGCTGTGATGGAGGCGATACGCGTACCCCGGCTCGGGCCGGGACGGCCGCGTGTCCGGCCCGGCCACGTCATCGGCGACAAGGGCTACAGCTCGAAGGCGATCCGCACGTGGCTGCGGCGCCGGAACATCCCGCACACCATTCCGGAAAGGGCCGACCAGGCCGGCAACCGGGCCCGGCGTGGCAGCCGGGGCCGCCGCCCGCCGGCCTTCGACAAGCAGGTCTACAAGCGGCGCCAACGTCGTGGAACGGTGCTTCAACCGTTTGAAGCAGTGGCGCGGCATCTCAGCTGCTGTCCTTGTCGGCTTACTCCTCTCAATGCTCGGCCAGCTACCGAGATGCGTGCACAACTCGGCAATCGACAGGGCGGATCGGACCAAAATTGCCCAGGGACAGAATGAGGCAAGTACGCCTTGACAGTCTTGAATTGTCAAGGCGTACTTGCCTTATGACTCTCCCGGATCTGGACGATCTCATCGCGGAAGTCGACCGGAGATGCGACACCGCACACCGCCCCGGCGGGCAAGAACAGCCTGACTGGCTCGCCCTGCTGACCGTCGCCGCCCAACTCGGCGGCCAACTGCAGGCCCTGGCAGACGACCTGGTGGAGGACTACGTCGAGCACTGCCGGATGCACGGCAGTTCGTGGACAGACATCGGCACCGCCCTGGGCGTGACCCGGCAGGCGGTCCAGCAACGCTTCCATGCACCTCACAAGCGCTACAGCCCCGAGACAATGACCGACGACCTCCGCCAGGCGATGGTCCACGTCAAGCGGGCAGCCGTGCACCACCGCAACAACTACATCGGCACCGAGCACCTGCTCTGGGGGCTGACCGCGGAGGACAACAGCGCCACCCGGCTCCTGCAGACGGTCGGCGTCTCACCGGAGGAGGTCCACCGCTCCGTCGGAAGCCGACTGAGCATGGGAGCTTCCCAGGCGGCCGAACGGATCGCCTGGACTCCCTACTCCCGTAAGGCCATCGACATCGCGGAGGCACGATCACAGCAGCAGGGATCGGACCGCATCGGCTGCGAGGACCTGTTGATCGGCCTTGCCGGGGTCGGCCGCGGAGTGGCCGCCACCGTCCTGACCGAGGTCGGCTTCACCCTTGCAACCCTCGACCCCGCGCCTGTCGATAACCGAGCCGAGCGCGGGAGACCGTAAGGCGTACCGACGCCGCGCGCGCCGGAACCCGGACGCCGCCTCCCCAGAAGCGGGGCCGAAGGAGGTGGTCGCAGTGGGAGCCGGGCAGCCAGGGTTCCCCGATGGGCAGGCTGTGCCCGAGGTCGAGTTGATGGTTGGCGTGGTAGTACGCGGTCATGGCCAGGAGATGGGCGAACCGTTCATCGCGGACGGGCGCGGTGAGGACGAATTCGACGCCGTGGCCGTTGCTCTCGACCGTGGACCAGCAGCCGGCGGTGATTCAGGCCCAGCGGTCTCGACATGGGCTATCGATCGCTGTCTGCGCTGGCTCTGGAACACGGTGGAGAGGATCTCACGGCCGGCTTGGCTGCTCACTCGCCGCACGTGGTCGGCCATTTCGAAAGAGCGGTGGTCATGAGAGCGGGGGATGGGCATCGTCCCATTGCCAGCCGGTTTGAGGGAACTTCTCCAGCAGGGCTGAGAGGGAGGCTGCCTGAGGGATGGCGGATGACCAGTCTTCCGCGGAGACGTCGAGTGTCACCAGGGGTGGTGTGTCCTGGCGGAAGTCGTAGGCAAGCAGCTCGCGGCTTCCGTCCCCACCGATGACGACGGCGCCGGGGAAGCGTTTCTGGAATTCACCGGCCTCGTTGATGCCGATGAGCTCGTCCAGCGCATCGATCACCAGGAAGTCGTCAGCGGGAGGAACGAACTGACGCAGACTCCCCGTAGTGCACAAGAAGTCCCGGTAGTCCTGCGGAAACCGAACTCCGAAGTGGTGCTCGACCCGCGCGATCGGGTCGTCAATCGAACTCATGAGGCAGTTCTATCAAGGGGGGCCTTCAGCTCAGGCGCTGGGCGAGGGCAGCGGCGAACTGCTCATGTGTCCCTGGGGCGACAGGGCTTGGCTGGTTGCGTGCCGCTCGTGGGTGCGGGCTTGGGTCGGCGAGATGACCTTCGTCGCATCCACACTGTCACCATCGTTTGCCGGCCGGCGGGGCTGGCGACCGGCGTCTCCTTGACGGTCGCCAGAGAGGCGAGAGCCGGCGTCCGCCCCCGTCCATGGCGATTGCCGGGTGTCTGCTCTCGCGTCCGGCGGGTCGTGGTGGACGTGCTCCGGCAGGTCGCGTCTGGTGATTCCGTGGCCTCAGCGGGTACAGATGATCTTTGTGAGCTGCACCCGGCAACGACGACGGGGGGAGGGCTCGGGGTCAGCTCAGGGTGTTGACCGCGGCCGCGTCGTACGGCTTGAGCTCGTCCGTTCGTCCCGCCAGGACCTTTGCCGCCCATTCCGGGTCCTGGAGCAGCGCGCGGCCCACGGCCACCATGTCGAACTCGTCGCGCTCCAGGCGGTCGAGGAGGTCGTCGATGCCCTGAACCGGCGCGCCTTCGCCCGCGAAGGCGTGGATGAAGTCGCCGTCGAGGCCGACCGAGCCGACGGTGATGGTGGGCCTGCCGGTGAGCTTCTTGGTCCAGCCGGCCAGGTTGAGGTCGGATCCTTCGAACTCGGGTATCCAGTGACGGCGGGTGGAGGCGTGGAAGGCGTCGACGCCGGCCGCCGCGAGCGGGGCCAGGATCGCCTCCAGCTCCTGCGGGCTGTGGGCGAGCCGCGCGTCGTAGGCGTCCTGCTTCCACTGCGAGAAGCGGAAGATCACCGGGAACTCGGGCGAGACGGCCTCGCGGACCGCGGTCACGATCTCGGCGGCGAACCTGGTCCGGGCCACGGGGTCGCCGCCGTAGGCGTCGGTACGGCGGTTCGTGCCCGCCCACAGGAACTGGTCGATGAGGTAGCCGTGGGCGCCGTGCAGTTCGACGCCGTCGAAGCCGATGCGCTCGGCGGCCGCGGCGGCCTCGGCGAAGGCGCCGATGACGTCGTCCAGGTCGCTCTGGGTCATCGCCTTGCCAGTGCCCTCGGTGCCGTCGGGGCGGATGCCGGAGGGGCCCATCGCCGGAGCGTCGGCGTAGGGGTCCTGGCCCTGCTTGCGCACCATGCCGATGTGCCACAGCTGCGGCACGATCGTGCCGCCCGCCGCGTGCACGGCCTCGGCGACCCTCGCCCATCCCGCAAGCTGCTCCTCGCCGTGGAACCGCGGCACGCGGTCGCTCTGCCCGGCCGACTCGTGGCCGACGTAGGTGCCCTCGGTGACGATCAGGCCGACGCCGGCGGCGGCGCGACGGGCGTAGTACGACCGCACGTCCTCGCCGGGTACACCGCCGGGGGAGAACATGCGCGTCATCGGCGCCATCGCGATGCGGTTCGGGACGGTCAGGCCGTTCAGCGCGACGGGCCGGGACAGGATCTCGGCCGCGCGGGAGGCGGGGGACTCGGTGACGGTCACAGGGACGCTCCTCGTGGCAACTGCTTGACAACCTTGATGCTTGAGAACTTCATGCAATGCGGGAACGGTAGAGCGCAATGATTGAGGTAGTCAAGTATCTCCGGGTAGAGTGGCCCACATGACAGAAGCTCCCCGCATCGACACGGCCCAGCTCATGGAGCTGCTCTCCGTGTCGCTCGGCGTCTACTACGGTGACTTCACCGTCGCGGCGGCGAGTGAGAACCTCACGGCGAGCCAGGGCAAGGCCCTGACCGTGCTGCGGCGGGGACCCGCCGCGATGCGCGCCCTGGCCGAGACCATGACCTGCGACGCATCGAACATGACCGGAATCATCGACCGGCTGGAGAAGCGCGGCCTGGTGCGCCGCGAGGCCGGAGCCGCCGACCGGCGCGTCAAGTACGTCACCCTCACGGCCGAGGGCGAGCGCGTCACCGACGCGATCCGCGCGAAGATGCGCACCACGCAGGAGGGCCTGGACGGACTCGGCAGTCAGGACCGGGACACCCTGTACACCCTGCTGGAACGAGTCTTCGTCCCGCGACCCACCGCCTGACCCTCGCCGCTCCGACCGGCGCGTAGCGCTCACGGCCGACCGCGGGTGTACGAGCGCCTCGGGCCGTACCCGCCTGTCCGAGCCTTTGTCGGCGGTGCCGCGAGGTCTCGTAGGCGCCCGCAAAATGGCTGGTCACGGGTGCGGTCTGTGCAGGACCCTGAGCGTATGCCTCGACGTCTCATGTTCGTGCAGTTGAAGACTGGTTACAACACCGACCACGGACCCTCGTGGATCGGGTGGGTGGACTTCTCGAAGACCTGGAGTACCGCGTACTTCCGCGGGAGGACGTTGCGCCGGGCAGGGGGGATGTTCGATGCGAACTTCTACGACGTGCAGACCAACGAGGAGTTCTGGGTCTCCGGGCCGAAGCGGGACCGCACCGACACCCGCTACGGCCCCTCCAACCCTGAAATCGAGCCGGAAGCCGTCGAGACCTATCACGCCTTCCTGGAGGGCGCGCCTCTGCCTGGCCGGGAAAACGGCTGACCTCGCGCCCTGCTCACGCGCGCTGACCGCGATCCGCCACGCCAGGGCCGATGCCGCTGAGCGGGAATGGAAGCTGGCCGCCGTCGACGCCCCCGACGCCGGTGGCCAGGTCATCGTGGACATCGACGGGGTTCTGGTGCTGGCGCACTCCGAGAAGCAGGACGCCACGGCGACGTGAAAGCGGACCTTCGGACACCACCCCTTGGTTACGTTCGTCGACCGCGGGTCGGCCGGGTCAGGGGAGCCCTGGCCCAGTTGCCCAAGCTGTACCGGCGCGGCCGCCGCACCCTGATCCGCGCCAACTCCGCAGGCGGCACCCACGAGTTCCTGGACTGGCTCACCAGACGCGGCGCTGGCTGTCCTACCTCGATCGGTATGACGATCACCGACGCCGTCCACCACGCCGTGCTGCACCGAGGGCGTACGGCTGCTGGTCGGGGTGGGTTGTTGCTGTTCAGCCGGGTTCGGCAGGGCCTGGAGCCGGCCGAAAGCCGTGGTGATCACGTCGGTCCAGGGCCAGTGGCGGGCAGCGTCGGTGAGCCTCAACTGCGCACCGAGGTGAAGACGTTCTTTGCGTACGATCAGCCGCATCCCGGCCGGCCGACCCTTGAGGGATCCCCGGGCGGTTCGGCCACCCAGGCGCCATCGCGGAGCTGACCGTCGGGTTCGACCGCGGGGTCCAAGCCGAGTCCGGGACCCACCCGACGCGAAAGTCGGGCCATCAACGTGCCCATAGCCGCCCCGGCAAGCCGAAACGGCCCATCGGAGAAACCAACGGACCGTCACGAAACGTCGAGGCCAGGGGCTGAGGCCCTCCTGCGGCTGCTGGCCGGAGCCTGGGCCCCCAGCCTGGTTGCGTGCTGCATCGACCGTGCCGGTTCGGAAAATCGTTTGAGCGGGGGCGGCCGACCCGACAGGATCGGGAATACCGATGAGTTCTTCCCGGCGCCGAGGTCAGTCAAGGTGACCCGCTACGTGCGGAGGACACTCACATGACGGAAGGCGCCATGCTCGCACCACACGCAACACCCGACCTCCAGCCCGGCCGTGTCAGCGGCGTGCTGAGGATCCTCGTGCTGTCCACGTTCGTCGTCCTCCTCAACGAGACGATCATGGTCAACGCAATCCCGCGACTCATGCGCGAGTTCGAGGTCACGGCGGCAGCGGCAGGGTGGCTTTCCACGGCCTTCATGCTCACCATGGCCGTCGTCATCCCCGTGACCGGATGGTTCCTCCAGCGCGTGACGACGAGGACCGCCTTCGGCCTGGCCATGTCGCTGTTCCTCGTCGGCACGGCGCTCGCCGCGGCCGCGCCCGCCTTCCCCGTGCTTCTGGTCGCCCGCGTCGTCCAGGCCAGTGGCACGGCCGTCATGATGCCGTTGCTCATGACGACGCTGATGACCCTTGTGCCCCCGCAGGACCGCGGTCGTGTCATGGGCAACATCACCCTCGTCATCTCCGTCGCACCCGCCCTCGGCCCCGCGGCCTCCGGCGTCCTGCTGCAGCTGGGAACCTGGCGCCTTCTGTTCTTGGCGGTGCTGCCCATCGCCGGAGCCATGGCCATAGTCGGTCGGCGCAAGCTGGTCAACATCGGCGAGCCGCAGGCGGGCCCGATCGACTGGTTGTCCGTCCCTCTGGCGGCCGCGGGCTTCGGCGCCCTCGTCTACGGCCTGAGCGGCCTCGGCGCCGGGGACGAAGCGTCGGCGGTCGTGCCCCCGGAGGTCACGACCCTGGTCGGTGCGGTGCTGGTGGGCCTGTTCACCTGGCGGCAGCTGGCGCTGCAGCGCTCGTCCACACCTCTGTTGGACCTGCGGGCCCTGACGTTCCGGCACTTCTCCGTAGCGCTGGGCCTGATGTGCCTGTCGTTCATGGCGCTCATGGGCGCGTTCATTCTGCTGCCGATGTACCTGCAGGAGGTGTGCGGCCTGACCTCACTGCAGACCGGGCTGCTCCTCATCCCGGGCGGCCTGACCATGGGCCTGCTCGGGCCGCAGGTCGGAAAGCTCTACGACCGGCTCGGCGCGCCACGGCTGGTCGTCCCCGGAGCCGCACTCACCGCGCTCTGCCTCGGTCTGTTCGCCTTCACGGGCGCCCAGACCTCGCCGTGGCTGGTGCTCGCCCTTCATGTGGCACTGAGCGCCGGCATGGCGTTCGTGTTCACCCCCGTCTTCACCTCCGGACTGGCCGTACTCCCGCCGCACCTCTACCCCCACGGCTCCGCCATCCTGGGCTCGCTCCAGCAGGTCGCGGCCGCCGCCGGCACCGCCCTGGTCATCAGTGTCATGTCGGGCCGCGCTGCCACGGCGGCCGCCGATGGCGCCACCTCCACGGACGCCCTGGCCATGGGCATCCGGTGGGGATTCGGCGTCGGCGCCGTGCTCGGGGGACTGGCGGTGCTGGTGGCGCTGCTGGTCCGCACTCCGCCCGTTCCGGAACAGCCCGCTGCGCCGGAGACACAGGACGAAGACGGCACCACGACGAACGAGACCGCCCCTACGCCCACGTAGCGGCCTGGAGGCCCTGGGCTGAGGGGTGCCGACGTGGTCGACGTCGGCACCCCTCCGCCAGGACGGCCTCTTGAACCGCACCGACGTCGGCGCCCTTCCGCCAGGACGGCCCCCGGGGATCGCGTCCGGCCTCCGCGGACCCCTCTCGATAGGGACCCCTCTAGGATGACGACCGCGCGTCGCACGACCGGACGCGTGTGGGTGCTTGTCGCACGGGGGGAGATTTTCGGTGTTCGGAATCATCAGGCCATGCCGTCATCGGCTGGGCGAGGGCTTGCGTACCGAGTGGATGGCGCACCTGTGTGGGCTGTGCCTGGCGCTTCGCGGAGAGTACGGGCAGTTCGCGAGGGTGGCCACCAACTACGACGGTCTGATCGTCTCCGTACTGACCGAAGCGCAGTCGGAGCGAACCGGCGACTGGCGGCGCGCGGCCGGTCCGTGCCCGCTGCGCGGGATGCGTTCGGCGGACGTGGCGCAGGGCGAGGGCGCGCGACTGGCGGCGACGGTGTCGTTGGTGCTCGCCGCCGCGAAGGTACGTGACCATGTGGCCGACCGCGACGGTCTGTTGGGACGCCGCCCCGTGGCGCTGGCGGCACGCCGGATCGCCCACGGCTGGGACCGTGCGGGTGCCGCAGGCGGCGAACGGCTCGGGTTCGACACCTCGGTGCTGCTCAAGGCCGTCGAGCGCCAGCCGGAGATCGAGCGGTCGACCGGCCGGGGCGGCTCGCTTCTGACGGTCACGGAGCCCACGGAATCGGCGACCGCCGCCGCCTTCGCGTACACCGCCGTCCTCACGAATCGCCCGGAGAACGCGGCACCGCTCGCGGAAGCCGGGCGTCTGTTCGGCCGACTGGCGCATCTGCTGGACGCCGTGGAGGACCTGGACGCGGACGAGGCGTCGGGCGCGTGGAACCCGATCGCCGTGACCGGCGCGGACCGCGCCGAGGTGCGCAGGCTCTGCGACGACGCCGTTCACGGAATCCGGCTTTCCCTGGCCGATGCCGAGTTCGTCGACGGGCGGCTGGTACGGGTTCTTCTGGGCGGAGAGCTGGAGCGCGCTGTCGACCGGGTCTTCGACCCCCGGCATCGCCACCATCAGCACAACCGCCAGGCGCGCGGCCTGCGCATGCTCCCTTGGCTGGGTCGCCGTACGGCGACGGAAGAGCCCTCGGAGACCGGCACGGGCGCAGGCGCGGCTTGCGGCGTCGGCGTGCTCGCGGGCGTGGCCCCGGAGGGTGTGCCGACGGCATCGGGCCGCCCGCCGGAGGGGGAGTGCCGACGGTGTCGCGAGCAGCGCCGGCTGTGTGGTGACTGCAGGCTCTGTTACAACTGCTGCCGCTGCGACGACGACACGGATTCGGGTGATGGAGAGCCCTGGCAGTTCGGCGAAGGCAATGGCGGCGGCAGCTCGACTCGGGATGGTTCCGGCAGGGACGGCTCCGGGGGTGACGGCTGGTTCGGCGGGCATGCCGGCGGGAACTCGGGAGGCTCCTCCGGCGGTTGGGGTGGTGGCCACGGGTCAGGAGGCCATGGGTCCGGTGGCTCCGGCGGGGGCTCGGGCGACGGCTGCGGCGGGGGCTGCTGCAACCCGTGCAAGTGCTGCTGTGACTGCTGTGACTGCTGCGACTGAACGACGGATGCACTGACGGCCCACCAGATAGACGGCCCACCAGGCACACGGCCCACCAGGGTTCCTGGTGGGCCGACGTCGTCGGTGGGCGCGCACGTCCATGCAGCCCTTCACGTCAACATCAGGCTGATTCCATTCGAAAACCCGCGTACGGCAGGGGTGTTGCGGAATCCAGTTCACCTGGGTGCATTACTCTTCCTTGACTCGCCCTTGGGCTTGCATTGGCGAATGTTGATGACGGTTCAACGAGAGGGAGGAACGCCGAGATGCTGTCCGTCCCCGTGTCCGCGATCCTGCGCGCGGCCCTCCTCCTCGTCCTCGCGTTCCTCTGCGCCGGCCTCCCCCTCACCCCCGCCGGCTCCGCGACGCAGGTTCACGGACCCTGCGCCCAGAAGGTCGCGCCGACCGCGGCGTTCGAGTCCGCGCACGCCGGAGGCTGCGACGCCGACAGCCCCGGCCGCTCCGTCCTCCACCGTGACCGGCGGCGACCCGTCACCGCCGCCGCGGACCTCCCGGGCCCGCCACTGGTCGCCCGGGCCGTCCCGCTCGCGGATCCGCCCGTCGGCCGCCCCCGCGGCGCGGACACCCGGCCCAGACCGCTCGGCGCCGACGACCCCTCCGCCCTGCAGGTGTTCCGCTGCTGACAGGCCCTTTCCCCCTGCGCCGACCTGTCAGCCCGACGCGCCCCACGGCGCGCCAGGAGGAATCATTCATGCAGCCTCTCATCGACCACGCCCGCCGATTCGGACAGCGCCCCGAGGAGTTCGCCGCGTACGCCGCGGGTCAGTCCCCGGACGTCCTGTTCATCACCTGCTCCGACTCCAGGGTCGTACCCGCCCTGATCACCGGCGCCCGGCCCGGCCAGCTCTTCGAACTGCGGACCGCGGGCGGCATCGTGCCCCCGTACGGCAAAGGCAACCCCAGCGGCGAGGCCGCCACCATCGAGTACGCCGTCGAGGTCCTCGCCGTCCAGGACGTCGTCGTCTGCGGTCACTCCCACTGCGGCGCGGTGGGTTCGCTGGTCCGCGGCGACGACCTGAGCGCGGTCCCTGCCGTACGGGACTGGCTCGCCCACGCCGCTCCCGACGGAGTCCCGGGGCGCGCCGACGACCCGGCCGTCACCGACGCGGTCCACGGCCACGTACTCGCCCAACTGCTCCGCCTGCGCTCCTATCCGTGTGTGGAACGGCGGCTCTCGGAGGGCCGGCTCCGCCTGCGCGGGTGGTACTACGAGGTGCACACCGGTGCCGTCCTCGAGTACCGCTCCGGAGCCGACTCCTTCGAGGCGCTGTGAGGAAGGACGTCCGGATGCTTCGCTCCCTCCCGTTCCCGAGGCAGGACATCGCCGCCTCGCTCGTCGTCTTCCTCGTCGCCCTCCCGCTCTGCCTCGGCGTCGCCGTCGCCTCGGGCGTCCCCGCCGAACTGGGCCTCATCACCGGAATCGTCGGTGGTGTCGTCACGGGCCTGATGCGGGGCAGCAGCCTCCAGGTCTCCGGTCCGGCCGCCGGCCTCACCGTCCTCGTCCTCGAAGCGGTCCGCGCCTTCGGCCTCGGCGCGCTCGGAGTCATCGTGCTGGCGGCCGGCGTGCTGCAGATCGTCATGGGTCTCCTGCGGTGGGGGCGCTGGTTCCGTGCGATCTCCCTCTCCGTCGTCGAGGGCATGCTCGCGGGCATCGGGCTGGTCATCATCGCCGGCCAGCTCTACGCCGCGGCGGGAACCGCCGCCCCGGACTCGGGCCTCGACAAGCTCATCGGCCTGCCGACCGCCCTCTCCGAGGCGCTGGGCAGCCGCACGGCCCTCGTGTCGCTCGCCGTCGGTGCCGGGACCGTGCTCGTCATCGTCGGCTGGCGACGGATGCCGCGCCGCGCCCGGGCGGTTCCCGGCGCCCTGGTGGCGGTTCTCCTCGCCGCCCTCGCGACCGCCGTGTTCGGCCTTCCGGTGGAGACCGTGAGGGTCAGCGGCGTGCTGGAGGCCGTCCACCTGCCGGGCTCCGAAGCCCTCTCCTCCCTCGTCGACCCGGCCGTCCTCGGCACGGTCCTCGCGTTCGCGCTGATCGCCTCCGCCGAATCGCTGTTCAGCGCGGCAGCGGTCGACCGGCTCCACTCGGGACCGCGCACGGACTACGACAAGGAACTCATCGCACAGGGCGCGGGCAACACGCTGTCCGGTCTGCTCGGCGCACTGCCGCTCACCGCGGTCATCGTGCGCAGCTCGGCCAACGTCGAGGCCGGCGCACGGACGAAGGCGTCCCGGATCCTGCACGGTGTGTGGCTGCTGCTCTTCGTCACCCTGCTGCCCGCCGTCCTCGCGTACATCCCCCTGGCCGCCCTGGCCGGGATCCTCGTGCACGCCGGCTGGAAACTCATCCCGTTCAAGGGCGTCCTGACGTTGTGGCGACGTCACCGGGGCGAGGCCGTCGTCCTCGTGGCGACGGCGGCGGCGATCGTGTCGGTCGGCATGTTCGAGGGTGTTCTGATCGGCCTCGTCATGTCGGTCGGGAAGGCCGCGTGGGAGGCCTCGCAGCTGCGGATCGAGCAGAGTGACGACGGACGCGACGTGCTGCGCGTACGGCTCCAGGGGACGGTCACCTTCCTTCGGCTGCCCCAGATACTCGACAGCCTGGAGGACCTGCCGAACGACCGACGGGTGGTCCTCGACCTCTCCGGCGTCCACCACCTCGACCACGCCTGCCGGGCCGCGCTGGAGGCATGGGCGGAACGGCACAGCGGCGCCGACGCCGAGGCGGTACGGGCGGCCACGGCCCCGAACCGCCGCGAGGGCGCGGCCGCAGCGTAGGCGGGCAACCCCGGACCGACGCCGGCGGACCGGGCGGTGGGCCTCACCGGCCTCACCCGAGGCCCACCGCCCGGACAGGGACGGCCGGCCTCTCAGGCGTGCCGCACGGAGTGTGGGTGCCCGTCGAGGGGCATAGTAGGGGAGTGATCACCAAACGTGACGAGGCCGGCGGCAGTGGCGAGGGCGGTAGGGGATCCGACGGCGTGGGGGACGAGGAGGCCCAGGTCATCGTGGTGGGGGCGGGGCCGGCGGGATCCGCCGCCGCGGTGCATCTGGCACGAGCGGGTGTGGACGTCCTGCTCCTGGAGAAGAGCGGCTTCCCCCGCGAGAAGGTGTGCGGTGACGGGCTGACGCCGCGCGCCGTGCACCAGTTGGTGCGGCTTGGCATCGACATCGACGCGCCGGGCTGGATGCGGAACAAGGGGATGCGCTGGGTCTGCGGCGGACACAGCGCGGAGCTGGACTGGCCGCGCCTGGGCGCGTTCCCCGACTTCGGACTCACCCGGAGCCGCCATGACTTCGACGACCTGCTCGCCACGCAGGCGAGCGCCACCGGAGCGCGCTTGCGCACCCACGTCAAAGTGACGGGCCCGCTGACCGACCGGGCAGGGCAGGTCATCGGCGTGACCGCTTCCCACGGGCCCGGTGCGGAACCGGTGCGGTACCTGGCCCCCCTGGTGGTCGCGGCCGACGGCGCCTCGGCGCGTACGGCTCTCGGCCTCGGGCTCGAACGGGACGCGAAGCGCCCCGTCGCGGCGGCCGCCCGCAGGTACTACCGCAGCACGACCCGCACCCACGACCCCTACCTGGAGCTGTGGGCGGACCTGCGCTGCCCCCGCACCGGACTCGACCTGCCCGGATACGGATGGGTGTTTCCCCTGGGGGACGGCCGCGTCAACGTGGGTCTCGGCGCGCTGCCGCAACAGCGCCGGCGCCGACCCGTGGACCTGCGGGCGGCGCTGGACCACTGGCTGCCCCGCCTGCCCGAGGAGTGGGACCTGCACGAAGGGAGCGCCGATTCCCCACTGCGCAGCGCGCCGCTGCCGATGGGACTGAACCGGCGTCCGCAATACCACCGAGGCCTGCTTCTCGTGGGTGACAGCGCGGGCATGGTCAGCCCGTGGAGCGGCGAGGGCATCGCCCAGGCGATGGAGACCGCCGAGGTGGCGGCGGAGATCATCGCCCTTGCGCTGGCCAGGCCGGCCGGACCGCGCCGGGAACACGCGCTGCACCAGTACCCGGCCGAGATCCAGCGTCGATGGGCGCGGTACTACCGGCTGGGGAACCTCGCCGGCGATCTGCTCTTCTCCCGGTTCGGCTATCGTCCCCTCCTGCACCCCCGGGTGATGGCCTCGCCGCAGCTGTTGAGGGTCCTGGCCCGCCTGTTGACCCATGTGAGCGACGAGCCCTCGCAGGACACGATCGATTCCGTACTTCACACACTCCTGCGCCTCGTCCCCGTGCCGCGTCGGTAGCCCGCGCCCGACCTGCCGTCCGTCGGCCGTCACGAACAGCGGTCCGGCGGCGGCGGTCTACGCGCCCGCGACCAGCATCGCGCCCATCGCCAGCATGGTCACCGCGACCAGGCCGTCCAGCACCCGCCAGGCCTTGGGGCGGGACAGCACACCCGACAGCAGGCGGGCACCGAAGCCGAGGGCGAAGAACCAGCCCAGGCTGGCCAGGGCCGCGCCGATACCGAAGGCCCAGCGCAGGTCGCCCCGGTCGGAGGCGAGCGAACCCACCAGGAGAACGGTGTCCAGGTACACATGAGGGTTCAGCCAGGTCATGGCCAGGCAGGTGAGAACCGCCCGCCGGGCGGAACCCGCGTCAGGGCCACCGGCTGAGAGCGAGGCCGCCGGATCCGGGCGCAGTACCCTCCGGGCGGCCAGGAACCCGTAGCAGAGCAGGAACGCCCCGCCCGCGAGACCGACCGCGGTCAGCATCGCCGGCCAGGCCGTGACCACCGCGCCCACCCCGGCGACTCCGAGCGCGATCAGCACCGCGTCGGACACGGCACAGATGACCACCACGGCGAGGACGGCGTGGCGACGGACGCCCTGGCGCAGGACGAAGGCGTTCTGGGCCCCGATGGCCACGATGAGCGAGAGGCCGGTTCCGAAACCGGCGAGTACGGCGGCGATGCTGCTGTTCATGGTGTCGACCGTACGAACCGGCGAGGAATGAGTACAGCTAAGGATTCTTACGTACCCTTAGCGCTACTTATGGATGAGCTTCCCCTGGATCAGGTAAGAACCCTGCTGGCCGTCGTCGACGAAGGCACCTTCGACGCCGCGGCCGCCGCCCTGCACGTGACCCCCTCCGCCGTCAGCCAGCGCGTCAAGGCCCTGGAACAACGCACCGGGCGGGTCCTGCTGCTGCGTACCAAGCCGGTACGGGCCACCGAGTCCGGCGAGGTGGTGGTCAGATTCGCCCGGCAGCTGGCGCGGCTGGAGCGGGACGCCCGCGCCGAACTGGGGCTGGCGGCGGAGCAGGGCCCCGCGCGGGTTCCGGTGGCGGTCAACGCGGACTCCCTCGCGACCTGGTTCCTGCCCGCGCTCACCCGAGTGCCGCAGGACCCTCCGGTCTGCTTCGAGCTCTACCGGGAGGACGAGTCCCACACCACCGCCCTGCTGCGCGAGGGACAGGTGATGGCGGCCGTGACCTCCTCGCCCGACCCGGTGGCCGGGTGCTCGGTACGTCTGCTGGGACTGGCCCGCTATCTGGCCGTGGCGACTCCGGAATTCGCGGCCCGGCACCTGACCGGAGCCTTGGCCCAGGACCTCTGCGAGGCGCCCACCGTGGTGTTCGACCGACGGGACGAACTCCAGGACACCTTCGTCCGGGCGCTGACCCGCGGCCGGTCGGGGGCCGGGAAGATCCGGCACATGGTGCCGGCCTCGGACGGGTTCCGGGACGCGGTGGCCGCCGGCCTCGGCTGGGGCCTGGTGCCCGAACCGCAGGCCGCGTCACTCCTGCGGGCCGGGCGACTGGTGGAGCTCGCCGCGGGCCGTCCCATGGACGTCCCGTTGTACTGGCAGCAATGGAAGCTGGACTCGCCGGCCCTGTCAGCGGTTGCCGAGGCGGTCGCGGCGGTCGCCGCCGAGGCACTGCTGCCCGGTAGGCCGGCCGGAAGGCCATGAGATCGCCGGGAGTTCCGGGACCTTGTGGGATGCGCATCCGTATCGACGCCGTCGAGCTGCCCGGCCTCACCTGTCCGCCGGGGGACTCCTCCGACACGGCCTACCGGAACGTCCATGTGGCGGTCCAGCGCCGAGACCGCCCGGCCGAGCTCCTGGACCCGCAGCCCGGAGACGCGGCGAGTGCGACCTGGACCCTGGAGTGCACCGCCCTCGCCTCGCCCGGCGGCGGGACAGATGTGAAAGGCCCCTACATCCAGGGGCGTCCCGGCAACCGATTCATCTATCTGTCGTGGGGCGCGGTCGACGAAGAGGGTTCCTTCACCATGTTCCGACGGGCGAAGCTGATGCTCGACGCTGTCCCCGCCCACGAACTGGAGTCCGCCGTCAGCGGCGGGCTCCTCGTCGGACGCCTGGGCCTCACCGACGCCTGCGGCGAACCCCTGTGCGCCCGCGTCGTGCCGCCCCGCGTCACGTGGACGGCCGAACCCCGCGACTGAGACACCACGTCGTGCGCGGCGACATCCCGGTCCGGGCCACGTGACGGTCCGGGGCGCGTGACGGTCCGGCGTACGAGACGGTCCGGGGTACGTGACAACTCATCGAGGACATCCGGGTCTGGCCGTGGGCCGCCCCCGGTGGCACGATCTCCGGGATGCCCCCTTCCCTCCATCTCGGCCCCTACACCGTCACGGCGCTCGCCGACGGCACGGGCCCCTTCTTCTCCTCCCGAGCGGAGGCGTTTCCCGACGCCACCACCGAGCAGTGGGCCGCGGCCGACCAGTTCGACCCCGGGGCGCTCGACCCCGACGGAAACTGGCGGCTCCAGTTCCGCGCGTTCGCGATCCGCAGCGAGCGAGGCGACCGCGGCGTCACCCTGGTCGACGCGGGAATCGGCCCGGCCGACAGCGCGGCGGCCTCCTGGGCGCCCGTCCCCGGGGAGCTTCCGGCTTCGCTCGCCGCCGCGGGCATCGAACCATCCGAAGTGGACACCGTGGTGCTCACCCACCTCCACACCGATCACGTCGGCTGGGCCGTCGTCGGCGGCGCACAGGCGCGACCGTTCTTCCCGAACGCCGAGTACCTGCTGCAGCAGGCCGAACTCGACGCGATCGAGGAGGTCAACCCAGACCTGCGATCCCGCGTGATCGACCCGCTCCGCAAGGCCGGCCGGCTACGGCTGCTCAACGGCGAGACCACGCTGCGCCACGGCGAACGCGTACTCGCCACGCCCGGTCACACACCCGGGCACCAGAGCGTGCTCGTCGCGTCCCGGCGCGAACTGGTCGCCGTCACCGGTGACCTGCTCGTGCACGCGATCCAGCTGCTCCACCCGGAACTCGCCTACGCCCACGAGAGGGACCCAGCCCAGGCAAGGGCATCCAGGGAACGAGTGCTTGGCTGCCGGAGCAGCGGCACTTCAAGGGAACCAGTCGTTCGCTCCCGGAGCACCGACGCCTCTGGGGAACGAGCCCTCCTCTGCCGGAACACCGACACCCTCTACCTCGCGACACCGCACCTGACCGACCCGTTCATCGCCCTCTGACCCACCCGGCGAGCGTGCCCAGCGGCTCGGCCGTCCCCGAACCCACGATCCGAGCCGTCCCGACCACCATCACGGTCCGGCCGGCCGGAACACCACACGAACCGTCAGACCGCCCTCCTCCGTGTTGGCCGATGCCGTCGCCTCGGCCCCGTGCGCCCGGGCGACGGCGTCGACGATCGACAGGCCGAGGCCGGCGCCCTCCCCGGGCGCGTGGGTGCGTTCGTTGAGCCGGCGGAAGGGCTCGAAGAGCAGAGGGACCGTGGCGGACGGAACGACCGGCCCGGTGTTGGTCACCTCGATGCCGATGTCCGCTCCGATGCGCACGTCGACCCGACCGTCGGGGACGTTGTGCCGCACCGCGTTCACGAGCAGATTGTGCAGGAGGCGCTCCAGGAGTACAGGATCCCCGTCGATGGTCAGCGGCGCCGTCCGGACGGTGACGCGCACACCCCGCTCCGCCGCTTCGTCGCCGAGCGCTGCCACGACCTGCCGGGCGAGCTCGTCCACGGCGACACGGCGACGTTCCTTGAGCCCCTGTTCGGAGGCCGCGAGGAGCAGGAGGCCCTCGATGATCTGCTCGCTGGTGTCCGCGACCTCGATCAGCTTCGACCGCATGCGCGCCACCCGCTCGGGGGACGGATCTCCGCCGAGCCCGATCTCGGCGGCCGCCCGCTGCACGGCCAACGGCGTGCGCAGCTCGTGCGCGGCGTTCGCGGCGAACCGCTGCTGGGCGGAGACGAGCCGCTCCATGCGGCCGAGCATGTCGTCGAAGGTGTCGGCGAGCCGCTTGAGCTCGCCGGGCGGGGCGTCGAGGGCGATCCTCTCGTGCAGGTTCTCACCGGAGAGGCGGCGGGCGGTCTCGGTGATGACGGCGATCGGCCGGAGCACCCGGCCCGCCGTCCACCACGCGAGCGCGAGCGAGAGAACCGCGTAGCAGACGAAGACGGTCACCGAGACGGTGAGAAGCCGGTCGAGGGCCGCGGACTCGGCCGCGTCGCTGAGCGTCCGCGTGATCGCCAGTGCCTCGCCCGGGACGACGGTCCCCGTGCTCGGTGCGGGGCTCGCGGGTGCGGGGCTCGCGGGCGCGGCGCTCGGCATCCCGGAGGGGAAGGCGGACGGCAGTCGTTCCAGCCGCTGCGCCGGCACGGCCGTGGTGACGGCCATGCTGATCGACGAGTACATGCCCTCCTCCACGAGCACGTACACGACTCCTGTGAGAAGCGCCCCGGCGAGCACGAGCAGTCCGGTGTAGAGGGCGGTGAGCCGGGCCCGTTCGCTGCGGAACGACAGCTTGCGGCCGGGCTGTGCGACGAGGCCGGTCGTCCGCGGCCCGCGGGGGCCCGGGCGCAGCGACGCGCGGAGCTTCCGTACGCCGTTCACGACGCGATCCGGTAGCCCGCGCCCGGGACCGTCTCCACCACCGGCGGCTCGCCGAGCTTGGCCCGCAGCTTGCTGAGCGTCACCCGGACCGCGTTCGTGCGGTAGCTGGTGTGCTCCTCCCAGACCTGTTCGATCAGGTCCTCGCCGCTGACCACGGCTCCCTCGGCGCGCAGCAGCGCCTCCAGTACGCCGAACTCCTTGGGCGACAGGTGCAGGTGCCGGCCGTCGCGGCTGGCCTGCCGGCGTGCCGTGTCCAGGACGATCCCGCGCTGTTCGAGGACGGGCGGCAGCGCGGGTCTGGCACGCCGGCCGAGGGCCAGCACCCGGGCGAGGAGCTCGTCGTACGCGAAGGGCTTGGTCAGGTAGTCGTCGGCGCCCAGGCCGAGGCCTTCGACCCGGTCACGTACCGTGCCGGCCGCCGTCAGCATGAGGACCCGGGTCATGAGCCGCTGCTCGACGACCCGACGGCACACGTCGTCGCCGTGGATCCCGGGCAGGTCACGGTCGAGGACGAGAACGTCGTACTCCCCGAGCTGCAGTTTCCGTAGAGCTTCCAGGCCGTCGGCCGCGACATCCACGGCGAGCGCGGCCCGGCGCAGCCCCTCGGCGATCATCTCCGCGAGGAACGCCTCGTCCTCCACCACCAGTACGCGCATGGCCCCTGTCTATCCGAAAGGGACCTTTCGCCGATGTAAACGGAACCGTTGAGAGAAGCGAAACATCCCCGCGCGGCACCCTCGGCGGCATGACGATTCGACGGATCATCCGCACGGCCGCCGCCCCCTCGCTGGCCGCCGCACTCGCCCTGTTCGCCACCGCCTGCTCGGGTACGGCCCCGGGTGGAAAGGACGACGGGAGCGTGAACGAGGAGGGCAAGAAGGCCGACCAGGCCTTCGAACACCGCAAGTGTCTGCGTGAACAGGGGCTCGACGTGCCCGAGCCCAAGCCGGGCGAGAGCGGAGTCGGCCTCACCATCGGCGGCGACGGCATGTCGAAGGAGAAGATGGAGAAGGCGTTCAAGGCGTGCGCGAGCAAGGCCGGCGGCGCCGGGTTCGGCAAGGAGCCGACGCAGGCCGACAAGGACAAGGCAGTCGCCTACGCGAAGTGCATGCGCGAGAACGGCTTCAACATGCCCGACCCGAAGTTCGACGGCAGCGCGCAGCAGGCCATGCCGATACCGCAGGGCGCGCAGAAGGAGAAGTTCGACAAGGCCGCCAAGGCGTGCGAAGGCGCGGCCCGATGAGCGGCGCCGCCACCGAACCCCACGCGGGCGAGCGGAGGCCGCTGGGACGGCGCCGGCTCGCGCTGGCCCTCCTCACCGTCGTCGCCATCGCGGGCGGCGGCGTCGCCGTCACCGCCTTGGCCTCCCCGGAGAAGCCCTCGCCCGACCGTGCGGGCACCAGGGGACTGCCGCCCGCCACGGCGCCCGTCACCCGGGGCGACCTCGCCGACAGCTCCCAACGGGACGGCACGCTCGGCCACCTCGGGGAACGCAAGGTCAACGCGGGCGGCCCGGGCGGCACCCTCACCTGGCTCGCCCCACCCGGCTCGGTCGTGCGGCGGGACGAGCGGCTCTACGAGGTCGACGGCGAGGCCGTACGGCTGATGTACGGGGACCAGCCCATGTACCGGACCCTGAAGACCGGAGACAAGGGCAAGGACGTACGGCAGCTGGAGGAGAACCTCGCCGCCCTCGGGTACACCGGCTTCGACGTCGACGAGGAGTACACCGCGAAGACCGCCGCGGCGGTCAAGCGCTGGCAGAAGTCCCACGACCTCAAGCAGAGCGGCACCCTCGGTCCGGAGCGGATCGCCTTCGCCGGCAGCGCGGTACGGGTCGAGGAAGCCGGCTCCGACTCCGGTACGGGCTCGGGCGGCGGCGACCGGATCGCTCCCGGAGACCGTGTCACCCCCGGCTCACCGGTGCTCACCGTGACGGGCTCCGAGCGGGTCGTGAGCTTCAAGGTGCCCGCCTCGGAGGCCGGATCGGCGAAGACCGGGACACGGGTCCAGGTCACGCTGCCGGACGGAACCCGCCTGCCCGGGAGGGTGTCCGCCGTCGGCAGGACCGCGACGGCGGGTGAGGACCCGCAGGACAAGACCCCGAAGATCGACATCACGGTGTCCTTCGACGACCCGGCCAAGGCCAAGGGCGTCGACCAGTCCCCGGTCACCGTCGAGCTCACCGGCGAAACCCGCCGGGACGTCCTCTCCGTACCCGTCAACGCCCTGCTCGCCCTCCCCGACGGCGGGTTCGGCGTCCAGGTCGTCGAGGACGGCGCGGCGCGGGACGTCAGGGTCGAGCTCGGGATGTTCGCACAGGGCAGGGTCGAGATCAGCGGCGAGGGACTGCGCGAAGGCATGAAGGTGGGGGTGCCGTCCTGATGACCGACACCGCGCGCCCCGTAGAAGACCCCGGCCAGACGCCGGGCCTCACCTCGCCCTTGGGCCTCACCCCGGGCCTCACCCCGGGCCCGCCGGCAGGCCTCATCTCCCTCCCGAGTCCGACCCCGCCCGCGATCGTCGGCTCGGTCCACGGCGGCCCAGCCCTCACCCGGGTCCCGGTCGTCGAGCTCAGCGGCGTCGTCAAGGAGTACGCCGGAGGCGTCCGCGCGCTCGACGGCGTCGACCTCGCCATCGGTGAGGGAGAACTCGTCGGCATCGTCGGCCCCTCGGGCTCAGGAAAGTCGACACTGCTCCACATCGTCGGCACACTCGACCGGCCGACCACCGGCACCGTCGCGATCGCGGGTCACCACGTCGCGTCCCTCACCGACCGTCGGCTCTCCGCCCTGCGCGCCCGCCACATCGGCTTCGTCTTCCAGGCCTTTCATCTGGCTCCGGGCGTCACCGCCGTGGACAACGTCGCCGAGGGACTGCTCTACTCGGGCCTGCCCCGGGCCCGGCGCCGCAAGCTCGCCGCCGAGGCGCTGGCCCGCGTCGGTCTCGCGGACCGTGCGCGGCACCGGCCGCACGAGCTGTCCGGCGGCCAGAAACAGCGCGTCGCCATCGCCCGCGCCGTCGTGGGGCAGCCCGACCTGCTGCTCGCCGACGAACCGACGGGCGCTCTGGACACCGCCTCGGGCGAGGCGGTCATGGAACTGCTGCACGCCCTGAACCAGGAGGGCGCCACGATCGCGGTCATCACCCACGACGCCGAGATCGCACAGCGCCTGCCGAGAACGGTCCGGATCCGCGACGGCAAGGTCGTCGCGGACTCGGCCCGGGGAAAGGTCGTGGTCTGATGCCCGGCAGGCGCAAGCGGACGACATCCACGGCGACCGAACGGCGACCCGTCGCGCTCACTGCCCGCCGGCTCGGCCCGCGCGACGTCCTGCACGTCGGCTCGGCCGGCCTGCGAAGCCGGCCCGTGCGGGTGGTGCTGTCGGCGCTCGGGATCGCCATCGGCATCGCGACGATGATCGCGGTGGTGGGCATCTCGGCCTCCAGCCAGGCGCAGTTGCTCCAGCGGCTCGACGCCCTCGGCACGAACATGCTGGTGGCCACACCGGGAGAGGGGATGTTCAGCGGACAGGAGGTGAAGCTGCCCAAGGACGCCGTCGGCATGGTCGGGCGCATCGAGGGCGTGGAGAAGGCCGGCGCGAGCGGAGACCTCCAGCACTCCGTACGCCGCTCGGAGAAGATCCCTGAGGAGGAGACCGGCGGCATCGCGGTGAAGGCGGCGACGGAGGGACTGCTCGACGTGCTGCGCGGCACGACGGCGTCCGGCACCTGGCTGAACGCGGCCAACGGCCGCTACCCCTCCGTGGTGCTCGGGCACGTCGCCGCGGAACGGCTGGGCATCGACCGGCCGGGCAGGCAGGTCTGGATCGACGACCGGTACTTCACGGTCGTCGGCATCCTCGACCCCCTGCCGCTCGCACCCGAGATCGAGCGCTCGGCGCTGGTCGGCTGGGAGAGCGCCCAGCGGATCCTCGGCTTCGACGGGCATCCGACCGCGGTGTACGAGCGCTCCACGGACGCGACGGTCCGCCAGGTCCAGCGGCTCCTGGCTCCGACGATCGACCCGCAGAACCCGCAGAACGTGGCGGTGAGCGACCCTTCCGAGGTGCTGAAGGCGAAGGCGGCGACAGAGGGCGCCTTCTCCACGCTGCTCCTGGGACTGGGCGGGATCGCCCTGCTGGTGGGCGGCGTCGGGGTGGCCAACACCATGATCATCTCGGTGTTGGAACGGCGCCACGAGATCGGTCTGCGCCGCTCGCTCGGCGCGACGCGAGGCCAGATCAGGATCCAGTTCGTGACGGAGTCCCTGATGCTGTCGGGGCTCGGCGGCATCGCGGGCGTGGCCCTGGGCGCGGCGGCGACGGCGGTGTACGCGTCCACGGGCGGGCTGCCCTGGGTGGTCCCGCCCTGGGCGGCCGCGGCAGGCTTCGTCGCGACCCTCGCGATCGGCTCGGTGGCAGGCCTCTACCCGGCGGTCCGCGCCGCCCGCCAGTCACCGACCCTGGCCCTGGCCGCGGCGTGACGCCCCGGCCCCGCGGCCAGCCCGCCGGCTCAGAGCGGGCCGACCGCGGGGCCACCACACCGCCCGTGACGAGCGGTCCCTGACCGCCTCTCCCCACGCCGGGGCCCCTGCCGCCATGACGACGGGGCGGTCGCTTCGGGCATTGGTCCCGGAGCGACCGCCAGGCGGGAGACCGGCGGTGGTTCCGGAGCGACCGCCAGGGGGAGGCGTCAGTTGCCGCCGGCCGGTAGACCGTGTCCGCCGCGTCCCGCGTACACGGCGTCGTAGACGGGCCGTTCGACGCCGCCCGCGTCCGAGAGGACGTTCTTCACCTGCCCGTCGACGACGAACGTGGTGGATCCGCCGCCGTCCAGGTTGAGGGCGTCGACGGCGCCGAGGTCCTCCATGATCTTCGCGAGGTCGTAGATCGGGACACCGCGGCGCAGGCCCTCGTCCCTGGCGGTGACGCTGACCAGGAGGGTGCGTCCGTAGCCGTCCGCGCCGATGGCGGTGCGGGGGTCGTTCGCGACGTTGTCGGCCGGTTCGGCCACGACCCTGCCGTGCCGCATCAGATCGTGGGTGCCGTTGACGACGTCGATCGACGGGTACGCCGGGTCGAGCGGCAGGTCGACGTCGTCGGTGGGGTCCTCGACGACGCCCAGGTCCGTGGCGCGCTGCGTGTACGTGAGCTTCGCGCCCACCATGGCGTGATCCCTGAGCCACTGTGCGCCGCCCCCGGTCTGGGCGTCGTCACCGATGCCCTGGAGCACCATGCCTCCCGGAGGGACGTCCATTCCGCCGCGCGGGGACTTCACCGCCGTGACACGGCCCGACGCGTCGACGGCGACCTCGACACCGTCGGCGTCGTCCGCCGCCACGAAGGGAGTGTGCCGCGGCTCCGGCGTCTTCTGGCCGTAGGCGGAGGTGAAGACGACGATCTCGCTGGAGTCCTGGTAGTAGGGACCGCTCTTGATGACATTGCCGTACTGGTCGAGCCGTTGGACGTCACCGTTCGCGTCGGTCGTGTACGGGAGGGACTTGTCACCGGCCTCCTGCGGGCAGAACGCGATCCAGCCCGGGTACCGGTTGACCGCGTCGACCACGCGCGTGGCGTCGTCGGCGGTGTCGGCGGTGTTCCGGTCGGACGTGATTCCCAACGTCGTCGTGATCTTGGTGAAGTGCGGCCGACCGTGCTGGAGGACGACGGCGTTCTGCCCCTTCAGGCAGGCGGCGCCCTGCACGACGTCCTCCTGGACCGAGGTCACCATCGGGAACGACCGTTCCTCCGGGATGCTCTTGCCGGTGGCGTCGTCCTCGTCCTTGGTGGACACGGAGTAGCCGCCGTTCACACCGACGTACGGCGCGTCCTTCGCGGTGGTCCCGACGGTGGCCAGCATGGCGGTGGTGGGCTCCTTCACGCCCACCCCGGCGCCCACCGTGCTGTCCAGGGATATCGCCCCGAGGTCCGGGTCGATGACCGCAACACGGACGACGATCTCGGAGGAGTCGCTGGAGTACGTGGTCCGCGTGATGCCCTCCGCCACCGTGAGGTGATGGGGCGTCAGGGTGTCCAGGACCGACTGCACGTCGTTGGTGGCGGGGTCGGCGACCGCCGCGCTCTGGGTCAGGGCCAGGGTCGCCAGGGCGACGGGAACGGCCGCGACGCGCCGCATGCGTGAGCGGCCGGCGGAGTTCGTGGCGGGGTTCACGGTCAGCACTTCCCTTCCGCGTCGGCGAGCTTGTGGGAGCTGACGGACGACTGGTACACGGCGGGCAGGGTCGTCTCCTCGCCCGGCAGGACGACGAACGCCCGGTACGCGACGCCGCCTGCCTGCCAGGTCCCGGAATATCCGGGATCCCGGTAGAAGCAGGCGGCCTTGTGCGAGCGGTTCGCGACGGACACCAGCTTGTCGTCCCAGGTCACGCCGTAGTCCCTGTTGCCCAGGACCCCGTCGGGAAGGACTTCGGACTGGCTCGTGACGCCTCCGACACCGCGCCCGCTGGGGCCTTGGAAGATGCACACCCGGCCGGCATCGCAGCGGTCGAACCCGGTCCGGCAGAGCGACTTGGACGGGGCGAACTTGTGCGAGGCCACCGTCACCTTCGGCAGCCCGTCGGCGCCCTTGGCCAGGTCGCCGCCGGTCTGCCCGGGCAGCACGGCCTGGATATCGGTCCCGCCGTACGCCGGGTCGTCGTAGAGGCACGTCCAGGAGGCCGTGTTGTTACGGAACGACAGGAAGGTCCGGTCCTTCAGGCGCTCGACCGTGCCGTAGTCGAGCACGGGCCCGTCCTGCGGCGCGAGCGAGACCATCTCGCCCCCGCCACCGGCTTGCGTGTACAGGCAGAACGTCTTCGCCGGACAGTCGCCGTACGCCGCCTGCGCCGGTCCGGCCTGCGACCACACCAGGCAGGCGGCCAGGAGAACGGCGGCCAGCCCCGCGACGGGCAGGCTGCCGAGTGAACTCTTGATCACGCGCATGGTCGTGAACTCTAGAGAACGCCATACACATCACGGCAGACCAGATCAGGCGAGATCAGAGGCTTCTGTCGGTGCATCTGAGCCATGAGGCCGTCCTTCTCGCAGGCACATCCGAGGCCGAGGGCAACATCACGGTCAGGCCGCCGGTGGACGCCCGCAGCGCACATGTCCACCACGCGGAACCAACACCACCCATTCGCACTCTGCATAAGAGACAGCAGAGCATCGTGAACGGAGGCCGCCATGAAACGGCGCACACTGCTCGCAGCGGGCACCGGCGTCGCGGCGACCGCCGCCTGGACGATGGGGTGGGGAAACGGGCAAGTGGGAGCCGCGCCCAACGGCGGCTCGGCCGCTGCTACCAGCGGGCAGCGCCCCCTTGGCTCCGCATCCGCCCCAATCGGCACCCAGTCGGCCGCGCCCCGCGCCGCCGACTGGTCCGCGCTCGGCAGGGGCCTCCAGGGCGGTCTGATACGTCCGGGCGATGCCGACTACGCCACCGCCCGCCAGCTGTACAACACCCGCTTCGACAATCTGCGCCCCGCCGCCGTCGCCTACGTGGCCAACACCGCGGACATCGCCGAATGCCTGGCCTTCGCACGACGCCACGGCACCCCCGTCGCCATCCGCAACGGCGGCCACTCGTACGCCGGTTGGTCCAGCGGCAACGGACGCCTGGTCATCGACGTCTCGGCGCTGAAGTCCATTCGTACGGGCTCCGGCAGTGCCGTCATCGGGGCCGGCGCCAAGCTCATCGACGTCTACAGTCAGCTCGGCGCACACGGCGTCACCGTCCCCGGCGGCTCGTGTCCCACGGTCGGCATCTCCGGCCTGACACTCGGGGGCGGCCACGGTGTGGTCTCGCGCGCCTACGGGCTCACCTCCGACAACCTCACCGGCGCCCGCATCGTCACCGCCGACGGCAGGACCCTCGACGTGTCCAAGGACCGGGAGACCGACCTGTTCTGGGCGCTGCGCGGCGCGGGAAACGGAAACTTCGGCGTCGTCACCGAACTCCGGTTCCGCACCCACAAAGCCGCCGACGGCGTCACCGCGCACATGACCTGGCCCTGGTCCAAGGCCGCCGCCGCACTCCGCTCCTGGCAGGAGTGGGGCCCGGCCCAGCCCGACGAGATCTGGTCGGCGCTGCACCTGTCCGCCGTCGCCGGCCGGACTCCCACCGTCTCCATCAGCTGCTTCTCACTCGGCACCTACGGCGCGTTGCAGAACGCCGTCGACCGGCTGGCCGACCGACCCGGCGGCCCCGGCGCCGCCTCCCACATCACCATGCGCCGCCGCGGCTACCTCGACACGATGCGGATGTACGCGGGCTGCGCGACGAAGTCCACCGCCCAGTGCCATCTGCCCGGCGGAACCCCGGGTCGGCAGCCCACCGGTGTGCTCCAGCGGGAGACGTACGCGGCACGCTCGGACTTCTTCGACCGCTCGCTGACCACCGCCGGCATCCGATCGCTGCTCGACCAGGTCGAACGCTACGGGCGCAGCAGCGGCGGCGGTGCCGTATCCGTCGCGCTCACCGCCCTGGGCGGGGCCGTCAACCGCGTCTCTCCGCAGGCGACGGCCTTCGTACACCGCAACTCACGTTTCCTGGCGCAGTACACCGCATCCTGGCCCGCCGGCCATGCCGCCGGGGCGGCGACGGCCTGGCTGGACGGCACGCACACCGCGATGCGCCGGTACGCCTCGGGCGCGGCGTACCAGAACTACACAGACGCGAGTCTCAGCAACTGGCGCTCCGCGTACTACGGCTCGGCCGCTCACCGGCTGGCTGAGCTCAAGAGGCGTTATGACCCGGACAGGCTGTTCGACTTCCCACAGGCCCTCTGAGTCGACGGGGGGATGTCGTCGCGGAGTACGCCCGCACCTTTGATCCGCGCCATCTGCGCGCTGCCTAGCTGTTCTGTCTTGGGAGGTTGTGGACGGGTGAGCCAGGTCTCGGTTGAGGGATCTTGAACAGGTGAGGGCCTTCCGGTTCGGTGTGGATTGCGACGTCTACACCTGACCGAAAGGCCCTCGTGCCCCACCGTAATGCACCCCTGACCGAGACCGGGCGCCTGCGTCTGGCCCGCTGTGTGGTTGAGGACGGCTGGCCGCTGCGGCGTGCCGCCGAACGCTTCCAGGTCTCACCGACCACAGCCCAGCGGTGGGCTGCCCGCTACCGCCACGACGGCGAAGCGGGCATGACCGACCGATCCTCACGCCCTCGTCACAGTCCCGGGCGGACCCCGACCCGCACCGAGCGGCGAATCATCAAGGTCCGTGTCCTGCGGCGCTGGGGCCCGGCCCGCATCGCCCACCACCTGCGACTGGTGCCCTCAACCGTGCACCGGGTCCTGACCCGGTTCGGGCTGGCCCGTCTGACCCATCTGGACCGTGCAACCGGCCGGAACATACGCCGCTACGAACGCGAGAAGCCCGGCGAACTGGTGCACGTGGACATCAAGAAGCTCGGCAACATCCCCGACGGCGGCGGCCACAGGGTGCTGGGCCGCCAGGCCGGCCGCAAGACCCGCAAGAACGCCGGCTACAGCTACATCCACACCGCCGTCGACGACCACTCCCGCCTCGCCTACAGCGAGATCCACACCGACGAGAAGAAGGAGACCGCCACCGCCTTCTGGCAGCGGGCCCACGCCTATTTCACCAGCGTCGGGATCACCGTCGAACGCGTCCTGACCGACAACGGCTCCTGCTACCGCTCCCGCGACTGGCGCGACAGCCTGACGGCAGCCGGGATCACCCACAAGCGAACCCGGCCCTACCGACCCCAGACCAACGGCAAGGTCGAACGCCTCAACCGCACCCTCCTCGACGAGTGGGCCTACGCCCGCCCCTACCACTCAGAGCAGCAACGACGCGACGCATTCCCCAGCCGGCTGCACACCTACAATCACCACCGCGGACACACCGCGCTCGCAGGCAAACCACCCGCCAGCCGCATCCCCAACCTCACAGGGCAATACACCTAGCGCGCCAGCGTGTCGAACCAGCGCACGATCTGGGGCCCCGCCAGCTTGAAAGACCCGTTGTGGTCGGCCTTTCCGTGGTCGATCACGGGGGCCGACACCCCGTTGCGGGCCAGATCAGCGGCGCAGCTGATGGAGTTGGCGATCGCCACGTCCGTGTCGCCGGCTGCGCTGTGCAGCCGTACGGGCACGTCGGGCTTCCAGTCGCAGGTCCCGTCCTGCGCCTTGAGCGCGGCCAGCAGGCCGCCGTCCGGGTGCCGCAGCCGCTCGTAGAAGCCGTCGGTCAGCAGCTCCTTCACCGAGCCGGGCAGCTTCGTGACGATGTCCTCCTCGGTGTGCCGGGTGTCGAAGAGTTCCTCCACGTACCCCGCGTACGGCTGCCGGAAGGCCTCGGCCGGGTTGTCGTAGACGGGGTGCAGCCGGTTCTGCGCGGTGAGGAAGTACGACATGTAGAAGACACCGCTGATGTCGTTGACGCGGCCGTCGAGCAGGGCGGGGATCTCGGCGCCCTGCAAGTCGTACGGTCCGGCGACCGGCGCGAGCGCCCGCAGACGGAAGTGCCGGTCCGCGCCCCGCGCCAGCTCGCGGCCCAGCGCCATGGCGACCTGGCCGCCCTGTGAGAACCCGGTGCCGTACACGTCTCCGGTGAGCGGCCGGCCCAGCACACGCGCGGCGGTCCGGGAGGCCCGCAGCATGTCGAGCGAGGCGGCGACGGAGGAGGCGGTGTCCATGTACGGGTGGAGGCCGGGTCCCTTGCCGAGCCCGAGGTAATCGGGTGCGGCGACGGCGCGGCCCGCGGCGGCGTGCAGATAGGGCGCGTACAGCCCGAAGTCCTCGGCGACGGACGGCGCGTAGTCGCGGTGGACCATCGTGCCGTGCGTGTCGGCCACCAGGTCGAGCCGGCGCTCGCCACCCTTGGGGAGCACCAACAGGCCGGTGGCTGTGGTCGGTTCGCCCCGAGGCGTCAGGGTCCGGTACGTGAGGCGGTAGCCGCGCACACCGTGGCGCACGGTCGCCGCGTCGATGCCGGCGCCCCTGAGGAACGCGGCGACCTCGGCCCGGCTCAGGTCGGCGACGGGAGTGACACCGAGAAGGGCCCCACGCACGGTGCTCTGCTGGGCCGGGCGGGGTTCGGACGCGGCGACCGCCGGGGTGGCGGCAAGGGCGGTGAGGACGACGGCGGTTGCGGCGGCCAGGGACCGGCGTACGCGTCTGCGCTGCACCGTCGGCCGGAAGCGGGTGTGGGTCGTGGTGTGGGTCATGGCGACGACGCTACGGAGCCGTTGACCACCGGGACATCCGACGGTCCCCCGGCCGGGGGTGCGGCCAGCCCCACCCCGGAACCAGGGAATCCCCCCCGGGCGGAGGCGGGTTGGGCCCGGCGTCCGGCTGTGCAGTCCGTCCGTGGCCAGGAGCCGAACGCCGGGCCCGCCGACGGAGAGGGAACCCGTCGTGGCAGGTGCCGTCGGCGGCGCAGCGGGCGAACCGTCCGTGGACGGTCTGCCAGGGGCCCCACGATCCAATGGTCGGAAAGACGCCCCTGGGGCTGTCCTGTCGATCTCGGCCGGCAGCGGTCACACCCCGATGAAGCTCACCGTTTCCGTCATGTCCGCGCGCCCGGTACGCCGCCTTGGCGCGCCTTCCTTCTCAAATCCCACTGAGATGCCGCAGAACAGCACGAGCTCGTCATCGGCTCCGACTGTTCGGCTGACGGTCTTGCGGTACGTGGTCCACATCACCTGGGGGCAGCTGTGCAACCCTTCCGCCCTCAGCAGCAGCATGACCGTCTGCAGGTACATCCCCGCGTCACCCCACTGCCCGGGCCCCATCGTCCGGTTGAGGTAGCAGAACAAGACGACCGGCGCCCCGAACGCCTCCGAGTTCAAGGTTGCGATCTTCTGGGGCCGGGCGGGGTCGTCGCGCTCAATCCCCAGCGCTTCGTACCGCTGACTCGCCGCAGCGGAGAAGCGATCCAGATACGGCGAGGTCAGTTCGTCCGGGTACATCGGATACTCCCGCTCATCACCCGGGTCTCCCGCCAGGGCCCTCGCCGTCGCGCGCCTCTTCAGTTCGCTCAAGGGTTCGCCGGTGACGACATACACATGCCACGGCTGGAGGTTCCCACTGGATGGAGCCCGCGTCGCTGCGGTCAGTACTCGTTCGAGTACCTCCTTGGGCACCGGCTCATCGCTGAACGCCCGCACGGCCCGGCGACTGTCCACGGCCTCATACACATCCACGTGTTCGCGTCCTCTCGATCGGCCGGGGGCCGCCGCCACCGCCCACGCCTCCACCGTATGCAGCGGTCGGCACCGAGCATCGCCGGGGGTTGGAAGGTGGCCCGACGATCAGTCCAGTCGTTGATAGGACCATGGGGGACAGGAGTGACTTGACGGATGCTCAGTGGGAGCGGCTGGATCCGCTTCCACCGGTGAGCAACGGGCGTTGCGGCAGGTGGCGGGACCGCCACGATCCACCGGAGTGCGGACGGCCGCTGCCGGGTGCTCTCGCTGGTCATCACGCCCGGGCAGTGCGCCGACTGCACCCAGTTCGAGCCGGTCATGGACTAGACCCGCGTGCCAAGGCCGGCTGGCCACCGGTAGGCCTCGTACGAAGCCGGACAGCGTCAGCGCCGACAAGGGCTACGGCAACCGCCGAACCCGCCGCTACGCGGCTACGTCCACCTCGGCACCGTCACCGCAGCCGCACTCGTCATTCCTGGCCGACAAGGCTTCTCGTCGCGTGCGACCCGAGCGCATTGCGCCGACGAGGGATCCGGGCAGCGATTCCGCAGCCCGCCGACCAGGCCGCCGACCGCAGGCGAAGAGGCCGATCCGGTGGCCGCCCGCGGGCCTTCGACCGCGAGGCATACGAGGGGAAGCAGGGGGGATGGCGACCTCGGGTCTCCTCCCGCTTGTGGCCGTTCCCGTGTCCGTTCGGATGCAGGACCACCTTGGTCCAGCCCTCGTCACGGGCGTCGAAGTGCTCGTAGGCGAGGGGGGCCTCGTCCCGGCCGAGCTCGTGGGAGACGACGAAGCTCGGCTTCGCCTTCCCGCCTGTGATCAGATCCCGCAGCGCCCGGTTGTACTTCTTCACCGGCGCCTGCCCCGTGCCCATGCGCTGGCCCTTCAACCACATCATGCCGAAGTCGATCGGGACCTTGCCCTGCGCCTCCAGCTCGCCCTGGGCCTGCGCGCCGCCGGGGTCCTGGGGCAGGAACACTCCCACCACGCCGATGTCGCCCGTGAACCCGACCGAGTCGATCAGGCCGTTGAGCGTGAGGCCGGCGTCCTCGTGTCCCTGGGGGTCGTGGGCCTGGTAGCCGACGCATTCGCAGGCGTTGTCGGCGCCCGGACCGAGGGTGGCCTGGGGGAAGATGTCGGCGAGCATCACAATCCGTAGGCGGCTCCCGCGAGGGCGGGTTCCGGCTGCATGGTCAGGCAGTAGTTGGTCAGACCTTGCTCGCACTGCTTGCAGAAGCCGCAGGCGATGTTGAAGGGCAGGACCACGTACTCGCCTCCACGACCTGGACCTTGCGGACGGCGGGGCCGACCTCCGGCCCATGTTCTCGTGTCCCAGGCTGCGGCCGGACTCGAACGAGGTGCGGCCCTCGTACATGTGCAGGTCCGAACCGCAGATGTTGGTGGCGGTGATCTTGACGATGATGTCGCAGGGGTGCTCGATCTTCGCGTCCGGTACGTCCTTCACTGTGACCGTTCGCGGTCCTTCGTATACCGCTGCCTCATGATGACTTCCCTTGACGTGGCGGCACGGCGGTGGTGTGGAAGGCACAGAGAACCCGACTCTCGCAAGCGCTGCGACGGGGGCTGTGACTCCGGCGCGCCTCTGGGAGCCGTTCACCTTGATGAGGGGAACGGTGCTTCCGCCGCCGACCCGCCCAAGGGAGCGTCGGTGCTCCGGCGGCCTGCTGTGCGGGTACCCGTCGGCCCCGAGGCGAGACAACCACGCACCGACCGATCAGTGGCTTCGAACCCGGACGACCACCGGTCGACGGCACACCTTCGACTGAGGTCACCCACGGGCCGGACGCCTGGCTCGCGGGAGGCGGGGGAGGCGGTCGTCGCATAGCGTCGACGCAGGCGCGTACGGATGGACACGCCGACGGACACGAGTCCGCGCCCGCGTGCGGACAGGTCGGCGGGCGTGTCGAGCGGCGACCCGGTCGGTCGGGCCCGCCCACGTACCGCCACGCGGCGGACGTTCGGGCCCGCGCCGGCGAAGACCCCGAGGTGAGGAGGAGAACCGGTGGACCAGACCCTGCCGGAGCGCGCGTCCACGGTGGCGCTGCGCGTCAACGGAACGGACCACTCGCTCACCCTGGACCACCGCACGACCCTGCTTGACGCGCTGCGCGACCACCTCGACCTCACCGGCACCAAGAAGGGCTGCGACCACGGGCAGTGCGGTGCCTGCACCGTCCTCCTCGACGGGCGGCGCGTGAACAGCTGTCTGCTGTTCGCCGTCGCGTGCGCGGGCCGTTCCGTCACCACCGTCGAGGGCCTCACGGACGGTGAGCACCTCCATCCGGCCCAGGAGGCGTTCGTCGCCCGGGACGCCCTGCAGTGCGGCTACTGCACACCGGGCCAGATCTGCTCGGCCGTGGCCCTGCTGGACGAGGCGGCGCGCGGCGAACCCTCTCATGTGACACCGCCGGAACGACTGCCGGGTGAGCCCGTCGCCCTCACACCGGACGAGATCCGGGAACGCATGAGCGGGAACATCTGCCGCTGCGGCGCCTACCCGAACATCGTGGCCGCGATCGAGGAGCTCGTACGGTGAAGCCCTTCGCGTACGTGCGCCCCGAACGCACCGAGGAGGCCATCGCGCACCTCGCGGCCCACCCCGGCGCCCGCTTCCTGGCAGGCGGCACCAACCTCGTGGACCTGATGAAACTGGGCGTCACCGGCCCGCCGCTGCTCGTCGACCTCGGCGCCTTGCCCCTCGACGGCGTCGCGGAGACCCCCGACGGCGGCCTGCTGATCGGGGCGACCGCGCGCAACAGCGACGTCGCCGCCCACCCCGACGTGCGCACCCGCTACCCCGTGCTGTCCCAGGCCCTGCTGGCCGGCGCCTCGCCCCAGCTCCGCAACGCGGCCACCACCGGAGGCAACCTCCTCCAGCGCACCCGCTGCCCCTACTTCCAGGACACGTCCACGCCGTGCAACAAGCGTCTGCCCGGTTCCGGCTGCCCCGCCCGGGAGGGCGTCCACCGGGACCTCGCGGTCCTCGGTCACTCCACCCACTGTGTCGCCACGCACCCCTCAGACATGGCCGTCGCCCTCGCCGCCCTCGACGCAGAGGTCCGGCTGCGCGGGGCGGACGGCGAGCGGACGGTGCCCGTCGCCGCGTTCCACCGGCTGCCCGGCGACCGCCCGGACCTGGACACCGTCATCGCCCCCGGCGAACTCATCACGGGCGTCACGCTCCCCGCGCCGCCGCCCGGCGCGCTCAGCGCCTACCGCAAGGCACGCGACCGCGCCTCGTACGCCTTCGCGCTCGCCTCCGTCGCCCTCGTCCTGACCGTCGAGGACGGCCGGGTGGGGCACGCCGCCCTCGCTTTCGGCGGTCTCGCCCACAAGCCCTGGCGGGCGCGGGCGGCGGAGGAGGTGTTGCGGGGCGCGCCGGCCACCGCCGAGACCTTCCGGCGGGCCGCCGATGCCGAACTCGCCGCCGCCGAGCCCCTCCGCGACAACGGCTTCAAGGTGCCGCTGGCCCGCAACCTCGCCGTGAGTCTCCTGGGTGACCTCGCGTCCCGCGCCGCCGCGGCCGCCCCGTGACGCGTGGGCAGACGGGTGCGGGCGCGTCGTGGTCGCGTCGCCCCGCCCGCCCGGCATCCGTCCGCCCGCCACACCCCGCCGTACGCCGACCGGAGGAGGCACCACGCCATGACCCGTCATGAACCCGCGACCGCTCAGCCCTCGGCGGCCGTCAGGCGTGACGCCCGCCAGAAGGTGACGGGCGAGGCCCGCTACGCCGTCGACCGGACGCCGCCAGGCTGCGTCCACGCCTGCCCGGTGCCCGCCGCCGTCGCCCGCGGGCGGGTCACCGCCATCCACGCCGACGAGATCCTGCAGCGCCCCGGCGTGCACGCCGTCCTCACCCACGAGAACGCCCCGCGCCTCGGCGACGCCGACGACCCGACGCTCGCGCTGCTCCAGGATGAGCGGGTCCCCCACCGGGGCTGGTTCGTCGCCGTCGTGGTCGCCGACACGCCCGAGAACGCCCGCGCCGCCGCCGACGTGCTGCGGATCGACTACGCGCCGAGCGAGCACGACGTCCGGCTGAGCGCCGACCACCCGCGTCTCTACACGCCCGAGGAGGCCAACGGGGGCCACCCGGCCGTACGCGAGCGGGGCGACTTCGACACCGCCTTCGCCGCGTCCCCGGTCCGCATCGACGCCACCTACACCATGGACGCCCTGCACAACCACCCGATGGAACCGCACGCCGCCACTGCCTGGTGGGACGACGACAACCTGACCGTCTACGACTCCAGCCAGGGCGCAACCACCGTACGGGACGTCCTCGCGCGCCTGTTCCGGCTGCCCCAGCAGAAGGTCACCGTCGTCTCCGCCTACGTGGGCGGCGGCTTCGGCTCCAAGGGCACCCCCCGGCCGCCGGCCGTCCTCGCGGCGATGGCCGCCCGGCACACCGGCCGGCCCGTCCGGCTCGCCCTGCCCCGCCGTGACCTGCCCGCCACCGTGGGGCACCGCGCGCCCACCATCCAGCGCGTCCGCATCGGCGCCGCCGCCGACGGCACGATCGCGGCCCTCGCCCACGACGTGGTCACCCAGACGTCCACGGTGAAGGAGTTCGTCGAACAGGCCGCCGTCCCCGCCCGCACCATGTACACCTCTCCTCACAGCCGCACCACCCACCGGGTGGTCGCCCTGGACGTGCCCACCCCGTCGTGGATGCGCGCCCCCGGCGAGGCGTCCGGGATGTACGCCCTCGAAACGGCCATGGACGAACTCGCCGAGGCGGTCGGCGTCGACCCGGTGGAGCTCCGGCTGCGCAACGAACCCGACACCGAGCCCGACAGCAGCAAGCCGTTCAGCAGCCGGGGCCTCGCCGCCTGCCTGCGGGACGGCGCGCGCCGGTTCTGCTGGGCGGACCGGGACCCGCGCCCCGGCGTCCGGCGGGACGGGGACGTGCTGGCCGGTACGGGTGTCGCCGCCGCCACCTACCCCGTACTCCTGAGCCCGTCCCGCGCCTCCGCCCACGCCGCCCCGGACGGCCGCTTCGTCGTCCGCGTCAACGCCACCGACATCGGCACCGGGGCGCGGACCGTCCTCGCCCGGATCGCCGCCGACGCCCTCGGCGCCCCGCTCGACTCCGTGGGCGTCGAACTCGGCAGCAGCCGACTGCCCGACGCCCCCGTCGCCGGCGGCTCCTCCGGGACCGCGTCCTGGGGCTGGGCCGTGCACAAGGCCTGCGCCGCGCTGCGCGCGACCCTGGCCGCCGACCCCGGTCGTCCGCTGCCGCCCGAGGGCGTCACGGTCGAGGCGAGCACGGATGAGGAGGCGAGGCGGACGTCCCCGTACGCCCGCCACGCCTTCGGCGCCCACTTCGCGGAGGTCCGCGTCGACACCGTCACCGGCGAGGTCCGCGTGAGCCGGCTGCTCGGCGTCTATGCCGTGGGCCGCGTCCTCAACGCGCCCACCGCCCGCTCCCAGTTCATCGGCGGCATGACCATGGGGATCGGGATGGCGCTCACCGAACACAGCACCATGGACCTCGCCTTCGGCGACTTCCGCGAACGCGACCTGGCCTCCTACCACGTCCCCGTCTGCGCCGATGTGCCGGACATCGAGGCGCACTGGGTGGACGAGCACGACCCCCACCTCAACCCGATGGGCAGCAAGGGCATCGGGGAGATCGGCATCGTCGGAACGGCGGCGGCGATCGCCAACGCCGTCCACCACGCATGCGGCGTCCGCCTCCGACACCTCCCCCTGACCCCCGACCACCTCCTCCCGCTGCTCACCGCTCGGGCGCCCAGCCCCTAGAGCGTGTCCGTAAAGTCGATGGCTCGTTGCTCCGTTCGTTGTGCGGCGACATGAACTGAAGGATGATTTGCGGGCGTTGATCGATCCGTTGTTGACGCCGGGCCGGATGGGCAGGCCTGTGCGGGACCGGCGCCAGGTGGTGAACGGCGCAACGTGGTCGAACGCTGCTTCAGCAGTGAAGATCCGCCTGGACCTCGGTCAGTCGGTGCCTTCGACGATGCGGAAGTCGCGCTCGACGCCGTCGGAGAGGGCGGCCAGCGCCTCCTGGTAGGCCGCACTCTCGCGCACCGCGACGGCCTGCTCGAAGCTGTCGAACTCGACCAGGACGGTGCGCTCGGCGATTCCGGCGTCATGCGCCTCGACCCGGCCGCCACGGACGATGGTCCGACCGCCGCCGGCCTCGACGGCCACGCGGGCCAGGGTGTTGTAGGCAGCCAGCTTCTCAGGGTCTGCAATGGTGCGGTAGACGCTGACCCAGTAGCCCTTGGGCATGGAAACCTCCAGTGTGGGGATGAGTGCAACCGACTTACGGGTTGGTCTCGGACGAGCGTCGGCGGGCGAGAGCGAGGCTTGTCAGCGTAGCGATCGCCATGGCGCCGATGCCGACCAGCGCCGCGGTGGTGTAGGCGCTGTCGTCGGGGAAGAGGTGGCCGGGGCCGGTGCCCGCGGCGAGGATCAGGCCGCCGATGGCGCTGCCCAGGGAGTACCCGACGCTTCGGACGACGTAGTTGAAGCTCATGGCGCTCGACGTCTCGCTCGTGGGCGTGACGGCCAGGATGACGCCGGGCATCGCGGCCGAGAAGCCGCCGACGCCGAAGCCGAGCACGCCCATCACCGCGAACAGTTCGGCCAGGTCCGACCGGGCCGCCGCGAACAGGGCGAACCCGCCGCCGACCACGACGGCGCTGCCGGCCAGGAGCAGGGGGTCGGCGATCCGCGTCCGGACCCGCGGCGTGAGCTTGCCGGCGACGAACCCCAGCACCGAGAACGGGATGAGGACCAGCCCGGCGACGAAGGTCGTCAGCCCGAAGCCGTAGCCGGCATCGTGCGGCGTCTGCGCGAACCGGGTGACGAGCGTGAGCAGGAGGTACATGCCGATCCCGCCGACGAACATGGCGAGGTTCGCCCCGGCGACCGCCGGGTGCCGCACCGCCCGCACATCGACCAGGGGCGTCGCGCTGCGCAGCTCGATGACGGCCCAGACGCACAACAGCACCACCGCGACGACGGCGAGGCCCGCCGCCACGGCGAGGTGCCGGCTCCACAGCTTCCGTTCGCCGGCGAGGAACAGCACCAGGAGCAGCGCGGCTGCCAGGACGACCGCGCCTGCCACGTCCACACGGGCGGAGCGGCCTTCGGGGGCTTCGGGTATGGAGCGCCACGCGGTCAGGAGGGCGGCGGCGGTGACGACCAGGCCGAGGCCGTAGGCGGCCCGTACCCCGCCGAGCTCGGCGAGCAGTGCGGCCAGCGGGTAGCCGACGCCGGCCCCGATGATCGAGACCACCGAGATCAGGGCGATCACGGCCGCGCTGCGCTCCTCCGGGAGGTGGTCCCGGGCCACGCCCATCATCAGCGCCGTCAGCCCGAGCCCGACGCCCTGGGCCGCCCTGCCGGCCAGCAGCCACGCGAACGGCAGCGGCAGCACGGTGAGCGCGCTGCCGGCGACGACGACCGCCAGCGTGACGAGGATCGTGACCCGCCGGTACCGGCCGGCACCGAGCCGGCCCAGGACCGGCGTGGCGACGGCGCCGCTGAGCAGCGCGACGGTCAGCGTCCACTGCGCGCTGCCGAGCGAGACGTGGAACGAGGTCGCCACGCTGGTGATGAGCGGCGTCCCGAGGCTGGCGACCGCCGCCACGACCAGAGCGATGAAAATCAGGGCGGGGACCAGCAGCCGCGTCTCGGTACGCGCCACCGGTGATGCCTTCACCGCGCCCCCGCGGACCGGCTGCCCGGTCACTGCCTCGGCCCTTCGCGGTCCTGGCTCTCGAGCTCTGCCAGATGCTTCAGCGCCGGAAGGGCCGCCACCAGCGCCTCGACCTCGTCGCCGGTGAGCTCGCCGATCAACCGCTCGAACGCGTGGGCGCCCGCCTGGCGCCGCGTCCGCACATAGGAGGCGCCGGCCTCGGTCAGGCACACCAGCGTGACCCGCTTGTCGGACGCGTCGCCCCGCCGCTCGACCAGGCCGGATTCCTCCATCACCCGGACCAGGGCGGTCATCGCGGGCTGGGTGACGCCCTCGACCGCGGCCAGATCGGTGATGCGCCGCGGGCCGGTCCGGTCCAGGGTGGCCAGGGTGGCGGCGGACGTCAGGCTCATGTCCCGGGGCAGGCGTCTCGCGGCCCTGGTGGCCAGACCGTAGAGGGCTGCCCCGATGGCGGCGGACGCGCCGGGAGCGGCGTCTTGACGACTCATGGTCGAAGCATAGTGCTTTTATATTCATGGTTTATGTAAATGGTCGACTGGCGCGGGCTGCACGGCCGTCGCCGCATCTCAGAGGGATGCTCGCGCCGTTCTGCCAGCGGCGGAACACCGGCCGGACGGGCTCGGCGATCCATACAGTCGAGTCCCATGACGACGATGACGACGCGTGCGGTCGAGTATCCGGCCGACGGTTTGACGATGATCGGGCACCTCGCGCTCCCGGCCGGTGTCGACCGCCGGCCCGCGGTGCTGCTCGGACCAGAGGGCATGGGGCTCAGCGACGTCGAGCGCCGCCGGGCCGATGCTCTCGCCGAGCTGGGATACGTAGCGCTCGCCTTCGACCTTCATGGCGGGCGCTATCTGGGCGACCCCGAGGAGATGCTGGCCCGTTGCCTGCCGCTGCTCGCTGATCCCGAGCGGATGCGAGGCATCGGCCATGCGGCGCTCGATGTGTTGCGCAGCGAGCCGCGGACCGACCCCGACCGGATCGCCGCCGTCGGCTACGGCACCGGGGGCGCCGTCGGGCTGGAACTCGGACGTGACGGTGTCAGTCTGCGCGCGATCGGGACAGTCAACGCACTGACCACGGGCCGACCGGGCGAGGCGGCGCGCATCCGCTGCCCGGTGTGGGCCGGGGTCGGGTCGGAAGACCCGATCATGCCGCCCGCGCAACGGAACGCGTTCACCGCCGAGATGCAGGCCGCGGGCGTCGACTGGCGCCTCACGGTGTACGGCGGCGCCTTGCACGCCTTCCACCACCCGCCGGTCGCCCACCCCACGGTCCCCGGCGTCGGCTACCACCCACGCCACGCGCAGCGAGCCTGGCGCGACGTCGTCGACCTGCTCGCCGAGTGCCTGCCCGTGACGGAGGATCCGGGGCATGACCAGTAAGCATCCTGGCCCCGGACACTGACGGCGCTCGGGTCGTACCTCCGTCCGCCCCACCGTCGTCGTACACCGCCGCGGACGAGGTGCCCCTCGGTCAGGCCTGCTGCGAGCCGGGTGCGGGTTGCTCGCCCGAGCCTCGGACGATCAGTCGGGTGGGGACGGTGACGGTGCGGGCGCGGGAGCGGTCTCCGTCGAGGCGGGCCAGGGCCGTGGTCGCCGCTGTTCTGCCGAGTTCCTCGGGGTCCTGGACGACGACGGTCAGGGCCGGTTCGAGGGCCTCGGCCAGGGCTACGTCGTCGAAGGCGACGACGGCGACGTGCTTGCGCCCGCTGCGGGCCAGTTCGACGACGATGCCCAGGGCCATGATGTTGTTGCCGGCGAACAGGGCCGTGGGGGGTTCGGCCAGGTCGAGCAGCTGGGAGGTCGCGGCTTCGGCCCCTTGCTGGTCGTGGGCGTTGACGACGAGCGAGCGGTCGTAGGGGAGGCCGGCCTCCTCCAGGGCCGCACGGTAGCCGGCCAGTCGTTCGCGGCGGGTGTACAGCTTCTGGGGCAGGTCACCGACGAAGCCGATGCGCCGGTGGCCGTGGGCGATGAGGTGGGCGACGCCTTCGTGGGCTCCGGCACGGTTGGAGCTGACGATGCTGTCCGTGGCGAGACCGGCTCCGGGCCGGTCGAGGAAGATCACGGGCAGCCCCGCCGTACGGTGGGACCTGAGGTGCGAGTGATCGGCGCCGACGGACGGTACGACGATCAGGATGCTGGCCCGACGGGCGAGGAACTTGTCCGTCAGGGCGCGTTCGCGCTCCGGGTCGTCCGCGGAGGAACCCATGAGCAGGGTCAGGCCGCGTTCGCTGACGGTGTCCTCGATGGCGCGGGCCACGGCTCCGAAGAAGGGGTTGGCGAGGTCGGGGATGACCAGCCCTATGGTGGTGTCCGGGCCGCCGACGCGGATGTTGCGGGCCATGAGGTTCGGCTGGAAGCCGAGTTTGGCCACCGCCGCGAGTACCTGCTCCCTGGTCTGCGCGGAGGCGGGTCCGTCCTCGTTGAGGACCCGGGAGACCGTCTTGGCGCTGACGCCGACTTCTCGGGCCACGTCGGCCAGGGTGGGGCGGCGGTTCGCTGCCATGGAGAAACCGTCTCCTGAAGGCCCTCGGTTCCGGCCGCGGCCTCGGCCGGAACTGCGAGAGCGGGTTCGTACTGTCAGATGGCCTGGACGCCGGCGGCCTTCGCGGCTTCCGAATCCGCTACGACGGTGTCTCCGGCCTCGTCGATGTTGAGTGCGCCGGTCATGATAGCGACGACCTCTGCCATGGAGTAGTCGGAGGGCCTGATCAGCGCGGCGCGCCGGCCGAGGCGATGGACATGGATCCGGTCGGCGATCTCGAAGACGTGCGGCATGTTGTGGCTGATCAGGACGACCGGCATGCCTTTGTCGCGGACCCGGCGGATGAGGTCCAGGACCTGACCGGACTCCTTGACGCCGAGAGCGGCGGTGGGTTCGTCCATGACGACGACGCTGCTGGCCCATGCGACGGAGCGGGCGACCGCGACCGCCTGCCGCTGTCCGCCGGAGAGCGTCTCCACCGCCTGTGTCAGCGAGCGCAGACCGATCTTCAGGTCGGCCATGTGCTCGGCGGCCTCCTGGCGCATGCGCTTCTTGTCGAGCATGCGGAAGACGCTGCCGAGGACGCCGGGGCGGCGGAGTTCGCGCCCGAGGAACATGTTCGAGGCGATGTCCATGGAGGCGGCCACGGCGAGGTCCTGGTAGACCGTCTCGATCCCGTGGGCACGTGCGCTCTGCGGGCCGGAGAAAGTGACGGGCTCGCCGTTGAGGCGGATCTCGCCCGCGTCGGGAACCACCGCGCCCGTGAGCGCCTTGATCAGACTGGTCTTGCCGGCTCCGTTGTCGCCGATGACCGCGAGCACCTCGCCGGGCATCAGGTCGAAGTCGGCCCCGTCGATGGCGGTGACATGACCGTAGCGCTTGACCAGACCGCGGGCCTGCAGCACGGGCGTGGCAGAGGAGATGATGCTCATCGGGCCTTCTTCCGGGAGATCTGGTCGACGGTCACCGCGAGGATCACCAGGACGCCGGTGATGAGCGTCTGGTAGATGGAGGCGACGCCCATCAGTTGCAGGCCGTTGCGGAAGACACCGACGATCAGGACGCCGATGAAGGTGCCCAGGACCGAACCGCGTCCGCCGAAGAGGCTGGTGCCGCCGAGGACCACGGCGGTGATGCTGTCGAGGTTGTCGGTCTGGCCGGCCTGCGGGTCGCCGACTCCGGTGCGGGAGATGAGCAGCAGGGCGGCGACGCCGTACAGCAGACCGGCCACCGCGTAGATGCCGATGGTCAGGCGGGACGTGCGGATGCCGTTCAGGCGTGCCGCTTCCTGACTGTTGCCCAGGGCGTAGACGTGCCGGCCCCAGCCGGTGCTGCTGAGCGCGTAGGCGAGCAGCAGGAACAGGGCGATGGTGACCAGGGAACCGTAGGTGATGTCGGTGTGGCCGAGCGGGAAGGTCTCACCGAGGGCCGTCAGCGGGCCGGGCAGGTCGGTGACCGTCTGCTCCTCGGAGTAGATGTGGGTCAGCGCGAACGCCACGTTCAGCATGCCGAGGGTGACGATGAACGGCGGCAGCGGGATCTTCTGCACCAGAAGCCCGTTGAGCAGCCCGAAGCCGCCGCAGACGGTGATGCCCAGCGCGATGGCGGCGAGCGGGGGGAGGGAGCCCTCGGCGGCCGTCTTCGCGATGACGATGCTGCCGAACGCCATCACGGCACCGCAGGAGAGGTCGATGCCCGCCGTGAGGATGATCAGGGTCTGGCCGATGGCGAGGGTACCGACGACCATGACCTGCTGGACGATCAGCGAGAAGTTCCCACCGGTGAGGAACTGGTCGGTGGAGAGCGAGAAGAAGGCGCAGGCCAGGAGGAGAGCGACCAGGGGGCCCGTGGTCGGCGCCGTGAGCAGCCTGCGGACCGTGGTCGGTGCTGTGAGGCCGGCGTACGGCGTGGATGTGCCGGGGGATGTGGACGTGGCGGTGGCGGTCATGCGGAGTCCTTGTCGGAAGACAGAAGTCGTTGTCCTTCCTTGGCGGAGGACAAGAGGACGAGCGGGTGGCCGTCACCCGGCTGGAAGGAACGGCCACCCCGCTGAAGGGACGGGCGGGTCGTGCGCTTTTCGCCGGCTCCTCAGCCCCAGCAGTTCTCCAGGCCGTAGGCGGTGTCCTTGGACGTGGCCCCGGTCTGCGCCTTGTCGGTGATCAGGGTGACGCCGGTGTCGGTGTAACCGGAGGCCTTCTTGCCGTCCTTGGCGTACGTCACGACGGACTTGACGCCCTCGGCGGCCATCTTCAGCGGGTACTGCTGGGAGGTGGCGGCGATCTTGCCGTCCTTGACGGCCTGGGTGCCGGTGCAGCCGCCGTCGACGGAGACGATCAGGACGTCCTTCTCCCGGCCCTTGGCCTTGAGCGCGGTGTACGCACCCAGCGCGGCGGGCTCGTTGATGGTGTAGACGACGTTGATGCCGGGTTCCTTCTGAAGACAGTTCTCCATCGCCGTCTGGCCCTTGGCCTGGTCGCCTCCGGTGTCCTGGGCGCAGAGGACGTCCTTGTCGGTGGCGCCGAACCCCTTCAGGAAGCCGTCGTGCCGCTGGACGCCGACGGAGACGCCGGGCGCCAGGTCGAGGGTGGCGATCTTCGCGGTCCTGCCGTTCATCGCGGCCTTGGCGTACTCGCCGATCAGTTGGCCGGCCTTCACGTTGTCGGTGGCGAAGAGGGCGTCGACTCCGCTCTCGGGGTCGGTGGGGGAGTCCAGGGCGATGACCAGGACTCCCTTGGCGCGGGCCTTCTGGATCGCGGGAACGATCGCCTTGGAGTCGCTCGGCGTGATCAGGATGCCCTTCACTCCGGCGGCGACCATGTTCTCGATGGCGGTGACCTGTCCGGCGTTGTCGCCGTCGAACTTGCCCGCCGCGGTGGACAGTTCGGCTCCGTTCTCCTTGGCGGCCTTCTCCGCGCCCTCCTTCATCTTCACGAAGAACGGGTTGGTGTCGGTCTTCGTTATCAGGCCGACCTTGACGCTGCCCGAGCCGGAGCTCGTGGAGCCCGTGCCGGAGCCGGAGCCGGAGCCGGAGCCGCAGGCCGTCAGGGTGAGGGCGGCGACGCCCGTGGCCGCGGCGGCTCTGAACAGGGAGGAGGACAGGCGAGTGGTGCGGTACATGATCGGCTCCTGTGGGATAGCGAGCGGCACGGGACGGGGAGGAGAGCATGCTGCTCAGAGTGTCATCGTTGACTTATGTCATCGTTGACACTGTCTGGCGAGGATGATGGACTCCGGATCCCGGCAACGTCAATGCCTTCCCCTCGTCACAAATCGGCAACGTCCGCAGCCTCGTCCTCCGCACAGCCGGTCAACGGCCGTGCCTCCGCACCGCCCTTGCCGGTCGTTCCCGAGCCCATCCGAGAGAGAGCAGCCCATGAGCCCGCGTCAGATCACCGTTCTGGGAGAGTGCGTCGCGGACGCCTTCACCGAACCGGCGAACGCCTCGAACGAACTCGCCCTCCGGGTGCTGCCGGGCGGCGGACCCGCGAACACGGCGGTGGCCCTGGCCCGCCTCGGCACCCCGACCCGCTTCCTGGCGCGCCTGTCCGGGGACGTGTTCGGCCGTCTGTTCCGGGCGCATCTGGAGGCATCCGGCGTGGACCTGTCGTACGCCGTGGCCGCCGACGAGCCCAGCACGCTGGCCGTGGCGGAGCTGGACGCCCACGGGCAGGCCGCGTACTCGTTCCACGCCCAGGACACGGCCGACTGGCAGTGGGCCCCGGGGGAGCTGGCGACGGTGGACCTGTCCGGGACGGCGTGTGTGCACACCGGGTCGCTGGCGCTGGTCAGGGAGCCCGGCGGTGCGGTCGTCGAGGAGTTCCTGGCGGCGGTGTCTCCGCAGGTCACGGTCAGCATCGACCCCAACGTCCGGCCGCTGCTGGTGCGTCCCGAGTTCTACCGTGACCGGCTGGCGCGCTGGTGCGGCCTCGCCGACATCCTGCGGCTGAGCGAGGACGACCTGGAGCTGCTCCTGCCGGGCGCCTCGCCCGAGCGGGCGTGCGACACCTGGCACGCCGGCGGGGCCCGCCTCGTCGTGATCACGCTCGGCGCCGAGGGCGCTCTGGTCTCACTCGACGGCGAGCGGCTCCGCCTGCCCGCGGTGGCCGCGCGGGTGGTCGACACGGTGGGCGCCGGGGACTCGTTCACGGCCGGGTTGCTGCACCACCTGGGCCACCGCGGACTCCTCGACGGCCGTCTGGCCGGTATCGGTCTCGAAGATGTCGCGGAAGCCTGCCGATTCGCCGCTCGCGTCGCTGCCCTGACCTGCTCCGTCGTCGGCCCCAACCCGCCGTGGCGGAGCCAGTTGGAGCAGCTCGCGACGGCCGGCGGCGCCTGACTCGCCAGGGAAGTCCGTACCGGGCAATCCCGCCAGGACCGTTGACGTGTCGGCCCGATCGCACCCATCATCGGGCCACTCGATGTCATCGATGACATAAGTCAACGATGACACCCTTGGCCGACGGCGTGGACGACGTCGTCTGCCAGGGCGTCACGTTCCGGTCGGTCCACGCCAGAGCCCACGCTCCGCCGGTGGACGGCCGCATCACAGGAGACACCATGAGCTCTGGACGTGTATCCCGGCGCGCCGGCGTGCGGATGATCGCGGCGACGGCGACCGTCTGCGCCCTGTCCGCGGCGCCGCCGGTCCCTCTGGCCGTGGCAGCCGCCCCCGCGCCGTACTCCGAGACGTACCGGCCCCAGTTCCACTTCACCCCGGAGAAGAACTGGATGAACGACCCCAACGGACTCGTGTACTACAAGGGCGAGTACCACCTCTTCTACCAGTACAACCCCCACGGCGACTCCTGGGGAGACATGTCCTGGGGCCACGCGGTGAGCCAGGACCTCACGCACTGGAAGGAGTTGCCGCTCGCCCTGTCGCACGACGACGAGGAGATGGTGTTCTCCGGGAGCGCCGTCGTCGACTGGAACAACACCACCGGCTTCGGCACGAAACAGGACCCGGCCATGGTGGCGGTCTACACCAGCCACGCCAAGAGCTCGGGCATCCAGGCACAGTCGCTCGCGTACAGCACCGATCGCGGCCGCACCTGGACCAAGTACCAGGGCAATCCCGTCATCGACATCGGTTCCAGGGACTTCCGCGATCCCAAGGTCCAGTGGTACGCGCCGACCAGGAGCTGGTTGATGACGGTGTCCCTGTCCGCCGAGCACAAGGTGCGGTTCTACGGCTCCAAGGACCTCAAGAACTGGACACCGCTGAGCGACTTCGGGCCGGCCGGCGCGACGGGCGGCGTGTGGGAGTGCCCCGACCTGTTCCCCCTCGCGGTCGACGGGGATCCGAAGCGGATCAAGTGGGTCCTCGTCGTCAACATCAACCCCGGTGGCATCGCGGGCGGTTCGGCCGCCCAGTACTTCATCGGAGACTTCGACGGCAAGAAGTTCACCGCCGAGGACAGAGGCACCTACACCCCGCCCACCGGCACGGTGACGCAGGACTTCGAGGGCACGGACTTCGGATCGTGGACGGCCACGGGCACCGCGTTCGGCCCGGCGCCGGCCGCCGGCGCGGTGGACGGCCAGAGCACGGTCGACGGGTACGACGGCAAGGGCCTCGCCAACAGCTTCCACTCCGGCGACGGCGCCACCGGCGCCCTGACCTCGCCCTCCTTCACCGTGGACAGCAAGTACCTGAACTTCAAGGTCGGCGGCGGCAGGCACCCGCACGTGGACGGAACCGTCATGGAGCAGGGAGACCCGCCCGCGGGCACGGTCCTCGCCGACTTCGAGGGCGACACCTACGGCGACTGGACGGCCGCCGGGACCGCCTTCGGTACCGCCCCCGCCGGCGGCACCCTCCCCAACCAGCAGGAGGTCAGCGGCTATCGGGGACGCGGCCTGGTCAACACCTACCTCGACGGCGACTCCACCACCGGCACCCTCACCTCGCCGGAATTCACCCTCGACAAGAGCTACGTCAACTTCCTCATCGGCGGCGGCAACCACCCCGCCGGCTCCGGCAGCCCGACCGCCGTCGAACTCCTCGTCGACGGCCAGGTGGTCCGCAGCACCACAGGACAGGACGCCGAATCACTCAACTGGGCCTCCTGGGACGTCCGCAGCCTGGCCGGCGAGAAAGCGCGGATCAGAATCGTCGACGACAACACCGGCGGCTGGGGCCACATCAACGTCGACCACATCATGCTGTCCGACACCCAGGCCCAGCCCGTCTCCCGGGAGACCTCCGTCAACCTGATCGTCGACGGAAAGGTGGTCCGCAGCGCCACCGGCTCCAACAGCGAGACCCTGGACTGGGCCTCCTTCGACCTGCGTCCCTACGCGGGCAAGAAGGCGCAGATCCAGATCGTCGACATGAACACCGCCGGCTGGGGCCACGTCCTCGCCGACCGGTTCACCGCCGCCGACGCCCCCGCGAAGTCCGTCGTCCAGCGCGCCGACTGGGCCGACTACGGCAAGGACTACTACGCGGCCGTGTCCTGGGAGAACGCGCCGGGCGGCAAGCGGTACATGATCGGCTGGATGAACAACTGGGACTACAGCGGCGCCATCCCCACCTCCCCCTGGCGCGGCGCGCAGAGCGTCCCCCGGGAGATGGCCCTGCGCACCGTCGACCACCGCATCCGGCTGACCAGCCGGCCCGTGAACAGCGTGACGTCCCTCCGACAGGAGCCCCCGGCATCCGCGGCCGACGTCACCGTCGAGAACACCTCCAAGCCGCTCATCGGCCCCGCGGCCCAGGGCAAGGCCCTCGACATCGAGGCGACATTCACCCTCGAGGACGCCGACAGGTTCGGCCTGAAGGTACGCACGGGCGCGAACGGCGAGGAGACCGTCATCGGCTACGACACCACGACCCAGGAGCTGTACGTCGACCGCACCCACTCCGGCGCCGTCGACTTCAACAGCACCTTCCCCGGCGTCCAGACCGCACCTCTGCGGGCCGAGAACGGCAAGGTGAAACTGCGGATCCTCGTCGACTGGTCGTCCGTCGAGGTCTTCGGCGGCAGCGGCGAGGCCGCGATCACCGACCAGATCTTCCCCGACCCCACCAGCCAGGGGGTGCAGGTCTTCGCCCAGAACGGCTCCGTGCAGCTGGACGCGGCCGCCGTCTGGCACCTCGGCTCCGCACACCAATGACCCCCGCTGCCGACCGACAAGGACACGAAACCGTGAAGAAGACCCTGCTCGCCGAGTTCACCGCACGCGAGGGCGTGCAGGACGAGGTCGCCCGCCTGATCGGGGACTACGCCCTGAAGGTGCGCGAGGAAGAGGGCAACCTCACCTTCGACGTCTACACCAAGGCAGCCGACCCGCGCGCCTTCTGGATCTTCGAGGTGTACCGGGACGAGGACGCCTTCCAGACGCATCTGAGGGCCCCGTACGGCGACCCCTTCAACGCCGCGCTGGCCCCCCTGATCGAGGAGGACGCCTCGGTCCTGACCTTCCTCGACCAGTCGACCTGACATCGACCGGGCCCCCAATGAGGGCCCGGCCCTTGCCGGGTGGACTTGACGAGCCGGCCGGCGACCTCGGCGGCGTTGCTCAGGCGGGGCGTGATGCCGACCGGCGGACCGAGACCAGGAGGACACGCCTGTTGTGCCCAGCCGTGGCCGCCGTCGAGCGGCTGGCAGCGGGCGAGGAACCCGCGGTGCACTGCGGTGACTCGCGGCTCGCTCGACGGGGAGGATCGGTGTGCTGTCCCGTTGGGAGCCCGCATGCGCGTATTCGTGTCCAAGGTTGAGCTGTATGTGACGATCCGCCGTGACCGTCGTGCTGGCCCGTCTGGTTCGGAGCCAATGTTGGTGAGGTAGGCGTCTCCCTGGGGAATCTGCTACCGGCTGCTTTCCATACCCCGTGCCTACGGGATGACGAGTAGCTTGCCGGTGGTACGCCGAGCCTCCAGGTCGCGGTGAGCTTGGGCGACCTCGGCGAGCGGGTAGCGGGCCGTCACGGTGGTCTCAAGCACCTTGGTGCGCACCAATTCGAGCACGTCGGCGGCGCGCTGGAGCAGCTCGGACCGATCGGCGATGAAGTCCCCGAGGCTTGGCCGGATCAGGGTCAGTGAACCGCCGTGGGCGAGCCGGATGGGGTCGAAGGGCGGCACCGCACCACTCGCGGCACCGAAGAGCACCAGGTGGCCGCGGGTTCGCAGGCTGGCGAGGCTCGCATCGAAGGTGTCCCTGCCGACGCCGTCGAAGACGACAGGCAGGCCTTGGCCGCCATGGAGCCGCTTCACCTCGGCCGCGAGATCGTCCACCGTTGAGTAGAGGATCACCTCGGCGGCCCCGGCGCGCCGCGCCAGCTGGGCCTTCTCCGGTGTCGAGGTTGTGCCGATCACTCTGCCGCCGAGATGGGTGATGAGCTGAGTCAGCAGAAGCCCCATGCCGCCGGCAGCAGCGTGCACGAGCACCGTGTCGCCTGGCTGGACCGGGTAGGCGTCCTTGACGAGGTAGTGCGCCGTCATGCCCTGCAGCAGCACGGCGGCGGCGGCCTCGAAGTCGACGCCGTCGGGCAGGGGCACGAGCCGGGAGGAGTCCACGACGGCCTGCTCGGCATAGGTGCCGGGAATCTCCACCCAGCCGACCCGGTCTCCCACAGCGACGTGGGTGACGCCGGGTCCGACCGCGAGGACCGTGCCCGCGCCCTCAGTGCCCGGGGTGAAGGGCAGCGGGAGGGTGTACCGGCCCTGGCGGTGGTATACGTCGAGGAAGTTGACGCCGGACGCGGCGACCTCCACGACTGCTTGGCCCGGGCCCGGCGTCGGTTGATCGATGTCGACCAGTCGCAGCACCTCGGGACCGCCCACTTCGGAAACCTGAATCGCTCGCATGACCCCTCCTGAAACGGCTAACTTCCCCCACCAACTCCACTCGTGGCGATCCTATTTCCGCTCGCGGTGAGGTGTCGTAGCCGTCACGTTCAGGTCAGCGACATGAAGCCGGCCGTGCCGCAGCATCTGCCCTAGAGCCCGAGGCTGCGGCCGAGCATCGTTCAGCGTGCCAGCTCAGGAGGTTCGGTGGGCCTGTCGAAGGAGGTCCGGCGTGTCACCGCGGAGGAGCCTGCTCCGCCTGGCGCGGTACCTGAAGTCGGCCGACCACGGATCGGCTCACCGGGCACCGAAAACGTCGTGCACTTCGACACCGAATCAGTCGGAACCGAGCCGTACACAGCCGAGGATCCCGGCCGCCAGAGCCAAGTTCGTGGTGCCAGCGCCTCAGAAATCGCGAACTTAGGCGCTTTGGTCTCGATCTTTCGTGACGGTCCGTCGGTTCTTTCGGCGGGCCGCTTCGGCTGTTCGGGCTGGTGGCAGCCAGGCTGATGGCCCGGCTGTCGCGTCGGGTGGGCGCCGGGTTCCACGGCTCCGGTCGGGGTAATGCTGCTCGCAGGAACGGGAACGTGCTGCTCAGCCGGGGTCGGGAGAGCTTCGAGCCGTGCCAGGGCGTCGGTGATCACGCCGGTCCAGGGCCAGTGGCGGGCGAACCGCAGATAGCGGCGGCGGGCGGTCGTGACGATCTGGGCGGCGGCGGAGAGCAGGCGGAACCGGAGGCGGCGGGGCTCCCACCTGCGGATTTCGCCGGTCAGAGCGAGCATCGGCATCCAGGCCAGCAGGTCCAGGGCGAGCTGGACGATCTCCAGCCAGATCCGGTTCTGCGCGGTGTCGTGCAGGGGCAGGTTGCGCAGGCCGGTGGTCCGCGCGGCCCGGATGCGGTCCTCGGCCCGCGCCCGCTGGCGGTGTCGTAGCTCCAGTGCCGCGATCGGCATGACGGTGGTGTTGGTGGCGAAGCAGGTCAGTCGCAGTCCAGCGGCGTCGGTGATCCGCAGCTGGACACCGGGGTGGGGCCGTTCCTTGCGGACGATCAGCCCCGCCCTCCCTTCGGCCAGCCCTTCAGGCAGTCGCCGGACAGTTCGGCGACCCAGGCGCCGTCGCGGATCTCGCCGCCGGGCTCGATTTACCCGTCGGTGCCAGCTGGCGGCAGTCTCAGCCGAGGAAGTCCTTCCAGAACGGCACGGACGCCTGCGGAGCCCAAGGCGCATCCTCGTCAACCTCGCCGAACTCGTGGTCGATGTAATCGGCCAGATCGTGGCCGTAACAGATGATGTCGGTTCCCCACACCGACAAGACCGGATGTCCTGGGGTGTCGCGACCCGCAGGTACGAAGCGGTGCGCGTATACGGGAACGAGGTGCGGCGCTTGCGCAAGTACCGCTCGGGCTACCTCCACGGCCTCTTCAGTGGTGGCGGGACGCACCCCCAGGGCCGGATGCCAGCTGCCGTGAGCGACGTCGCCCAACACTTCTCGTGCCGGCCACTACAGCCGATGGCGCAGGTCGTCTACATCCGCGTGACGCCAGTCGGGCCAGGGCTGCTGCCACGACGCGCCTTCCTCGGGAAGTGAGGCAACCGGCAACCCTGCCGCCAGGAAGGCACGATGCTCTGGGGAGAACTCAAACCCATAGGTCGCCTCGATCCGGCTGAACTCTTCATCCGTGAGCCCTGGAGCTATCTCACAGCAGTCCGCCTCAGCCAACCGCCTCGCGGCCTCCGCACCCAACCGAGCGCCATCAGTGTCGATCACTCCGGCACCGTACACACACTGCTCGCACGGCATCGCCACTTTTCGAACCCCGACAGAGGCCTCCAGGTCATAGCGGGACAGCCCTTAGCGTGGTGCACGCGCCAGTTACATTCAAGGGAATGCACAGAAGCGTGTGAAGTGGCAATTGCCAGCGCCCGGACAGGGGTCACCGGGCGCAGGACTGGGGACGCCCACTACCGGACAGGGGCGCCTCTCGCGCCTCTGGCTGCGCGTCGCACCCCGTCGGCCTCAGCGGCATCAGGCCAAGGGTGGAAGACAGTTTGTCTTCGGGTTCGCGCCGTCTCAGTCGGCGGCCGGGAACAGGGGTGGCGTGGGCAGCCCCTCCGGCGTGTGTCACGATCTCCCCCAACCTGTGGGGGGTGTTGCTGAATGGCGCAGGACATTGCGCTGCGGCCGGTGGTGGATCCGGCCCTCGAGGACGCGGAGCGCGCGCTGCTGGAGAAGTCCGCCGACGGACTCTTCCCAGCCACGCTGCCGCTGCCCGAGGAACAGGGGCTGGGCGGCCGTACCAAGGCGGACATCTGGACGGCCCTGGGGGTCTCCGCGGTGTGCGCGCTACTGCCGGTGACGATCCTGTGGGCGCTGATCGGCGTGTGGCCCGGCCTGGCCGTCGGGCTCGCGGCGCAGGCGGGGCTGATCTGGGTCGGGGTCCAGTTCGGGTTCGAGGCGTTCATCCTGACCGTCGTGGGCGTGCACCTGCTGGCCTGGCTGCTGATCGTCGTCCTCGGCTGCGGGACCGACGAGCGGCAGCGGGTGGCCCGGCTGCGCCACGGTCGCTACTACCTGGCCGAGGACTTCGGCGACGACTCCCTGCGCGAGCTGCTGGGCCACTCGCCGCTGCGCCGGATGGAGCGCGCCCAGGCCGCCGTGACGGCGGTACTGCAGTCGCAGGTCGACCGGGACGGGCTGCTGGACGACATCGCCAATGACGTGACGCTGCCCGCCCAACAGTACGAGATCGCCCAGCGCCTGGCCGAGCTGACCCGGCTGGCGCGGAAGGTGCGCACCGCTGCCGGGGACGCCTCCGGCTCGCGGGTGGAGGAAGTGCTGCGGATTCAGCGGCAGGCGCTGCGGCTGTCGTCGAGCGCGCTGGAGGAGCGGGTGGAGGCGCTGGAGCGCTACGCCGAGAACACCCGCGCGGCGGACGCGGCGTACCGCGAGTGGGAGGCCGTACGAGAGCTGGAGCAACTCGGCGAGGACATGCACGAGCTGGTGGTGAACACGGTGCGGGACGAGCTGGCCGTCGCCGAGATCGAGGGGCTCGCCGACCGGTCCCGGCTCCAGGACCTGCACCGGATGCTGGACGAGGCGCGGGAGGCGGGGCTGCTGGCCACGCGGTTCGCCGACGAGCCGGCCGACCGCCGGTCCGGCGACAGCGGCCGGGCGTGAGGGGGAGGACGACATGACCCAGACATCACAGCCAAGACGCGAGTTCCACTCCGGCCGCGGCAAGAAGACCTTCGACCGGATCCCGGGCGGGTTCTACCTGGTCGGCGCCCTGGTGATCCTCTTCGAGGTGGTCACGCTCGGCGCGGTGGGCCTGGCCCTGGCCGTCGGCGACCCGAGCGGCGACGGGGCATCCCCGGACAAGGAATCCCGGCGGGTCGAGGTCACCTACATAGCGACGGGCGACCACCCCTCGGTGAACCTCACCGTCGGGGAGGCGAACGGCAACCACGAGCCCCACGGGGTCGTCATCCTGCCTTACCGCAAGACCGTCGAGCTGGCGGCGGGCGCCGACTTCTATCTGGACGTCAGAAGCCGCGAGGACCAGGAAGGGGGCACTCTCACGTGCACCGTGTTGGTCGGCGGCAAGGTGGTCCAGCAGGCGCACAGCACACCGGACTCCTCGTCCGCCACCTGCGCGGGCAGTACCACGGATGCCCCGCAGCGGGGCATCCCCGTGCCCACTCTCACCCCCGGCGCCTCCCCGCTGCCCGAGGAGCGGCGGCTCACCGGGACCGTCAAGGTGCCGGACTACCCGGGCGAGGGCTCGCCGGTCATCGGCACCGTCACGGACTCCTCCCTGGAGTACGCGGAGCTGGGCGGCACGTGGGACCGGAGCAAGACGCTGGATCCGGTCTTCGACGGCTTCACCCGCAAGCAGGAGGGGCGCCAGCGCGCACTCGTGAAGTCCACGCAGGTCGACGAGGACATCATGGCCGCAGCCGGAGGCACCGGGGAGCTGCGGGGCGTGGCGGGCGCGGTGATGGACGAGCGGCGGCGCTACGAGTACCCCCGCGACCAGGCGATCCTGGTCGACGTCGCCTCGCAGCCGCTGAAGGTCGACGGACATGACGCCTGGCTGCTGGTCAGCGAGATCCACTTCCACAAACGCGGGGTGCCGTCCACGATGGACCTGAACGCGGTCCTTGTGGTCGACACCGGGCGGGTCCGCCCCTCGGTGCTGTGGGTCGTACTGCCGGAGACGAACAAGAAGATCTGGCCGGACCTAAACACTCTGGTCGCATCCGTCCAGGTCCACTGACCTGCACCGATACGGGACGGGCCCGGGCGCGCGACGCGTCCCGGGCCCGTCCGGTAGAGCGCGACGCTGGCCGGGCACGGCATCGAGTCGGCGGCGACCAGGTCGACGAGCGTGCCCGACGCACGGGTGCGGTGCCAGACGATCGTGCAGTAGCGCGAGCGGAGCCACTGCTCCACGTGCTCGTACGTGGTGGCGGTGGCTGGCCATCCGTAGAGGCGTGCGACGTTCAGGCGCAGCACCTCGCGGTCGCGCTGGGCGGGGACTGCCTCGCGGATGTCGGGACGCTGCGGGCCGAGCCCGGCGTGTTCGGGCCGGTGGCCTCCGCCCCACGGTCTCCCGGCTCGTCGACGCCCTCGCCGCAGCCGGGCCGAAGGCCCTGCCCGCGATCAGGACCGCTCGGGCCGGCGTGCGCGAGCACGTGTGGAAGCTGGCCGGCACTGCGGCGCCGGATGCCGCGGGGCAGGTGATCGTGGACCTGGACGGGGTGCTCGTGCTGGCCCACTCCGAGAAGCAGGACGCATCCAGCCGACTGAGGAAGGTCAGTGCGGCAGTCGGCTCCAGGTCGCCGTAGACGTCGTGGAAGCTCGCCAGGAGGCCGCGGAAGACGGCCGAGTGCAGGGCAGGAAGCCGCATGGCGGTGCGGTACGTCAGCTCCTTCACCGTCCAGCGCACCGGTCCCGAACACTCCAGAACCCGACGGGCTCGGCGGAGCAGGGCTTCCGATCGCTCGGCCACCACCCGGTCGATGTCGTCACCGAGAACCTCGGCGAAGGCCGTCACGGAAGTGGCGTGGTCCTCAAACCAGTCCACCCACAGCGAGTAGGTGACGGCCTCGGCGTCCAGGTCCGCCTCCAGCCGCTGACGGTAGCCGTCCCACAGCACGTCGGCCGGCAGGGGACCCTCCGCACTCTCGTTCGCGAACCGGATCTCGCACGTGACCCAGTACTCGTCGAGACTGCCCTGTCTTCTTCGACTTCGAGGGCGAGCAGGTGGAGATCAATCACCAGAAGCTTGATGATCTCTCCCTGACCTGGAGCGTGGTCGACCCCAGCGCTCCTGTCCGGTGGCCTGGCTCCGACTTGCAGTGGCGTGCTGGTCCTCTTCCCGGGCTTCAGGCTGTGCAGGGACTGCCGCTCCAAGGCGTCGAGCTGATCGAGTGGACGGGCGGGGACCTGGCCGAGGGAAACGTCGACGTCAGCTTTGTGTTCGAGGCGAGCCGGGTGACCGTCTTCGACGCTCTCGACGAGAACGGCCTGAGCTTCTCTCCACCCGGTCAGCATCAACGGACTCACCCGCTCCACTGAAGCGTCCTTGCTGAACATGCCCCGTCGACGCCACCTCGTCGTTAGGGTCAGGATCACGACTGCCGGAGAAGGCGTCGTCGCGGGAGGGCCGGGGCGGCAGGGCTCACCACCGCCGTCGTTCTCGCGGCGATGCCTGGCCTCCCTCGCGGACGCCGACCCGCCCACCGTGATCGTCGACTGCGCCGTACTGGGCGCCCAGGGCCTTACGGGCCCGGCGGCCCCGGCGTCATGCTCTCGTGTGGGTGCGCCCAAGAAGCGGCGAGCCTGACCATCGGCGCAGGAGGCAGAGGAAGAATGAGCGACCGGCCGGAGAACCCCTTCCTCTACGTCGTCATCTGCGCCGCCGGCATTGCGGGCGACGCCCACAAGCTGATCACTGCCGCACAGGAACAGGGGTGGGACGTCGGGGTCGTTGCGACACCACAGGGGCTCGGCTTCCTCGACACCGAGGCGATCGAGGCCCAGACCGGCAACCCGATCCGCTCCGCCTGGCGCAGCCCCGGTGATCCGCGGCCGCTGCCGCCCGCCGACGCCATCGCCGTCGCGCCGGCCACGTTCAACACCGTCAACAAGTGGGCCTCAGGGATCGCCGACACCCTCGCCCTGGGCATCCTGTGCGAGGCCCACGGCCTGGGGATCCTGACCGTGGTGCTGCCGTGCGTGAACGCGGCCATGGCCGCGCACCCGGCATTCCGCCGGAGCCTGGACCAGCTGCGGGAGATGGGCGTACTGGTCGGCTCGTACGAACCGCACCGCCCCAAGGCCGGTGGGGGAGCGGAGCACTTCCGATGGGAGGAGGCGCTCGAACTGCTGGGCGGCGAGGAGTCGAGGCGTCCGCGCGCCGCTGTTGTCCCGCCGCAGGAGCGAGACGTCGACGGAGGCCGGGGACCGCATCAGCCGGAAGCGGCGCAGTACGGGAGGGATCCACTCTCCCCACAGGTGAGTGCCGTGCATGTGACGCCCCTCCACCTGGTCGGCCCGCGCCTGGCCCTGCGCGAAGTCGAACCCGAGGACACCGACGGCCTTCTGGCCATCTACGGAGATGCCGACGCCACGCGGCACCTCAGCTTCGAGCCCCGTACCCCCGAGCAGGTCCAGTCGATTGTCGACCGGTCCATCGCCTCCGCCACGGACACCCCCAGGACCGAGTACTGCCTCGCCATCACCCGGCGCGGCGAGCGTCATCTGATCGGCTACGCGCGCCTGGCCACCGAACCGCAGCAGGCGGCCACCATCGGATTCGCCCTGCACCCGGACGAGTGGGGCAAGGGGATGGGGACCGAGACCGTCCACCTGCTGTGCGCACTCGGCTTCCGGACCCTTGGTCTCCACCGCATCTGGGCGGCTCGTTCGCCGCTCAACGAGGCCTCCGCACGGACGCTTCTACGGGCTGGTATGACCGAGGACGGGCGGATCCGCGACCACGTCTTCGTTCACGGAGCATGGCGGGATTCCATCACCTACTCGATCCTGGCGGACGAGTGGACACCGATCGGCGACTTGGAGGTCGGTCCGACGACGGATACCGCCTCACCAGGCAGGGGTGGCAGTCGGCGCAGGTGAGCAGACACTCATCCCGCGTTGTCCTCGAACAGTTGCCGGGTACGCCGGAGCAGAGCTTCCCGCACGTCGTCAGGTGACAGGACCCGCAGTGGTGTGGCCAGGCTGAGGAGGTACCTGGCGAGCCCGTCCGCGTCGGGGCCGCCGATGTCGACGATCGTGACGTCGCTTCCCTCCGGGCGATGGGTACCGACCGTCGGCGGGATCAGCCGTAGCGCCTGGTCCATGGGCAGCGGGAGGCGGATCGTCACGTAGAGCGGGTAGGCGCCGGTCGCGATGGAGCGGGAGACGAGCAGAGCCGGGTCGGGTGGGTCGACGAGCTCCACCGGGCGCCCGGTCGGCTGTATCCGGCCGACCCTGTCGGCCCGGAAGGTGCGCCACTCGTCCCGTGTCACGTCCCGGGCGACGAAGTACCAACGGCGTCCCGTGTGCACCAGACGGTACGGGTCGACCTCCCTGACCGTGGCCTTCCCCGCCCGATCCCGGTAGGAGAGGCGGCAACGCTCTGCCCGGCGACAGGCACCGGTCAATTCCAGCAGCATGCCGGGCGCGATCTGTGGTGCGTCGAGCCTTGAGGTGTGAACAAGAGCGGCATCCATCTCTCCCAGCCGGTCCGCGATCCGGCGCGGCAACACCTGACGCAGCTTCAGCAGAGCGGACAGCGCGGCCTGGTCGTCGCCGAGAACACCGCTGAGCGCGGCCTCGCGCAGCCCGACGGCGACGGCGAGCGCCTCCTCGTCATCCAGGACCAACGGCGGCACCCGGGATCCGGCGCGGAGGCGGTAACCGCCCCATGGGCCGGGATCGGACTCGACTCCATAGCCGAGCTCCCGGAGCCTGGCGACGTCCCTTCGCACCGTGCGCTCGGTGACCGCCATGTGGTCGGCCAGCTGTCCGCAGGTCCACGACGGCCGTGCGGACAGCAGGGAGACCAGTCGTAGCAGGCGGGCGGATGTGCTCATCACATCGTGAAGTGTCCCGCATGACCAGGACCGAATCTGTCCTGGTCCCGTCATAGCGTCCTCCCCATGAGCACTGGAAACACATCAGCACCCGCGATCCGCTATGCCGCCGTCACGTTCGACTGCCCGGACCCCGCCGAATTGGCCCGCTTCTACGGAGAGGCCCTCGGCCTGCCCGTCGCCTACTCCAGCGACGACTTCATCCTGCTCGGTCAGGAGGGCTCGGCCGGACTGGGGTTCAACCGGCTGGCCGACTACAGGCGCCCCACCTGGCCGGACCCTTCCCAGGAGAAGCAGGCGCACATGGAACTGGGCGTCGACGACCTGGAGACCGCGCGTGCGCACCTGCTGGCCCTCGGTGCTGTCGAGCCCCCGACCCAGCCACAGCCCGACCGGTGGTTGGTCCTGCTGGACCCCGCCGGCCATCCGTTCTGCATCACCACCCTGGTCTGAACGTGATCGGCAGACTGATGACCGTGACCGCGCACCCAGGGAAGGGCGGCGAACTCGCCGCCGTCCTGCTGAGGGTCGCGGAGAGGCTGTACGGCTTCCCTGGCTGCGAGATCTACCTGATCAGCCAGGACGCAGGAAACCCGGACACGGTGTACGTCACCGAGGTCTGGCAGGACGAGGCCAGTGCGCAGGCCGCCCTCGCCGCTCCGTCGCGCGCCGACGGTCCTGATCCCGCAGATGTCCTGGCGCTGCTGTCGTCCCCACCGCACCGTACGGACCTCACGGTCCTGGGCGGAGTGGGCACCCCTCCTGCCGACGGCAAGGCCTGACGCACGCCCCTGGCCGCGGGAATGGCCCGCTCGGATGTCATTCCTGCGGCCCGAGGCGCGTACGACCGGCCCGACTGTCCGTCGCGCCGCTGACGACGCGGGCGCTGACGTAACGGCGGCCGGCAGCGCCGTTCGCCGGGATGAGGCGGCGTGATTCCTGGTGACCCGGGTACGCGGACGGTGCAACCCCGCAATGGAGGGAGCAAGCATGCGTCTGGGACTGTTCATCATGATGATCGCCGTCGGTGCCATCCTCACCTTCGCGACCGACTGGGAACTCGATGCGGTCGACCTCGATCTGGTCGGACTGAACCTGATGGCCGTCGGATTCCTCGGAACCGCCGTCTACACGAGCGTCCTCCGCCGTCGCCGGGTGGTGGTCCCGCCCGTGGACCCGACGGTCACCGAGGACCGGCGCGACCTGCTCTGACACGGCCGGCACGTTCGGTGCCGCGACGGACACGAAGTACAGCGACAGAGGAGTTTCAGCGATGACCGAGCATCTCTGGTCCTACAGCACGGAGTCCGGCCATCTGGCGGGCACCGACCTCACCGGATGGCAGGTCGAGGCGGCCGACGGTCATATCGGAAGGGTGGACAAGCACTCCGACGAGGTCGAGGACTCCTACCTGGTCGTGGACACGGGCGTCTGGATTTTCGGCAAGGAAGTGCTGATCCCGGCGAGCGCGGTCACCCGCGTCGACCTGGAGGAACACACGATCCACCTCGGCCTGTCCAAGGAACAGGTCAAGGACGCACCCGAGTTCGTCTCCGACAAGCACCTGGCCGACCTGCGCTACCGCGAGGAGCTCGGCCAGTACTACCGCCCCGGCGGTCCCTTCCCCGGCGGTACGGGCGCTCTGTGAGGGGACGCGGTTCGAAACGGGGCCTTCATGGCCGCCCGGGTCGTGGGCAGGCGGGTGGCGGAGCGCCGGGGCCGCCTCCCGACCCCCGCCCGCAGGCAAAGATGCGGGCCGGCAGCCGCGCGACAGCCCCGCACCGTGGTTCCTCCGGTGCGGGGCTGTCGGCTGTTCGCGAGGAACGGGTCCGCGGCGCGCGGCGGGGCTACTTCGACTCGATCTCGACGAAAGCCAGCGGGGCGGTGCCGGCGTTGACGACCTCGTGCTCGCCGCCGGCCGGACGGGCGTAGGACTCACCCGCCCTGAGCTCGGAGACGGTGACCGTGCCGTTGGGGGTGATCACGTGGGTCCGCCCGTCGGTGACGGGGACGACGACGTAGTCGTACGCATGGATGTGACGGCCAGTGGACTGACCTGGCTCGAAGTCCCAGCGGGTGACGCGGACCCGGTCGTCCTCGTGCTGCTTCGTCGCGCGGGCCGTGGTGGACATGGTCGCTCTTTTCGCGGTCGTCGGATCCGGGCGCCGCGTCAGGCCGGCAGCGCCCTGATCTGCAGATTAGCCGCTCGCCTGGCTCGCCATGAGGGGGACCCGCCCCTGAACCCGGGTTCATGGACCCACCCGGGGCGTCGACGGGTTCACCGGAGGACGAACCGGTCCGGATGCGCCGTCTTCCAGCCGTCCGCCCACGGGACCGGCAGCTTCGCGGCCACGGGGCACTGTCCCGGGGCGGAGCGCTTCGCACAGGCGGGTGCGCGATTGTGCCGCGGCGGCCGCCGAGTCGACCTCGATTTCCTACGAGACGGATCGCCGAACGGCGCCCGCACCGGTTCCAGCGGCCAGGCCGAAGGCCGGATGTCAGAGCTGCTCGAAGTGGAAGGAACGGATGAAGCAGTCCCTCGGCTGGGCGATCGCGAACAGGGCGCAGTCGATGACGGACTGGGCGGTCAACGGATCGCCGGCGGTCCGCGGAGCGTCGTCCCAGGAGGAGGCCAGCGGGTCACCGTCGCTGAAGTCGGGAGGGTAGAGGGAGATGACGCGAATGCCTTCGGGGCGCAGCCGCTGCGAAAGGATGTCGGCGAATCCGGCCTGGGCCGCCTTGGCGGCGTAGAACGCGGGGTGCGCCTGGGAGCGGTGATCGCGGGGCTCCGCGGCCGAGGACACCAGGTTGACCACGTCCGCGCCGGCGGAGGCACGCAGCAGCGGCATGAAGTGCTTGCTCGTCAACAGCGTGCCCGTAGCTCCCGAGGCGACGGTGTCGGCGATCGCGTCGTCATCAGCGTCCCAGAGGTCGGGACCGTCGAGGTAGCGGGCGCCGTTGTTGACCAGGACGTCCACCCGATCGGTGTGGCCCGCCACGCCTTGGGCGAAGCCCCGGATCGAGGCAGGGTCTGCCAGATCGCAGACGAACGGGTGAGCAGGCGCACCGCTGTCCGTCTTCACCTCGTCGGCCACCTTCCGGGCGGTCTCCAGCGAGCGCGCGGACACGAACACCTGTGCACCCAGCCGTCCGGCCTGCAACGCCAACGCGCGCCCGAACCCACGTCCCGCCCCGGTGATGACCATTCTTCGCCCGGTGAGATCCATGGCGTACCCCCTCCACTTCAAGATGAGCATCACGACCCTAGCCCGCGGCGCGCCAACCCCTGGTCTCGCTGTGACGGAGCTGTCCCGTGGGGGCGACTGAGCAGGCGGGAGGCCATCTCCGAGTACGAGCCCAACGCCTCCCGGGACGCCGCGGGAGGAGAGCGCGGTCGGTCGCCGCCGCACGCTGCGGCTCGGTCAGCGAGGCATGCGTCGTGCCTGCCACGGTCAGTCGCACCCGCGTGCTACGGACGGAGGCCCACAGGCTCCCGACCTGCGGGTCCGTGTTGCGCTGCGGGGCGGACGACTGAACCTCTACTTGATAGCGACGGACCGTGCCGTCCAGGAGCAGCGGAGCGAAGGACGCACGACCTTCGCCGTCGGCCTGGATGGAACAGAGCGGGGCCGTTGCTCAGGGTCAGCGAGGGGTGAGGAGGCAGAACTCGTTGCCCTCGGGATCGGCAAGTACCGTCCAGGAGAGCTCGAACTGGTCGATCCCGGGGTCGGTGGCGCCCAGGGAGCGCAGCCGGGCTTCCTCCGCTGCCATGTCGTCACCGGGATAGGGGCGGACATCGAGGTGGACGCGGTTCCACACGTGCTTGGTGTCGGGAGTGCGGACGAACTCCAGGTAGGGGCCGACGCCCTCGGAGGAACGCATGGTGGCGTGGCCGTCGGTGACCTCGTGCACCGTCCAGTCCATGGCCTCTCCCCAGAACCGGGCCATCGCCCGTGGGTCGGCGCAGTCGACCACCACCGCGGCGATCGGGCCGGTGCCGCGGTAGACCGGACGCGGCTCCAGTACGCAGAACTCGTTGCCCTCCGGGTCGGCCATGACTGTCCACGGGACGTCACCCTGCCCCACGTCGGCGAGCGTCGCGCCTAGATCCTGCAGGCGAGCGACCAACTCCGCCTGATGAGAGGCCGAGTCGGTGGCCAGATCGAGGTGCACCCGGTTCTTCACCGTCTTGGGTTCCGGGCTGTTCACGATGTCGACGCAGACGGCCACGGGGTCGGGGTAGGTGAAGCCCACGGGTTCGAGGTTGGTCACCCCGGGGGCCTCGCTGTCGACTTCCCAGCCGAGTGCCTCCGCCCAGAACCGGCCGAGTGCCGCGTCGTCCTGGGCTTTCATGTTGATCTGCACGAGTCGTGTCGCCATGCGCAGATGTTAGAAGCTGCCGCCGGTCGGCGTTCAGGTGAGGGGGACGACCTGTCCGTCGCGACTGAATCCTGAACCGGGGCGTAAGCGGTCGGCGTTCCATCCGGCCCTGTCGGTTCGGGCGTCTGAAGGCGGGCTCGCCGATGCGGTGCTCGCGGCCTCCGAGCCCTCTGCACACCCGCTCTAGCCGATGGCGGCACGCGCACGGTGGGCCATCGCGGCCTTCGCGTACAACAGGTGGGCGATGGCCTCGGCCGCCAGGAGCAGGACCACGAGCCAGGGTGCGAGCACGTCCCCGCCGAGGACCAGGAGGAGGGGGATGACCACCCCCGGCACCGCCCAGACGGCCACCTCGCGAGCGGGCCGGCCGAAGCGGAGGCCGATCAGGCCGTGTGCCGCGTGGTAGGCCGCGAGCCCGCCGGCGAGCGCCGACACCGTGCCCCGGGCGAGGTGGTCGTAGTCGGAATCGTCCACGGCCGTGGCCAGTCCGGCAGCCATGGAGATCACGGCAGCAGTGACGAAGAAGTGCAGGAAGCCGCCGACATCACGGGCGAGGAGGTACGCCTCACGGGCGCTCGCGGTTCCGATGACCCGCTCCGCGGCCGTCGAGGCGAAGTCGAAGTACGACCACCACAGCGCGGCCAGGAGGATGAAGCCGATGACCGCGACGACACCGGCCTGGACGGTCCAGGTGTGGTCGGTGGAGGTGATGAGGCCGAGGACCGATTCGCCCAGCACGATGATCACGAACAGGCCGACTCGCTCGACCAGGTGCCCGGTGTGCACCCGCCGGGGGATGCCGCGCCCGCGCGCGGTCAGCAGAAGGGCCATCTCCGCAAGGAGCAGCCCTGCCCAGACCACGTACCGCCAAGGCGCGGGAACGGCCGCGGAGCCCGCCCAGAGCAGCGCGGACATCAGACAGTAGGTCAGCGGCCGCCAGCGTGGAATCCTGACAGGCGCGGGGAATCGCGTGGCGGGCCACCACAGTGCCAGGAGGACCAGACGGGTCCCCGCGTAACCGAGCGCGTAGGCGGGGCCGCGGTCCCCGTCGGCCTCCGGGACCGCCGCGGCCATCAGGGCGAGGCAGAGCATGGCGGCCAGCATGGCGAGGCGGCGACGGGCGCTGTCGTCCTGGAAGAGGTTGGCGGAGACGGTGAGGTTGGCCCACATCCACCAGGGCGGAAAGTACAGCCCGAGGAACACGCCGAACTCGCGCCAGCCGGGGTCGCCGTGCAAACCGTGCGAGAGCTGGGCGACGAACGCGACGAACACCAGGTCGAAGAAGAGCTCCAGCCAGCCGGCGTGCCGGGGCTCGGGCTCGGCCTCCCAAGCGCCCGAGGGCGGAGGCGGCGGCGAGGGAACCGCAGGGTACGGAGTGCTCATCAGGCCATCCGGGTGAGGTTACGACCGGACACGGACTGCCTGCATCAGACCACGAAACGCCTCCCCACGCCCGCGACCCGCCCCCTGGCCACGAGCGAAGGCCGCCGATACGGTCCATGCGTGTGCACCTACGCCGTCGTCCACTACAAGCTGCACTACGCATGCGTGTCGTGCCGGATCAGCTTCAAGAGGCACCCGCGCGACGCCGGACACACGTGCCCGCGCTGCAACGGGCCGCTGCTGTGCGCCGGGCACGACTTCGCGGCACCCCGCCGGAGCAACCGAAAGGCATGGTCGGTCGTCGCGGTGGTCCTGAACGCCGGGTTGCGTTACGAAGGCTTTGAAACCTGTGGTTGTCGGCGAGAGCCCAAGTTCCGCCCACGTACCCGTGCGCAGCTGCGTGTCCGCCGCACCATCGCCGCTCGTACCGGCACTCCACTCGCGGAGCTGCTCGGTCGGGCTGATCCGCTGGACCTCCCGGGTCCCCCGGCGGGCGGCGCCTGAAAGGGCCGGCGGCTCGAACCGTCCGGGTACGGATCCAGGATCCCTACGGAGACGGTCGGAGCACGCTTCGGGGGCCCGCACAGCGGGCGCCTTCCCGCTCCACTCGTCCACGCAGTTCCCGGTCCGCCGTGACCACCAGGCACGGCCGGCCGTTCGCGCCCCGGGCGAGTTCGGCGATCAGGTCGTCGCCGCTGCCGGAAGCCTCCTCGACGCGCACGCCGGGTACCGAAGCGACGCCTCGGGCGCCGCCCTCGACTACCAGGACGATCTCGTAGGGGCCGGGGAACGGGCCGTCGGAAGGCCCGCCGGTCGCGGCGAGCCGGTCACGCAGGCGTTCGGCCGCTCCCCGTCGGTCGCGCCACCAGCCGTCCGGGACGGATCCCACGACGTTGGCCCCGTCGACCACGAGCAGGGGACGAAGAGGCAGATCTTCTGGATTCACCGCTCCAGGATGTCAAAGAGCGAGGGCGTGTACGGGGTCAGCCAGGTGACGATCAAGGTCACGAGTGCCGGGGCACACTGGATCTGTCGCGACCTCGGCCCTCCGCGCATCTGCCGCCCCCTTCCGGCTGGACAGGGCGAGGTGTCCCGACAGGGAGATCGGTTCCCGATGGAGGCGGCCCCCCCCCGCGTAGTCCCTGGAGTCGTCTATTTGTTGGCGAGCCGGGCCTTCTTGACCCTGTTGCCGCAGGTGTTCATCGAGCACCAACGGCGATTCCCGCCACGACTGGTGTCGAGGAACAGGCCGGCGCAGCCGGGGCCTTCGCATGCCTTGATCCGGTCCCGGTCGGGGCCTCCCAGTACGTGGATGGCGTCGGCGGCGAGCACGCCGAGCGCGTCCCGTACCGGTGCTTCCTCGCCGAGGTTCCAGACCGCGAGCCCGTTTTCGTCGAGTGCCGGCCTGGACTGTCCGGCGGTCGTGGCCCTGTTCAGGATCGCCGCGTCACCCGGATCGGGCCGATGGGTAACCGTGACGGCCAGCCCGGCACGGTAGATCGCTTCCCTCAGGCCGAGCGCCTCCTGAAGCTCGGAGGGTGAGACGTCGGGGACGCCGAGCCCCGCGACGTGCAGCCAGAGCTTCAGCCGGTCGTGGCTGGAGAGCCGCTCCTGGGGCGCCCCGTCGGCCCGGTCGCTCATCGTGGCGGTGAAGCGGAACGCCAGCACCTCGTTGTCCAGCCGGAATAGTTGACGGGCCTCCACGGTCACCACCTCCCGTACCACCATGGACCGCTGTTCGAACCAGCTTAGCCGGTTCGACACCGGCGTCGATCCCCGCCACAATGGAACCGTCTTAGACGGTTCGCGGATGGAGGTCGTGCGATGGGCGAGGTTGCAGTCATCGGTCTGGGCGGGATGGGGCGGGCGATCGCGCACAATCTGGTGCGGGCAGGTCACGAGACTGTGGTGTGGAACCGTTCGGCGGGGCTCGCGGAAGAGCTCGCGGAAGCGGGTGCCCTCCGCGTCGCGTCCGTCGCGGAGGCACTTCAGTGTCCGGTGGTGTTCTCGGTCCTGTCCGACGACACAGCCTTCGCGGAGACGTTCCTCGACTCCGGGGCCCTCGACGGGGCCCGGCCTGGGGCGGTCCACGTCAACGTGGCTACGGTGAGCGTCGGACTGGCCCGCCGCGCCGCAGAGGCGCACGCTGCGCACGGGATCGGCTATGTCGCCGCCCCGGTGTTCGGCCGGGTCAGTGTCGCGGAGGCGGGTGCGCTGAACATCCTCGCCGCAGGAGACCCCGAACTCATCGACAGGGCCCAGCCGTTCTTCGACGTGATCGGATCCCGCACGTGGCGCCTGGGCGAGCTGCCCGAGCAGGCCAACATCGCCAAGGTCCTGGGCAACTACCTGATCGCCTGCGCGATCCAGTCGCTCGGGGAGGCGGTCAGCGTCGCCGACGCGGCCGGCGCCGACCCGGAACAGTTCGTCGAACTGCTGGCCTCGACACTCTTCCCCGGACCCGTCTACTCCGGGTACGGGTCGATGATCGCGCAGCGGAGGTACCAGTCGGCCGGGTTCTCCACGGCACTCGGACGCAAGGACCTCCACCTCGCCCTTGATGCAGCAGCCGGCCAAGAGGTCTCCCTGCCGTTCGGTGAACTCCTCAGAGGCGTGTTCGACCAGGCGATCGCCGACGGCCGCGCAGCGGACGACTGGGCTGTGATCGCCGAGCAGCAGCCGCGATGAACGCCCCCGCTCGTACGGTCGTCGACGCGCGGTGCCCAGCGCCGGGCAGGGAGGCCCACATGGCGCCCGTGCCGCACCGCAACGCCCCGCCGACCGTCGAACGTGGTCCGCGACCCGGTTCATGTTCGACCCCGCCGCTGACGACGTGGCGATCTCGCGCCGGACGGTCGCTCGCCACCTCGCCGCGCTGGGGCTGAACTGGCGGAAGTTCATCGACCCCATCGGGGAGACGACCGCGAACTGCGGAAGATCCACGCCCGCAGCCCCGGGCGCATGGTGCACGTGGACGTGAAGAATCCGGTCGCATCCCCGAAGGACTCCGCGCGATCGAGGTCACGGCCTTCTCAGTGCGGGAGAGCAGGTCGCGGGCGTGACGTACTTGCTCCGGCGTCACGGCTGGCGGGCGGCCCAGCGTCGCCACCGAGGAAGGCATCCGCGCCGCCCGTGACCTGCTGCCCGGCCCGGCGGCTGTGCATCACCTCGATCGCGAAGCGGCTGGGCGTGTCCCCGGGCACCCTCTCCAACCACGTCCCCGGTCCCCGGTCTCCTGGAACTCCGGTCGAAGCCTCCGCCCGGTACGCCCACTACTCGCCGGGGGAGTCCAGTGCATGGCATGCCTGGATCAGGACCCGCTGCGTGGTGGGGACACCAGCCCCGCACCAGGCGCTGCGAGATGCACACTCCCTCCCGTCGGTACGTGGACCGTGCAGGTGAGGTGCCCTTCAGCCTGTCCGGCGGCCCAGAGCAGGTCACAGCGAAGGTCGACATGGCGCCGGCCCGGCACTACCTGAACGCTCTCGTTGACGGGATGGCGAGCTCCGTCGACGGAGAGCGTCCAGCAGGACTCCGGGCCGGGGACCTCCACGCGAAGCGTCTGCCTCACTCGAATCTCACGGAGGAGAGGAAGTCGTTGAAAGTGTCCGACCCCCCCGACGGCGAGTGATGCACGGTCACCAGGGGAGGGGTACCGACCGGATCCGAAACGGGGACGGCCCCGCCGAGGTCCCGGATGACGGTGAACAGCTGCGGCCCGACCTTCAGACTGAAGTCGCCGTTCTCGGTGCTGAAGTCGTCCTCGCAGAACCAATGGACGGTCTTGCCCGGCGGCCCGATGAAGATCATCGAGCTGATCTCGTCCTCGAGCTCGATATCGTTGGTGAGCAGGTCGTTCTGGATCACCGTGGTGTCGTTGAGCACCGGCACCCCGTCCTCCGCGGCGAACGCGAAGTACGGACTGGCGGTGATCCCGCTGACCAGGGAGTCGAGCCTCAGCAGGAACGCCGCGAGATCGGCGAAAGACTTCAGCGTGGTCAACGTGTCCCGCACGGTCGCCAGTGTTGCCTTCAGCTGGTCGACGCTGCGCAGCGGCGAGGCCCCCGGGACCATGAGGAAGACGAACCCGTCGTCGTCGCCGGCCTTGGGCTGGAACTCCCCGTGCCTGAATGCCGCGATCAGCTTCGGGATGAGGAGCGTGGGGATCAGCACGGGGACGGCCGGCAGCGCCACGGGGTCGGAGCTCTTCCCAAGGGCCTTGAGCGTGACGGTGGCGACGAGCTGGCGACGGACCGGAGCCGGCACCGGATTTGTCGTGGTGAGTTCGGCCACCTCCGGCCTGAAGGCGATGGCGATGTCGGTGCCCTTGACCTGGGGCGTGCTGCTGGCGTCTGCGGGGGCTCCCTTGCTGATGTCCCACTGGTCGTCGGCGAGCTGGTTGCCGTTCTCGTCCTGGACGCTCCACACCACCTCCATCTGAACCGGCACCTGCGTCTTACTGAGCATCGGGATGGAGCCGGTGAGCTGGCCGAGCAGGCCGTTGACTCCGGCTGGCGCGGTCACGCCGCCCAGGGGCTGCCCGCCTGTGATCGCGTTGCCCAGTTCAGTCGGGGTGAGGGCCGATTCGGGCTTGAAGCCCGAGAACCTGACGTCCTTCGTGATGAACGTCATGTCGACGGCGCCCTTCACGATCTCCGCGATCTCGACCTGGCCGGGTAGTGGTTCGATCGTGGCATCGACGAGTGTGCCGCCCGGTCGCGGTCTGGCGACTGCCTGAAGCGTGTGCGCGAGGGAGTCGAGGACGTCCTTGACGGGAGTGACGGGGGTGGTCATCAGCGTGCCTCTCCCGCCATGGCCTGGTGAGCGGCGGGACTGACGGGGGTGGCCGCCAGCAGCGAGAGGAAGAAGTCCTCCCCACTGGACAGCAGGAAGTCGTTTACCTTGACGTCGATGAAGTCGTTGTGCCCTTCGTTCATGACGACACGGAGCCTTCCCGCAGCGTCGAAGGTGATGCGCCACCCGTTGTTGTGCGGTGTCATGGTGTGCGCCATGGGGATGTCGATCCGCAGGACCGATCGCCTGTTGATGTAGACGGCGGTGCGAGCAGGCGCCGCTGCTTCTTCGCTTCCTTGCGTGTGGTCGGCCACGGTGAGCCGCCTCCTTCGTCAGGGTGTCGGGGTCGCACCCTCAACATGACCCCTGCCCCGGGTCCCCTCCCATGGCATGAGGGACGAGTCACGCGCATGGGGCACAGCGCACGGGCTCACTTGGGATCCCGCTTACGCTCCCAGCACCTCGGCTTCCCCCGTCTGCCCGGCCCCGCCTGTGAAGCCGGCCGCCGACCGGCCGAGGCATCGGCCGCCGTACGACGGACATCCGCAGCAGCTTCGTGGGACCGGCACACAGCACCCCGCCGGCGGAATCGACGCGGGTGTGCGCCGTGGGTCTCCTCGCTTCCGACGTCATGCGGCGAGCGGTGGATCAGCCGGCTCAAGCAGCACAGGGCTGTGGGCACCCGCTTTGACAAGCTTGCTGTCCGGTTCGAGGGTGCCGTCCACGTCGCCGCAATCCATCAGTGGCTGTGGGCCACCCCCGCCGGCGGGTCGTGCGAGGCTTGCCACGCATTCGACCAGTACAGGATCGCGGGCGACCTCACCAAGTGGCTGGCCACCCGCGCTGCCTGAAACACGGCCTAGATCCGCGAGTTGCGCAGCGACTGCCACACAGCGCCGGCCAGCGCCCTCGTTGCCCGGGGGACCGACAGCCCCTCGTGCTCGCGGTACAACTCCCAGTTGTACGGGATCAGCGACATCTTGTTGGAAGAAAGCGATCCCGCCTGGTGTGCCCGGTACACCGCGAGCGGCTCGGCCAGGCCCCGGGCGTCAGCACCGTCCCGCATGATCGACAGCCACAGCGCGTAGTCCTGCCGCTTTCGCATCTCCGGCATCAGCCGTGTGCCGAGGACTCTGCGGTCGTACATGGCGGTCAGCGCGCCGATGTAGTCCCGTACCAGCATCGCCCGGTAGTCCACGTGCTCCCGCGCGCGGACCACCCGCCCGTTCGGGACGAAGTCGGTGCTCTCGCCTTCGTAGTCGGCGTCCATCTTGTAATAGGAGGTGAAGGTCAAGGGCGCATCAGCGGCAGCAGCGAACTCGATCTGCCGCGCGGTCTTCTCCGGAAGCCACAGGTCGTCGCTGTCGAGAAACGCGACGTAATCCCCCCGGGCCCGCTCGATCGCGAGATTGCGGGCCCGCCCGGCACCGCCCTGTTCCGGTGCCGACACAGGCTTGACGCGCTCGTCCTGCCGGGCGAACTCCGTCAGCAGGTCCATGGAGCCGTCGGAAGACTTGTCGTCGGTCACCAGCAGCTCCACGTCGCTGTGGGTCTGCGAGAGCACCGACCGAACGGCTGCGCCGAGCGTCGCCGCCGAGTTGTACACGGGCATGACGACGGACACCAGGGGCACAGCGCTTCTCCTCGCTCGGTCAAAGACGACGCTCCATTCAAGCACTGGAATCGTAGTGGGATCCGCCACGCGTGTTGTTGTCCCAGGTCAGAGCTATGCGGGGGCTATGTGGGGCTGCCGCTTGCCGTGCACGTCGCAGCGGTGGGCCACCGTCCCCTCGGCTACGAAGTGGACGACCGGCGTGTGCAGCAGATCGCCGTCGGCCACTTGTACGTGGAGGACGTGACATGCGCGCGGGTCCGGGCCCGTACGCGCTTCGCGAGGGACGCCGTGCCGATCGTCGGCGGCACCGTGGTCCCCGAGCGCGGGTTCACTGCTCTGGTGTGGTGACGGGCGTGCGTGTGTTGGGCGTGTCGGCGGGGCCGGGAGGCTTCGGTCCAAAGGATGGTGGCGGCCGCGCCATCGGCGTTGACCAAACGACGACCGCCAGAGCGAAATGGACAGGGTGTGACCAGAAGACACAGGCGGCACCGGGTTTTCGGCGCTGCGGGAGTGGCGGTGGCCCTCATCTGGGGATGTGCCACTGCTGGGAATGCCCGGCCCTCCGACGCGACACCCGGCGGCTTCGAGCGGGCGGCCGAGCAAGCGGCGGCGGAATTCGGTGTGCCGAAGGAAGTACTTCTCGGCGTCAGCTACGAGTCCTCGTGGTGGGAGGCCAATGACGGCCGCCCCAGCACCAAGGGCGGTTACGGTCCGATGCAGCTGACGGACACGACGTCCGGGGGAGCGTACGCCCATCGCCCGGGCGAAGGGCCGGTGGACACCACGGGCACCGACGACCCGTCCGAACACACGTTGCAAGCTGCCGCCGCGATGATCGGCGTCGCGCCCCAGGCTCTCAAGCGGGACGAACTGCAGAACCTTCGAGGCGGTGCCGCGCTGCTCGCCTCGTATCAACGGCGGATCACCCGCGTGATGCCGCGGGACCCAGGCAGCTGGTACGGGGCTGTGGCGCACTACAGCCAGGCCCCCGACACCGCCGCGGCCGGACGGTTCGCCGATGGGGTGTTCGAAGTGATCCGTGGCGGCAGGCAGAAGGTGCGCAAGGACGGCCAGAGTGTGGCGTTGCCGAAGACGCCGTCCGTTCGTCCGGCGAGGTCGCAGCTCGCGTCTCTGGGGCTGCGGACGCAGGCCGCGGCGGCAGTGCCGGAGTGCCCCAGCGAGCTGAACTGCCGGTTCGTCCCCGCTGCTGCCTCGAACTACCAGGTGTCCGCCCGGAACTCGAACGGCATGGACGTCGACTTTATCGTCATCCATGACCTCGAAGGGTCCTATGACGGGGGAGTCAGCTGGTTCGAGGACCCCGTCAGCGGGGTCTCCCCGCATTACGTGTTGAAGGCCGACGGCACTGAGGCGACGCAGATGGTCGCCACCAAGGACATCGCCTTCCACGCCGGCAACTACTGGGTCAACCTCCACGGCATCGGTATCGAGCTGGAGGGATACGCCGCCCAGGGACCCACCTGGTTCACTCCGGCCCAGTACAAGGCGACTGCCGCGCTGGTGGGCTACCTGGCACGGCGCTTCGGCGTCCCACTGGACCGCCAGCACATCATCGGGCACGACAACGTCCTCCCGCCGAGGCCGTCCCGCGCGCCGGACGCACACTGGGACCCCGGCCCCTACTGGGACTGGGAGAAGTTCATGGCTCTCCTCGGCGCCGATCAGCGCCGGGCGCTTAAGGCCGGGGGAGCGCATTCGACCGGGAACATCGCCATCGGACAGGCGGTCACGATCGCCCCGACGTACGGCAAGAACACGCAGTCGGTGACGGTGTGCGCCTCGACGTGCCGGACCCAGACACAGCCTTCGAACCTGCTCTACGTCCGCACGGAGCCCCGCGGCGACGCCCCGCTCGTCTCCGACCTCGCCCTGCGACCGGACGGGTCGGCGGGAACCAACCGCATCGACGACTGGGGATCCACCGTCGTGTGGGGGCAGGAATTCGTGGTCGCCGATGTGCGGGGCGACTGGACGGCCATCTGGTTCGGCGGGCGGAAGGGATGGATCCACAACCCGGCGGGCGCGAACACCCGCCTCGCCCCGAACGCGCGGATCGTTCGTCCCGCGAGCGGGCTGAAGTCGGTCGCCCTCTACACCACGGCCTACCCTCGCGCCGACGAGTACCCCCAGGGACTGCCTGCATCCGAACAGACGCGGTTCAGCATGTACTCGTTCCCCCAAGGGCAGGCGTACGTGGCCGCTCGCACATCGGTGGTCGCAGACGACTTCTTCCCTGCCACACCCACGCGCCGGGAGATTGTGGTCACCGGTGACCAGAAGTACGACGTGATCCAGTACAACCGGCGCCTGGCCATGGTGAACACCGCGGAGACAAGCCACTGACCCTGGAGAAGCCCTGCGGTTCGCAACGTGCCGCCGCGCCAGAACCGCGGCGGCACGACCGTGACTTCCCACGGCGTACGGCGCCTGGCGCCTGGCACCGTGGTGCAGGCGGACCGACTGCTTGCTCACAAGAGCAACAGCTCACGACACGCCAAATTGGGGCACGCCAAAGCAGAGGAGAACCCTGTGGGCAAGGTGGTCATGTACGGCTCGGTGTCGGTGGACGGCTTCATCGCGGACGAGAACGACCAGCCCGGACCACTGTTCGAGTGGTTGACCGGCGGTGATGTCCCGTTGGACGAGAGCGGCGTGCTGAAGGTGTCGCAGACGTCCTACGACTACACCCGGCCGTACTGGGACCAGATCGGTGTCACGATCGCCGGCCGCCATGTCTTCGACCTGACGGACGGCTGGGACGGGAAGCCTCCGGGCGGGATCGACCATGTGGTCGTCGTGTCGCACCGGCCGATGCCCGAGGGCTGGGACCCCGAGGCGCCGTTCTACTTCGTAGCCGGCGTCGAGGCAGCCGTGGCCAAGGCGCAGGAACTTGCGGGTGACCGCGTGGTCGAGGTCGCCGCCGGCGACGTCGGTGGCCAGGTGCTTGCGGCGGGCCTGGTCGACGAGGTGCGCATGGACGTCGTGCCTGTGGTGTTCGGGTCCGGCAAGCGCTACTTCGGGTCGGTCCACGCACAGCACCTGCTGGAGGATCCTGACGTGGTGATTCAGGGCAACCGGGTGCTTCACGTGTGCTATCGGGTGCGCCGTTGACCGATCGGAGCGGGTACGCGAGGAAGTCCACCGCGAAAGGTGACTCAAGATCGGGCCCCCTCGCCCTCGACGAGCGGATCCCGCTCGGCAACGGTTCCAAGCGGTCGACTTACTCTTCAGCGTTGCCAACGTCGCTGAGCGCCACCTCGCCGGAACCCGGCAGCCTGCCGCTCCGCAACATGCCGGCTCGACCATGCTCTAGAGCAAGTGGGGATCGGGCTGGCTGGGCGGGCCGGCGCCCGGCTGGGCTTCGGCGCGGGACGGATGACCTTGTTACGAAGGGTCATGGCATTGCCTGATCCACGGTTCAACACACCGCGCGTGCTGGGCGTGGACGACTTCGCGATCCGCCGCGGTCAGACGTACGCCACCGTCTTGACCAGCGCCGAAGACCATCACGTGCTCGACGCGCGAAGCCGGGCCACTGGCTGCCTGGCACAACCGGTACCCCGGTGTGGAGATCACCGCCGCGACCGGGCCGATGCTGCCGGAGGCCGCTCAAGGGGCTTGCGGACGACCGCAGGACGACTCAGAGCCTGCCAGCCGGCGAGCCGAGCGGAAGAAGGCAGCACATGCGCTGGTCCAAGAGCGGTTTGACTCAGGCCACTCCCGCTGGGCGATCGCACGGCACTTGGGCCGGGGGTCTCAACACCGTGCTCCGGTACGCGAACGCCGCACGCCGACAGGACATCGTCCGCGAAAATCGCCCCCGACCCAGCGGCTGGACCCCTACAAGCCCTACCTGGAACGACGCTTCGCCGAGGGATGCACCAGCGTCACCCACCTCCACAGCGAACTCCTCGCCGACAATGCGCCGGTCACCTACCAAGTTCTGTCCGGCCGATCACGAAGGAGTCGACATCGGCAGGTTCTTCATGAGGACGATGCTGTCGTAATTGGTGACGTCCCACCGCCACGTGCCGATCGGCGCGTAGCCACGCCGGCGGTACCAGTTGACGAGGTCTGTTGCCTGTGAGGAGGTATCGATGGCGACCTGCGTCGATCCGAGAGCAGCGATACGTGACTCCGCCAGAGCCAGCAGCCGCTGTCCGAGGCCAGTGCCTCTCTGCGATGGCTCGACAGCCAGTTGCCAGAACGAGCCGCCTCCTGCCGGCGCAGGGTATCCAGCCGGAGTGGTGTGTGGAGCTGACACGGTGACGGTGCCGACCAGTGCGTTCCCTTCCATCGCGATCCAGCACTCGCCTTTGCTCAAGCGGTGCTGAGTGTCCTGCGGACTTTGGTAGGAGGCGAAGAAGACCCGCCCGGCAGCGGCGTGGTCAGCGTAGGCGCGGTGGAGCAGGAGGGTCAGCTGCTCCACCGAATCATCGTTGCGGAAGCGCCTGACCTGCACAGCTGCAGACGCACTCACTTCTGTCGGGTTGATGTTCATCCGCGCAGTCAAGCGCACTTTTTGGATCTGTCCAGCTCAGTCATGTGACTTGCCTTCGGGGCGGGTGATCTGACGGATGCCGAGTGGGAACAGCCGCGGCCGTTCCTGCCGGCCAGCAACGGGCGTTGTGGCAGGTGGCGGGATCACCGGCAGGCGATCGACGGGATTCTGCACCGGGTGCGGACCTGTGTGCAGTGGTGTGACCTGCCTGAACGGTTCGGGCCGTGAAAGACCGTCTATGGATATCACCGGCTGTGGTCGGCGGACGGATCCTTGGAGCGTCTGCTCCAGCAGGGCCAGGCAGCGGCCTACGCGGCGGGTGCGATCGACTGAGGGACCGCAGCCGCCCTCGTCCTCTGGCTCCGAACGTGAGCGCCCGGACGAGTCCTAGATGGTCCGTCCCGCATCGCCGCCCTCCGCTGGGATCCGGCCGGCGCGGCGCCGCGGCCTCCGACGGTGCGGCAGGTGACCAGCTGGCTCACCCGCAACCCCACGGCCTTGAACGAGGAAGACCGGGCCGACCTGAAGGGGGTCCTGGCCCGCTGCCCCGAACTGGAGAAAGGCCGCCGGGCACGTCCGCGACTTCGGCGAGATGCTCACCAACCGCCTCGGCGTCACACTCCCCACCTGGATCGCCGCAGTCGACGCCAGGCAGCTCCCCGGCCGCACAGGCTTCGCACTCCACCTGCTCCGAGACCCAGGGCGTGTCTCTCTGATGTGGTGACAACCGATGCAGTCTGGAAACTTTGGTTTACATGGGAGACCCCGCAAACTATAGTTGTCGCATGACGGCCTCTGAGATCACCCCAGAAGAGCAGGCAGAGCTCGACAAGGCCCTGTACGACGCCTTGAACCCCCTGGCCTCGGCCATCCGCTCCCGGGAGACCGGGTTGTCCGCCGACCGTATGTGGGACGCGAGTCCCGTCGACGTGGCACTGTCCGTCCTGGCCGCGTGGAAGATGATGGACGGCGAGGTCAAGCGGCTCACGGAGCGGGCGGCAGCGACCGCCGGCTCCTACGGCGCGAGTTATGAGCAGTTGGGAGCCGTCTGGGGCATCACCCGGCAGGGTGCCCGTAAGAAATGGCCCGAGGCCGTCAGTCGCCCGACACCCGCAACAGTGGGCAAAAGCACGCTTGCGCTGTTCGGAGGGACTGCTGAGCTGGTGCAGTCGCCGTCCGGTGGTTGGGGCTGGACTGGGCGGGGCGCTGATGGAGCATCCGGCACGGCCGCCGATGGGGCACCGTATGCGACCGCAGAGGAAGCAGCGGCCCACGCGGGCGCATTCCTCAAAGAACACGCCCTCGACATCGACGATCAGTCCTAGGGTTTCTCACGTGGGTCACCTGCGGGCCCAGATGAGGATCGCGGCGAGGTGGAGTGCGGCCTGGTAGGCGATAGCGAGCTTGTCGGTGCGCATGGCCGGGCCGCGCCACTGTTTGAGCCGGTTGATGCATCGTTCGACCGCGTTGCGCTGCTTGTACGTCTCGGCGTCGAAGGCGGGCCGTCGGCCTCCGGCGCGACCTCGCCGCAGTCGGTGGCCGATCTGGTCGGACGGTTGGGGGATGACAATGCGGATGCCGCATCGGCGGAGGTGATTTCGGATCGCGCGGGATGAGTACGCGCGGTCCGCCAGGACGGCATCGGGCCGGGTCTGCGGTCTTCCCGGTCCGCCTCGCGGGACACGGATGCCGGCCATGACGGTCTCGAAGACCGGCGCGTCGGCTGCCTGACCGGCGGTGACACGCAGGGCCAACGGCCGTGCATGTCCGTGGCCGGCGAGGTGGACCTTCGTACTCAGGCCGCCTCGCGAACGTCCGAGGGCATGGCCGTCAGGTTCGGCCCGGCCTGAAGCCCCTTTTTCCTGGCTCCGGCGGCGTGCTGGTGGGCCCGGCAGACGGTGGAGTCCACCGACACGGTCCAGCCGATGTCGTCAGTGCCCTCGGCCGCTGCCAGGACAGCGGCGAGGACGCGTTCCCAGGTGTCGTCCACGGCCCACCTGATCAGCCGTTTGTGAGCGGTCTGGAACGAGCCGAGCTCGTCGGGCAGGTCCCGCCAGGGCGAGCAGGTGCGGTACTTCCACGCGATGGCCTCCACGCAGCCCTGAGGGATGTCCCGTAAACGATCTGTGCGTTGCTTTGGGCATTGCGGATTGTCGTGCGGTCCTCTGGCCTGTACGGCCAGGGCGAGGTTGTGCAACTCCGTGGTGACCGTCAGCCAATCCCGGTGACGACCGAGGCCATAGACAGGAGCAACGCGCCCAGCGCCCCCACGGAGCCGTAAAGACGCGCCTCACGCCGGCCGTCGTGCCGGCGGACATAGTGCGTGGCCGCCGCGGCAAAGGCCAGGCCGCCGGCAATGAACCACGGCCCCCACAGGTAGAGGTACCAGCGGGTCAACCCGGCGAGATCAGGCGCGACAGCGCGCGCCCCGGCCTCGACCAGCACTCCGTGCACCACGAACTGACAACCGTGCCAGACGAGCAGGACTGCCGCGCCGAAGCCGCAGAACACCAGGAGTCGACCCGTCCACTTGCCGCGACGGCGCGTCAGACCGATACCAATCAACGCTCCGAAGAGCTTCAGAAAGCCGGTCACCCACAACACTGCCAGGAACCAGGGCACCCGGTCATGAGCAAGCTTCACCAGCGACGGAGCCACCGTCGACTGCACACCGAAGGTGCCGCCCAACGCCCAGACGAAACTGGGTACCGCGAACAGGAACCCCCATGCCGCAACGGCGAACCCGGGCCACGTGCCCAGACGGACGCGGAGCGCCCAGCTCTGGGCCGGAGGCACTGCATCGCCCACAGAATCCTTGATCGTCACAACTCCACCGTTGCCGAACCTCGACATCAGGGCGTCATCCGCGCGCACGATCACGCTCCCCCGTGCGGACGAGCCGCCTTTGACCTCCGTGGCAGCTGACGGTCCGCCATGACTCGGAGTCCCTCGGAGAGCAGTTACCGGACAGCCGCTGGAAGGAGCTGTCAGCTGACCCCGGAGAGGAAGCCTTCCACCGTCGTCGTGAACACGTCTGGATCGTCCAGCCACGGGTAGTGACCGGCGGCCGGCTGGACGGCGAGTGTCACGTCGGGGAAGAGTGATGCGGCATCGGCGGCGGACTTGGCGGTGGGCCACAGGTCCATCTCGCCCGCGAGGAGCAGTACCGGGCAGGGCAGGGCGTCCAGGCGGCGCCGGAGTTCCTCCGAGTCGGGTGTGTAGTCCTTGTAGTAGTGCTCGCTGACGGGAAGCGCGCGCTGGACGGGGTCGGCGGCGGCGTGGGCGCGGGCGGCGTTGTCCCAGCGGCCGTACATCAGCGGCTCGAAGGCGAATCGGTACGGCTCGGCCGCGGCGAAGGTGTGCGCGGTCTTCATGTGCCCGTACGCCGCCACGGCCTGTGCGTGCCAGGGCTCGGCCGCGCGGGCGGCGATCACCTCCTCCGCGCCGGTGTCGGAGGGCAGTCCGACCGCGGCGAATGACGGGGTGACCAGGGTGAGACTGGTGAGCCGGTCGGCGTGGGCGGCGGCGTAGAGCATGGCCAGGCTGCCGCCCGCGGAGTGGCCGAGCAGGTCCACCCTGTCCAGGCCGAGGTGGTGGCGCAATGCCTCGACGTCGGCGACCAGGCGGTCGACTCGGCAGGTGGCCAGATCGGCGGGCATCGCCGAGCCGCCGGTGCCGCGTGTGTCGGGCAGGATCAGGGTCCGCGTGGCGGACAGTCCACCAAGGTCGCCGAGGTATTCGGCGGCGCGGCCGGGGCCGCCGGGGAGGCAGAGCAGCGGCGGACCGTCGCCGAGCGTGCGGAAGGCGAGCGTGGTGCCGTCGTACGAGGTGAGAAATTCCATGGCGGACAGCCTGCGGGCTGCTGGTCCGGCCCGGCTATCGTTCAGCCACAGCTGAACGGTCAGAGGGCAGGGATGGGCATGGCGGTGGAGATCCGGCTCTCGGCGGCCGAGGTGGCGCGGGTACGGCTCGCTCTGTCGCCGCTGGCCGAGACGGTGCTGGGGGTGCGGGCGGCGCTCGGGGTCGGCGGGCACGAGGTGCACCGGCCGTGGGTGCGCGAGGTGCAGCCGGTGCTCGCGCAGGAGCCGGAGTTGCCGTTGCTTCGGGCGCTGCTCGAAGGCTGCCTGCCGTCGTTCCTCTTCCCGGTGCCACAGGAGCGCCTGCCGGCGTTCGAGGCCGAGTTGGCGGGCTTGCGGGTGATGGACCCGGCGTACGTCGCGGCCGAGTGCGTCGCCGCGCTCGGTGCCGCCCGGGCCGGGAAGCTGCCGGGGCCGGCGGTGCTGCTGGAACGGGTCGCCGATGCGCTGACGCGCTGCCATGCCCGGCTGGTGGCCCCGCACTGGGGGCGCATGCGGGCCGTGCTGGAGGCGGACCTGGGCCGCCGCGCGGTGGCGCTGGTGGACGGCGGGGTGGAGGGGCTCTTCGCTCAGTTGCACGGCGATGTGGTGTGGAGGGAGGGCGAGTTGGTGGTGCACGGGCGCCGCCGTTCGGGTGCGGTGTGGACGGTCGAGGCGGACGGGCACGGGCTGATCCTGATGCCGTCCGTCTTCGGCTGGCCGGACGTGATCGTCGACTACTCCCCGCGTACCGCCGCCTCCATCCGCTACCCGGCGTCCGGCGTCGGGCTGCTTTGGGAGAAGCCCCGCGCGACGCCGGCCGGCCTCACCGCCGTCCTCGGCCGCACCCGCGCCGCCCTGCTCGCCGAGCTCGGCGAACCGCTGAGCACCCCCGACCTCGCCGCCCGCCTGGGTGTCACCGCCAGTGCCGTCTCCCAGCACCTCGGCGCGCTGCGTGGTGCGGGGCTGGTGGCGACCCGCCGTACGGGCCGTACGGCCATGCACCTGCGCACCCGGACCGGCACGGCGCTCACGGCAGAGCCGTTGGGCTGACCCGGGCCGGGCAGTGCCTCGCCCCTCGGCACCAGACTCACACAGGGTGTCGGCGGGCGTCCGGCCACGACCACTCCCCGACAACCCGACGCCGGACGTGCGCATCAGCGCCCCGCCAGGTGCCGCACGCATAGTGCGGGACGACTGCTGCCCGCATGTCGATTTCTGGCTCAGGATGTGTGGACTGTGCACGTGGAGTGACGCCTCAGCGTCGGGTCGGCCTCGTGACCGGCACTCGGCGAGGAGGCCTACCGGCGCGTCAGCCCGTGGCGGTCGGCCCAGTCGTTGATCGCCGCGGCCAGTTCCTCGGGGCGGTCCTCCGGGGAGTGGTGGCCGGCGACCCCGTGGCGGGAGATCTCCAGGCCGGCGATGTTCTCCTCGCACCAGGCCACCGCCCCCTGGTCGGTCATCGCGCCCGGTCCGGGCTCGAACGCGGCTAGCAGCTTGGGGGTTTCCAGGCTGGCGGCCAGCCAGGCGTCGTAGCGCTCGACGCGTGCCACGACATCGGCGGGCTCGTCGTCCAGCGGCATCATGCGCGTCCACGCCAGTATCGGACGGCGGCTCTGCGGGGTCGGGAACGGGCGGCGGTAGACCTCCAGGTCGACGGGGTCGAGCGGGGTGGCGAGCGTGCCCGGGAGCCCCTCGATGAACAGCGACTTCTCCAGGATCATCTCCTCGCCGACCCCGGGGGTGCGCAGGAGGGTGAACAGCTCCCGCCCGGCTGCCGGGAACTCGTCACCGACGAGCGGCTTGATGATCGTCTCGGTGAAGGCGAGGCCACGGACGCGGCCCGGGAGGCGGGCGGCGCGGTCGAAGGCGAGGGCGCCGCCCCAGTCGTGGCCGACGAGGACGGCCTCGTCGAGCCCGAGAGCGTCGAACCAGGCATCGAGGTATCGGGCGTGGTCGTCGAAGGAGTAGGCGAGGTCGGGCTTCCCGGAGTCGCCCATGCCGATGAGGTCGGGGGCGAGAAGGCGGCGACCGGGCGCGGCCACGCCCGGCAGGACGTTGCGCCACAAGTGGGAGGAGGTGGGATTGCCGTGGAGAAAGACGAACGGCAGTCCGTCGGGGTCGCCGGACTCGCGGTAGTGGAGCGTGGAGTCGAGGACGGGGATGGTGGGCATGGCGGTGTCACTTCACTTTCGGTGATTCGAGGAAGTCAACTTCGGTGATTCGGTGATTCGGTGATTCGGGAAATCGGGAAATTCAACGGGGGATTCGTACCGGGGACTCACACCGCGAGTCATAGGTTGAGGCTCAGGACACGGTCGACGGCGATCTCGATGACGGCCAGGTCCGGTGGGGCGGGCGGGGCCGCCCGGTAGCGGGCGGTGTAACGGCGGATCGCCTCGGCCAGGCGTACGGGGTCGTCGGTGACGGTGGCCCGGCCTTCGAGGGTGGCCCAGCGCAAGCCGTCCACCTGGCAGAGCGCGACGCGGGCCCCCGGGCCGGCGGCTGCCACGTTGCGGGCCTTGCGGGCTCCCGCCCGGGTGGTCACGCGGGCCAGGCCGGAGGCCGCGTCGAAGGAGAAGCGCACGGGGGCGACGTGCGGGGTGCCGTCGGGGCGGAGCGTGGTCAGGGTGGCGGTGTGGGGGCGGGTGAGGAACCCCTTTATGCCAGGCGTGAGTTCGATGGTCGCCCGGCTCACTTCTTCTTCACGCCCTCGTTCCAGATCAGCTTGGCGATGTTCGGCTTCACGGCCGTGGTGATGACGCCCATGGCCGTTCGGACGTACCGCCGCTCCTCCAGCTCGCGGAGCATGCTCGCGGCGAGGTCCACGCGAGCGGTGAAGACACCGTCGGCGCTTGTCTCGGTCGTGCGGTAGTCCGTGACGACGGGGTGCTCGAAGAGGCCCGAGGGCCGTACGAGGGTCCAGTCGAGGTCCGTGGCGCGGATCTCGTCCTCCATGCGACGCATGTCCTCGTGGAGGGTGCGGCCCAGACGTCGGTTCACCAGCGGGTCGAGCACGTGGTTGAAGAAGTGCGCGCCGGTGGGGCGCCAGTTCGGATCGGCGATGCTGGAGCTGACCACGAGCAGTCGCTTGATGCCATGGCGGGCCATGCCCTCGGTGATGGCGGTGGCGCTCGCCGAGTACGTGGTGATGGTCTCCTTGCTGAAGCGCGCACCCAGCGCGGACAGGACGGCGTCGGTCCCGTCGAGCGCGGCGTGGACGGCAGCGGGGTCGGTGGCGTCGGCGACGGCCACCGTGAGACCGGGACGCGCGGAGAGGGAGCCGGGCCGGCGGGTCACGGCCACGACCTCATGGCCGGCGGCGAGGGCTTGGTCGGTGAGGTGGCGGCCGGTCGGTCCGTTGGCGCCGAAGACTGCGATACGCATGATGTTGAGCCATCCGTTCGGGTGATTGTCGGAACGCCCTTGACTGTGCCGATCACGAAACGCAGGCTCAACGCTGATGAATAACGCAGCCCCTGCCCCCGCCCGCACCCGAGGCCGTCCCCGAGGCAACCCGCCGACCCGCGAGTCGATCGTCTCGGCGGCCCGTGCGCTGTTCCTGGAACGCGGCTACCGGCGCACCACCTTGCGTGCGGTGGCCGGGGTCGCCGGAGTCGACCCGGCGCTGATCTCGTATCACTTCGGCTCGAAGAAGGGCCTGTTCGCGGATGTGATGCAGTTCCAGTGCGCCAACGCGCTCGCGGTGGAGGACGTCCTGGGCGGTGACCCGGCGACGCTCCCCGGCCGTCTGATCGACGCGGTGACGGATCTGTGGGAGGACGCCGACTTCCGCCGGCTCACCGCGCAGGGCGACGAGGCCGCGGAGGTGATCCGCGAGTACCTGGAACACGAGTTGCTGGCCCGGCTTGTTGAATTTCTCGGCGGCCGGGATGCGACCGCCCGCGCCACGGCCGTGGTGACCATCCTCGGCGGTCTCATCTACACCCGCTACCTCAACCCTCTCCCCACCCCCGCCACCCTCACCCCTTCCGAGACCCGCCGCGTACTGATCCCGGCACTCCGCGCAGCCCTGAGCCCACGTCCGCGCACCGCGTGACGGCGCCGCCACCCGTTGCTCCAGGCCGCCGTGGACTGCCGTATCCGTCGAGACGGATACGGCAGCGATGCTCGTCAGTCGTGCGGGGGCTTTGCGGGCGTCCTGGTGAAGTGGGTGACGGGGCGTTCCAGGCGTTCGCCGTCGACGGTGATGTCCACCTCCTCGTTGTAGAAGGCGAGGAGTCCCTTGATCGGACCCACCGCGGGCAACGGGTCCGGGTAGCTCCAGACGACGTTGGGCGGTACGTCGGCCTCGCCACGCCACGACCAGTACTCGGCCGTCCCCTTGTACGGGCAGCCGGTGCTGCGGTCCGTGGCTTCGAGCAGGTCCAGACGGACGTCCTCGCGCGGGATGTAGTACCGGGTGGGCAGGCCGGTCTCGAACAGCAGGACCGGACGGTGGCTGTCCGCGACGACCGTGCCGTCGATCGCCACCTGGACGTGGCGGCTGCTGCGGATGGCGTCGACGCGTTTGTGCGGGTCGCGGGGGTGGATGAAGATCTCTTCCTCTTCCTCGTACCAGTGGTCGAGACCCTTGCCGGTGCGCAGGAACCACTCGAAGGCGATGTGGTCGCTCAGGTCTGCGGAGGGGAAGGTCCAGGCGGCGTTCTCCAGCAGCTCGCCGTCGACATGAAGGTCGTAGAAGATCTGCGACCCGGTGTGGGCACCGGCCGGTGGGTTCTTCGCCGGGCGCAGCAGGTCCTCACGGACCTCCTTGCGCGGGAAGGCGTACGCCGGGACGGGGACCCCCGGTTCCCAGACGAGGACGGGATGTCGGCTGTCGACGACGGTGACATCGCCCTTGCGGCCGCGGACCCAGCGCTCACTGGGTTCCCACCGGAGGCCTTCGGGGGTGGTCCGGACGTCTCGCGCGGTGGGGAGTGTGGTCATGCTCGGTTCTCCTTCGACTGGTTCAGGCGGTGACTTCGGCGACGAACGGGCGGTTCTCCCGCCATGCCGCGACCTGCTCGGGGCGGCCGAAGACCCGCAGGTACTCCTCGACGTGACCGTTGGCGCTCTCCCACACCGACACGGGTTCGAAGTCGGAGCCGTCCGGGTCGGCGAAGGCCGCCAGCGGTTCCACGACCGTATCCAGGCTCGGGTGCGCGAACAGCCCGGAGGAGCGGCGCGTCACCGCGCCGCCTGCCACCACGCGGTGCCGTCCGGGCCGCAGCCGGCCGTCGGTCCAGTTGGCCAGCAGGGTACCGGTGAAGATCTGGAGGGCGCCGGGGCGGATCGGCACGGGGATCCAGGTGCCGTCCGGACGCTGGCCCTGCAGGCCGGCGTAGTCGCCCTCCTGATGCAGCACGGTGACCACGGAACTGTCGGCGTGCTCCAGGAGGAGGAGTTTCTCCTCGTCGGACGTGTCCGCGCTGTCCGCGCCGTGCGGCCAGGTGGGGTAGTTGTTCACGATCAACGTGGTGTACGCGTCGTCGCCGAGCGGGACCGTCTGCGCGGGTACGTCCAGCACGCGTGCGTAGAGACCGACGACACGGCGCGCGACGTCCAGGAAGGCATCGTGGTAGCGGCGCGCAGCGGCACGCACGCCGGGCTCCTGCGGCGGCCAGACGTTGGCGTGCTCGTAGAGGGTGGCGTGCTCCGGGGAGAGCCCGGCAGCCAGGGCAGCCTCCGTGTCGTCGTACTGGGCGATGCTGAACCGTTCGAGTTCCAGGCGTCCGAAGTCGTCGGGCCATTGCCGCCAGCCGCGGAAGGGGTGTCCGGTGGGGCTGGTCAGCTGCTCCTTCTGCTCGCGGGGCAGGTCGAGGATGCGGCCGAAGCCGTCGTTGAACTCGGCGATCACCTCGGGAGGGACGCCGTGGCCCACGACCTGGATGATGCCGATGGTCTCGGCGGCCCGTCGCACGGTGGCCAGCAGATCCTCGGGGGCGTCGTCGGCGAGCCCGCAGCCATCATCACCCTGCCGCCGAGCATCGCCAGGCTGACGGCGGTCAAGCACCTCGTCCTCTATGGCAGCAACCTGGTCCGGATCCCGCCCGAGATCGGGGCAATGACCAGCCTGGAGGAGTTCACCCCCTACACCTCCTACCGGCTGCACTGGTTCCCCTACGAGATCACCCGATGCCGGAAGCTGATCCGCAGCACAGTGAGCACGCGCGCGTTGTTTGGCAACTACAAGATGCGACCGCCGTTCCCACGGCTACGGCCTTCCCCGGACTCCGTCGTGGACCTCGATCTGGGACACCTGGATCCCCGACGCTGGGGCACCACCGCCATGCACAGCTGCAGTGTCTGCGACCGCCCGATCGGACAGAGTGGACTCCATCAGGTGTGGATCTCACTGCGCGTGGCCACTGAGGTATTGCCCCTGCTGGTCAGCGCCTGCTCATTGGCGTGTGTCGCCACGCTGCCCGGCGGTGCTCGCGACTACATCCCCACACCGCACAAGGGCGGCCGGGTCGACCAGCCGACGTCCGACTGGGACTGACCCGCCGAAAACCTTCTCGCCCGGCGTTCACCAGAAGTGACCACAGCCAGATGCCTGTGGCTCGAACGTCTGGGCGGGGAAGCTGACGCTGCCGATGGGGAAATACGCGATCGTCGACAGACGCGGCTCACCGGGGCATAATGCCGGTTCCACCGGGCCCGGTCTACCTGCCGGCGGCCAGCACAAGCCGACCTACCGACCCGAGATGCTGTCCGCCCACAGGCCAAGATCAAGATCTACAGCTGGTACTAGGTTCACCATGGGATCGGGTACAGGCTTCATGGCACCGTCCTCCTGCGGTGCCCTAGCGTCGTGCCATGACGACTCCAGCTGGACTGAGACGCACGGTCCTCCGGGCGCAGCGGGACACCGGCTTTCTGGCCGCTGGTGTGCTGCCGCACCTGGCGCTGGTGCCCGTGTGGGCCTGGGCGGCGACAACTACCGCCAGGACGGGGAACTGGCTCCTTACGGTTTCCGTGTCGGCCGCTCTGGTCCTGCTCGGCACCCCGGTGCTGACGGCCGTTCAGCGGGCGCGCTACCGGGTGCTCATCGGTGTGGACGTCCCCCGGCTCACCCCCACCGCGCCGGAACAATGGACGTGGGCCTCGACCGCCCGGTGGCTCGCCGCGACACGGCCTTGGCGCAAGATCGGCTACCACCTCCTGTTGGGCCCGCTGCTCGCGCTGCTGGAGCTGCTGGTGCTCGCGGTGGCAGCGGCGTGCATGGCGGGCGTCACCGCCTACGCCTGGTCTTGGGCGCTGCCAACCGGAATCCGCCAGGACTGGTTCGGCTACCTGACCCAGCTGCCGGCTTACGCAGCGGCTGGACTCCTCCTCCTGCGCGCCCTGGCCTGGACCGCGCGGGCAGTAGCCCGGGCCGAGGCGTGGCTGGCGTTGGGCCTGCTCGGGCCGAGCCGGGCGCAGCGGCTCCAGGAGCGGGTCGATCAGCTGGCCGTGAGCCGGACCGACTTGATCGAGGCGGTCGACGCGGAGCGCCGCCGGATCGAGCGCGACCTGCACGACGGTACCCAGCAGCGGTTGGTGTCTCTCGCGGTCAACCTGGGTCTGGCCATTGCCACCCGCCCGGACCTGCCGAGTGATGCCCGCGAGGTGATCGCGAGAGCGCACGTGGAGGCGAAGGAGGCGATCGCCGAACTCAACGACCTGGTGCGGGGGCTGCACCCGGCCGTGCTCGAAGACCGGGGTCTGGACGCGGCGTTGTCCGGGCTGGCTGCCCGCACGCCCCTGCCGGTGCGGCTGCGGGTCGATCTGGAGGAGCGGGTGGCGCCCAAGGTGGAGTCGGTCGCGTACTTCGTGATCTCTGAGGCGCTGACCAATGCAACGAAGCATGCCAACGCGATGCGTGCAGAGGTGATGGTCAGCCAGGTGGGCGAGGTACTGCGAGTGCGCGTCACCGACGACGGGCTGGGCGGTGCCGACGCCGCCGCCGGCACGGGGCTGACCGGGCTGGCCAAGCGGGTCGGCTCCCTCGACGGAGCCTTCCACGTCAGCAGCCCCATTGGCGGTCCCACCACCATCACGGCGGAGCTGCCGTGCGCGCGGTGATCGCCGAGGATTCGGTGTTGTTGCGGGTCGGCCTGATCGAGCGGCCGCTGCTGATGCCGTTGCCGGAGGAGCCTTTCGAGACGGGCCGACTGTTCACTCCGAGGGTCGACCGCTACAGCCAGATCACGGTCCGCACGAACCGCTACTCGGTGCCGGTCCGGCTGATCGGCAAGCGGGTCCGAGTGGTACTGCACGCCTACCACCTGGTGGTCTACGACCGGAACGTGGAAGTGGCCCGGCACGAGCGGCTTATCGCAAAGGGTGGCTGCCGCCTGGATCTGGACCACTACCTCGAAGCCCTGATCCGCAAGCCGGGTGCACTCCAGCCTCAGGGGAAGTAGCCGGCGGCCCATCGGAGCGCAGCAGAGCCCGCAACTCGCCAGGGGTGACAGGCCCTGGGTCACCAAGGGGCTGGCCGACATCGGCCGGCCAACTGGGACGGAAGCGTTCGACGAAGTCTGTGAAGTCGGTCCGCAGATACCGCGAGTCAGACGGCTTCAGCCGGATCTGTTGGCGGCTGTCTGCCCACCAGATCTCGAAATCGGCAACCGTGCCTTCCACTGGCCAATCCTTGCCCTCGTCCGGCAGCAGCATGACGTCGACGAAGCCTCCGACGCTCAGGCCTATGTCCACGAAGATCCCGATCACTCCGGGCCGGGGAACCTTCACCACGGTGCCCTCGAAGACCTGCCCGAAGCGCAGGTCCCTCCGTATCCGAGCCCACTCGACATCTGTCACCACGAAGAGATCATCGCACCTTCGTCCGTTCACCTCAGCGACACGGCACTGCCGCCCCTCTCGTGAGCATCCAGGAGTCGGCTGATGACCAACCGCTGCCGAAACCCGTGGTCAAACGCTGCTGTTAGACGTGAACGAGGCCAGGCTGTCGACGACATCAGCCACGAGGGCCTGCGCATCCTGCTCCGCGAGGAGGGCGTTTGCTTTCAACGCGTGAAGACTTGGAAGACCTCACTCGACCCCGACTACGCGGTCAGGAAGGCCCGAGTCGAGCACCTCTACGCGATGGCCGACGGCGAGGTCGTCCCCGAGCCAGGGAACCCGGGGGTCGTGTTCTGCCTGGACGAGTTCGGGCCCCTCAACCTCCATCCTCATTCCGGCCGCCAGAGGGCCGAACGGGCGACAAATACAAGGACCCCGACCGTGAACGTCGGCCCCGCCGGCACGCGACCTACACCCGCACAAACGGGTCCATCACCTGTTCGCCGCCTACGACCTGGGCAAGGACCAGCTGTACGGCCACATCAAGCCGAGGAAGCACCGCACGAGGTTCCTGGAAGTCTGCCGATACCTGCGTAACCTCCACCCCAGTGCCTCCACGCCGTGATCAACAGGGCAGCGTCCCGACTCAGCGCCAACGCCGCGTCGTGACTCCGCCTGTCAGCTACCGCTTACTGCCGACATCGAGTCCAGCGATGACTCTGACGTCTGCTTCGGACATGCCCAGAACTTTGGCGATCTCCTGGGTGAGAAGGGGGTGTGGGTTGTGGCTTCCGTTGCGAAGCATGTGGATGGTGGACATCGATCGTGCGGTTTCCCTCGCCATCGCCCGGACCGGAATCCCGCGCAGGTCCATCAACCCGGTGAGCATCCTTGCGAACGGATGCGGCTCCGGCCGCCCAGCCGGGGCGACAGCAGGACCGAGGACCACGTCGCCGATCTTGGCTTGAAACCGGATCAGTTGGTCACCAGCAAATCCGACCTTCGCGATGAAAGGCAGGCTTTCACCACTGCCGGAACCGACCACGCCCGGCACTGCCACCTCCGTGAACGTCGAAGGGTGACCGTGATGATCACTGTCGATCTCCAGAGGAAGACCGGGTTCGACGTGGCTGATCTGCCAGTCGCGATTCCACCAGGGAAGGTCCTGCAGCACCTCGTTGAAGAAGGAAGGCAGCACAGTGAGATCCACCGGGTCCGGAGGGTTCTTCTGACCGCCCCAGATGACGCCGGGCCAGTACGTCAGTGCCGCGATCACATCCATCGTCAGCGTGCGGTTGGCAATCTCCATGCCCGCACTCTCCCACCAGCCGACAAAGCAAGCTCTCGCTACCAGGCAAACGTTGTCTGCCGCCGCACTAGGGCTCGTATCGAGTCGTGATAACCGCACTCACCGGACAGGGCCCGGCACCCGGATCAGGTTCCGGGGAGGATACGGCGCGTTTCGTAGGCCCACATCGCGATCTCAACCCGGTTGCGGGCGCCGAGTTTGGCCATCAGGCTGGCCAGATGCGTCTTCACCGTGCTGAGGCTGATGTGCAGTGCATCGGCGATCTCGGTGTTGGTCAGCCCGCGAGCGACGGCGAGGAGCACCTGCTCCTCGCGGGTGGTGACGGGGGAGACCGGCTGGGCGACGGGCCGGCCGGCGGGCAGGTCTGAGAATGCCTGGAGCAGACGGACGGTGACGCTGGGCGCGATGAGCGCCTCACCGTCGGACGCCGACCGGACGGCCTGGGCCAGAAGGTCCGGTCCCGTGTCCTTGAGGAGGAATCCGCGGGCGCCGGCACGCAGTGAGCCGTAGACGTACTCGTCGAGGTCGAACGTGGTGATGACGACCACGGCCAGCGGGTCGGGGACGCCCGGGCCGGCGAGCAGCCGGGTGGCCTCGAGCCCGTCGAGTACGGGCATGCGGATGTCGAACAGGCAGACGTCGGGGCGTAGTTCGCGGGCCAGACGTACCGCTTCCCGCCCGTCGGCGGCCTCGCCGACCACCTCGATGCCGGGCTGGGCGTTCAGCATGATCCGCAACCCGGTGCGGATGATCGTCTGGTCGTCAGCGACGAGGACGCGGATGGGCACCGCTCTCGGTCCTCCCTCTCGGCAGTTCGGCTTCGACATGCCAGCCCTGGTCGGCGCCGGGGCCGGCTTGTAGTGTGCCGCCGAGCAGCGTCGCGCGCTCGCGCAGTCCGGTGAGTCCGTATCCGGCACGGCCTCGGCCGGTGCGCTGGCCGTTGTCGCGCACGCTCACCCGTACCGTGTCCCGTTCCGCGGTGACCCGGACGACGACCTCGGTCGCGTTGACCGCATGGCGCATGGCGTTGGTCACCGACTCCTGCACAATGCGGTAGACGGCCGCGTCAACGGCCGGTGGCAGCGTGTCCAGTTCGCCGTCGAGACCCAGGTCGACCCTGAGGCGACCACCCGGGGTGCGCACCAGGCGCTCCAGATCCGCGACACCGGCAGGGGGCGCCAGCTCGGCGCCGGCCCCGCGGTCGCGCAGCGCGGCGACCATGGCTCGCATCTCCTCCAGTGTGCGCGCCCCTTCCTCCTCGACCCCCTCCAGCGCCTCGACGGCGGCGGACGGGTCGGTGCCCGCGAGCACTCGGCCCGCCTGGGCGCTGATCACCATGGCCGAAACGTGGTGGGCCACCGTGTCGTGCAGTTCCCGGGCGAGCTGCTCGCGCTCGCGGGAGCGTACCTGCTCCAACTGCCGCTCGCGAGCGGTCCCCCAGAACCGTACGGAGGCCCCGATCAAGCCGGGCAGCGACAGGAAGACGAAGCCCCCGACCTGTTCGGCGGCCGGGGTTTCGTCTGCGACGACACCCAGCGCGAAGGTCGTGAGGATCACCGCGCTGCCCAGCACGATCTCCCGTCCCGATCCCCACCGGGGCAGCGCGTACACCAGCACGAGCACGACCATGCTGGTGTCCAGGCCGACGTGCTCGCCCGGTGCGGCGACCAGCGAGGCCAGCTGGAGCAGGATCACCGAGCCGAACCCCAGCGTGACCATGGCCAGTGGCTGGGTCCGGCGCCACAGGGGCAGCAGGCACAGCCATACGGCGAACAACACCGCCACCGGCCGCCACACGACGTTCTCGCGCAGGGTGGCCTCCAGCGTCACAGCGCCCAGGCTCACGGCGAGCAGCGCCCAGTCCCGCCACACCCGGGCGGGCGCGTCGGGCGGCCGGGGTTCGGTCCACAGGGTTCGCAGGTCGTCTCGCAGCACGTTTCTCAGCTTAGGGGCCGCGCCGTGCCGCGCATCGGCCGAAAGTACGGGGTGTCACTCGGCCCCGGGGCCGAAGGATCCGCGGCCCGCGAGCCGATGCCGCAGAGCCCCGCGGCGAGGAACCTCGGCATCGGCGGCCGTACAAGGACGGCCGACGAGGTGGTTGGAGGACCCGATGCTCTCGAAAGCCCTGTTGCGCCTTGGCGCAAGCGCCGCCCGCCATCCCTGGCGGGTGATCGCGACATGGCTGGTCGCCGCCATGCTCGCCGTCCTCGCCGCCGTCGCCTTCGGCGGGCGGACCGCGGACTCGATGACCGCTCCGGGACTGGACTCCCAGCGGGCCGCGGAACTGATCGAGCGGGCCGGCACCGGCCAGGAGGGGATGACCGCCCAAGTGGTCGGCACCCCCCTCGACGGCGGTGCGACCTTCTCCGCCGACGACGGCGCGCGCACCGCTCTCACGCGGCTGCAGACCGAGGTGAAGCGGCTGCCGCACGTGCTCGGCACGAGCGACCCGGCGGGGGCGCTCGACGCGGGCGGGGACGCCGCCGTGCGCGGCGGCCTCGTCTCGGCCGACGGACGGATCGCGGTCGTCCGGGTGCAGTACCCCGACCAGAGCCGGCTGTCGGCCGAAGACCTCCACGCCCTCGTCGATCTCGGCGACCGGCTGCGCGCCGAGCTGCCGCTGCGCATCGAGATGGGCGGGAACCTCTTCTACGCCTTCTCCGACCCCGACGGCGGCACGAGCGAGCTGATCGGCCTCCTCGCCGCGGCCACGATCCTGTTCCTGGCGTTCGGTTCGCTCGTCGCCGCCGCGCTGCCGATCGGCATGGCGGTCTTCGGGCTGACCGTCGGAGTCGCCACGATGACGGTACTGGCGGGGGTGACAGATGTCCCCACCTTCGCACCGGTGCTGGGCAGCATGGTCGGGCTCGGAGTGGGCATCGACTACGCGCTGTTCGTGCTAGCCAGGCACCGGGAGTACCTCGCGTGCGGGCTCGATCCGCAGGATGCGGCCGGACGAGCGGTGGCCACGGCGGGACGGCCGGTGGTCTTCGCCGGCGGCACCGTCGTCGTGTCGATCCTCGGCCTGGCGGTCGCGAACGTGCCGTTCATGACGGTGGGCGGGGTCGCCGTCTCGATCGTCGTCCTGACGATGGTGCTCGCGTCGGTGACACTGCTGCCGGCCTTCCTCGGCGCGGCGGGCCCGCGCCTGGCCCGGGCCGGCCGGATCGGCCGGGCTCTGCAGAACAGGAACCTGGGCCGACTCGCACGGCGGCGGAACCCGGCGGCGGGCGCCGCCCACGCTGCCGGGTGGCGTCGCTGGATCGGGCACGTCTGCCGGCACCCGGTGGTGTACGCGGTCGGCGCGGCGGTGCTGCTGCTGACCGCGACGCTGCCCGTGCTCGGCCTGCGCGTCGGCCTGCCCGACGACGGCTCACTGCCTCAGAGCCGTACCGAGCGCCGCGCGTACGACCTCGTCGCCGAGGGGTTCGGCCCGGGCACCAACGGTCCCCTCGTCATCGCCGTGGACCCCGCCGGTGTCTCGGGAGTGCTGGACCGACTCGTCGCAACGGTCGCGGCGGATCCGGGCATCGCATCCGTCGCGCCGACGCACATCGATCGGGGCACCGGCATCGCGACCCTCGTGGTCTTCCCGACCACCGGCCCTCAGGACAAGGCCACGGCCGACACCATCGCCCGGCTGCGCACCGACGTGCTGCCCACGGCGATCGGGCACGGCCCGGCCAGGGCCCACGTCGGCGGCGCCGCCGCGAGCCTGTCCGACGTGGGCCGACGCACCAGCCAACGCCTGCCGGCGTTCGTCGCCGCCGTGCTGGCGATGTCGTTCCTGCTGCTGATGCTGATCTTCCGCTCGGTACTGGTACCGCTCAAGGCGGTACTGCTGAATCTGCTGAGCATCGGCGCGGCCTACGGCATCATGGTCGCGGTCTTCCAGTGGGGCTGGGGAGCCGCACTCATCGGGCTGGAAGCGACGGTTCCGATCGTGTCGTTCATCCCGATGTTCCTCTTCGCCATCCTGTTCGGCCTGTCGATGGACTACGAGGTGTTCCTCCTCTCCCGCGTACGCGAGGAGTACCTGCGCACCGGCGACAACGGCACGGCGATCGTCGAGGGCGTCTCGCGCACCGCCCGGATCATCACCTCGGCAGCCCTCATCATGGTGGCGGTCTTCCTCTCCTTCGCCGTCGCGGACGACCCCTCCGCCAAAATGTTCGGGCTCGGCCTGGCCACCGCGATCTTCATCGACGCTACGGTCGTACGCATGGTGCTGGTACCGGCGACCATGACACTCCTCGGCCGGACCAACTGGTGGCTGCCGAAGTGGCTGGACCGGATGCTTCCCAGCGGCCCGGTCGGCACCGACGACACCGACGCGGAATCCACGGGTGAGGCCCCGCGTCCACGGCTGGCTGACCGTTGACTCAAACTCCTGCCCGCCCTTGGTGTCCGGCACCCCAGCGCGTCACCCAGGGGCATGTCGAGGCGTGATCGCCAGGTGGTCCTGGTGTTTCCGCGGGACGAGTACGCCTTGTCCCGGGCGACCGCGTCCGGCCGGGAGGAGGGCGGCCTTCAGCCGGATTTTCCGCCGACGCCGGATGTGTCGCCGTCCTTCCAGCGCAGGATCACCTTCGGTCTCTGGCCCGTTTTGATGAAGGCAAGGAGAAGGGATGCATGACCGCCTGGGACCACGAACATGCCGAAGGTGCGGCGAATGACGCGGAGGTCGCGCGAGCACTGCGGTGAACGCGCCCCCTTCGTACCGCCGCCTCCTGAGGTGCCAACGACACGACGAGCGCGGACGCCGTCTCACCCGCCCATCAGGATGCGCTGGAGCGCCTGCCGGTCCCGATCGGCGCTCCCGAGGTCCACGGTGCCGTCCGGCTGATGCAACAACTCGGCAATCGGGTGGCCGAGTTCGCGCATGGCCGTTGGGTGGGCGAAGGCGTCGACGGGACGGTGCGGACGGTGCCCGAGCAGCCGTCCGCAGCTGCGTTGCGCGGCGGTCGCGGGAATCCAGTGAACACGTAGAGCCGGCCGAGAAGATCGGTTGCGTTTGGCCCCGTTGTCGGTCATCACGCGAACGACCGTGTGGATGCCGTGGGAGGGGGCGAAGAACGCCCAGGCACGGTTTCCGGAACGCCACAGTAAAAGCGGCCTTCTCGTCGGGCAGGGGCCCGGTACATGCCAGGCGGGTGAACCCGCCCACGGCGGAGTGTAGGCAGACGCACCCGCCCTTGGCGCCGGCATTCTTCGCGCGCTGGGCAGTCTTGGCCTGCTCGGAGTCGCGTCCGTGGGCCGCCGCCCGCCGCCGTTGGGGATGCGTCCGGCCTTCTTGATGTCCAGGTGGACCATGTGGCCGAGGTAGCGGGCCACATGGTCCGTCCCGCCTTGCGCCGGTTGGCGGACCCGTCGGGGTCGAGGAACTGGCGGTGGTTGAAACCCAGACGCGCCGGCCAACGGCCCACGGTGCGTTCACTTGTCTGCACACCTGGCCCGCGAGTTCGAACGCGAGCCTGCGGGCGAACTACTTGTTGTCCCAACGTAGTTGATCGATGCGTTCGACGATCTCGGGCGGGGTCCGGTTCGGTGAGGAGTGCGGGACGCTCGGGCGGTCCATCGGCCCCGTCGCGCCGTACGTGTCGTATCGGTTCTTCCACTTGGACCGACAAGCGAGGGAGAGGCCAGCCTCGGCGCCGATGTGGGCGATCGGTCGGGTGCGGCAGCGCTCGACGAGCCTTCGTCGTCCCTCGATGGTCAGGGGGCACTCGCGTGCGTCACTGAAGTAGCTCGCTGCTGTGCCCGGCTGCGATCACACCGAGCAGGGGGAACGCGACGAGTAGCGAGACGAGGACGAGGAGTCCGCTTGCCCAGAGCGGCCCGAGGTTCCCGGCTGCCGTGCTGAGGGTCGTCGCGGCGATGAGCGGGCCGACGGCGGCGCCGACGTTGAGCGCGGCGGTCGCGTAGGAACCGGCCATGGTGGGCGCTTCTGCCGCCTCGTAGAGGACCCGCGTGATCAGCGTGCTCCCCAGCGCGAACGACAGCGCGCCCTGGACAAACACGAGGGCGAGCAGTGCAACCGGCTTGTCGGCCAGCACGGCCAGGGCCGGCCAGCCGATGAGCAGCAGCGGCCCGCCGACCGCGATGACCGGGCCGGGGTGCTGGTCGGAGAGCCGGCCGGCGACGGTGATCCCAGCGAAGGAACCGGCGCCGAAGAGCACCAGGGCGACGGAGATCCACAGCTCGCCCAGCCCTGCGGTGTCGGTCACGACGGGCGCGAGGAAGGTGAAGCCGGCGAAAGTTGCCGCGTTCACCATGGCGCCCAGCAGCATGATCAGGAGCAATCGCGGCCTCTTGAGCTGCGCGAGTTCCGATCGCAAGCCCGGCCCGTCAGCAGCAACCTCCTGCACACGGCACGCCGGGATCCCTTTGACGATGCTGACGGCTGCGGGCAGGCAGAGTGCAGCGATGGCCCAGAAAGCGGCCCGCCAGCCGAGCAGAGTCCCGAGCACCGATCCGCCCGGGACACCGGCGACCGTGGCCACCGTGGTGCCCGACAGCAGCACGGCGAGCGCGCGTCCCTTCTTGTCGGGCGGGACCAGCATGGTGGCGGTCGTCAGCGCTACGGCGAGAAACCCCGCGTACGCGAGTGCAGCCACCACCCGGGTCATGACCAGGACCGTGAAGCTGAAGGTGACAGCGCCCACGACGTGGGCTGCCAGGAACACGAGGACGAACCCAAGAAGACTGGACCGTCCGGGCCAGTTGCGGGCAAGCCCGGCCATGAGGGGGGCACCGACGATCATTCCGATCGCGAATGCCGAGGTGAGCATGCCTGCTGTCCCGACGGTCACGTCGAGGTCCGAGGCGATGTCCGGCAAGAGGCCGGCGAGCATGAATTCCGAGGTACCCATGGCGAAGACCGCCACGGCGAGCAGATACAGCGGGACAGGCATCGAGTGGCTCCGAGGTGAGGAGAAGTACGAGAAGGTCATCTCGTCACCGCGGTCAGCGCCCAGGGGCACACTCGTCCGGCCGCAGAACGCGGCGAGACGGCAGGACTACGAACTCAGTGGTTCAGGGGGCTGACGGCGTGACCGAAAGCCCCCACCGTGTCTGACTCAGGACTCGACATGGCCCGCACGGTACCTGACCGATGCCCGTCGAGGCACTTCGGTTTCACAGCTGTCCTCCTGCGTCATCGACGTCATGACCCGCAACAACCAGCCGGTGCCGGTGCCGGTGACGAAGTCGGCGAACGGCCTGGCGGTGAGGGCACACGTCACCACGGTGCCCGCACACCAGCCGGGCGGGCGCCGACGCCTGCTGCGGAGTCGGCGCCCGCCAGTCCATGAGAGCGATCGACTCCAGCACGGCCAACGCGCTCGTCGATTTGTTCAAACGCGAGACGCAAAGCCGGCCGAAGGCCGTGATGATCACGTCGGTCCAGGGCCAGTGGCGGGCCAGGCGGAGGATGCGTCGGCGGCCGGTGGTGACCAGGTGGGCGGCGGCGAACAGCCGCAGCCGCAGCCGCTTGGGCTCCCAGCGACGGGCTGTGCCGGTCAGGGCGAGCATCGGCATCCATGCCAGCAGGTCAAGAGCAAGCTGGACGATCTCCAGCCAGACCTGGTTCTGGGTGGTGCGGTGCAGGGGGAGCTTGCGCAGGGCGGTGTCGCGGGCCGCGCGGATCCTGTCCTCGGCGCGGGCGCGCTGACGGCGCCGCAGTTCCAAGGCCGCGATCGCGGTGCCGATGGTGTCGGTGGCGAAGCAGGTCAGACGCACGCCGTCGGCGTCGGTGAGCCTCAACTGTGCACCGGGGTAGGCACGTTCTTTGCGTACGATCAGCCGCATCCCGGCCGGCCGGCCCTGAGGGGCTCCCCGGCCAGTTCGGCCACCAAGGCGCCATCGCGGAGCTCGATGACCTGGCCACCGGCGTCGGGGGCGGCGGTGGCGGCCAGCTTCCATACCCGCTCACGGGCTTCGGCCCTGACGTGGCGGATCGCGGTCAGCGCGCGTGAGCCAGCCGCAGCCAGGGTCTCGACCAGCCTGGAGACGGTGGAGTCGGAGGCCACCGTCCCGAACACCTGTGGTTCGGCCCGCAGCACCGCCGCATCCGACAGGGAGCCCCCACCGAGTGCCACCGCCAGCGCGAGGTCCAGCAGGACCTTGCCCGGGTCGTGCAACGTCCGCGACTTACGCCACGCCGTCATGGCCGCCGACATCGCCGTGTCCAACCCGGACTTGCGGACGGTCTCCAGCAGTAGTACCCCACCGGCCTGCGAGACCACCTCACCCCCACCGCCGGGCGCGGACAGGCGGATACAACCCGAGACGCTTCTTCACCTGGAGAGTGCTTCCTTCCTTGCAGCTGACAGGACCCTCGAAAGTCCCGTCGTTGCAGGTCAGAAGTACTCTCCATTGATCTGATCAAGACATGGAAAAGCCCGCTCGCAAGGGCGCGAGGTCACCCGTTTTCCCGGCCAGGCAGAGGCGCGCCCTCCAGGAAGGCGTGATAGGTCTCGACGGCTTCCGGCTCGATTTCAGGGTTGGAGGGGCCGTAGCGGGTGTCGGTGCGGTCCCGCTTCGGCCCGGAGACCCAGAACTCCTCGTTGGTCTGCACGTCGTAGAAGTTCGCATCGAACATCCCCCCGGCCCGGCGCAGTGTCCTCCCGTGAAAGTACGCAGTACTCCAGGTCTTCGAGAAGTCCACCCACCCGATCCACGATGGTCCGCGGTCGGTGTTGTGACCAGTCTTCAACTGAACGAACATGAGACGTCGAGGCATACGCTCAGGGTCCTGCACAGACCGCACCTGTGACCAGCCATTTTGCGGGCGCCTACGAGACCCCGCGGCGCCACCGACAAAGGCTCGGACAGCCGGGTACGGCCCGATGCGCTCGTTCACCCGGAGAGTGCTTCCTTCCTCGCAGCGGACAGAACCCTTGGCAAGTCCCATCGTTGCAGCTCAGCAGCACTCTCCGCTTATCTGATCAAGACCTGCACAAGCCTGCTCGTGAAAGCCCGAGGTTAAGGCGTGTTGCAGATGACTCCGTTTCGGGCGTTCTTCCGGTACGGGTGGGGTGTTGAAATCTGAGGCGTTGTGGGGGGAGACGGATGCGGCAGCTCGTACGTGCGGGGGAGGGGCGGGGCGGTAGGGGTTCGGGAGTGGGCAAGCTTGATGTGATGGTGCGGGCGGATGTGGCGACCGGGCCGGCGGAGCGCTTTGGGGGCGAGCAGTCGCGTGGGTGGCGGGGCTTCGAGGGCGGGGGGCCGGCGGCGCGGCGGCCGTTCGAGGTGGCGCCCTCAGAACTGTGCCGTGACGAGGGGGATCAGCCCCTGGACCCGACGCTGGAGCTCGTGGCGGCGGTCGGGCGCGCGCGTGGGAGGCACTTCCGCAGCATCCGACGCCGATGAGAGGGGCCGGTCGTGGGGGCCTCTTCCAGCGTGGGTTCTGACCGGCCGGCATCGCTGCTGGCGGTCTCCGCGCTGTCGAACCGTCAGAATCCCGACCCGAATCCGCGTGAGTGGGGATGCCTCCTGCCCCGAGGGGTCCCTGTCAGAGAGCCGCCGAGGGGCTGGAGGCCCGGGGTGAAGGCTCAGACAAGCGTGGGCGTAGGGGCGGGCAGGTAGGGGGTGATGTTGCGCCAGGCGCGCTCGATGTACTCCTCCTTCTCGCCGACCGGGGCGACATAGTGCAAGGCATCCTGGGCGGCGTCCTTGCCCTTCAGCCGGGTGATGATCCAGGCGGCGAGGTACTGCGAAGCCAGGCAGCCGCCGGCGGTGGCGATGTTGTCCTCGGCGTAGAAGGGCTGGTTGAGCACTTCGATGCCGGCGGCGAGGACCCAGGGCTTGGTGGTCAGGTCGGTGCAGGCGGGGATGTCGTTGAGCAGTCCGAGCCTGGCCAGTACGAGTGCGCCGGAGCACTGTGCCGCGATGAGCTGGCGCGAGGGGTCCAGGCCGCGCAGGACACTCATGATCGCCGGATCTTCGACGACCTCACGGGTGGCGATGCCGCTGCCGATGATGACGGCGTCGGCGGTGCACGCCTCCTCCAACGTCGACATCTGCTCGATGGTCACGCCGTTCATGGACGTCACCTTGGGGCTGGGGGTGGCGATGGTGACGCGCCAGTCGTCCGTCTTGATGCGGTTGAGCACTCCGAGCGCGATGAGGGAGTCGAGCTCGTTGTACCCCTCGAAGGTGAGGATGGCGATGTGCATGGCGGCTGTCCCTCCGGGCGGGGTGTGGAATGACCGCGACGGTACGGATCCGCGAGCAGGACAGTCAAAGAATTGTCATGGGTACACTTCGGTCCATGGCAGTCCCACGCTACAAAGCTCTGGTCGACGCATTCGCCTCCGACATCCGCACGGGGCGACTCACGGCCGGCGCGAGGTTGCCGACCCACCGTGCGCTGGCCGCCCGTGAGGGCGTCGCGCTGGTGACCGCGACGCGGGTGTACGCCGAACTGGAGGCCATGGGCCTGGTCAGCCGCGAGCAGGGCCGCGGCACGTTCGTGCGCGACCTCGCGGTTCCACCCGGCCAAGGCATCGACCGGCAGCTCGTGGCCACGGACGGAGTCGACCTCAACTTCAACTATCCGTCGCTGCCCGGCCAAGCCGGCCTCCTGCGCCAGGCCCTACGGGAAGTCGCCGCCTCCGGTGATCTCGACTCGTTGCTGCACTATCAGCCGCACTCGGGCCGACCCCAGGACAGGGCCTCGATCGGACGGCACCTGGGGCGCCGGGGAATCACGGCTGACCCGGACCGAGTCCTTGTGGTCAACGGTGCGCAGCACGGCCTGGCCATTACGGTCATGGCCACGCTCAACGCAGGTGACGTCGTCGCGGTCGACGCGCTCACCTATCCCGGCTTCAAGGTGCTTGCCCAAGCCTTCCGCCTCGACCTGGAGCCCATCCCCACCACCGCCGACGGGCCGAACCTCGACGCCCTGGAGAAACTGTGCGCCACCCGACCGGTGCGCGCGGTCTACACCATGCCGACCCTGCACAATCCCCTGGGCTGGGTCATGACGGAAACCGACCGCCTCCGCCTGATCAAGACCGCCCGCCGGCACGGCGTGCTCATCATCGAAGACGCCTCGTACGCCTACCTGGTCGAGAACCCCCCGCCGCCGCTGGTGGCGACCGCACCGGACATCACCGTCTACGTCTCAGGGCTGTCCAAGAGCATCGCCACGGGCCTGCGGGTCGGTTTCGTCCTCGCCCCGCCGACGACGGTGCCGCAACTCGAACGCGCGATCCGAGCGACCACCTGGAACACCCCGGCCCTGACCACCGCGATCGCTTGCCACTGGCTCGATGACGGCACGGCGGACCAGTTGGAGGCACAGAAGCGAGAGGACGCCAAGGCCCGCCAGGCCATCGCTGTGCAAGAACTGGCAGGGCTACCGCTGGTCGGCCATCCCTCGTCCTACTTCACCTGGGTGCCGCTGCCCGACGACGCACGCGCCGACCGCCTGACGGCCACCCTGGCGCGTCACCGCATCTCGGTCTCCACGGCGGAGCCGTTCACCACCTCGGCTCACACACCGCAGGCGATTCGCCTCGCCCTGGGCTCGACCGACCTGGACAGCCTCCGATCGACGCTGTCCACGGTACGGCGCCTTGCCATAGAAGACCCATTCACCTGAACCCGCTTGCACGCGGGCCGAAGGTGGGATTCCTCGGCGCCGAGTTGCGGGACGCAGTCCTGGCCCGGGCAGCAGCCGAAGGAGCCCGGACGCTTCCTGGCGCTGGGGGAGACCCTGCGGGAAACCCGCCGCACACTCGACGCGGACCAGCTGCGGGCAGATGGGGATCTTTGAAGAATGGCTATGGCCCAACTTCCGTGAAGTCGAACCGATCCTCGGTGTCCGTGGCCGACGTCCCTGGTGAATCGGCAGGTCGGCGGCTCGTCCAGAGGCGGGCACGAGCCCGGTCGGAGTGGTTTCACGAAAGTCGTGTCAGAGTCGTGAAAACGACCCGGGGCTGCTCCTCGCCTCGCCTGCTTGGTCTTTGAACTGTGTGAGGAGGAGCGGGATCGAAGTGTGGCCCCTGATCAACAGAATGTAGGTTCTGGCCATGACCGACGACTGGCGGATGGACCGGATCGGGACTGCGCTACGGGGGGAGAACCCGACCGTTATGCGACGGCTGACGTCAGGGTTCGCAGCGATCGGGGATGTTCAGTTCCTGCCGGGTTACTCGGTTCTGCTCGTGGACGAGCCGGAAGTGGAGCGGCTGTCGGGCCTGCCGAGGACGAAGCGGTTGTCGTTCCTGTCCGACATGGATCAGCTCGGTGAAGCGGTCGAGCGTGCCTGTCGGCGGCTGGACCCGGCTTTCCACCGGGTCAACCTGGAGATCCTGGGGAACACGGACCCTTTCCTGCATGCCCATGTCTGGCCGCGGTACGCGTGGGAGCCGGCCGACATGGTGGGCAAGCCGGTGTGGCTCTATCCGCGTGAACGGTGGAGCGGCGAGCAGTTCAGGCTCGGTCCGCAGCATGACGTACTGCGGGATGCGATCAGCAGCGAACTGGACCAACTACGTTCGCTGAACTGACCGTTGCGGGCCCTTCGATCGTCAGGTCGGCGGGCCCGGTGATCGGTGACGGTCAGCCGAAGCTCACTGGAGGTGTCAGAGTGGGACGACATCGGTGACGCGGTTGGTGACCGTGGGGCGGGCGGCCTCCTGGGTGGCGAGCAGGGTGACGGTCGCGACGGGCCGGTCGCAGGGAGGAGAGTTCCGGAACGCCGCCGGCGCCAGGGCATCGACCCGCAGCAAACTGGCCACACCGGGCTGGCCGCCGGTGACCGTGGTCACGGAGCGGCGGCTCGACCGACCGCGGGTCGGTGTCGAGACCACGGGCGACCATCCCGGCCTCACAGTGCTGCTTGACTAGCCGCATCGCGCCGCCCTCGCCTGGATCGGAGCCGACGCCGTCGGCTCCGGGAAGTGCGGGGCTCCCAGTCCAGGGTCGGCGACCGGGTCGATGACGCAGCCCTCCGCGAGTCGATGCCGGCCCGGGTCGGCGTATCGCACAGCGTTCGTAAGCACGGCCGGAATGCCGAGCTGGTCGGCCAGGCCGAGGGTGGGGGCGCCAGAGGGTGGACATGCCGGTACTGGTCCTCACTGGCGCCGAGCATGAAGGGCAGGGTGACGCGGCCGGAGAGAAGGCTTCGCCAAGGGGCCTTGGGGCCGGAATCAGAAGGCCGGCGCCCTCAGCACTCAGGGAGCTGCCGGAGCTGAGGGGTCCAGGGCCCGTTTGACCAGTCCGATCGCGCGCGGGCTGTACAAGGCTCGTGGTGCAGCGGGGAGGTGATGTTGGCGCCTTCCCGCCGGGCCGCTGCTCGCCGCGCCTGTGGGGACGGTGTGGACGTCCTGGCCGGAGCCTGTTTCCCGCTCCTGCGGGGATGATCCTTCGCGGCGCTTGCGGCCCTGCAGGTCGTCGCTTCGGCTGGAACGCCCCCATGACCGCATTGGTCCGCGCCCGCTCTCGCGGGGATGGCCCCCCCATGGCCAACCCCCAGGCAGTCACCGTCAACAGGGCCCCTCCGATCGCCGGTGTGATGACTCTCCGGCGAGCCAGATGCTCCACCCGCCGCATCGGCACCATCGTCCAAGCTGTCCATACGCTGCTGACCTGCAACTATCCAAGAAGAAAGAGGCCGAAGGAATCTGGCCGGCCTCCTCCCCTATGCCTTCACATCGAGACGCACGAGCGCGCCGATCTCCACGAGCTGGTCCGGCAGCGCCAAGTCGGAAACGCCCATGACCGTGCTGGCGGGCCGGTGCTCCCCGAAGTACTCCGCGTGGAGGCGTGCTGTCGTGTCGAAGTTCTCACGCAGGTTCCTCACCAGAACCGTGGTCTCCACTATCTGGCCACGCTCGGCCCCGAACTGCCTCAGCACCAGGTCCAGGTTCTCCAGCGTGGTGCGGACCTGCAGTTCGAAGTCACCGGCGCCCACGAAGTCGCCGTGACGGTCATGAGACAGCTGCCCCGACACATAGACCGTTTCACCGACCTGGGTGGCCTGGCTGTACCCGTACAACGACTCCCACGGCATGCCGAACCCGAACGTCTTCAACTGAGAACCCATGGTTCACTCCCTCGATGCGGTGCGCGGGGCCGTCGGTCACAGGCAGGCCCCTTTCACGCTGAAGTTACGGGTTCGCACGAACGATGCTCGTCTGGTAGCGCCGTACCAGTGTTCTCTGTGCGCACAAAATTGACTGCAGCGGGCTCTTCCGGGCGCCGGTTTGATGAGTGGACCACTACGCCGACGACGAGGGGCCCTGCCTCATCGCCAGACCCGTCGACCAGCCCGTTTCATCCGCCAGTAGAGGATGAAAGAGGCTCAATGACGGAACCTCGCACGGGGCGTATCGGAAATCCGCCCTTCGCGAGTTCGCAGTGTGTCCGTCGAATCGGATCCATGCGCGCAGGCGTCGAACAGAATTGATGGAAGGGCCGAAGTCTGGACGCTCTCCGAAGAGCAACGAACGGTTATCTTCCTGGCGTACTGCTGTGACTTTACATAATTGCAGATTTCGCAATTCACCGGTCTTTCGATTGGTGCGGTAAAGAGTCACAACGGGAGAGCCATCAACCCCGTTGCCTGTTCGGGGTGCCAGTGGCGAAGCCATCCAATGAATTTTTGGTGCGCGATCTTCCGACCTCCACTCAGCCGCCTGCATCCGTCTCGCACCCGACAACGGAAGTCAGGGATGTTGGCGTCGAGACCGGCGCCTCTCGGGTCGCCTCTGGCCATCCTGGACAGGCTCAGAGAGAGGGGATGCCTCCATGAACGCCCACATCCTCGGTACCGCGGAGACTGCGGCCGGCGTCTGGCAGTCCGGACTCGCCCAGATACTCGGCGGTCTGATCGTGGTCGCCGTCCTCATCGGTGCCTTTGTGTTCGGTATAAGAGTCAAGAACAAGGAGCTCCCGCCCCCGGACCCCGAGTCGCAGCCACATCGGCCCGACACGGGCCGACTGCCTGGCGAGGTCTCTGAGTACCGCAAGCCCTCCGAGATCCCGCACACCGATGGCGAGCACCGCCTGATGCCATACAACCTGAAGAGCTCCGGTGAGCCTGACACCGAACCGCCGAGTGAGGAGAAGCGTAAATGGCGCGGGATCTCAAGCGGTGGTTTCGGTAGCGGCGGCACCGGTCATGGTGACTGAACCCGACGAGCGACCCACCTGAAAGGGAGTTCCTCCATGGTCGTGACAGGTACGGAATGCGCCGACGTCGTCGTCATCGGAGCTGGTGCGGCTGGCCTTGCCTGTGCGGCAGACCTCGCCGCCTGTGGGCTCGCCGTCCGCCTCCTTGAGGCTGACGAAGCGCCCGGAGGGCGGATGCGCACCGATCGTGTCGCGGGTTTCACGGTCGACCGCGGATTTCAGGTGTTCAACACGTCGTACCCGCAGGTCAAGCATCGACTTCGCCTGCGCCGGCTCCGGCTCCGGCGCTTCGACCCCGCCGTCCTCGTGTCCACCACGCGCGGGATGTGGCGCTTCACCGATCCCACCCGTGATCTGCGTGGCAGCGGAGATCTGCTGACCGGCCGGGCTGCCTCGCCCAGAGACTTGCTCGCCGTGGGAGCGCTGTCGGCTCGCGACATGCTGGAGCCCACTGCCCTGCTGCGCTCCCGGCCCGACACCACCACCCACATCGCTCTTACGAAGGCCGGGGTGTCCCAGGACCTGATCGACACCTTCTTCCGGCCGTTCCTCTCCGGTGTCTTCTTGGAGGAAGAACTGGACACCTCATCCCGCGTGTTCCACCTCGTTTGGCGTACCTTCCTACGAGGCACTCTCTGCCTTCCCGCTGACGGCATCCAAGCCGTGCCCGCCCAACTGGCCTCCGAACTGCCCTCAGGCGTGCTGTCGACCGAAGCAAGGGTCGACCGCCTCACGGACGAGGGGGTGCAGCTCGCTGACGGTGCCGAGATCCACGCCCGGGCGGTGGTCGTCGCGACCGGCGCCCGTGCTGCGGCTCACCTCGTGACAGGCCTTCAGGTTTCCACCGGTCGTACCGTGAGCACTGTCTACCATGCTGCCGAACGCTCACCGCTGGCCGAGCCGACCCTTGTCGTTGATGCCGGCCGCCGCTTCCTGAACACCTGCGTCCTCACCGAGGTCCATCCTCGTTTCGCCACGGATGGCCGGGCCTTGGTGTCGACTTCCGTGCTCGGAGAGCTCTCTCCAGAACGAGAGACACGAATTGAAGAGGCTCTTGCCGAGGTGTATGGAGTGGACACCAAGTCCTGGGAAACCGTCCATCAGATCACTGTGCCCGACGCCCTTCCGGCCATGCCGCCTCCGTATCCGTTGACACGTACGACCCGTCTGAGTGCCGGCCGGTATGTATGTGGCGACCACCGGGCGACGGGGTCCCTGCAAGGGGCCCTCGCCTCCGGTGCCCGCGCCGCCCGGGAGGTCTTGGCTGATCTTGAGCAGGGGCGCACCCGGACGGGATCGCGGAGCCGGTGAGCTGTCCGGCTCGCTTGTCCACTCACGGTGGGGCTGCGCCACGGGCACGGTCCTGACGGACAAGATCTGGAAGGTCGACGAGTCGATCGAGTCCGTGCACCTGGGCAGAGGTGCGAGCGTTGCGCGCGAGGAGACGCCGATGGCGGTCCATAAAGGCCCAGTATCCGGCGGTGAAGGGACATGCGTCCGGTCCGACGCGCCGGTCGGGGCGATACCGACAAGACCCGCACAAGTCGCTCATGTGGTCGATATAGGCGCCGCCTGATGTGTAGGGCTTGGTCGTCATCCGGCCGCCATCGGCGTACTGAGACATTCCGACCACATTGGGCAGCATGACCCAGTCGTAGCCGTCGATGAAGCAGCGATGGAACCAGTCAGTCACTGCGGCGGGATCCCACCCCCGTTGGAGTGCGTAGCTGCCGAGCACCATCAGGCGCGGGATGTGATGAGTCCAACCAGTTTCTCCGACTTGGCGGATGACCGTCGACAGGCAACGTGCCGTCAAGGCGTCTGCGTCCAGATCCGTCCACCAGGCGGGCAGCGGAGCGTGATGTCGCAGTGTGTTCGATGCCCGGTAGCTCTCGCCGAAGTACCAGTAGAGATGCCAGACGTATTCCCGCCACCCAGCGATCTGTCGGATGAAGCCCTCGACCGAGTTCAAGGGGGCGTCTCCAGCCCGCCAAGCGGCCTCGGCCCGTTCCACGCACTCGGCCGGATCCAGCAAGCCCAAGTTGAGCGAGGACGACAGCAGGCTGTGGCTCATGGTCGGGTCCGCTGCCAGCATGGCATCTTCGTAGGCGCCGAAGGCTGCGAGCCGGTACTCGATGAAGCGTCGGAGGGCGGCGAGTGCTTCGCGACGGTCTGCCGGGAACAGTCGGGGGCCATCGTGGCCGACGAACGAAACGTCACCGGCGCGTTCCCAGCGATCCAGGTCATGGCGGACCTCGGCGTCGATGTCGTCCTCCCGTGGCCGATACGGTGGCGGTGCTTCGAGCGTCGCGGCTCCGCGCGGGGGAGGCTCTCGGTTGTCGTGGTCGAGATTCCACGTACCACCGGCGGGTCTGTCGCCGTCCATGAGGATTTCGTGCTCCTGGCGCACGTGCCGGTAGAACGCCTCGAGCCGGAGCCCTCGCCCTTCTCCGGCTCGCGCCCAGCCGGCGAACTCGTCCTGGCCGAGGAGGAAACCACGGGCAGGTAGGACGGTGACGTTGTTCATCGAGGACACGAGCGACAGCGCGGCCCGCGAAGTGGGGTGGTGGACGGTCACACGGCCGCCCCCCAAGCAGTCTTCCAGGCCGTCCCTGTAGGTGTCGGCCTTGATGTAGGTGACACGGTCACCGAGCTCAGCGGCACGGTGGCGCATCGCTGACAGGATCAGATGAGCTTTGGCCCGATGGAATCGGCGACGTCGGAACACTGCGCGCGACTCGATCATCAACAACGGCGAGTGGCGGCCAGGACCGCCGGCGGCCGGTGCCGCGAACGAAGGCCCCAGCTGATCACCGAAGAGCCAGTGTGGCGTGCTCATCCATTCCTCCTTCGACATCGAACGACGCGTACGGGCTGTCGGCGCCGGCCGCGGCGGGCCGCTCCGCCCTGGCGGGGCAGCAGCCGATCGGGCAGAGGTCGTGGGAGGGGCCGAGGGCGCCGAGCGCGCACCGCTCGACCCTGGTCCCCCGCTCGTTCGCGGCGCGCTCCAGGACGAGCTCGCGGACGGCGGCGGCGAAGCGCGGGTCGGCCCCGACGGTCGCCGAGCGCCGGACGGGCAGCCCCAGCTCGGCCGCCTTGGCCGTGGCCTCGGTGTCGAGGTCGTAGAGGACCTCCATGTGGTCGGAGACGAAGCCGATCGGCACCATGACGGCGGCGGGCGCGCCGGCTGCGTGCAGCTCCTCCAGGTGGTCGCAGATGTCGGGCTCCAGCCACGGGATGTGGGGGGCGCCGCTGCGGGACTGGTAGACGAGCTTCCAGGGGTGGGCGATGCCGGTCTCCTCGCGGACCGCGTCGACGATCACCCGGGCCACGTCCAGGTGCTGCTTCACGTACGCCCCGCCGTCGCCGTGCTCGGTGACCGGGCCGGAGCTGTCGGCGGCGGAGTCGGGGATGGAGTGGGTGGTGAAGGCCAGGTGGGCGCCGACCCGCGCCGCGGGGTCGAGCTCCGCGAGGGAGGCGAGGACGCCCTCGACCATCGGCTCGACGAAGCCGGGGTGGTTGAAGTAGTGCCGGAGCTTGTCGACCCGGGGCAGCGGGAGCCCCTCCGCCTCCAGGGTGGCGAGCGCGTCGGCGAGGTTCTCCCGGTACTGGCGGCAGCCGGAGTAGGAGGCGTACGCGCTGGTGGTGAGGACGGCGATGTGGCGCCGCCCGTCGGTGATCATCTCGCGGAGGGTGTCGGTGAGGTACGGCGCCCAGTTCCGGTTTCCCCAGTGGACCGGCAGGCCGAGCCCGGCCTGCGCGAAGTCCGTCCGCAGCGCGTCGAGCAGCGCGCGGTTCTGGTCGTTGATCGGGGAGACGCCACCGAAGAGGAAGTAGTGCTGCCCCACTTCCTTGAGCCGTTCCTTCGGGATGCCGCGGCCGCGCGTCACGTTCTCCAGGAACGGGACCACGTCGTCCGGGCCCTCGGGGCCGCCGAAGGAGAGCAGCAGCAGGGCGTCGTACGGGGCGGGATCGTGCTGATCGGACATGATGCGATGACTCCGGTGATCTGCGCGTCAGGCTTTGAAGCATCTTCTCCGCGCCTCACGCTCCCGGATGCGCAGCCGCTCGAGAAGCCGCCGGACATCGGCGCCCACACAGTCTCAGCGACGTGCACCCTTGGACCGGCAAGCTGAGACAGGCAAGACGGCACCGCACCGACAAACGACCCGAGCGAGTCCTCAACCCGGTCCGGCAAGGCCAGCGCCACCACCCGGACGGCCGGTTCGTCCATCGTCGGGTGCCAGGACTGAAGGGGCTGCAGCCCCCAGCTGTGCACCAGCCATGGACCATCAGTGGCATCGAGCGCGCTCGGTACGACAGTCCCGACCCGCTGATCGTGCCGGCGGACGTCATGCCCCGGTTCCGACGGACTCGGCACTCAAGCTGAGCTGCCGGCCCGCATCACCGTACTTCGGCCAGAGCTCCTTATTCGACGCGTAAACGATGCGTGTTGTTCTGACTTGCCGGTGTGGAAGAACCTGATCGGGCAAAGGTGAGGCGTGAGGCTCAGCGCTTCACTGTGGACGGCGCTGATGTCCGAGCAGCTTCCCATCCGATCGGTGAACGGCTCCGAATAGGCGATGAGCGAGAGCTACGGCTTTGTGGGCTGGGGCCCGTGATATGTGGGGTGGAGACGATGAACCGCCGAAGCATTGCGGTCGTAGGGGCGGGCGTGGCGGGCCTGACGGCTGCCTACATCCTTGATCGCGTCCACGACGTCACCTTGTACGAGGCCGAGGACCGCCTGGGAGGCCATGCCCACACTCACGAACTGCCCACGCGTGAAGGAGGGGTCGTTCGCGTCGACACTGGCTTCATCGTCCACAACGAACGGACTTACCCCCTCCTCGTGCGGCTCTTCCGTGAGCTCGGCGTGGCAACCCAGGACTCAGAGATGAGCATGTCCGTCCGCTGTGACGGATGTGCTCTGGAGTACGCCGGAGCACGCGGCCCACGAGGGCTTCTCGGTGGTGGCAACGCCCGCCGCGCATCCCATCTGCGCATGCTCGCCGAAGTCCCCCGCTTCCACCGCGCCGCCCGCCGCCTGCTCGCATCCGGCGACGAATCGATGACGTTGGGCGACTTCCTTCGAAAGCACCATTTCACGCCGTACTTCGTCGGCCACTTCGCGATTCCGCTCGTCGCGGCCGTGTGGTCCTGCGCACCCGACATCGCTCTCAAGTACCCCGCGGCGTACCTCTTCCAGTTCCTCAGCCACCACGGACTGCTGTCGGTGACCGGATCCCCCCAGTGGAAGACGGTCACCGGTGGCTCTGCCGCATACGTCGAACGTGTCGCGAAGGAAATCACCGCCGTCCGGACCGCCACGCCCGTCCGCAGCGTCGCACGCGGCGTGGATCAGGCTCGCGTCATCACGGAGGACGGCGAGTCGACCGCATACTCCGCCGTCGTCCTGGCGGTGCACGCCGACCTCGCATTGCGACTGCTCGCCGACCCGAGCGAACAGGAACGACGTGTTCTCGGGGCCTTCACCTACTCCCAGAACCCGACGGTGCTGCATCGGGACACCACCCTTCTGCCCCGGAGCCGGCACGCGCGAGCCTCCTGGAACTACTGGCTCCCCTCCTGTACATCCCGCCCCGGATCGGTCCAGGTCAGCTACGACATGAACCGGCTGCAACGCTTGGACGGAGAAGAACCCCACATCGTCACGCTCAACCCCAGTGGACGCGTCGACGAATCCACCGTGCTTGCACGGATGACCTACGAGCATCCCGTGTACACCCCCGAGTCCGTCGCCGCCCAGCGCATGCTTCCCGACCTCAACACCTCCGTCACCGCCTACGCGGGCGCCTACCACGGCTGGGGGTTCCACGAAGACGGGTGCCGATCGGGGGTCGAGGCAGCCCGGTCTCTTGGAGCGAACTGGTGAACGGAGAACGTGTCGTGACTACTGCCGGACCACCAGCCGCCCCAGAACCTGCCAGGCGCATGAAGAGCGGCAAGCTCCCCAACGTCCCAGCCCTCTACATGAGCGAAGTCGTCCACACACGCGTCGCACCTACGCGGTACGGGTTCCGCCACCGCACGTACTTCTGGCTGGTCGACATCGATGATCTCCCCCGTCTACCCCGCATCCTGCGTCCCCTCGCCCGCTTCGACCCCCGTGACCATTTCGGCGGCGCCGCGCCCAGCCTGCGCGCGGGCCTGAACAGTTACCTCGCCGCCAACGGCGTTTCCGACGCGGATGGGCCCGTCCTGATGCTCGGGCACGCGCGCGTCCTGGGCCACGTCTTCAACCCCCTGACCCTGTACTGGTGCCACAACAAGGCCGGACGCCTGGTCTGCGTGGTCGCGGAGGTGCACAACACGTACGGACAGAGACACTGCTACCTCCTGCGGCCCGACCCGCAGGGACGCGACGAGATTCCCAAGACGTTCTACGTCTCACCGTTCTTCGACGTCGAGGGCTCCTACCGGATGCGGCTACCGCTGCCCGACGACCGCCTGGACATCACCGTTCAGCTTCGCCACACCGATGGACTCAGCCCTCTGACCGCAACCGTCCGTGGCACCCGCCGTCCCGCAGCGACAGGCACGCTCCTTGCTGCCGCCGTGCGTCACCCATGGTCGACCGCGGCCGTATCGCTCGGGATACGCCGCCATGGCATCCGGCTGTACCTCAAGGGGCTGCCCGTCAGGTCCCGGCCCACCCCTCCCCTTCAAGAAGGCATGCTGTGACTCTCTCGCCGCCCCCGGTCTCCGCATCCGATACCGCCAACCAGCCCTCGTCGATCGATGCCGGGCATTGGCCGGACGTCGCCCGACAGCCCCGTGCCTCGGTCATCCGCACGGCCGTCGCGCGCACCATGGTGGACCGCGCGTTCGCGCGCCTGCCGCTGCGGATAGTCACCCCGCTCGACGACCGGCCCAGGATCGCCACAGCAGACGGCCCCGCGACGATGCCGACGCTGACACTCCACGACCCGCGGTCCTTCTACCAGAGGATCGGCGAGGACGGACTCATCGGCTTCGGCGAGTCCTACATGGCCGACGAGTGGGACAGCGACAACCTCGTCGAACTGCTCACCGTCCTCGCCCGTCACGTCGACGACCTCGTTCCGGCCCCGCTGCGCCGACTACGCCGTCTCTGGGTGCACAGCAGGCCCCTGCTCGACCGTAACTCGCTCGACGGAGCACGTCAGAACATCCATCGCCACTACGACCTCTCCAACGACCTCTTCGCCCTGTTCCTCGACCCCAGCCTGACCTACTCGTCCGCAGTATTCGACTCCTTGCCGGCAAGCAGCGCGGACCTCATGGCTGCTCAGCATCGAAAGATCGACCAACTCCTCGACCTGGCCCAGGTCGGCCCCGGAACCCGGCTTCTGGAGATCGGCACCGGCTGGGGCGAACTCGCCCTCCGGGCCGCCGCCCGAGGGGCCCGGGTGCGTACCGTCACCCTCTCGGAGGAGCAGCAGGCCTTGGCGACGGAGCGCATCCGGACGGCTGGCTTCGCCGACCGTGTCAACGTTGAACTCCGGGACTACCGCCAGCTACGAGGCCAATACGACGCTGTCGTCAGTGTGGAGATGATCGAGGCCGTCGGCCACGAGTACTGGCCCGCCTACTGCGCCACCCTCCGTCGACTCCTGTCTCCCGGCGGCCGCGCCGTGCTCCAGGCGATCACCATGCCGCACGACAGGATGCTCGCCACCTCCCGAACCCACACCTGGATCAGCAAGTACATCTTCCCCGGCGGACTCATCCCTTCACGGGAGGCCATCGCCCAGCACAGCGCCGCGGCCGGCCTGGACATCGTCCACGACACCGGTTACGCCGACCACTACGCCGAGACCCTGCGGCTGTGGCGCGAGAAGTTCCTGTCTGAAGGCGAAGCCGTCCACGCCCTCGGTTTCGACCACGTCTTCCGCCGTATGTGGGAGCTCTACCTCGCCTACTCGGAAGCCGGATTCCGAGCCGGCTACCTCGACGTCCGACAACTCGTCCTCACGGCAACGGGCATGCAGGGGGCAGAGGGATGGGTTTGAATTCCTCCCCCCAGCACGGCATAGCCCCGCTCCTAGCCGCGCGCGGCGCCGTACAACCTGGTGGCGGCCCCTTCATCGAAAAATACATCGCCCCCGACGTACACCTGCGACCGCTCGGATGGACGCTCTCGCTCCCGGGCGTCGACCAGATCCTCGCCGTGCGAACCGACCGACTTGGCCAGACCGCCATGCCTGCCCCACTCGCACACTGGTACGCGGGAAAGGCACGCCCGTGACATCAATCGAAACCGACGGGCTTGCGCTCCTCCTGGCAGCCTCCGCAGGCACAGCGATGACCGTCATGCTCATCACCTTCGCCATAGGCAACGCCAGAGGCCTGCACCGACTTGTCGATATCGCGTGGGGCATCGCCTTCGCCTCCGTGGCAGCGGTCTCCTGGTTTCTCTCCGACGGGTACGGTGACAGCGCCCGCAGGGCCGTCGTCACACTGGCCACCATCGTGTGGGGACTGCGGCTTTCCGTTCACATCGCCCGGCGCGGTCGTGGACACGGCGAAGACCCGAGGTATGCACGCATGCTTGCCCGTGCCACGGGCAACCAAAGCCTCTACGCTCTGCGCACCGTCTACCTCCTCCAGGGGGCCCTGGTCTGGCTCGTTTCCTTGCCTGTTCAGGTAGCTTGCCTCGCCCCCATGCCCCTCGACGCCACGACAGCCGCCGGAATCACGCTGTGGGCAGCCGGAGTGTTCTTCGAGGCGACGGGAGACCATCAACTCGCCCGGTTCAAGGCCGACCCCACGAATAAGGGCCGCATCATGGACCAGGGCCTGTGGAGCTGGACCCGCCATCCCAACTACTTCGGCGACTTCCTTGTGTGGTGGGGCATCTATCTGATGGCGTGCGCATCATGGGAGACTGCCGCGCTCACCGTCGTCTCGCCTCTGGTCATGAGCGGTCTCCTCATCTTCGGCAGCGGCAAGAGGCTGCTGGAGAACCACATGGCACAACGCCCCGGTTACGCCGAATACCGGGCGCGGACGAGCGGCTTCTTCCCGCGGCCCCCACGCCAACCTGCCGGCGCCTCCGGCCCGCGAAAGCGATGACCTGAGGTGTCTCTCTTCGCTCGCAACACGAGACAGCTCGGTGAGCGCCTCATCTTGAGACAGGCGCCTCTCGCGCCCGTCGCTGCTGTAATCCTCCTGCCCGGAGGCCATGCTGACGGGCTTCAACCACCACCACGGATGGATCTCGCTGCCCTCCGCATGAGACCTTTCAGCTCTGCGGTCCTCCGCGCAGTCCGTCCCCGGCCCGTATGCATTGCCTGCGTCACATACCGTCGCAAGGGTTGGAACGGAGCGCACGCTGACGCCGCCCGATATGCTCACACGGCCCTCGCGGACATTCGAGAGCACGCGGGAGACATCCCCATCATTCTGATCGGCCACTCGATGGGTGGGCGAGCCGCCCTACGCGTGGCGGGGGACCCAGCAGTACGAGGAGTGGTCGCTCTCGCACCGTGGTGCCCGCCCGGCGATCCCGTCGATCACCTCACCGGACGACGTCTGTTTCTCCTCCACGATGAAGCAGACCGTGTCACCTCTGCCCAAGAGTCATGGAACTTCATTCATCGCGCCCGCGCCGTCGGTGCCGATGCCGTGGGAATCAGGATGCCTGCCGGCGGCCACACCATGCTGCGAAGAGCCGGTCTTTGGCACAGGCAAGCGGCGTACCTCGTAGCCCAGCTCCTCGACGATCCCTGAGCCGACCCCTCATGCCTCAACCGCGTGCACGGCATCCCCGTACACAGTGGAGATCACTTCGAGTGCTTCGCGCAGTCCACCAGGCCGCAGAAGGCCCTCGCCAGGTGGAGGGCCGGCCCACCCAGGGCCTGCCAAGAGAACAAGTGGTGTCGTTCGGGCGCCTCTGAGCCCAAACGAGGTACCGGCCACATGCCGCGCCAGTGCATGACTAGCGGTGGAGCGCGCCTGGGACCACAGCACCACCACAGCCGGACCTGATCTACGCACCGCGGCGTCAAGGGCTTCGGCAGGAACCGCACCGCCGAACATCCTGATCGGAAAACCTCGTTCAGCCAGCCCCGCAGCAAGAGCCTCCAGCGGCAGAGTGTGAGACTCCGCCGGCGCACACGCCAGTACTACAGGAGGCAGCCGTGCAGCCGAGACTTTGGTGACCGCCACCCGCCGCAGGGCAGTAGAAACCTGCCACGACAGCAAGTGCTCCACCTCGACATAACGATCGTCCGACGACTCCCACTTACGCCCCACGGCATGCAGAGTCGGCACCATGACCTCTTCCCACGCCGCCACCAACCCGTAGTCCTGAATGATCCGCTGCAGGAGATCTTCCATCGAAGCGGCGTCGAGTCGAACAGCCGCACGCGCCAGGCCACGGCACTCCTGCCGTACATCTCCCAGAGGCAGCCCGGTGCCAGAGCCCGGCCGACTTCCCCCTCCAGGCGACACGTCTTCCGGCTCCGGCGCCGTCAGAGGCATCTTTTCACCGGGAAACCCGTCAGGTTCCCGTCCCAGCACCACCCGCGCAGCCTCACCCGGAGGCACCCCCGTCGCCGTCAGACGACACATCTCCTCCAGCAGAGCCACGTCTTGAGGCATCCACCTCCGATGCCTCCCGCTGGCGCGGACCGCAGGACCGATTCCGTAACGCTGTTCCCAGGAACGGACCGTCGTCGGAGAAACGCCGAGGTGCCGGGCAACAGCACCAGTAGTGATTCCGTGAGTCGACTCGGACATACATCCACTCTACGACGCACAAACGATGCCCTCCGGAGTCGAGGCGGCCAAACCCACCCGACATGCACAGCAAGGCTTACGCCCGAGGCGCATCCAAGTCACTGAAAGAAAGGAATCACGTGTATACAGCAATAGCGAAGGGACCGTTCAGTGATCAGCGTGCAGCGCACCATCAGCATCAGCCGTCCGATCACGGAGGCCGCGGCCTACCTGGAGGACTTCACCAACACCGAGCACTGGGACCCTGCAACAGTGTCCTGCCGCCGCCTCGACCACGGGCCTATCCGGCCCGGATCCTCCTGGACTTGCGTCTCCCTTTTCCGCGGGCGCACGACAACCCTTGCCTATCAGCTGAGCGTTCGGGACGCTGCGCACCTCGTCTTCGTCGGAGAGAACCGTACCGTCCAGGCAAGCGACGACCTCACCCTCAGAGCGATCTCGGAAACGGAAACAGAACTTGTCTACCGTGCCCAGTTCCGTTTCAAAGGACTCACACGCCTGGCAGCCCCCTTCCTGCGCAGGGACCTGGAGCGTCTCGCGGACGATGTGGAGCACACCCTCCCAAGACTTCTCGAGACCTGAGTCACCTCGTCGGCCTCAGCAGGTATGTAGGTCCGATGCCGGGTGGGACCGTTTGCCCGCGGGGCTACGACTCCGAGACCAGCCGCCGCGAACTGCCCGAACGCCCGATCCTTTTCGGTTATCTCCCGTAGGGTGCCTCGGACATCGAGGCACTGGGCAAGCTCCGCCATGTCGTCGAGCAGCCCTTCGGCCTCCTTCACCAGTTCAGATGGTCCTATGCGGCGCCGGCAAGGATCGGTTGGACCACGAGCTCCTCCACCGCTGCGTACGCATCGAGCCCCGTAGGTAGCCTCGGGGCTTTGCCGATCACAGCGCGGTCAGCGAATCCTGTGTCGAGGTGAGGCATGCGTACGTCCACGACCGCTATGCCGCGCGTCCTCTGTTCCCGTCGCACCACCCCCAGCCATGCTGCCAACGCGGCTTTGGACGCTGTGTAATCGGCCATGCCTCGCATCGGCTTCTCAACTATGGCGCCCGTTACCACTGCGATGGTGCTTCCTGCGGCCATGACTCCCAAGGCTCCTCGCGCCACCGCCATGGGAGCGAGCGCGTTGACCGCCAGAAGGTGCTCTGCCGCCGCATTCGTGACCTCCTCCGCCCTACCGAATCCGGCGACACCTATGGCGATGATCAGGGCGTCCAAGCCGCCGAGGGCTTGAGCCGCCCGCGGTGCCAACGCCGCGCAGCCTTCCAGGTCATAGGCGTCGAAGGGGAGACAAGGGCACCCGCCCAGCGGGATTGAGCGCTCTGTGAGGCGTGACGCGTCGCGGCCTGCCAGGGCCACAGAGGCGCCGCGGTGGGCAAGTATTTCTGATGCCAGGCCTCCCACCGCGCCGGTTGCCCCCACGACAAGCACTTTTCCCCCAGCCATTGAGTCCTCCTTCGCGCAGAGTCGAGCCATCCAGACGGGGCCACAGGCGAGGAGCCGGTACTCAGTGGGTTGTATTCATGGTGTCACCCTTGAAGGGCCCTTCGATTTCGGAGGTGATCCACCCGCCGTAGAAGCTCCCCGGCTGTGGCCGTACAAGTTCACCCCCGACAGTGCACTCATTGACGCGTCCTGGGTAGAACGCGATGTGCCCGGTCAGTTCCGCATAGCCGGGGGACGGATCCTCGTAGCTCCAGGCCACGTTCGGTACCAGCAGATTGCTTCCGGTCAAGTTCCAGTAGGTGGCCACCCCCTTCCACTCACAGAAGGTTGCGTGAGGGGAGAGAGACAGCAAGTCGATCCGCACGTCCGTGGGAGGGATGTAGAACGTAGGCGGGTGATGCGTCTCGAGAACCCTGAGGGAGCGGCGTGAATCGACGATGACCACGCCTCCATGTATCACCGTGACGCGACGCCCGTCCGGAACGACCCGAGGAGGGCGCGGATAGCCCTCGGCCCGCTCTTTCGGCCGTCCGCCTCCGGCGTCAGCTGTACCACTCATAGCAACAACCTCCTCCCGCTGTTCTTCCCTCTCCAGAACCGCTTGGGATGCGCCCGCCCCGTTTGATCACTGATGGCATGCCATGCCGGGTCGAGCCGCTGATGGCCACCCGACCCGGTCGGCCATGGGTGATGGGCTGGCCATGGCGCACAGTGGAGGCCGAAGCCAGGAATGAAAGGCAAGCGATGCGCAATCGCTGCAATTGGATCCGCTCGGCTTTCGGAGCCATTCTGGGCCGTGAGCGCCCAAGGGAGTGACTGTGGATCCTGCGGCAAGGCTGAGCTGTGACGTCAGAAGCCGACCAGGTCGGCGTTCCGAGAGGCCATCCTGTGGAGGCTGGGACCGGCAGACGGTCGGCCCCCACCCAAAACGTCAGTCCTCCGTGTCGGATGCCAGGTAGGCGCGATACGCCGCGCTCACGTTCTGGAGGTAGCGCAGAGCCCCAGCGCGATCGGCCTCATCCAGTTCCCGCCCCGCTTGGTAGAGAAGGCCCAGAAGGGGGGCGAGTTCGCCCATGACGTGGTGGAAGCCGCTTTCAGTCACGTCCAAGACCTGCCTGCGCCGGTCATGCGGGTTGGGGTGTCGGGCGAGGTGCCCTTCCGAAACCAGGCGGTTGACGGACTGGGTGCCTGCGGCACTGGTGACTCCCAGACGTCTGGACAGTTCCGCCGGCCCGATGGGGTCGTCGACGGCTCGCGCCATGATGACGTGCTCCACCGCTTCCACGTTCGTCAGGGGCATCCTGAGGCGCTCGGCCAGCACCCCTCGAGCCAACTGTGTGAGCGTCAAGACATCCCGAAGCGCCTTCGAGAGTTCATCGCCGACCGGTGCGCTCTGTGTCGGGGCCGGCTGCTCGGCTGTGCGCCGGTCCGGTTCGTCGGCTCCTGGAGATGGATGTTGCGCCATGGGGCTAAGTCTGACACGGTAAAAATAGCTAAGCTGCTTAACTATCTGAGGGTGTCTTCCCGTGTCTCGAACCTCAGTCGACCGTTCCCGGCGACCCGTCTCCACCGTCTCCTCCAAGGGCCCCAAGAGACCTCGAACCACTGCGTGGCTCGTACTCCTCCTCACACTCGTGGGCCTGACCGCCGCTTTCGCGCTCGGTCCCTCCGATGCCACCACCACCGAGGCCACCGGAACCTCGCTGCCCGCAGCCTCGCAGTCGGCCAAAGTGGCCGAGATCGTGAAGGCCTTCCCCACAGGTGCGGTCGCTCCGGCGATCGTCGTCTACAGCAACACTGATGGAAGTCCCCTCACCAGCGCCCAGCAAGCTGCCATCGCCGAGCGCTCCAGGCCGCTTGGATCCCTCGGCCTCGCGCCACAGGCGGCAAGCCCGCAACTCGTCGACAGAAGAGTCACCACCGTGTCGGTACTTCTGCCCACCGACTCGGGTGACAGCCAGAACACCACGAAGATCGACCAGATCCGCCGGACCGCCTCCCAAGACCTTGCCGCCCCTCTCCAAGCCCAGGTCACCGGCGGACCCGCGGTCCGAGCCGACATCACCAAAGTCTTCGAGGGGGCCGACACCAACCTCCTCATCGCCACAGCCTCGGTCGTCGCAGTCCTGCTCCTGATCACCTACAGAAGCCCGATCCTGTGGCTCATCCCGCTCATCGTCGTCGGTGCAGGCGATCGGATGGCCGGCATCATGGTCGGCGTCCTCGCCCCCTATGCAGGCGTAGAGGTCGATGCCTCCACCGCAGGCATCCTCTCCGTCCTCGTCTTCGGTGCAGGCACCGACTACGCCCTCCTGCTCGTCTCCCGCTACCGAGATGAACTCCATCTCAGCGGAAATCGATTCACCGCCATGGCGCGCGCCTGGCGCGGCACCGCACCAGCTGTACTGGCCAGCGGCACCACGGTGGTCCTCAGCCTGCTCACACTCCTCGCAGCGGAACTCACCGGCAACCGCGGCCTCGGCTTCGCCGGAGCGGTCGGCATCGCCACCGCGATGCTGTTCGGTCTCGTGGTTCTGCCCGCAGCGCTCGTACTCCCTGGCAGATGGCTGTTCTGGCCCCTCGTTCCCAAGGCCGGAGAGCCTGTAGCCGCCGACCGCCGCGGCCTGTGGGCCCGCATCGGACAGTCCGTGGCCAAGCGCCCTGCCAAGGTCGCCATTACGGCAACCGCAATCCTGCTCCTCCTGGCCTCTGGAGCACTCGGTCTGCACACCGGTCTTCCACAAGAAGACTCCTTCCGCACGACTCCGGAGGCAGTGCTCGGCCAGAAGACCCTGGCATCCGTTCAGCCCGCCGGCTCCGCCGACCCGCTCACCCTCGTCTCCGCATCCGCAACCGCCGACGACGTCGTCGCGGCAGCACGAATGGTGCCTGGTGTAGCCGGCGTCAACCCGAGGCCCGCCACCGGCCGGTACGCACAAGCCGACGTCGTGCTCGAAGCCGCACCCGGGACGAACGCGTCGGACAAGACCATTGAGCGGCTGCGCGAAACAGTCGCATCCGTACCTTCTGCACACGCACTCGTCGGCGGAGCGACAGCAGAGGAATACGACACTGCCCAGGCGAACGCTCATGACACCCGCACTGTCGTCCCCCTCGTCCTCCTCATCGTCTTCGTGGTCCTGGTCGCGCTGCTTCGAGCGATCGTTGCGCCACTGCTCCTCGTCGCCACCGTGATCGCCTCCTACTTCGCAGCGCTGGGAGCCAGTTGGGTGCTGTTCCGAACGGTCTACGACTTCCCTGCGCTCGCCACCAACGTTCCCCTGCTTTCCTTTCTCTTCCTGGTAGCGCTCGGCGTCGACTACAACATCTTCCTCATCGCGCGTACCCGCGAAGACACCATTGCCGGCCACGACACCCGGCGAGCAGTGCTGCGCGCGCTCGCTTCCACCGGCGGCGTCATCACCAGCGCCGGCATCCTGCTCGCAGCTGTCTTCGCCGTACTCGGAGTCCTCCCACTGATCACACTCACCCAGATCGGCGTCATCGTCGGCATTGGTGTTCTCCTCGACACCCTCCTCGTACGCACCGTTCTTGTCCCCGCCCTTGTGATCATCACGGGGCCGCGCTTCTGGTGGCCGGGCCACCCCGAGGCAAGCGACAGCAGTCGACAGAAGGAGTCCGCCGTGGCTCCGTAGTGGCAGACCAGAGCTTGCAGGAGCCTCCTGTGGTGCAACAAGCCGGGCCGCGCCGATGGCCGCCTCGCAAGTGCCGGCAGTGGGTCGTCAGCGGGCGTTGGCCCAATCATGCGCCCGCCTGTGTCCCCTTCCAGGGCGGCCCGCATCCGGATCACAGCCACTGACGGATTACCGCGACCTGGACGGCTGCCAACTGCGCGTCCGACGCAACCCATTCAGCGGGGGGTCGGGGTGGTCGCGGCATTGCCGAAGCCATACGCGCCCATTGCGATCGGCTGCGAACGAGGTCGCCGTTGCTTTGGGCCCGTGGCGCGTACCATCGCAGCGGGCGTACACCTTCAGTAAGGAGTGCCACTGCATGACCATCGCGGTACCGGCCTGTTCCGAGCAGATCACGACGACCAACAAGCCGCCGGCCCCCTGCACGTCCGAGGCCGTGTTCCTCGTCGGCGGTCCTGACAGCGCAGTCCGCACCCCGTGCGGCGTCCACATTGGCGTCGCGATGCCGGACAGCAGCCTGCTGTACACGGTGACCCGGATCGACGAAGCAACGATGCAGCGGCTGATGGGGCTGCTCGCTGCCCGCTGACGCATCGATAGAGTTTCCCGCTTGCGCAGGGATGGCCCCGTCAGCTGTACGACGACCACCACCAGGGTCTGCTTGCCGTCCGCGTGGGGATGGTTCCGGCCGCGGCGGTGTGATGTGCAACGGCAGGGACTGTTCCCCGCGCTTCTTTCGCCTTGGGGGTGGTCTGTCTGTGCTGCCGGGTCCCGGTGGTGGGCGCCATGGTGTTGCGGGTTGCGGGTTGCGGTCCTGGTTCGGCTTGTCTGGGCTGTGGGTCGTGGGTGGTGGGTGGTGGGCGTGCGGGTGGGGTGGTTGGGCCTCCCGCACGCCCGGCGGGTTCAGCGGCTGGCGGCGGTCGGGGCGACTGGCTGATCCCAGTCGATGTGGTGGCGCCAGGTGGGGCCGAAGTTGCGTTCGGGGTTCATGGCGACCTTCACGAGTACCCGCATCATGACTGGCATGACGGCGGCTGCGACGGGTCCGGGGGCTTTGACCCGGTTGACTTTCCTGGCTTGCGCGGCGATGTGTTCGACGCGGGGGCGGCGGGCCTGCTCGTAGGCGGGCAGTGCCTGTTCGAGGGGCAGGTCGCGAAGGGCCCGGGCCAGCTCGATGGCGCTCTCGGCTGCCAGTGAGGCTCCCTGGCCGGAGCTGTTGGACGGGGCGTGTACGGCGTCGCCGGCCAGCACCATCCGGCCGCTGTGCCAGCGCGGCACGCTCGGCATGATCCACACCGAGCCGTTGACCTGGAGCTGCTCCGGGTCGATCGCGCGGACCAGAGCGCCGCCGGGGTTGTCCTGGCCGTAGGTGTCGCGCAGGACCTGCAACCACTGTGCCGCGGGGATGGTACGGGCCTGGCTCAGGCGAATGGGGGTGTCGTGCGGGAGGTTGAAGCCGATCCGGGTGCGGCCGTCGGCCTCGCGCCAGTAGAGGTAGTAGGCCCGCCGGCCGAACGCGAAGTGTGTGATGCCGGCCGGCCCGGGGACGGGGTGGTCCACCGACGCCTCGAAGCCGAGGACGCCGGTGTACTGCGGGCCGGGTGCGTCGGGGTCGATCAGCGTGCGCACGGTGGAGTGGACGCCGTCGGCGCCGATGAGTAGGTCCGCGCGGGCGGTGCTGCCGTCCGCGAAGTGTGCGGTGACCCCGGTCCGGTCCTGTTCGGCGCCGATCAGGCGCTTGCGGTGTTCGATGCGGATGCCCTGTGCGGTGGCGGCCTGGTGCAGCACCCGGTGCAGGTCGTTGCGGTCGACCTGCAGGGGCGGGGCGACGCCGTCGAGCTGCGGGATGGTGATGTTCTTGCTGCCGAAGGACAGTGCCGTGCCCACGATCGGCAGTCCGATCTGCGTCACCTCCTGCTTCAGACCGAGGAGTTCGAGTGCTCCCTGGCCGTTGGGGGCCAGTGTCAGGGTGCCGCCGACGCCCTCGGTGGGGCTGGGGTAGGCCTCGTACACGGTCGCCTCGATGCCGGCCTTGCGCAGCGCCATCGCCGTCACAGGCCCGGCGATCCCGCCGCCGATGACCAGCGCGGTTCGTGCCTTGCTCGCCTTGTTCATGTCTGTCATCTCTCCCCACGGAAGATGCCTCCGGGGCGCGCCTGCGCACCGGGGCGTGGTGTACCGCCCGGGTGGAGAGTCCGGCTATCGTTGCCGTTGCCATCTCGTGGCCGGATTCTCCTGTCCAGGTGACCGGTTCGGGATTCGAGGGCCCGGTGTCGGTGCGGGAACACCGCGCCGGGCCCCTTTGATCAGTTCGCCGGGGGCGCCCCCCGGTCCTTCGGCCCCGGTGTCGCGGCCGGGGCCTGACCGGTCGTCTCCCAGGCCCGCCACTCGGCCAGGCCCGGGAACGATCCGGACGTCAACTCCTCGAGCAGCGCGCGGACCCACGCCTGCTCCGCCTCGCGCATGGCGATCTCGTACTCGTCCTCGACCAGGAACAGCCGCGGCACGAAAGCGGCGTGCTCGGCCGCGGCTGCGCGCAGCGCCTCGGTGCCCTGCTCCAGAGCCGCGAGGCGCTCCCGCAGCAGGGCTGCGGCCTGGTCGGGGCCCACGACCGCGAACACCGACAGGCCCGCCTTGAACCGGCGTGGCTCCGCCTGCGGGGTGGAGATCAGCTCCCGCACCCAGTCCAGCAGCTCCTCGCGGCCCGCGTCGGTGATCCGGTAGACCGTCCGCTCGGGCAGGGCGCCCTCCCGGCCGGACTCCGCGACCTCGATGAAGCCGTGTCGGGCGAGGTTCCCCACCACGGTGTAGAGAGAGCCGATCTTGATCTCCATGTCGGCCTCCTTCCCACGGGCCCGCAGCACCGAGGCCACCTCGTAGGGGTGCATCGGCCGCTCCATCAGTGAGGAGAGCACCGCCAGCCCGAGCAGATTGGAAACCTTGCGCCTCTTCACTACAGCTCCATAGTCGTATCCGAGTACTCGTCTACGAGTATAGGGATCGACGGGACCCGCGTCACCCCCCCGGCCCGCGGTGTTCTCCCACAGGGGCGCTCCCGGCCCGACCCGGCGCTGCCGGCCGTCGGCGGCCTGGTTGCCGACGCTCCGGCTGTGATGCTCGGCGACTTCGAGCTGGCGCATGGGTGATCTTTAGGAGGTCGGACTGCTTTGGTCCCTGCTCGCAGTCCCGCCCGCTTTCCGTGCGGCCAGGAATCAGGCGGCTCGCCGGGCCGTGGCCACGGACACGTTCCCCGACGGCGATGTCCCCCCGGTCAGCTACCTGCTGAGCCGGGTCGTCACGGTGGCCGCCGGGCGGGTCGAGGCCGGCGCCGCGGCTGCCTGGCGGGATGTGGAGCGCATCGGGGAGGTGGCGGGGAAGGCTCGCTGCCAGTGGCGTGCTGGAAGACGCCACGACCAAGCCCACCCGCCGGATCAAGGCTGCCGACTTCCTCACCGGCCTGACCGGCGGCTACCCGCCTCAGACGCGGACGCTCACCCTGCTGCTCGACCACCCGGCGCTCACCGTGCCCGGCCCCCGCACAGGTTCCCGCCCGGTCGGCGACACTCTCCCGCTGTCCTGGACCGAGCCCGGAAAGTCCCGGCTGGCTTGCGACGTCTGGCACTCCTGATCGCCACGCCAGGACGCCCGCGGGCCATGCGCCGCGGGCAGGCGGGCGGGATTTTCCGGCCCCTGTGACGGCGGGCCGCCCACGCCCGCCGTGCGCGTGCACGGCATCGGGACCCCGTAGCCCCTGGCCTGCGGTAGACGGCGGGACTTTCCGGACCGGCCGCCGGTGGCGGGCCGGCCGCCGGGCACCGCCCTCGCGCGGGCGTAGAGATCCATGCCGGTATCGAGGGGACCCGGGCGTGGGCGCCTGGTTGTGGCCGTGCCGGGCCCTGCGAACCTCCCTTCTTCTTGTGCCCTTCCCTTCTCTTGCCTGCCCGGTGACACCTCGGCGTCGGTGAGTCGCTGTCGGGAGGGAGATCCTTCGAAAGGATCATTCGTCATGAAATCCGCCCACAGTGTTGGCCTTTGTGGTTACGGTGTGTGCGCATGAGGATTCTGCATACCTCCGACTGGCATCTGGGCCGTCAGCTTCACCGTGTGCCGCTCATCGACGAGCAGCACCATTTCCTCCGGTTCCTCCTGGACACCGTCCGGGAGTATCGCGTCGATGTCGTGGCGGTGGCGGGTGATGTGTTCGACCGGGCCATCCCGCCGCTGGATGCGATCGGCCTGTTCGACCAGGTCCTGGAAGAACTCGCCGGCATGCGGGTGCCGCTGGTGATGATCAGCGGCAACCATGACTCGCCGCGCCGGCTGGGGGTCAACGCCCGCCTGATCGAACGCGCTGGAATCCACCTCCGCACCGCGGTGGATGACTGCGCCCGCCCGGCGGTGCTGCACGACGAGCACGGGCCGGTGGCGTTCTACGGACTTCCCTACCTCGAACCCGGCCTGGTCCAGGCCCATTTCGACGCGGACAAGCCCACCCATCAGGCCGTCCTCGACGCGGCGATGGACCAGGTACGGGCCGACCTCGCCACCCGTCGCGACACACGGTCCGTCGTCCTTGCCCATGCCTTCGTCACCGGCGCTGAACCCAGTGAGAGCGAACGCGACATCACCGCCGGCGGCGTCCCTTCCGTCAGCGCCTCGGTGTTCGACGGCGTCGACTACGTCGCGCTGGGACACCTGCACCGCTGCCAGAAGATCACCGATCGTGTCCGATACAGCGGATCGCCTCTGGCCTACTCCTTCTCCGAAGCAGATCACCCCAAGGCGATGTGGCTCATCGACCTGGACAGTGAGGCCCGCCTGAGCGCACAGCAGGTCCGGTGCCCCGTGCCCCGGCGCCTTGCCCGGCTCACCGGAACCGTGGACGCCCTGCTCACCGATCCCCGGCACACCGAGCACGAAAGCTCCTGGCTTCACATCACCCTCACCGATCCCGACCGCCCGCACATGGCCATGGAACGCCTCAAGGAACGCTTCCCCCACACTCTCAAGCTCAGCTTCACCGCCGGCCACCACACGAGCGACGAGTCCTACGGCACCCGTGTCAACGGCCGCAGCGACCACGACATCGCCCTCGGCTTCGTCGAGCACGTGACCAACGTTCCCGCAACCGCCGCAGAGCAGGATCTGCTGCGCGAAGGACTGGAAAGCGTCCGTATCCAGGCCGCGGCACGAGAGGCCCACTGATGCACCTGCACCACCTGACCGTCCAGGCCTTCGGCCCCTTCGCCCGCACCGAAACGGTCGACTTCGACACCCTGGCCGGCAATGGCCTGTTCCTCCTGCGCGGCGACACCGGAGCCGGCAAGACCAGCGTCCTGGACGCCGTCTGCTTCGCCCTCTACGGCACCGTGCCCGGAATCCGCCCCACCCACCGCCTGCGCAGCGACCACGCCCCCACAGCCACCCGCACCGCCGTCACCCTCGACTTCAGCGCAGCCGGCCGCCGCCTGAGGATCACCCGAACTCCCAAGCAGGAGCGCCCCAGCACCCGCGCCAAGAGCGGCTTCGTCACCGACGAGGCCACCGTCCAGCTCCACCGGCACACCACAACCACCGACGGCCACGACCAGTGGGACCCTGTCAGCGCCAACGTCCAGGACGCGGCCCGGGAGATCGAAGCCGCCCTGGGTCTGAACAAGGAACAGTTCTGCCAGGTCGTCCTCCTGCCCCAGGGCGACTTCGCCAAGTTCCTCCGCTCCGACGCCAAGGACCGGGCCGGCCTGCTGCGCCGCCTTTTCGGTACCGGCCGCTTCCAGGAACTGCAGACCTGGCTGACCACCCGCAGCAAAGACACGCGCAAGAAACTCGACGAGGCCCTCACCGAGATCCGGCAGCTGGCCGAACGGACCGACCAGGAGACACGCACCCTCCACGCGCAGGACGGCGAGACTCCCACCCGCCCCGACGCCGACGATCCCGCCGCGATCCTCACCTGGACCCAGCAGCTCCTCACCCTCTCCCAGAAAGCATCGGCCGCGGCAAAGGCCGACGCCGTCCGCAGCGACGACGAACACGACGAGGCCAAGCGCAACCACGACAAGGCGACCGACCTGGCCGAACGGCAGACCAGGCACCGCGATGCCCACGCCCGCCGTACCGAACTCGACGAACACGCCGCCGGTCATACCCGGCTGCGCGAAGAACTCGACCGCGGCCGAAGCGCCCAGACGGTGCGGCCCCTGCTCGACGCCCTGGACCGCACCGCTGCAGCACTGCAGGAAGCCCGCGCCGGCGAACTGCAGGCCCGGGCCCTGCTCGCCCTGGAACACCAGCAGGAAGACCTGCACCACCTGGGCGCGCATCTCGAGCGCAGGCACGCCGAACGAGGCCGGATCGAAGGTCTGATTCCCGACGAACGGCTCCACACCCACCTCGGCATCCAGCTCGACGGCCTCGCCGCCGAGGAACAGCAGGCACACGCGGACCTCGACGAGGCCGGAGAGTGGCTCGCCGCATGGCCCGCGGCAGAGGACCGGCACGCCGGCGCCGTCGGCGACATGAACAGGGCGGCGGACAGCATCGCCCACCTCGAGCGCACCGTGAGCGACGCCACCGCCCGCTACGGGGCCGCACTCCAGCGCGACAGCCTGGCCACACGCCTTGCAGCCGCCTCGGAAGAAAAGACTCTCCGCGCCGCACAAGCACTGAAGGCGAAGCAGGAATGGCTCGACCTGCGGGAGAGCCGCCTGGAGGGCATGGCCGGAGAGCTCGCCGCCCGACTCAGCCCCGGAATGCCCTGCACCGTCTGCGGCTCTCCCGAACACCCGGCCCCCGCCCGCCCCCGGGACGACCAGCCCACACGAGAGGACGAGAACAAGGCCCACACCCTGCACGAGCAGGCCGAACAAGCCCGCACGACAGCGGACCGCGAGCATGCGGAGCTGGCCGAAGAACACGCCATGGCCCTCGGCTCCGCCGGCACCACCCCCGCAGCCGAACTCGCCACCACCCTGGAACAAGCCCGCACCGCTTATCAGGAAGCCTGCGACACCGCCGCCGGCCTGCCCGCCGCACGAGACGAACTCGCCCGCCTGCGCACCGAACACGACACCCGCACCCGACTGCACCAGGAAGCAAGGGATCTGCTGACCGAGTGCCAGACCCGCAGCCGGACACTGGCCCAGCAGCAGGCAGACCTCGCCCGCACCCTCGACGACGCCCGCGCCGGCCACCTGAGCCTCCGAGAACGCCTGGCCGATCTCACCAGTACGGCCGAGCGCCTCGACCGCGCGATCGCCGCCGCACAGGCCACCCAAGACGCAGAAGCCCGCCACCACGAGGCACTCACCGCGGCTGACAAGGCCGCCCACGACGCCGGCTTCACCAGCCGCGACGACGCAGCCGGAGCACTGCGAACCCCCACACTCCTCCAGCAGTGGGCCGAGGACCTCGAACAGTGGGGCAGGGCGGACGCCATCGTCACCAGCATCCTCACCGACCCCGGCCTGGTGGAGGCAAGCCTGCAGCCCGCCGCCGACCCCACGGCTGCGGCCCGCGCCCTCCAGCAGGCCGAAGCACGTCTCAAGGACACCGCAGGCGCCTTGCGCCGCGCCGAGGAGCGCGTCACGGCGCTGACCGAGCTGGCCGCCGGTATCGAGACCCGCCTCGCCGGCATCGAACCCCTCCAGCAGAGTCACCGCATCACCGACCGCCTGGCCTCCATCGCCTCGGCCAACTCCACAGCCAACACCCTCAGCATGGAACTCGAGGCCTACGTCCTGGCCGCACGCCTGGAGGAGATCGCCGCCGCGGCCAACACCCGCCTGCAGAACATGACCTCGGAGCGCTACCTCCTCGTCCACAGCGACGAAAAGGAGGCCGGCCGCCGCGGCCGTCTGAAGGCCGGCCTCGGCCTGCGGGTCCTCGACACCTGGACCGGCACCGAACGTGAGACCTCCACCCTCTCCGGAGGCGAAACCTTCACCGCTTCCCTCGCGCTCGCTCTCGGCCTGGCCGATGTCGTCACACAGGAAGCCGGCGGACGTCGGCTGGGAACCCTCTTCATCGACGAAGGGTTCGGCACCCTCGACGAACAGAACCTCCAGGACGTGATGGACGTCCTCGACCAGCTCCGGGCAGGCAACCGCACCGTCGGGATCGTCAGCCACGTCCCCGAACTCAGCCGCCGCATCCCCAGCCAGCTCAACGTCAGGAAGCACCGCGACGGCTCCACCCTGCGCCCCCTGACGGGCACCGACGTGTAGCAGCCGAGGGTGTACCGAACGCCTGCCGGCACAGCCGCGCGGTACACCCTCTCCGGAACTACCCGCCCTGCGGTGCCACGGAGTCCCGGACGCCGTCGTGCCGGCGTGGACCACGGCCCGGGCTGTGCCCCGGCCGCGATGTGCTGGTGAGGTGTCGGCGGGTGGCGCAACACGGCCACCAATGAAACAACAGAACGTTGTTTCATTGGGTCATGGGATAGGGTGGTGTCATGTCCGACGGCACAGGGACACCCGCCCCCCGCAGGAAAACCGCTTCCACGCACCGCACTCCTGCTGATGACACCGCCGCGTCTTCTCCGTCGGCCGAAGGCGCTCTCGGCAAGAGCCTGCGGCGTGACGTCGCCCTTCTGGAAGGGCTGCTGGCGCACGTGGCCCCCACCGGCACGGCAGGGCAGCACACAGTCCCCGACGACGAGGATGTCGCCGCGGCCCTGGGACTGTTCGAGAACATGCGCACCGCTCTCGACCGGTTGGAGACGCAGGTCGTCATCGAAGCCCGCCGCCGCGGGATGGAATGGCGGGAGATCGCCCGCCATCAGGGGATGAAATCGTCCCAGGCCGCATCCCAGCGCTACCAGCGACTGATGACCCGCCTCGAAGAGATCCGCCAGGGCATCCGGTAAGACGAGGCAGGAGACACCCCTTTCCCATGAGCAACCAGCCGTCCGACCCCCTTGCCGCCGTCGACGCCCTCCTCGCCGCCGTCGAAGCCGGCCAGGTCCTGCCGGCCCCAGCGGAACGAATCCGCCTGCGTGAAGCGGCCGGCCTCACCCAGGCCGCGGTGGCCCAGGCCCTCGGCGTACGCATCGCCAGCGTTCAAGCGTGGGAGGAGGGCCGCGCCGAGCCGAAACCCGAACGCCTCCCGGCCTACCGCCGCCTCCTCGAGGGCCTGGCCCAACGCCACCCCGTTCCCCCCACCCCGCACAGGCCGCACTCCGCACCTCCGGCCGGCACCGCTCACCCCCCAGCGGTGCCCACCCACACCCCTACCCCCGTACCAGTCTCCGCTCCAGCTCCCCAGCCTCCCCGCCTCGCTGTGAAGGAGATGGCGGCGGCTGGGTTCGATCCCCGTTTCCCGAATGGGCCGCTTGCCGTCCTGGACGGTGACGGGGTCGCGTACGGCATCGGCGGGGTCGTGCTGGACTGTCCGGCGACCACCATCGTGGACCTGGTCGAGTGGACCCTGGGGGAGTCCGGTCTCGGGGCACCGAAGCTCCACCGTTACGGGACGGACTCCGACCCCCTTATCGTCCTGACCGCGGCCGCGGCCGCGAAGTTCGCTCTGCCTGAACGCCTGGAAGACCGTCGCGGCCTGCGCCTGCCCCCCGATCACCCGGTCGTCGGACAGGTGTTGAAGGCCAAGTGGCAGCTCACGCAGCGCGGCTTCGGCCCCTGGCCGCGCATCTACCGCAAGGCCAAGGGACGCGACCGCCAGTGTGTCCAGCTCGCGATCCTGCCCTGGGACGCCCTCGACTCCCGCTCCTGGCCGGGCGTCACCGAGGCGGAGATGCACCCGGCCGACATCGCCCGCGTCCTCGGTATCTACGCGCAGCGCGTCATCACCCCCCGCGGATCCACGGCCGTCTCCGGCCTGGAGCTGATGACCGCGCTGCGCCCGCCGACCCGCCCGGTGCGCGAGGAAGAGACCGGCAACTGGACCCGTGGCCACCACGCCGGAAGCCTCGGAACCGAGCCGCTGCCGCCGGCGCCTCCAGAGGCCCGCCCCGAACACCCGGTCGTCGTCTCGTCCGGCTGGACGGGCGGCTTCGTCAACGAAGAGGCGTACCAGTGGGTCCGCGACATCGATCTGCTCACCGGTGAAGAGGCAGCGCTGCCGTACGCGGTCGGCCTCGACCTCAACACCGCCTTCCTCGCCTCCACCGCCCGCCTGATGGTCGGCCTGTCCGAACCCGACCATTTCGTGCGCCCGAAGTTCTACCCCAAGGTCCCCGGATCCTGGCTCGTCGACCTCTCCCACATCGACCTGGACCCCCGTCTGCCGTCGCCGTTCACGCCGACCGGCCAGCGCCCCACAGGACCTGCCTGGTACCAGACACACACCGTCGCCTACGCCCAGGAACTCGGCTGTGACGTCGAGATCCTGGAGGCCTACCTGCGCCGCGAGACCGGTGCCTACCTCGACCCGTGGCACGACCGGCTCAAGACCGCCTACGCCCAGACCCTGGCCGATCTCGGCGTCACCCCCGACCTCACCGACGCGGAGTTTCTCGCGGCGATGGAGGTACACAAACAGGTCGACCCGGCGATGGCCGCCGTACTTTCGGCGATCAAGGCAACGGTGAAGGGCGGCATCGGCAAGCTCTTCGAGGGACCCCAGGGCGCGGGCTACAAGGACGGCGAGGAGTGGCCGGCCATGCAGCGCCCCACTTGGGCCCCCTGGATCCGCAACGCGATCATCTCCAAGACCAGGGTCAACATGCACCGCAAGCTTGCCAACATGGCCAAGTTCACCGGCATGTACCCGCTCGCGGTCCTCTCCGACTGCGTCGTCTACCCCGCCGTGAGCGCCAGCCCGCTGGACTTCCTCCCCTACGCCGAGTCGGGCAAGCCGATCCCTGGTGCCTTCCGCCTCGGCTCCACACCGGGCCGGGCGAAGCTGGAAGGCGCGCAGCCCATGACATGGGCGGTCGACCTGATGGAACAGGGCTACAACCCCGCCCGCCACATCAAGGGCGGCGACGCCGTCTTCGACGAGGGCGAGTAGCCATGCCTCCCAGCACCCCGGGCGCCGCCGAACGGGAACACACGCGCCACCCCCGGCAAGCACGCATGGAACCGAGACACTGCTCCGTGCACAGCCACAGCTCAGCATCATGCCCCCAGCCGCTGCTCCGGCATGATCTGCGCGAGGCGGACTCCGCTTCGTCGACCGTGACGGTCCAGACCTCACCTGTGGAAGGGAACTGACGCCCCGTGGGACAGATCGACGATGCCCTGGAGCGGGCCGACCAAGAGCACGTCACCAAGGAGCCTCCCAGGACGCTCCAGGGCCGTATCAACTTCCTGCTCAAACACCTGAGCACGAAGGAGATCGGCCAGGAGATCGGCGTCACCGCCGATTCCGTGAACAGGTACCGCCGCGGTGCCCGCAAGCACCCGCCCGGGGACATCGCCGCGCGGATCGACGCGGCGGTACGGGCCCGCTGGCAGCCCCGTGTCCGTGGACGCCGGCGCAAGCACGCCGCCGCCACGGGCGGGATCACTGTGGAGACCCGCGCCCGTTTCGGATACACGGCCCCGGTCGGCACGACCGATGACGGAAGGTTCCGCCGGCTCACCGTGCACCTCCCCCCGACGTACGCGCAGCGCCTGTTCGACGCCCGCGACGCGGGAGCCGGCGACCAGGACATGCGCAGAATCATCGCCGAAGGATTCAAGGAAGTGTATTTCCAGGACGGCGGCGCCCGCGCTATGGGGCTGTCGGACGTAGAAATCAACGACATCGATTACCTGGATCTCGACTACTGAAGAGGACTAGCGTCTTTGCGGATCCCCGCCTGTGACTGAGCACTTCACCTGGCGACTGTGCCGTTGACTCGGCTGGGCTGTGTGCTTGAGTCGGCAGGCAGAGTGGCCGTCCGGTCAGGCTTCTGCAATCCTCTGCGTGCGCCCCGGTCTCAGGGCGCGCACGGGGGAGGAACACTATGCGCTACGGACTTCGTACTGCCTTCGGGGCGGTACTGCTGGTCACGACCTCAACGGGCTGCTCGGGCGGAGACGGGAGTCCTGCGGTGCCGTCCGTCTCCCGTGCCTCCGCCTCGACCGCTGCGCCGTCTTCCTCGCCTCCAGCCTTGAACGAAGTGGCCGGCAAGACCCACGGCACCCTCACGAAGTCGGTGGCACGGAGCCCCGACGCCCCAGGCCCGCAAGGGCTGATGCTGGTTGAGGTGTGGCCGGCCGGCGCCGCCTACGCCTGGGAGACCCGCGACCAACGGCTTTGCTCGGCCACAGTCACCGCGACCATGGTCCGGGAGAAGTCCTGCGCCACCAATCCCCTGGACCCACCCGTCACCTCCCCCAGAGGCCTTCAACCGATCTTCACCCTCTTCACCGACGGCTGGGTTCGTCTCTTCGGCGCCGACCACCAGCAGGTGACCTCCGCGACCTGCGGTGGCGCACCCCTGGAAGTGCGCAGGGTCGGAACCGTGGCGGGCGGGGCTCGGACGCTCTATGCGGCATGGTTCCCCGACTACACGAAGGGCAGCATCGAACTGTCACTGAGCCACGGCGGCACGACGTCCAAGGCCCCCCTCGCGCTCGGCGACGCCGGCGACCGCACCTGCTCCCCGGCCTCCCGAGCGCCACACCAGGCGAGCCCCGTCAACTGAGGCGCTCAAGCACACCGCCCATTGAGCCGAAGCAGGGTGGCTGGCACGCGGGCGAGCTTGTTGTCACCAAGGCAGGTGTGTTGTCGCCGGATCCTCGAGCGGAGCGCGCAGGGCGGGCTGTCGGGACCGCACTGTGCTCGTACCGCACGGCGAGCAGACGTGTAGTGCTGTGAGATTGCTTTGGTCCAGCCAGACTGTGGGGGAAACATCGCTCTGGGTCTTCAGCCGTTCAGGTGGCTGAAGCCGGCCTGGATGGTGTGGACCGTGACGGTAGCACCGCCGAGCATCTGGGCCTTGTGACGGAGCTGGTTCACGACTGCCGGGCTCGGTCTGCCGTACAGGTCGATGGACCTCATCCGGATGAACGGACCGAAGCCGCGGAACTTCGGCCCGCCGATCTCCAGGTGGAGCTCTATTGACGCCGTGTCGGGATGGACGGCGATGACGCTCATCGTCGACTCGGACTCGTCGATGTAGAAGTGGTAGGCGATCAGCTGCGGCTCACGCTCCCTGGCGAACGCGGCCAGATCGCGCATCCTGACCCTGACCTCCTCGATGCTGCCGTCGAGAATGTCCGAGCGGTCGATGTAGAAGATGGGCTCCGTCATGGCGTTTGACGTTAGCCTCGGACCTGCTCGCCGGGGCAGCGCGACGCGCGGCCCGCGCTCCCTGCCCGTTTTGGAACGGGGCGAGACAACTGCACCGCCCAGGGGTGCCGATGCGGCACCGGGCCGGTGACACCTACCCTGCTTCGCGTGTGCTTGACGCCAGGTAGGCAGCGCGCCAATCCGGTGGCGACTGTCGTGCTTGTGCGGCCGAACCTGCCACGTCAGTGGACGCCGGTGGTGACACCCATCGCGCTTCGGCGCAGTGTGTTGAGCCGAAGCAGGGCAGTTGCCGTGCAGGCGAGCTTGTTGTCACCAAGGCCAGGTCAACCAGCGCATGTCGCGCCTCCTCGACTACCTCGGTCGACCCACTCCGCGTCCAGTCCGCCATCCTGCGGGCAGTCGCGTCCTCCAAGCGCGCCGGTCCGCCCCTCCCGGCACACCAGCCGCCCCGATTTCCGCCTTGGCCCGCACAGACGCAAGAATCTGCCGAGCACATGGCGCACGCTGGAAGGGCGACAATTGACATCGGACATCAGCACATTCGTCACCCCTTCCACCGGGCGCCCGCCTTCCTGCGTACCCATCGACTGGGCGGCTGTGGAGGACTGGCTCGGACTGCGGCTGCCGGCTGACTACAAGCGGCTTGCCGACGGGTACGGGCCGCTGGATTTCGGTGAGTACGTGTGGATTCACGTGCCGTGCGTCCAGCGGGACCGCTTCGACTACGGCGAGTGGCTGCGAGCGACGCACCGGCAGGCGCGGATCGGAGCACGGGGGCTGCCCGAGGCCGAGCGGCCCGTGTTCCACCCCGAGCCCGGCGGCCTGTTGGCCTGGGGGCGCACGCGGGGCGGCGACGTACTGTTCTGGGACACGTCGGCATGCGTCGACCCCGACAAGTGGACCGTGGTGGTGCAGCACTCAGGGGCGGTGCCGGGCAGTGGCCTGCTCCGGTGGCACCAATACGACCTGACACTCACCGACTATCTGCGGCACACCGTCCGGGACACCTGGGAGCTCCCTTCTCCTCCGGGCCCGCTGCTTGGCCCGCTGCCGGGCACCGTGGCGCGTACCGCGTTCCTTTCCGAGGCTGAGGTGTGGACGCCGCCGGCACCGGTCCCGCCTCGGCTCACCGGGGCCGAGCGCTGCATCGCGCTGGAGAGCGGCACAGGGCTGGACGGTCTGCGGCTGCTGGCGCCGCCCCCTGAGCGGCCTTACCTCGGTGACGGCTCCTGGGAGGGGCTGTTCGCCGAGCTGGGCACATCGCTGCCCGGTCAGTACGTGCGGCTGATGGACGAGTACGGTGCCGGCATCTGGAGCGGGTGGCTGCGTTTCCACACTCCGCTGCGGACCGGCGAGCGGCGTTTCCTGACGCACGTCGAGGAGACAGCGGACGCCTACCGGCAGCTCAAGGAAGGCCGGCCGAGCTGGTACCCGCTGGCCATCTGGCCCGAGCCCGGCGGCTTCCTTCCCTTTGCCAACTCCATCGACGGCGACTACCTCGGCTGGCTCACCGAGGGCGAGGATCCCGACGCATGGCCGCTGATCGTCTGGCCCCGCCACGCGGACCAGGGACCGCCGCTCGAGGGCGGCCTGATCGACACCCTCCTCGACTGGCAGCGCGGCACACTGGTCACGAATGGGTTCGCCGTCCTGGACGAGGAGGACGACCCTGTCGAGCTCGCGGACTTCCGGCCCTGGAACACCCACGCCTACTGGTGAGCCTTCGGCCGGAGACCGGCCGGGAACCCCGCCCGGCCGGTGCGCTGACCCGCGGCCGATGTCACGCATCTCGGCTTCGTTCACTTCAAGCAGCAGCGTTCGTGTGCCAGGTTGTTTGGGCAGCAGGTGATGATCTTGAGGATCATCGATGTCCACGGGAAATGACGTCGCTGCCGGGGCGGGGTGGTCAGCAGGCCGTTGCCCGGAGGTGAGCTCTCGGCCGGGGCGGCCGATCGGGTGACATACCCTTCTGCCGTGGCGAACTGGCGGCGATCTCTGACGGATGGGTTCTGGGCTTGGGACCGGGCCCTGGGCGGGCAGCGGCCTCCGACGCGGATCCAGAAATGGGCGGCCCGACACCCGGTCGGCACCGGCCTGTGTGCCGCTGTTCCCTCGACCCTCTTCCTCTTGCTGCTGTCGCGTGAGGAGGAGCCGGATGATCCCCTGTTCGCTGTGATGTCCGGGCTGCTCATGGGGCTCATCTTCGGTCTCACGGCCATCTCGGAGCGTCTTAGGCAGCGCCGGCTCAAGCGTCTGGGAATGTGGAACGGATCTTGAGAGGGCCGGGGTCCGCAGGTATGGCCGGCCCCCGGCTGGGGGGACGGGCGTAAGTCAGCCGGTCCCGGCGGGTTCCTCGGCCCGGACCCGGGCGGAGGTGAGCCGGCAGGAGCCGGCCTCCGCTTCGGCTTCCGGTCCGCAAGGAATGGCTCGATCCGCGCCCACCGCGCGTCGGTCAAACGGCACACCAGGAAAAACGATCAGGCGATGCCGAAGGAGCGGCTACACGCAGCTGGTGCCGTCAGCCCTGCCGACAGTTGTCCACCAGTCGATCACCCGGGCTGCCATCGCGTCCGGTCGCAGGCCCAGCGGGTCGAGACCGACGTGATCCGCAAGCTCTTGCCGCAGAAGCGCACCAAGCTCCGCCTGGTCCGCGCCGCCACGAAGGCGCTGGAGCACAGCGGCGAGCATGCAGTCGTACTCGTTCTGCACTTCGTCGGCGACGCCGACCGGATCCCACTCATTGAGCAGATGCCGCAGGCCGTTCTCGGTGGCGGCGGTTCCAGGTCGCATCGCACCAGGGTGCCACCCCAAAACCGCTGTCATCACTCGCCCCCGCCGTGATCCAAACGCAGCCGCCCAGGGAAGTCGCCGTCGCGCGCCGGGGGACGGCAGGGCCAAGGAGAGGGTGGCCCCGCCGTCCCCGGGGAGGGGGTCAGCCGAACGTCACGCTGCGCGCCAGGGGGTCGGTGAACGTGCGGCCGTCCCCAGGAACCAGGGTGTCCGCGAGTTTCTCGCAGCCCTGGTCGTAGTACACCCGGGCGACGGCGTCCGTGCGGTTGTGCACGCTGGTCGCGCCTTGGAGCAGGAGGTAGCACTCGCCGTTGTCCGGGTCTTCGATCTCCAGGTCGCCGGACTGTGAGGAGTGGTAGAAGAAGGTGCCGGTGGCGGCGTGAGCGGTGCTGGCGGGCAGGGCGGTGAAGACGGCGAGGGCGGCCGCGGCGGCCAGGGTCGCGCGGCCGACGCGCGCCGAGGTCAGGCGTGTGGTGGTCATGGACGTCACCGTTCCGGACAGGGGTGGACAAACCCAGGGGACACGGCCCAGACGCCGGGGAACAGGAGCGAGTATTCGATCTGCACGCCCCTGGTTCGCGCCGTGTGCGCCCCGCCAGGTCCCCCTTCCGCACGGGATACCCCCTGCGTGCTGCGCACCGGGCCCGCGCCGTACGTCACCACGCATGGCGGGCGTCCTCGCCGACTGGCCCGCGGAGGAGTACCTCGACCTCTGAAACCGCCGACATTCTCACGCTGCTGTGCGACCAGATCGGCGAGCCCTTCAAACAGGCCCTCGCCGCCCGGCCGCTACGCACTGTCCAGCGAGCGCCGCGAACTGCGCGGCAACCCGATCGGCCCGGCCCGCCCGCGACGAGCCCGGCCTCGTCGTTCTGGACATCACCGGCAAGGACGAAGAGTCCGTGCGGGCCGTCGCGGCCGAGGCCGCCTCTCGGCGGGCGACCCCGGGGGTGCACCGCAGATCCGGCGTATCCCCGGGGAACCTGGGGTGAGACCGCACGCCTGCTCGCCGACTGCCGGCGCTCCGGCACCCCCTGAAACCCGCGGTGTCCCCGCCCCGGGAACACCGCGGTGCCGCCTACCGCTGCAGCCGGCACCGACGACCACCACGCTGACCAGGGCGACGGTGCTCTCGCGGCGGCACTACCCGACTTCCCGCCCGCGCCGACCGAGGCGGACCCGACGGAGCCGGCAGCGTCGATGCCGACTCGCACGGCAGTCCTACCACCAGCCGAGCCGGTGCCCGGACTCCTGCCCTGGCGGTGGACGGACAGGAGACCTCAAGACTCTGAGTGAGCCTGCAGGGCAACACCTTGCCCAATCGAAGGCAGCACCGCGCCCCGACGTCTTGCGAACGAAGGGAAGGCAGGGGGTTCTGCCATGGGATTTCGGGCGGCAGCGTGGGCCTCTGCCGATGCTGGGGGAAGGCGTCGGGGATCCTTGGGCAGGGGCCTCGGCCATGCCCCGCCCGTAGTGCGCCCATCTGGCTGTTCGGGCTGGTCCTTTCGCTGTGGTGCGTTGGCCTCACCAGGGTTCTGTGGTCAGGCCTGTTCTGTGAGGCTCTCGGGCTGTTCGTCCTGGTGGAGGGTGGGCTGGAAGGTGAGAGGCGGGTACTCACCATGGGGGCGAGGTCCTGGGTGGGGAGAGCCTCGGTCAGGACCAGCGCCTGCAGCGTCCGCTGAATGGCGTCAGCTCTTGGCCGCATCCACCAGGATGTCGGCCAGCTCGACGGGTCGGCTGAGCGCGACGCAGTGACTTGCGGCGATTTCGTGGGGGACCACACCGAGCCGTTCCAGCACGAGCCGACGCAGGAAGTCGGGAGGAAACAAGCGGTCCTCGGTACACAGCACGAATCTGGTCGGCACGGCCGGCCAGGCGTTGAGCGGCCATGGCTGGGCTGACGCAGCCGACGACGGGTGCGCCCGTTCCTTGCTCATCGCTTCCTGGGCGAGATCTCGTGGTACATCGTGGTAAAACGCGATGTAGGGGTCGTCGCTGCCGGTGACGCCGTCCCGGGCGGCCTGGCGCCTTACGGCCTCGGTGTGGCCGGTGTTGCTCCACCACTGGTCGGGTGATTCGCCGGGCCTGGGGACCATCCCGGCAACCAGCACCAGCGCTTCGACCGGGCGGCGCACGCAGACCAAGGGCGCGGTGAATGCGCCGAATGACTGCCCCACGACCACGAGGCCGTGGCGGTCACCGACCGCCTCGACCACGGCGTCGGCGTAGTCGTCGAGCGTCAGCGAGTCATCGTCGCCGGGCAGGTCCGGAGCCACCACACCGTGCCCGCGCGCCCGAAGCTCATTCTCGACCAGGTGCCAGTACGACCCGACATCCCCGGCACCGTGGATCAACACGAACGTACTCACCACACGGCACCCATTCTCTGCGACCTGCCTGGACGGCCTCCCGTGGGAGGAGCACCCCCAGGCTCCCACTGCACAGCCCTGACTGCCGTCAAAGCAAGGCGGCCCGGTGCTCACCGACGGGCGTGTCAGCGGTGCTGGGATCTGACGGGCCGCAGTTGTTGTTCCGGCCGCTGTGTTCGGGGCCGTGCCTGCGGAGGCGTGGGCCTCGGCGTCGGCTGCCGGGAGCACACGTGCGCTTGGTCACCGCTGCGGAGGATGCCGACTCTCGTGGGGCACGGTCACGGTGACCGTCAGGCCTCCGTCGGGCCGGGGGCGCGCGGTCACATTGCCGCCGTGGGCGCGGGCAACCGAGCGGACGATGGACAGGCCGAGGCCGGCGCCCTTGGCGGTGACGAGGCGCTCGGTGCCGAGGCGGCGGAACGGTTCGAACAGGGTGGGGACCTCGTAGGGCGGCACGTCGGGGCCGGTGTTGCTTACTTCGATCGCGGCCCGGCCGTCCTCAAGGGTGCGGCTCGTGACTCGCACCCATCCGCCTTCGCCGGTGTTGTGTCGGATGCCGTTTTCCACGAGGTTCTGGACGATCCGTTCGAGCAGCAGAGCGTCTCCGGTGGTGAGTGCCGGGCCGGCTTCCTCATGCAGGCTGATCCCGGCCTTCTCGGCCTCTGGAGCTCTCTGGGCGGTCACATGCGTGACCACGTCCGCGAGGTCGACGCTCTGCCGTTCGGGGATGTGGTTCTCCGCGCCGGCCAACAGCAGGAGTCCGCTGATGAGCCGCTCGTGCCGGTCGTTGATGTCCAGGAGGTCCGCGCCGAGCCGCTTCACGTCGGCGGAGGCGGTCGTGCGGTGCATGGCCAGTTCGACGAGGGCACGGCCCACGGTCAGCGGGGTGCGCAGTTCGTGGGAGGCGTTGGCGACGAAGCGGCGCTGGCTGTCGAAGGAGCGGTCGAGCTGTTCGACCATGAGGTCGAAGCTGTCGGCGAGGTCCTTCACCTCGTCGTCGCAGCCGTCGAGCGCGATGCGCTCGTGCAGGCCGCGGTCGGCGGCGGGCGCGGAGGCGATGCGGCGGGCGGTGTCGGTGACCCGGTGCAGGGGAGCCAGAACCCGGCCGGCGATGAGCCAGCCGAGGCCCGCAGCGACGCCGCCGACGAGGGTCAGCGCGACGCCGCCCTGGGTGATGAGCGAGGCCGTGGCGGCGTCGTGCAGTCTTTTCTGCTCGTCGGCGACCCAGTTGAGGCTGTCGGACGGGGTGTCCTGCCGCGAGGAGGTGTTGCCGCTGGAGTCGGAATGGACGCTGAGGTCCCCGCCCCGGTCGAGCTGCTGGGCGAACAGGACGTAGGTGACGCCGAGCAGGACGATGCCGGCGGCGAAGAACAGGCCGCCGTAGACGAGGGTGAGCCGGGCGCGCAGGGTGATGCGGCGCTTCTTCTTCACGGGGTGCTTCTTCATGGGATTTGGTACCCCACGCCCGTGACGGTCTCGATGACCGGCGGGTCTCCGAGCTTACGGCGGAGCTTGAGTACGGTGAGGCGGACAGCTCCGGTGAAGGGGTCGGTGTGCTCGTCCCACGCCTTCTCCAGCAGGTGCTCGGTGGAGACCGCCGCACCGTCGGCACGCAGCAGCTCGGTCAGGACGGCGAACTCCTTCTTCGCCAGCGGTACGTATCGGTGCTCCCGGAACACCTCGCGCCGCGCTGGGTCCAGCGTGATGCCGCGGCGGCGGAGCACCGGTGGCACGGCCGGCCGGGAGCGCCGGCCCAGCGCGAGGACCCGGGCGGCGAGTTCGGGGAAGGCGAAGGGCTTGGTGAGGTAGTCGTCGGCGCCGAGGGAGAGCCCGTCGACGCGGTCGGTGACTTCGCCGGCCGCGGTCAGCATCAGCAGCCGTGCCTGGCTGCCGGTCGCGACGAGGCGGGCACAGACGTCGTCGCCGTGCACCAGAGGAAGGTCCCGGTCGAGGATGATGACGTCGTAGTCGTTGACACCCGCTCGCTCCAGCGCGGCGGCGCCGTCGTATGCGACGTCGACCGCGTGGGTCTCCTGCCGGAGCCATTCCGCGATCGCGTCGGCGAGCAGCCGCTCGTCCTCCGCCACCAGGAGCCGCATCCGTTGCCGTCCTTTCCTCGGGGCCGCCGCCCGTCCGGCGGGCGGTGAATTTCTCGGGTCCATGGTCGTACAGGGGGCCGTTTCCTTCCCGTAAGCGATCGCCCACCGGGTTCGTTCGAGGCCGGCGCCCGACGGGGAAACAGCGAGGTAACGGCACCGGGAGTTGCATCCCTTCCGTCGGTCGGCACCCCGCCGGCCCTTCGGCAAGGAGACGCCCCACATGCCTCGTACACGCACCCCCGCCTGGTTTGCTGCGCTGCCCCTGGCCGCCCTGACCCTGACACTCACCGGATGTGGGTCCGGGGCCGACGGCACCGGGGTGGCCTCCGCCAACGGCGGCACCAGGAGCGCGACCACCAGCGCCGCTCCCGGCCTGAGCCGGGACGAAATGAACGTGAGGTACGCGCGGTGCCTGCGCCAGCAGGGCCTGGACGTGGCGGACCCCAAGCCTGGGCAGGGCATCGGGCTCTCCGTCGACGGCGCGAACAAGGAGAAGGCCGACAAGGCCATCGAGGCGTGCCGCTCGGTCGCACCGCCGGCGCCTGCCGACCAGGACGACTCCAAGGACCGCAAGGCCATGCTCGACCTCGCGCGGTGCATGCGCGAGAACGACGTGGCGGACTTCGCCGACCCCAAGGAGGGCCAGGGCATCGACATCGGCCCCGCGCAGGCCGAGGACCCGGACTTCGAGAAGGCGTGGAAGAAGTGCGGCGGCGCCCAGGGCGAGCGCGAGCAGGCGGGGAGCGCCCAGTGACGGTCACGGACCCCGATGAGCCCTTCGACGAGCAGCAGGCGGATCCATCGCCCCAGCGCGGCCGTCGGCGACACCGTACGCGACGCGTCACGAAGATGACGGCCGCCGTCCTCGTCCTGGCCGCGGCCGGCGCGGGCACGGCGGTCGTCCTCGCCCCGGACAGCAACAGCAAGGACGCGAGCAAGGCGGCGAACGGGCTACCCCCGGCAACGGCCGAAGTGCTCCGACAGACGCTCAAGGACACCAGGAGCGCCGACGCCCGGCTCGGTTTCGGTACGGAGCGCACCGCGGTCGGCCGACTTCCGGGCACGCTCACCCGACTCCCTGCGCCGGGCGCGGAAATCACCCGTGGCAAGGCCCTTTACGCAGTGGACAACCAGCCCGTCGTAGTGCTGTACGGATCGCTCCCGGCCTATCGCGCCCTGGCGAAGGGCTCCGAGGGAACCGACGTCAGGCAACTGGAGGAGAACCTCGCCGCGCTCGGCTACACAGGGTTCACGCCCGACGAGGAGTACACCGACGCCACGGTCAGAGCCGTACGGCGGTGGCAGGACGACCTCGGCCTGAAGAAGACCGGGACCGTGGAGCCCGGCCGGGTCGTCTTCACCACCGGCGCGATCCGCGTCGCCGGCCTGAAGACCGAGCCGGGAGACCAGACAGGACCAGGCCAGAACGTGCTGTCGTACACCGGCACCGCCAAGGCCGTCACTGCGGAGCTGGACACCGCCGACCGGCGGCTCGCCAAGCAGGGCGGGCCCGTCGAGGTCACACTCCCGGACGGAGCCGTGGTCCGGGGCACGATCACCGAGGTCTCCAGCGTCTCCAAGCCCGCCGAGGGACAGAAGAAGGCCGAGACGAAGATCAAGGTGGTCGTCGGGCTCACGGACGCCAAGGCCCGCGCGGCCGTCCGAGGGTACGACGAGGCCGGTGCCCACGTGACCTTCACCGCGGACACCCGCGAGAACGTCCTCACCGTGCCGGTCTCCGCGCTGCTCGCCCTCGCCGAGGGCGGCTTCGGGGTGGAGGTGGTCAAGGGCTCGACCTCGACGTACGTCCCCGTCACCACGGGGCTGTTCGCCGAAGGCCGGGTGGAGATCTCCGGCAGCGGCATCTCCCAGGGTGTCAAGGTGGGGATACCCAAGTGATCACCCTCACGAATGTGACCAAGACCTACCCCGGTGGGGTGACCGCCCTCGACGGGGTGTCCCTGACCATCGGCCCCGGCGAACTCGCCGCCATCGTCGGCCCCTCGGGCTCCGGCAAGTCCACCATGCTGAATCTGCTCGGCACCCTGGACCGGCCCACCACCGGTCGCGTACACGTAGCAGGCCACGACGTCGGCGCTCTGTCCGACAGCGAGCTGTCCGCCCTGCGCGCCTCCCGGATCGGGTTCGTCTTTCAGCAGTTCCACCTCGCCGCCGGCACCTCCGCGCTGGACAACGTCGCCGACGGTCTCCTCTACAGCGGGCTGCGGCCCGCCGAGCGCAGGCGCCGCGCGACTGCGGTCCTCGAACGCGTCGGGCTCGGCCACCGCACGGACCACCACCCGCACGAGCTGTCGGGCGGCGAGCGCCAGCGCGTGGCCATCGCCCGTGCGGTGGCCGGCGACCCGGCGCTACTGCTCGCCGACGAGCCGACCGGGGCACTGGACTCGGTGTCCGGGCAGGAGGTGATGCAGCTGCTTCACGAGCTGCATGCCACTGGCACCACGGTCGTGATCATCACCCACGACCGGGAGCTCGCCGCGTCCCTGCCCCGGCAGGTACGCATGCGCGACGGCCGGGTCACCGACGACGTACGCCAACAGAAGTCGGCACAGGTACCGGCAGGGGAGGTGAGCCGATGACCACCGACACCCTGCGGCCGGCCCGGATCAGACCCGGCGACCTGGTCACGGTCGGCGCCGTGGGCCTGCGAACCCGCCCGACACGCGCTGTGCTCTCCGCGCTGGGCATCGCCATCGGCATCGCCGCGATGGTCTCCGTGGTCGGGGTCTCCTCGTCCTCCCGCGCAGAGCTCGACCGCACCCTCGACACCCTCGGAACCAACCTGCTCACCGTGGCCCCGGGCGACACCCTGACCGGAGGAACGGCCCGACTCCCGGCCACCGCCGAAAGGATGATCTCGCGAATCCGGCCGGTGACCTCCACATCGGCCATCGGCAAGCTCCCCGACACCGACGTCTTCCGCACCGGGAAGATCCCCGAAGCGGAGAACGGCGGCATCACCACGTACGCGGTACGGACGAGCCTCCCCGCCGCCACCGGGGCCAGGCTGCGCAACGGCACATGGCTCAACGCGGCGACCGGCAGATACCCGGCGACCGTGCTCGGCGCCGAGGCCGCCCAGCGACTGGGCATCGGCGAAGCCCGCCCGGACACCCGCGTACTGATCGGCGGACGATGGGTCACCGTCATCGGAATCCTCGAACCGGTCGCCCTCGCCCCGGAGCTGGACTCCGCGGCCCTCGTCGGCTGGCCGGCCGCCGAGACTGCCCTGGGCTTCGACGGCCGGCCCACCCGTGTGTACGTCCGCAGCGCGGACGCCGACGTGGAAGCGGTCAGGTCCGTCCTCGGCACCACCGCGAATCCCGCGGCGCCGAACGAGGTCAAGGTCTCCCGGCCCTCCGACGCCCTGGTCGCCAAACAGGCCGCGAGCAAAGCCTTCACCGGCCTTCTCCTCGGCCTCGGCGCGGTGGCCCTGCTCGTCGGCGGCGTCGGCGTGGCCAACACGATGGTCATCTCCGTTCTGGAACGCCGCGCCGAGATCGGCCTGCGCCGCTCCCTGGGCGCCACCCGCGGACACATCCGCACCCAGTTCCTGGCGGAATCCCTGCTGCTGTCCGCCCTGGGCGGGGCGGGCGGCGCGTTGCTCGGGGCGGCTGTGACCACCGGGTACGCCGTCTCCCAGGGCTGGCCCGCGGTGATACCCGCCTGGGCGATCCTCGGCGGCATCGCCGCCACCCTGGCCATCGGCACCCTGGCCGGCCTCTATCCGGCCGTCCGCGCCTCCCGCCTCTCGCCCACAGAGGCCCTGGCCACCCCCTGACCGGCCACGGACCGACCAAAGCGGCCTGCCGCCTCGCGTGGAGCGAAGCGGCAGGCCGAAGGCGGTGCGAGGGACGGTCACCCCACCGGACGCACCCGCCATCCCCACCTGATCCCGCCGAGAACGCGCACGACGGCCCGACCCGACCGGTCTCTGGTCCCGGTGTCATGCGTCAGGAAGGTCTCGGCCGCGAACTCCTCGTCGAGGTCGGCCCTGCCATCGAACGAGATCTGAGAGGTGTCGTGGAAGTTGCTGACCTCGATGCCATGGATCGAGGTCAGCCCGCCGTCCATGTAGAAGGGGTTCGCCCTGCCGATGTTGTCGACCTCGTGCCTGTTCTCGACGGTCCCGGACTGACGGACCACCTGGATCCAGCGCAGGGTCTCGTGGATGCCCGGATCGCCTGCGCGCAGGTCGGGCTCGTACACGACGTAGAGCCCGCCTCCGAAGGTCGTTGCCGACCGCTCCTCCGTCGCCTCGGTGGCGAAGACGCTGTACGACTGGACGCGGAACTCTCCCTTTCCCCGAAAGCCGCCGACGTAGCGGAACGCGTAGTGCGCGCCGAACGCGGCGGCGAGGGTCTGCTCGAAGCCGACGGTCAGGTCCGTGGGAAGGGCCTGGTAGACGGGTTCGGTGGAGGCTCCGTGCTGCCCGGAGGGGAGGAGGGTGATGCGGTGCGGGACGCCGTTGAAGGTGAAGTCCTTGGAGGCGGTGTGCCCGCCCAGAGTCCCGATCGGTTTGCCCGGCATCTCCGGCCAGCCGGTGGGCTGACTCGGTCCGTAATCAAGCACAAGGTGCCCGCCGGCCGGGTCCCCGAGCTTCGGCACGGCAGCCGCCGACCCCGACACCGGACCGGAAAGCCCGAGGGCGGTACCGGCAGCGAGCAGGGTCCTTCGCGACACTCGTGGGCGACTGGCTGAACTCATGGCGAAACCTCGCGATCACGACGCGGACCCGATGGCCGCGGCGGGCCACCGTGACCCGCCGCGGCCATTCGAACCGACAAGACGTTTCCCGGGCGTTACCCGATCTGCCGGTCGACCTGGGTGTGGTGCTTGCCCCGGGGGATCTTCTTGTCGTAGTAGGTACGGGATGCCGGGTCGGCCAGGGCGGCGAACACGGAGAGGAAGAAGGCTCGTTTGAGCTGCTTGTCTCCCTTCTGGAGGGCTGCTCGCCGCGGATCGATGACCCGGAACTGCGGGTCAGTGATGCGGCCAGGCTCGGGACGATCAGCGCGGCCGCCTCGGTCCCCGGGACCGTCACGGTCTGCTCGTCCAGCCTGGCGAAGATCTCACCGACCAGGCCGCTCGGCCATCCTCGGCTCCTTCGGCCGCAGCAGCGTGACCAGCCGCCGACGGCCCGCCTTGTGTATCTGTGCCGGTGACCCGAACCGTTCCAGCAAGGTCAGGACGGCCGGGTGCTGCAGCCGCGGCCGCAGCACCCGTTCCAGCGAGGGATGGATCTGGATCAGCAGGCCGTGCATCCGGTTGGCGACGCGGGTGGCCTCCCCTGCGAGGTCGTCGTCGAACCCCGACGATCATCTCCAGCTCGGCGATCGTCTCGTCCTCGCCGTCGATAGCCCGCAGGGTGTGCGGCATCGCACGGGCCGCGTCCGCAATGACGAACGCGTCCTTCGTGTGCGTCTTCGCCTCCCCTGGATAGAGGTCGGCGATCCGCCGCACCGTCAGCCCCGGCAGATAGGCGACCGGGCAGCCCATGTCCCTGCCGACCGCCGGCGGCAGGGCGCCGATCGACGCCGGCTGGCCGACCACGACCAGCACGGTTCCGTGCATGGCCTGCAACTTGGCGAACAGCTCGCGGAGTTTGGGTTCGGTGTTGGGCAGGCACCTGTCGAAGGCCTTCTTCCCGGCTTGGGCGACGCCGGTGGCGTGGTGTTCGCCTTTGCCGACGTCCAGGCCGAGGAAGACGCAGATGTCGCCGGTGTCGATCACATGCAGGCCCCTCCATCACGCTTTCGTCCGGCCTTGCCTGGGCACCGAGCTGCCACATCCACGTTTCGGAGAGCTCTTCCGGCTCGGGTGAAGCCGGTGCTCAAGCTCCTCATCTGCGGTCCGTCGATGCCGCCGGGCCCGGTGCCCCCCCCGGATCATGAACAACAGGGATGAGGCTCGGGACGATCAGCGCTGCCTCGGCTCGCCAACTCTGCGGGCACGTGGCTGGACAGTGATCACGCGGCGGGCGGGTTTCGCCTGGTCAGGCCTGATGCGGACATCCCGATTCGCCTGAATACCCCCAGCAGGAGCGTCACTCCAATGGCAGAGCCCCGAGTGCCCGGGTCCCGGCCCGGAGGCAATGCTGGGGACGCCGCCTGCCCGCAGGAAGGAGCACTTCCGTGTCACCGAGGATCGAGCGCATCAGGTCCAAGCCCAGGCCCCGCCACGGGTACACGCACGTGCAGGTCACCGTGACGCAGCACCCGTCGGCCGATCGGACTACAGACGGGTGCCCGGGCCAGGACGCCGTCGCCGGTGAGACGCGGGACGTCTCGTTCGCGTTCAGTCTTCCGCACGGCTCAAAGGCCGCCGGCGTAGTGCCACCGGACACACGAGACGCGGACCTGGTGCTCGGGCACGCCCGCCTGGTGGACGACCTGCTCGGCTCTGCGGTCGACGCGCCGCACGGGACGGTCGCCCGCCTTCTGGCAAGCCCCGACTTTCACCTGGCCAGACTGGGCAGGGCGATACACGCCATCCAAGAAGAGCTGCTGCGGACCGAGCGGAACACCGACGGCCCCCACGACGCCGGCTCCTCCCGTTCCGACTTCACCGCGCTCGACCCAGTGACCCACGACCCTGGCTGGTGAACTCCCAAGCAACTCCCAGCCAAGGGGGCCTAGGAAGGATCCGCCATGTCCGGCACCGAGGCAGCTCCGGTGGAGAAAGTCCTGGTCACCGACCTTGACGGCACGCTCTTGGGAGGCGACGAGGACAGCCGCCACCGACTGCGCCGCGCACTGGACCGGCACCGCGACATCACCGTGGTTTACGCGACGGGCCGCAACCTCGCCTCGGTCCGAACCCTGCTGAACGCGGATCTCTACGTCCCCTGGCCGCAATGGATCATCGCGGACGTCGGGGCGAGTGTCATCGACACCACGGACATGTCCCATGCCGAGCCGCTCGAAACGGCGCTGCGCACCGGATGGCCGGGAGAGCACCGAGTCCGCCAGGCATTGCACCGCTTCACGGAACTCGTCTACCAGGACACCGTTGCGCAGGAAGGCCGGTGCTCCTACTACCTGGCCGCGGGCCGGCCGTCGGACGAGATCACCGCCGCCGTCGCGGCGTTGGGATGCTCCTGGACACACTCCGCGGAACGCTACTTCGACGTGCTCCCGCCGCACGCGGGCAAGGGCCCCGCCCTGAGGGAACTCATGCGCCGTCTCCACTGGCCGCGGGCAGACCTCCTCGTAGCAGGAGACTCCCTCAACGACCTGTCGCTCTTTCATCTCGGCGCGCACGGAGTTGTCGTCGGCAACGCCGAACCGGCACTCGTCGTGCAGGTAGCCGGCGACCCGCTGGTCCACCACCCAGCACTGGACGGCGCCGCGGCCGTGTTGGACGCCCTGGAGCGGCTCAGCTGGGTGCGGTCACCCCGGCGCGTGGTGATCGGGTACCACCGTCCGCCGTGGCAGCGGCGCGAAGGCCGCTGGCGGCCGCCGGCGAGCCCCAATGGGATCCTGCCGACCCTGGTGTCCGCCCTCGGGACCGACGCGGGCGAACTGGATGCCGTATGGGCGGCCGCCACGACCGAGGACGCTTCCACGGCAGCCACAGTCCCGCCGGGACTGCCCCTGGCGCTGCTTCCGTTGCCGCCCGACCAGTGGGCCGGGTACTTCCACCGCGCCTGCAAGGAGACGCTGTGGCCGGCCCTGACCTCCCAAGCGCACCTCATCCGCCACGACCCGGCCGCTTGGGCGGACTACGAGGCCGTCAACGCCGCCTTCGCCCAGCATGTCAGCAGCCAGGCCGAATACGGAGGGACAGTGTGGCTGCATGACTACAACCTGTGGCTGGTCCCCGCTCTGCTCAGACAGCACCGGCCCGATCTGACGATCGGCCTGTTCCACCACACCCCCTTCCCCGACCCGTGGACATTCCAACGGCTTCCGATGGCCGACCAGCTGCGCGCCTCCCTCGAACAGCTGGACTGGGCCGGTTTCCACACCGCTGGGTTCGCCCAGAACTTCCGCAGTCTCCTGGCCGGCACCGCCGCCCGGATACCCCGCATCGGCGTGCACCCACTGGGCATCGACCGCAAGGCCGTCACGCTCCTCGCCCGGGCCCGCGCCGATGCCGCGACCGGGACGGACGCAGGGGAGGACAGAGAGGAGAGGACGATCCTCTCCGTAGAACGGCTCGACTACGCCAAGGCTCCCGTGCACAAGATCAACGCCCTGGGACAGCTCCTGAACCTGTATCCCGCGCTGCGCGGAAGAGTGCACTACCGCCTCGTATGCCCGCCGCCGGAGAAGGGGATACACGCCTACGACACCACCCGCGCCGAACTCGAAGAGGCCATCGCCGAACTCAACGGGTACTGGCGCAGGCACGGCTGGATGCCGGTCGAATACATCACCAGCCCCCTGCCGTTCGAGGAAGTCGTCGACCACTACCTGGCGGCCGACGTCTTCTGGGTGACATCCCTGGCCGACGGAATGAATCTCACCGCCCAGGAATACATCACTGCGCACACGGCCACCGGCAGGTCAGGTGTACTGGTCCTCTCGCGCTATGCCGGTGTCGCGGACTACGTCAAGGGCCACGCCCTCCTCACCGACCCACACTCCCCGCACGACCTGGTCGACAAGCTACACGCCGCCCTTGCGATGACTCCCGCACAACGACGGGCCCACACCGCCCGTCTTGCCGGTCTGTTGGCCGCGCCGACGCCCGGCGTATGGGCGCGCGCCGTCATCGCCGCCATCGGCCAGGGCAGCCGCCACCCGTCCCCGCCCAGCCACACGTGACGGGCGGTATGCGGGCGGTCACCTGCTGCCCGCCGCTGCCCCCCACGTACCGGGGACGATCCCGATTCACCGGCCGTGACCGGGCCGTCGTGGACACCACCGTCCTGGACGAGTCGATCGTGCGGGCGGCCACGGCCGTGGATGCGGCCCGGTGGGCGACCGCGGAGGTCCCGGAGGTCCGGCGTACTCCCGGGGGCCCCGGAGCGACCGCCCGCCTGTTCGTCGACACACGGCACTCCGGCGCCCACTGTCACCGACGTCTGCGCGACACGTCGCCGCCGCCAGCTCCGCCCGCAGGGCGGCGAACGCGGGGTCGCCGCGCAGCGGGCCCGGCGGGTGATTGCGTGCCTGCGGATGCCGGTGCTTGCCCCTGCCGTGGGGTTCCTTGCAGGCCGGTCGACGGGATCGTGGCGCCGTCCCGCGCTGTTCGGCGTCACCGGCGCCGGTCTCGTCGGGCGGGCGCAGGCGATCAGCGGCGGTACCCGGCACGAGCGCGCGGCGATCACCCCGATCGCGCTGGAGATTTACCCGTGGGTCGGCCCGCCGGCCCTTGCTCAGCGGGATCTCGGTGGTCCGTACACTCTGGCCAGCTCAACTGCCAGGCATGCCAGCCGCTGCCTTGCTTCCGGCGGGTCCAGCACTTCGATGCGTGCCCCTAGCCCGGCCAGTTGTGTCGCGACGACTTCCGGCGTCGGCCCGTCGACCCGTATCTCCGTCCACCCGTCGTCGGGGAGTGACAGGCCGATGTGCAGGCGTCCGTCGAACAGTCGCTCCAGGATGGGCAGGGCACCGGGCTCGGCCCGGGCCCGAACCGTCACGGCGTGCAGCCGTTCTTCCAGGCGTGCGGCGAACGAGCGCCAGACGGTGGCGAGGTCGAAGCCGTCGGGCCGGGCAACGGGTTCGCCGGTCGGCTCGACGGAGATGACGCGGCTGAGGCGGAAGGTCCGCAGGCCCTGTTCCGTCTCGGCGACGAGGTAGTCGTGGCCCGCTTTGGCCACGAGCCCGAGGGGATGGACGGTGCGTATGCCGGCGGGTTTGCCGGGCCCGGCGTATCCGAGCCGCACCTGGATTCCGTCGACCACGGCTCGCCTGAGTGCGTCGAGGTGTGGCGCGGTGGCCGTGGCGTCGACTCGAGTCCAGTGGGTGCCGTCGACGAGACCGGCTCGCGATGCCGCCTCGGCGCCGGGACGCAGGGGTGCGGGCAGCGCGCGTACCAGCTTGCGTAGTGCGGTGCGGAGTTCGGGTGTGGTGGACGAAGGGCCCGCGAGCAGGAACAGTGCCCGGATCTCCTGGGCGGTCAGCCCGGTGAGCTCGGTGCGGGCGCCGCCGACCAGGGACCAGCCGCCGCCGCGGCCGCGCTGGGAGTAGACGGGGATTCCCGCTGTGGACAGGGCTTCCAGGTCACGGCGGGCGGTGCGCGGCGACACTTCGAGTTCGGCGGCGACCTCGGCCACGGTCACACGGGTGCGCGTTTGGAGGAACAGCAGGGTCGCCACCAGTCGATCGGCTCTCATGCCGGTCATCTTCTTCAGGAAATAGGCCAGAGGATGACCTATTCGGCTTACAGGATGAGGCCATGACACACACCCAGAACACCCCACGGTCCGCTGCCACCCCTGACGCCACCGACGACCCCCGCCAGGGCCTGCTGAAGGCAATCGCACTGGCCGGGCGTACCGTGGCCGCAGTCCGGCCCGAGCAGTTCGACGGGCCCACGCCCTGCACCGAATTCACCGTCCGGCGGCTGGCCGGGCACCTCGTCGCCGTCCTGCGCCGGATCGCCGTCGCCGGGCGCGGCGGCGATGTGATGAGTCTGCCCACGCTCGCCGACGACCTCGCAGGCACCGAATGGCAGGAGGCGTGGGACGCTGCCGTGCGAGAGGTTGAGGCGGCGTGGGCGGATCCCGCGGTCCTGCACCGGACGCTGGCCCTGCCGTTCGGCAGTGTTCCGGGCGCTGTCGCCGCAGCCGTGTGGACGTCGGAATTCACGGTGCACACCTGGGACGTGGCCACTGCGACTGGCCAGCTCCCGGAGTGGGATCCCGAGCTCGTGGCGATTTCATACGCTGCGATGAGGCGGGGACTGCCCGCCGGGCCGCGTGACGGTGCGCCGTTCGGGGCCGCCGTGGACGTCGATGCGGACGCGCCGGCCATCGACCGCCTCGTGGCGTGGTGCGGACGCAAGCCGTCATAGGCATCCGAAACGGGGGAGGGGGCCGCAGAGCTGGGGCCGCCCTCCCCGCGCGCTCTGTCAGGGCGGGGGCACGCCCGCCCCCCGGGCCGACGGCGACCTTGCGCTCGCTCCTTTACGTCCCGCTCCGCAAAAGCGCTCGACCGCACGGGGGAGGCAGCCGTCGGGAAGCTCGGGCTTCGCGCCCGCGAGCGCCCCGGGCTGCTCCACCCCTCGGCGACGCCCTGCTTCCGGCCGATCTGCACTGGGGCGACGGGAACCGCTCCTCGGCCTAAAGGGTGTTGCAGAAGGTTGTGTCCGGGCAGGTCAGGGGGGGTTTCGGGGCTGGCCTGCTCACGCGGCCATGGCGAGGTGGTGCATGTGGGCGACCGCTTGGACAGCGTGGTGGAGGCCGTTGCCGCGCTGCCGGCAGTCGCGGAGGATCTTGAAGTGCTTCATCCGGGCGAAGGCGTGCTCGACGCGGGCCGGGACTCGGCGGTGTTCGGCGTTGTCCTCTTCCTCACGGGGAAGGAGGGCTCGTCCGGGGCGTCTGCGGTGCGGGACGACGAGCCCGGTGTTGATGTAGGCGCCGTCGGCAAGCACGGTGACGCTTTCGCGGCTCTGGGCCAGGCCGGAGTCCCGCCATGCCCTCGCGTCAGCGGTGTTGCCCGGCACCGGGCGGGCCGCGGCGACCGCCAGCTTGGTGTCGGCATCGATGATGACCTGCACGTTCGCCGAGAACCTGTAGTTACGCGAGGACGCGTCGGTCTTCCGGTCACGGACCGGGATCAGCGCGCTGTGTTGCCGGTGGAGTCCAGCTCGGCTGGCCGGTCGTGTGATTGCCTCGCTCACCGGCTCGGGAATGCCGGCGACCGTCCGGATCGCGAGCCCTTCCACCCCTCCGACATGACGGACGCGGAGTGGGCGGTCGTGCGGGACGCGATGCCAGTGCCGTCGGGGCTGGAGGGCCGTGACGGGCAGCTGGAGGGCCACTGCCACCGGCAGATGCTTGACGCCGTGCGCTACCTGCTTACGGGTGGAAGCACTTGGCGGGCGATGCCGGCGGACTACCCCGCCTGGGACCGCGTCTACGCCTTCGCGAAGCGCCGGCGTGTGAAGGGCTTGCTCGCCGAGCTGCACGACCGGCTGTGCGGTCTGGTCCGCGAGGACGCCGGCCGGGACCCGGAGCCGACCGCCGCCCTCGTCGACTCCCGGTCCGTCAAGGCGGATGCGACGGTGTCCTCCTCGAGCCGCGGCTACGACGCGGGCAAGGAGATCAACGGGCGCAAGCGGCACGTCGTGATCGACTGCCTCGGCCTGCTGCTGGCCGTGACGGTCACCGCCGCCAACACTACGGATCGGCAAGCGGCCATGCCGCTGCTGGAACAGCTGCGGGCCCGTTTCCCTCGCATCGCCCTGGTGTGGGCGGACGGCGGCTACGCGGGCCGCCTGGTCGCATGGGCGGCCGAGAAGCTGCACCTCACCATTCAGATCGTCAAACGCTCAGACGACGTCACGGGGTTGGTGGTGCTGCCGAGGCGCTGGATGGTGGAGCGCACGCTTGGGTGGAGCTTTATGTTGCTCAGCGCGACCTGTACCGGATGCCCTGCGGCGGGGCGCCTATGCCTTCTTGGCGTCGATGTCGGCGATCAGGCCCTCGATGAGGCTCTTGATCTTGTCGCGGATGGGGCGGACGGCCTCGACTCCCTGGCCGGCCGGGTCCTCCAGGGTCCAGTCGAGGTAGGTCTTGCCGGGGAAGTACGGGCAGGCGTCGCCGCAGCCCATGGTGATGATGTAGTCGGACGCCTGGGCGGCCTCGGTGGTGAGGACCTTGGGCTTCTGGTCGGAGATGTCGATGCCCAGCTCGGCCATGGCGGCCACGGCGGAGGGGTTGATCTGGTCGCCCGGGAGTGAGCCCGCGGAGCGGACCTCGACCCGGTCGCCCGCGAGGTGGCGCAGAAACCCGGCGGCCATCTGGGAGCGGCCGGCGTTGTGGATGCAGACGAACAGCACGGACGCGAGCGGGGTCTCGGACATCGGTTCATCCTCGGGGCGGGAGTGGTGCAGGGGGAAAGGCCGCAGGGGCCGGGTGTCGCAGGGCGGCGGGCCCGGTGTCAGGTTTCGACTCCCTCCAGATGTATCAGTCTAGACTGATATCAGCGCAGGGTGATGTGAGATTATCAGTTCATGATGACGTCAGCCGACACTGATCTGATGCGGGTGCTGGCCGACCCCCTACGGCTCCAGATCGTCACCCTCCTCGCCCGCGAGACGCTGTGCACCACACACCTCGTGGAGGAGACCGGAGCCAAGCAGACCAACCTCTCCAACCATCTGAGAGTGCTGCGCGAGGCCGGGCTTGTGGAGACCGAGCCCTGCGGCCGGTTCACCTACTACCGTCTGCGCCCGGACGTCATCGAGCAGATCGCCGACCAGTTCACCGCACTCGCGCAGAGCGCGCGCCTGACCGCCGAGGCGAACTTCAAGCGTTCCTGCCCCTGACCCTCCCTTTCCCCTGTGCCTCACCTGCCGAGGAGCTTTTGTCCGTGACCGCCACCGAGTCCGCCGCGAGGGATGCCATAGCCGCCGACACGTCGCCGCAGCCCGCGCCCGGCGCCACCCCGCCCCGTACCCCGCTCGTCGCCCGGGCCGCAGCCGAGCTCGTCGGCACCGCCGCGCTCGTGGCGATCGTCGTCGGCTCCGGGATCCAGGCCACCGAGCTGACCGACGACGTGGCGCTGCAGCTGCTCGCCAACTCCACGGCCACGGTCTTCGGCCTCGGCGTCCTGATCGCCCTGCTCGGGCCGGTCTCCGGCGCCCACTTCAATCCGGCGGTCAGCCTGGCCGAGTGGTGGACCGCCCGGCGCGGCGGCGCGGGTGTGACGGGGCGCGAGCTCGCCGTCTACGTCCCGTCGCAGATCGTCGGCGGGATCCTCGGCGCGATCCTGGCGGACGCGATGTTCGGCGAGCCGCTGGTGAAGTGGTCCACCCACGACCGATCCGCCGGGAACCTCCTGCTCGGCGAGGTCGTCGCGACAGCCGGCCTGATCCTGCTGATCTTCGGCCTGGCCCGCACGGACCGGCTCCGCTTCGCGCCCGTCGCGATCGCCTCGTACATTGGCGCGGCCTACTGGTTCACCTCCTCCACCTCCTTCGCGAACCCGGCCGTGACGATCGGCCGCGCGTTCACCGACACCTTCGCCGGCATCGCCCCCGCCTCGGTGCCCGCGTTCATCGGCATGCAGCTGATCGGCGTCGTCGTGGGCCTGGCCCTCCTCGCCGTGATCTTCATGCGTGGCAAGACGGACAGCGAGACCACCAAGGGATGAGCCGTACGGATGTGGTGGTGATCGGCGGCGGCCAGGCCGGGCTCGCCGCCGGCTACCACCTGCGCCGCCTCGGCCTGGACTTCGTCATCCTGGACGCCGAGCGCGCCCCGGGCGGTGCCTGGCAGCACACCTGGGACTCCCTGCACCTGTTCTCCCCGGCCGCCTTCTCCTCACTGCCGGGAAGGCTGATGCCGCCGCAGCCGGGTGAGACGTACCCGGACGCCGCCCACGTGGTCTCGTATCTCACCGACTACGAGCAGCGGTACGAACTCCCCGTCCACCGCCGCGTACGCGTGGCCGGCGTGCACCGCGACGGCGAACTCCTGCGCGTCGAGACCGACTCCGCCACCTGGCTCGCCCGTGCGGTCATCAGCGCCACCGGCACCTGGTCACGGCCCTTCGTCCCCGCCGTCCCCGGCCGTACGGACTTCCAGGGCACCCAGCTCCACACCGTGGAGTACCGCGGCCCGCGCGACTTCGCCGGACAGAAGGTGATCGTGGTCGGCGGCGGCAACTCGGGCGCACAGATCGCCTCCGACCTCGCGTACGACACCGACCTGACCTGGGTCACCCTGCGCGAGCCCCGCTACCTCGCCGACGACATCGACGGCCGCGCCCTCTTCGACCACGCCACCGCCCGCCGCCGCGCCCTCGACGAAGGCCGCAGCGACACCGGCGGCGTCGCCTCGCTCGGCGACATCGTCGCCGTTCCGCCCGTCCGCGCCGCCCGTGACGCTGGCCGGCTCAAGGCCCAGCCGATGTTCGACCAGGTCACTCCCAGTGGGGTCGCCTGGGCCGATGGGGCGACTGCGGAGGCGGACGTGATCATCTGGTGCACCGGCTTCCGCCCCGCCCTCTCCCACCTCGCCCCACTGGGCCTGCGCGGCCCCCGTGGCCACATCCCCACGTCCGGCACCCAGGCGATCGGCGAGCCCCGCCTCCATCTGCTCGGCTACGGCGACTGGACCGGCCCCGCCTCCGCCACTCTCATCGGCGTCGGCCGCCCTGCCCGCGAAGCGGCTCGCGGGATCGCCGCACTGCTCGGGGCGGTGTGAGCCCGCGGAGCGTGTGAGGGAGACCTGGGTTCTGGGGCCGATCCCGGCGGGAATCATCCAGACCCCGGGGGACTCACCCTCCGAAGGGAGCGGTGTGATGCCAGACGGTCGTTCCGCGCCGGACAGGCAGGCCGTCCTCGCCGGCTACGCCACGGCCCGCCGGACCTTCCACGCGCTCCTGGGCGGCGCCACGCCGTCCGACCTCGCACGCCCGACCAGCGGTACTCGCTGGACCAATCAGCAGCTGCTGTGGCACATGCTCTTCGGCTACCTCGTCACCCGCGTCCTGCTGGTCCTCGTACGGGGCTTCGGACGCCTGCCCCGGGGCGCGAGCAAGTCATTCGCCCGGGTACTCGATGCAGGAACGCGGCCCTTCGACGTGATCAACTACCTCGGGCCGTGCGGGGCCGTGAAGGTGTTCGGGCCCCGCAGGATGGGCACGGCGTTCGACTGGATCACCGGTTCGCTGGCGCGGCGGCTCGCGAAGGAGTCCGAACGCGATCTGGCGCGGGGGATGCACTATCCGGTCCGATGGGACCCGTTCTTCAAGGACTTCATGACCGTCGCGGACCTCTACCGGTATCCCACCCGGCACTTCGACTTCCATCAGCGCCAGCTCACCCTCGGCGAGGGCGGCTGACGCCCGTCAGTCGATGTGAGGGCTGCGGCGTTCGACGAGGACGGTGTCGCGCCAGACGCCGTGGTGGCGACCGATGCGCTCGCGGGTGCCGATGATCCGGAAGCCGGCCCGCTCGTGGACGGCCAGGCTCGCGGTGTTCTCGGGGAAGATCCCGGACTGGATGGTCCAGATGCCGGCCGCCTCGGTCGAGTCGACCAGTGCCTTGAGCAGTATGGAGGCGACGCCTCGGCCGCGGGCGTCGGGGTGAACGTAGACGGAGTGCTCGACGACGCCGGCGTACGCGCACCGGTCGGAGACCTTGGTAGCGGCGACCCAGCCGAGCACGCGCCCGGTCTCGTCGAGCGCGGCGAAGCGGTGCTCGGGCAGCTTGGCCGCGTCGAACTCGGCCCAGGTGGGGGCAGTGGTCTCGAAGGTGGCGTTGCCCTCGTCGATTCCGGCCTGGTAGATCGCGACGACCTCGTCGGCATGCTCCGCGGCGAGCGGGACCACGATGGTGGAGGCGGTCACGCGGCGGCAGCCTTGGTGAGGAGCGCGCCCATGGCGGCGAGGACGGCCGGCTCGACCCGGTAGTAGACCCAGGTGCCGCGCCGCTCGGAGGAGAGCAGACCCGCCTCCTTCAGCTTCTTCAGGTGGTGGGAGACGGTCGGCTGGGAGACGCCGACGTCGGAGATGTCGCAGACGCATGCCTCGCCGCCCTCGTGCGAGGCGACCGCGGAGAACAGGCGCAGCCGGACCGGATCGCCGAGGGCCTTGAACATCTTCGCGGTCCGCTCGGCCTCCTCGGCGTTCAGCGGGCGCTCGGTGAGCGGCGGGCAGCAGGGGGCGACCTCGGCGGGCTCAAGGAGCGGCAGCACGGTGGCATTCGACATGCATCTATGTTGACACACGTCGAACCAAGATGGGGAGGTGTGCGCGGGTGTCCCTCACCATGCAGATTCGATGAATGTCTATGTTGACGCTTATCGATATCGCGTGCCATGCTGAGGGCACAAGAGATCGACAAGTGTCGAAGCAAGGGGACTCGTCATGAACGCCACCGCCACCGAGCAGCTGCCCGTCGTGGTCATCGGGGCCGGCCCCGCCGGCCTGGCCGCGGCCGCCCACCTCACCGACCGGGGCCTTGAGCCGCTGGTGCTGGAGGCCGGCGCACGGGCGGGTGCGGCGGTGCGCGAGTGGGCGCACGTGCGGCTCTTCTCCACCTGGGGCGAGGTCACCGACCCCACGGCCGAGAAGCTCCTGGCCCCCACCGGCTGGGTGAAGCCCGACGCGAAGACCTACCCGACCGGCGGGGACTGGGCCGAGCAGTACCTCCAGCCGCTCGCCGACGTCCTCGGCCACCGCGTCCGCACCGGCGCCACGGTCACCGGCGTCTCCCGCAGTGGCCGTGACCGGATCGTCGACGCCGACCGCGAGAAGCAGCCCTTCACCGTCCACGTCACCTACACCGACGGCCGTGAGGAGAAGATCCTCGCGGCAGCGGTCATCGACGCCTCCGGCACCTGGGCCCTCCCTAGCCCCGCCGGCGGCGACGGCCTGGCCGCCCTCGGCGAGCGCGCCGCGGCCGACCGGATCTCCTACCGCGTCCCCGACCTGAACGACCCCGCCACCCGCGCCCGGTACGCGGGCAAGCGCACCGCCGTGATCGGCTCCGGCGCCTCCGCGTTCACCGCCCTGGCCACTCTCGCCGACCTCGCGAAGTCCGAGGACGGCACCGGCACGCACACCACCTGGATCCTGCGCCGCGGCATCTCCGGCTCCACCTTCGGCGGCGGCACCGCCGACCAGCTGCCCGCCCGCGGCGCCCTCGGCCTCGCGGCCAAGGCCGCCGTCGACGAAGGCCACGCCGACGCGGTCACCGGCTTCCGCACCGAGGCGATCGAGCGCGGCGAAGACGGCCGCCTGATCCTGGTGGCGGAGGACGGACGGCGCCTCGACCCGGTCGACGAGGTCATCGTCCTCACCGGCTTCCGCCCCGACCTCACCTTCCTCGACGAGCTCCGCCTCGGCCTCGACGAGCGCCTCCAGGCCCCCGTCGAACTCGCCCCGCTCATCGACCCCAACCAGCACTCCTGCGGCACCGTCTACCCCCACGGCGTCAACGAACTCTCCCACCCGGAAGAGGGCGTCTACCTCGTCGGGATGAAGTCCTACGGCCGCGCGCCGACGTTCCTCGTCCTCACCGGCTACGAGCAGGTCCGCTCCGTCGTCGCCGCCATCGCCGGCGACCGTGAGTCCGCCGAGCGCGTCGAACTCGTCCTGCCGGAGACCGGCGTCTGCGGCGGCGCGGGCCTCTTCGACCAGCCCGCCACCGAGCAGGCGGCCGACGGCGGCGGCTGCTGCGCGCCGAACCCGGCCCTGATCCAGCTCGGCACTGCAGCCCCGGCACCGTCCTGCGGCTCGTGACCGACCTCAACACCCACAACGACGGGGCCGCGACCGGGACGGGGGTCCAGTCGCGGCCCCGCGCCGTACTGCCCGCCCTGTGCGCGACGCAGATCACCAGCTGGGGGATCGTCTACTACGCCTTCCCCGTCCTCAACCCCCAGATCACCGCCGCGACCGGCTGGCCGACCACCGCCACGATGGCCGCGTTCTCCCTCGCCCTCGTCGTCTCCGGCATCGCCGGGATCCGGGTCGGTCGGATCATCGACCACCACGGTCCCCGCACTGTGATGACCGCCGGCTCTGCCGCGGGCGCCGCGAGTCTGGTGGTCGTGGCCCTGGCACCGAACCTGCCGGTGTTCTTCGCGGGTTGGATGCTGGCGGGGTTCGCCATGGCCGCGACGTTCTACCAGCCCGCCTTCGCCACGCTCACCCGCTACTTCGCGCCTGATCACGTCCGCGCCCTGACCATCGTCACCCTCGCCGGCGGCCTCGCCTCCACCGCCTTCGCACCCCTCACCGCCACCCTCGCCGACCACCTCACCTGGCGCACCACCTACCTCGTCCTCGCGGGCATCCTCGCCGCGATCACGATCCCGGCCCATGCTCTCGCCCTGCGCGCCCCCTGGCCACCAGCCCCACCCACGCCCACCGGCGTGACCTCAACGCCGCAAGAGGTCGTGCGCAGCAGCCCGTTCCTGCTGCTCGGACTGGCTTTCACGCTCTCGGCGTTCGCGATGTACGCCGTCGTCGTCACCCTCGTCCCCCTCCTGCTCGAACGCGGCTACACCACCAGCCAGGCCGCCTGGGCCCTCGGACTCGGCGGCGCCGGCCAGACCCTCGGCCGCACCCTCTACGCCGGCCTCGCCCGGAACACCGGCACCATCACCCGCACCGCCGCCCTCGTCGCCCTCGGCGCCCTGACCACCGCCGCGTTCGCTGTCGTCCCCGGGCCGTACGGCCTGCTGATCGTGGTGTCGGTCGTCGCGGGCATGGTCCGCGGCAACCTCACCCTCCTCCAGGCCACCGCCATCACCGACCGCTGGGGCGCCACCCACTACGGACGCCTCTCCGGCATCCTCAGCGCCCCTGCCATGACAGCGTCCGCCCTCGCCCCCTTCACCAGCGCCGTCCTCGCCCCGCCACTCGGCGGCACACCCCAGCTCTTCGGCCTGCTCGCCGGGCTCGGAGCCGCAGCCGCACTCATCGCCCTCGGCACCACCGTCCGCCCCCACACCTGAGCAGGTCGAGGCAACTGCGCGCACGGCCAGCCGACAGCCTCCATCGACGAGACGAGACGAGAGCAGCTGGCAGCAGGACGAGACGCCCCGACCGCAGCCGACGCGGAGACATGCATTGAGGGAGGAGAGACCTCAGTCGTCAGTCACCGGACGTACCCACGGTGACCTGCGAAGATCCCCTACGCGTTCCCAGAATCCAGAGGAGGCGTTCCAGGGGAGCTCCGGCGCGAGCCTCTGACCTGCGGGTTCGTATGGGGTTCGACTGCTCCCCGCCTGTGTGGGGATGGTCCCACCGTCTGAATGGGGGCGGTGGGCGTCCCCCGCCGGGATAAAGATGATCGGTCCGCTCCACGGCTGAAGCAACAGCGGACGCGGCCGGGGTGGCGGGCGTGGCGTCGGGGTTTTGTGCGGGTTGTCGGGTGATGATGGGGCGGTGCGACTTGATCATGTGTCCTATGCGGTGGCCCGCGACAGTTTCGTCTCGACCGTGCAGTGGATCGGATCGGCCCTCGGCGCCGGGTTCGTCGACGGGGGTGTGCATCCGCGATTCGGCACCCGTAATTTCGTTCTCCCGCTGAGCGGCGGTACCTACGTCGAGGTCGTCACCACACTCGACCACCCCGCCGCCGACCGTGCACCCTTCGGCCGGGCGGTCGCGCACCGTGCCGCCGAGGGCGGCGGTTGGCTCGGTTGGGTGGTCTCCGTCGACGACATGGCCCCGGTCGAGACCCGCCTCGGCCGCACGTCGGCCGAGGGTCATCGCGTCCGCCCCGACGGGTTCGACCTGAGGTGGAAGCAGATCGGCCTGCTGGAACTGATGGAGGACCCGCAACTGCCGTACTTCCTCGAATGGCTGGTCCCCATCGAGGAGCGCCCGAGCGCCGACCCGCGCACCTCCACCACCATCCACGGGGTCTCCATCGCCGGCGACGCCGCCTCCATCGCCGAATTCCTTGGCGAACCGGCCGACCACCCCCTTGACCAGATTGACGTCACCTGGGTCGAGGATGAGGAACCGGGCCTGGTCTCGGTTGAGTTCGCCACCGCCCACGGCCCGGTCACGATCTGACCAGGGCCCGACTGAGGCCGACGGCGTCCACGTCCTGGGCCCTGGCGCCCCGCTCGTCCTTCAGCTGCTCGTCGGACGCGTCCAGTGGCCGGCCAGGGCGTCGTGCTGGCCCGCGGCCTTGCCGTGGTGTGTGACCCCCGGCAGGCCCTCGTCCTGGCGTGGGCGCCCCGGGCGGACAAGGTGACCACGCTTCACCAGGTGTCCATCGAGAGTGGTTTAGACCCTCGCTGATGGGTAATCTGTCGGTGCGCGAGTCGGATGCTCGCGCACCTTGAAGAGGAGCTGAGGGATACGGCCCGTTGAAGCTCCGGCAACCCTCTGCCATGGCCATTTGATGCCCATGGAAAGGACGGCCCTGCCCGTCCGGTGATGGTGCCAACTCCGTCTCGCGGCGAGAGCCGCTGCGAGGGTAAGCCCCCTTGGGGGCGACGGATGGTGCCTTCACGATGCTTCAAGACGTGTTCTCGTGGATCTCTTCCCGCACGATCATCCCCCTGTGTCTGGTGCTGTGCGCCCTTGTGGGCATGGTGCCTCTACTGATCGTGACCGTGGGCCTGCTGCCCGCCTGGATGGCGTGGCCATGGATGGCCGATCACAAGCAGAAGAACACTCTGTCACTGATCAAGACTCTGGCCTCGTGGTCAACCGGTCTTTTGGCGAAAGCGACCCAGGGATTCACGGGACGGAAGCCTGATCAGGCCCGCACCTGACACAACCTGTTCCCCGCGCCTGGGGGGTTGGTCGCCACTCGTAGAGCCCCGACTCGGGGTCGAGCTCCTGCTCCCAGCCTGCGCGGGGATGGTCCCTGTCAGGCGATCGTTTGCCGACAGGCCGGGCCGGCTTCATCCGGTCGCCCGGGTCCACTGTGCTTGACAGCGGACTGTCCGGGCGGGTCGGGCGGTGGGAGGCTGCGGGTCGTGTCTGGGTTGATCTTGGACAAGCTCACCGAACCAGCCGATGAGGGAAGCGATCTGGAGTGCGGGCACGCCCTCGTTCGCTGTGCGGGCCTTGTTGTGCCACCGACGGAATGGGCTTGCCCAGGTGACGAAACGCGGTCGACGGTCGGCCGGGCATCTCGGCTCTGCCTGCGCTCGCACCGCAGCTGGCTCCCGTTAGCGGTCATCACCCGGGATCGCGGACACACCTGCGCGGGATCGACGCCCGGCGGAAGCCACATTCCTGCAGGTCAGTCAATTCCGTCGGTTGCCCTAGGGGATGACGAGTAGCTTGCCGGTGGTACGCCGGGCCTCCAGATCGCGGTGAGCTTGGGCGACCTCGGCGAGCGGGTAGCGGGCCGTCACGCTGGTCTCAAGGACCTTGGTGCGCACCAATTCGAGCACGTCGGCGGCGCGCCGGAGCAGCTCGGACCGATCGGCGATGAAGTCCCCGAGGCTTGGCCGGATCAGGGTCAGCGAACCGCCGTGGGCGAGCCGGATGGGGTCGAAGGGCGGCACTGCACCACTCGCGGCGCCGAAGAGCACCAGGTGGCCGCGGGTTCGCAGGCTGGCGAGGCTCGCATCGAAGGTGTCCCTGCCGACGCCGTCGAAGACGACAGGCAGGCCCTGGCCGCCATGGAGCCGCTTCACCTCGGCGGCGAGATCGTCCACTGCGGAGTAGAGGATCACCTCGGCGGCCCCGGCGCGCCGCGCCAGCTGGGCTTTCTCCGGTGTCGAGGTTGTGCCGATCACTCTGCCGCCGAGGTGGGTGATGAGCTGGGTCAGCACAAGCCCCATGCCGCCGGCAGCAGCGTGCACGAGCACCGTGTCGCCTGGCTGGACCGGGTAGGCGTCCTTGACGAGGTAGTGCGCCGTCATGCCCTGCAGCAGCACGGCGGCGGCGGCCTCGAAGTCGACGCCGTCGGGCAGGGGCACGAGCCGGGAGGAGTCCACGACTGCCTGCTCGGCATAGGTGCCGGGAATCTCCACCCAGCCGACCCGGTCTCCCACAGCGACGTGGGTGACGCCGGGTCCAACCTCGAGGACCGTGCCCGCGCCCTCAGTGCCCGGGGTGAAGGGCAGCGGGAGGGTGTACCGGCCCTGGCGGTGGTATACGTCGAGGAAGTTGACGCCGGACGCGGCGACCTCCACGACCGCCTGGCCCGGGCCCGGCATCGGTTGATCAATGTCGACCAGTCGCAGCACCTCGGGACCGCCCACTTCGGAAACCTGTATCGCTCGCATGACCCCTCCTGAAACGGCTAACTTCCCTCACCAACTCCGGTCGTGGCGATCCGATTCCCGCTCGCGGTGAGGTGTCGTAGCCGTCTCGTGCCCACGTGGGAGAAGGGTGCCACCGACGGAATGGGCTTGCCCAGGTGACGAAACGCGGTCGACCGTCGGCCGAGGAGCCAGCTCAGGGCAGGCATGGCGATCAGGGGGGTGTGGGCTGTCTTCAGGGAGGTGGAGTCGGCCAGGTGTCCCAGCAGGGGGCTGATGAGGCCGCCGATGCTGACGGTGAGGCCGAGGGTGACGCCGCTGGCAGTAGCGATACGGGAGGTCAGGTAATCCTGGCCCAGGGTGACCTGGAGGGAGAAGGGGACGTACAGGCCGACGGAGGTGAGGGCCACGAGGAGGAACATGGCCGGGCCGGGTGCGTAGATCATTCCGGTCACGGCGGCGATGGAGAGCAGGTAGGACCAGCGGGAGACATGGACGCGGTCGTAGCGGTTGACCAGGGACCCTCCCAGGACCGAGCCGCCTGCGCCGCCCAGGAACAGCAGGACCAGGCGATGGTGCCCGCGGTGGTGCTGCCCTGCATGCGCTGCTGGGCGTAGAGGGAGATGAAGGTGCATACGCCGGTGAAGACGATGGAGCGGAAGACGACCGCCAGGGACAGCTTCACGAACGAGGCCACATCAGCGGCGCCCCGCGGTGCCTCCGTCTTGGACGCGCCGGCCTCGGGCCGGGCGAGCATCCGGAGCACGGGCACACACAGAGCGGCGTCGGCGAGCGCGGGCAGGACCAGGACGGGCGTCCAGCGCAGGGAGCCGTGTCCGATCACGGCCGACAGCTCCGCGTTGGTCAGCCGTGTCCTGCACAGCGCCACGAAGCCGTCCATGGACGGGCTGGCCTTCTCCTCGAACCAGCCCGGCGCCTCCCCTGCGACCTGCCGCAGCTCGTAAAGGGGGTGTGCCCCTATGTCTTTGGTCAAGCTGTCTAGGCCTTCCATCGCCCATGGCGGTGTCAGCCCGGTGCGATAGTTGGCGCCGTCGCAGGTGAATAGGGTTGCTAGCCGCAGGGGTATGAGTGGAACGGATCACTGAGGACCAGGTCGCACGGCTGGCTGGCTTCGTGTCGGCACGCATCCCCGAAACCGCTCCGCTTCAAGGCGAAGCCCGCCGCACGGCCGCAGCCCTGCGCCTGGCCGCGAACAAACAGATCGCGGCGGTGATCTTCCACCGAAACTCACCGGCTGAGCACTCAGGGGAGACGGAGCTGCATGCAACCGCCTCGTGGAACCTGCTGGTCGCCTTGGCTGGAATCTGGCACGACCACCCAGACTTTCCCGCTGACGCCGCCGTAGAGACTTTCGATTTCGACTGCGAGTCGCCCCTCTCGACGTCCATGCAGCGCGACTCGTGAGCGATCTCATGCCACTGCGGTAGGCCGGGACTCGTAGAAGGTTCCGTCGCGGAGCATTGCGAAGAGGACGTCGGCCCGGCGTCGGGCGAGGCAGAGCAGGGCCTGGGTGTGGTGCTTTCCCTGGGCGATCTTCTTGTCGTAGTAGGCCCGCGACGCCGGGTCGCCCAAGGCAGCGAACGCGGAGAGGAAGAAGGCCCGTTTGAGCTGCTTGTTTCCCCTTCGGGACGGCTGTTCGCCGCGGATCGACGACCCCGAACTGCGGGTTGCCGGGGCAAGACCGGCGTAGGCGGCGAGGTGGCCGGCGGTCGGGAAGGTGCTGCCGTCGCCGACCTCGATCAGGATCCTGGCTCCGGTCCTGACGCCGACTCCCGGCATCGAGATCAGGACCTTCGAAAGAGGGTGTGCCTCCAGCAGTTCCTCGATTCGCCCGGCCAGTAGTTTGCGCTGGTCCAGGACGGCCGTCAGTGAGCTGGCCAGGCTCGGGACGATCAGTGAGGCCGCGTCCGTGCCGGGAACGGTGACGGTCTGCTCGTCCAGGGCCGCGAAGATCTCTTCAACCAGCCGCTCGGCCATCCGCGGCGCCTTCGGCCGTAACAACGTGACCAGTCGGCGCCTGCCCGCCTTGCGGATCTGGGCGGGTGAGCCGAACCGCTCCAGCAGGGCGAGGACGGCTGGGTGCTGCAACCGCGGCCCCAGGACCCGTTCCAGCGACGGATGGATCTGGGTGAGCAGGCCGTGCAGCCGGTTGGCGACCCGGGTTGCCTCGCCGGCCAGGTCGTCGTCGAAGCCGACGATCATCTCCAGCTCGGCGACTGTCTCGTCCTCGCCGTCGATGGCCCGCAGGGTGTGGGGCATCGCTCGGGCGGCGTCGGTGATGATGAACGCGTCCTTCGCGTCGGTCTTGGCCTCGCCTGCGTAGAGGTCGGCGATTCGCCGCATCGTCAGGCCGGGCAAGTAGGCGACAGGGCAGCCCATGTCCCTCGCGACCGCCAGCGGCAGGGCCCCGATCGAGGCCGGCTGGTCGACCACGACCAGCCCCGTTCCGTGCTTGGCCTGGAGTTTCGCGAACAGCTCGCGGAGCCTGGGTTCGGTGTTGGGCAGCCGCTTGTCGAACGCCTTCTTCCCGGCCGGGGTGACGGCGGTGGCGTGGTGTTCGCCCTTGCCGACGTCCAGGCCGAGGAATACGTCGATGTCGCCGATGTCGATCACGTGCAGGCCCCTCCATCACGCTTTCGTCCGGCCTTGCCTCGGCACCGAGCTGCCACATCCACGTTACGGAGAGCTCTTCCGGCTCGGGTGAAGCCGGTGCTCAAGCCCCTCGATAGCGGTCCGTCGATGCCTCCGGACCCGGTGACACCACCCCCCGGATCATCAACAACAGGAGGGGGAAGTCATGCCGGACCCGAGGTCGGAGGCTCCATTGCGGAGCCGTGAAAAGGTAACGGGGGGGGCAGCCCGCGCCGCTCCAGCTCGGTGTTCGGCGCGGCGGCGACGTCCCCGTTCCCGTCCTCCCCGAGGTGTGACCAGTCCTGCGCGGTGACGCTCACCAGATGGACACCCGTGATCGGCAACGTACCGGCCGCCACCGACAACGTCCCCTGCCTCTCGTAGGGGGCGCGGCGGCCGTGCCCACCGGTTCAGCGCCGCCTGAGGCGTGTATCAGGGCAGAGGCGCCGACCGCTCGATCGCCCGGCACCCAGTGCTCTGTCAGGCTTCGCCGCGCCGGGCCCAGGTCCCTCTTCCACCCGCCGTCATCAGCGTGTTGACGATGTGCGACCGGTTGCGGCCGCCCCGGAGCAGCCGCTCGGCGGCCAGGCCGAACGCCAGCGCAGGGCCCACGAGACCGAGGGTCTCGCCGGTGCCGAGCGCCAGCCCCGCGCCGGCGAGCCCGAGGCCGGTCTCGGCCGCGGCCCAGGCGATCCGCCCGGGCCGTTCTGCGGAGGCCGGCAGCTTTCGCCGGACCGCCCGCAGCAGTGCGGGCAGGGCGTCGTCGGCCGCGGCCGCGTCCCCGGCGCGCAGCGCCGCCTGGAAGGCGTCGCGCCGACGGGTCACGACCTCGTCCTGATGGATCTTCGCGATGTCCTGCCAGCCCAGTTCGGCGACCGCCGCCAGGTTGCCCGGGGCCATCCCGTGTTCCGCAGGGGCTGTGGCCCCGGGGCCGGCGGGCTCGAAGAGCGCGTCCGTCGGACGCCCGAGGTAGAGCCCGATGTCGGCCGCTTTCGGGAGCGACCGCGGGGACGCCCCGTCGGTGCCCAGCGTCCGCTGTACCGCTGCGTTCCAGGCCTGCGTCGCGGTGTTCCACATCGCCGTCCTGTGTGGCGGGTCCGTCGCGTCGAGCTGGGCGAAGAGCACGGCCCTGCGGTGCCCGTTCGACGGCTCCACGTGCTCGTCGAGATAGGCAAGGGTGCGTTCCACCGGGGCGTAGTCGTGGCCGGGGAGCCCCGGCAGCTCCGCCACCTCCTCCAACACATCGCGGTACGAGCAGGGGCGCGTCACGGCGCTCGTGCCCAGCGGCACTCCCGCCTCGCGGGAGAAGTGATGCAGGGTCCAGGCCACGGCCTCCAGCCTGCGCCGGATCACCCCGCCCTCCTCGTACCGTGCGCCCAGCGCGGTACCCCGCGCGAACAACGGCCCGGGATTCGCCTCCCCACGCTCCAGAACGGCTTCGGACAGTCTGACCAGCGGCTCCGCCGTGTCGAACGAAGACGAGAGCCAGCCGGGCTCCAGGGCGCGGTGCAGGCCGGTGGTGACCAGGGCGAAGGGGTCGCTGCCGGCCGGAGCGGCGGTGGTACAGCGCAGGAACGACGGGCAGCCGCGCACGAAGGACCGGAAGTCCTCCGTCTCGAACAGCGCCTGTACCGCATGGCTGTCGATGAGCTGCACGTCGCTCAGCACCACCGTGTGCCCCAACAGGGCTTGGATCTTCAGCATGACGGCCAATGACGTGTCCTGCGGACCCCACCCGGACACGCGCAGGTGCTCACCATCAAGCCAGTGGGCATAGATCTCCATGGTTCCCCCTTCCCCTGCCGAGCGAGGGGTTCCCCCTCGGGGGCAGACCCTACGGTGAAGAAGCCAACTGCGCTAAGTGCCTGGTCGGTTGGGGCCCGGCCGCACACCCCGCACTGCCCCAAACCGAGACCGCGATGGCACAGCCACAGCGCGGCGGAGATCCCGGGGTGGCTTTGTCCACGAGAACGGGTTCTGGCACAACTTCTGTGGAGCTGCGCGGACCGGGCTTGTTTCTTTCTCAGGGCCTACCGCTGACCGATAGGTTCCCGGCGTGCTCCGGCCTCGGGAAAGGCTCGGCCCGGCATCACAGAAGTTGCGCCAGAACCACTTCCCGCGAACAAAGCCAGCACCCGGGCTGCGTGCCGGTCGGTCCGCCCCGGCGAAGGGCCCACTGCTTGCCGCTGCCCGTGCGCCGGCCTGTCTGCTGCCGTCTGGCAGGGCCTGCTGCTCCGGCGCTGCCGCTGTCGGCCCGCGTGCCGAGCCTTGCCATGGGTGGTTTGTCGGTTTCGGTGAGAGTGGCTCAGATGGTGTTGCTCATGGGATAGAACTGCAGGTCACTGAGTCTGCTCCCCGCATGCGCGGGGATGGTCCCGTGCTGTGACCGTGCGCTGCCCAGCTGCCCAGCTGCCCAGCTGCTCGGCGCGGACGCCGCATTGCGTCCTGCGTCCGGGCGTTCGCCGTGCCCGAGGCCGCCCGGCGGGCGGAAAACCGGGTGACCCGCTCCGCTGCTCATCCCTACTGTGCCGCCATGGAACACGGATCCGCCCTTTTGAACGTCATTGACGTCGAGGCCACCTGCTGGGAGGGGCAGCCGCCACCCGGCGCGGTGAGCGAGATTATCGAGATCGGGCTCACCGTCGTGGATCTGACGGCCCGACGGCGCGAGGGACGGCACCGGATCCTCGTGCGGCCCGAGCGCTCGGAGGTGAGCGGTTTTTGCACCGAGCTGACCGGGCTCACCCCGGCCGAGGTCGTCGGCGGCGTTGGCTTCGTCGAGGCGTGCCGCATACTTGCCGACGTCCATGACGCGCGCAGCCGCCCCTGGGCGAGCTGGGGAGACTACGACCGCAAACAGTTCGAAAGGCAGTGCCGGGCGGCCCGCGCGCCCTATCCGTTCGGGCGGCCGGCCGAGCAGGGGCACACCAACGCCAAGGCCGTGTTCACCGAGGCGTACGGCCTGCGTAAGCGGCCCGGCATGGCACGTGCCCTGCAGCTCGCGGGGCTGCCGCTGGAGGGCCGCCACCACCGGGGCGAGGACGACGCGTGGAACATCGCCGCCCTCGTCCTGGACCTTGTAGAGCGCGGGGCCTGGACGGCCTGGGGGTTGAGCTTGTCGTCGACACCGTCGTAAGGAAGTCCGTCCCCAGCAGCTAGCCGTCCGCCCTCCGGGCCCTGTAGGCCGCCGTGTCCATGGAGACGAAGGCCGGCGTTGTGCTCCCCCGCCGAACACCTTGCTGGGTCGGTGGTCGGCCCTGCTCGCTGCTTGCGCGGGGATGGTCCCACCGCCCCCGCCGCCACCGCGTGCCAGGTCTGTGTTCCCTGCTTGCGTGGGGATGGTCCCAAGGCCGGCGAGCTCAGCGGCTCGACCGGCGTCCGCTTCTCGCGCGGGGGATGTTCGCAAGACCGAGGCGACGCGCGAGGAGAAGGGGTTCTGTTCCCTGCTCTCGCGGGGATGGTCCTGCCGAGCAGCACTCGGCCCACGGCTGCAGCGGTTCTTCCCGGCCGTCGCAGTTTGCGAGCAGGTGGTGGCTTTCCACTCTCGGCTGAGCGCATTCGTTGGCCATGTGGAAAGCCACTGCGCTCAGGGAGATGGACTCAGGACTGTCGTCGGTCGATGGTGACGGACTGGACGGTGACGTCCGTGAGGGGGCGGTCGCCCCTGCCGGTAGGGCTCTTGGCGATGGCGTCGACGACGTCTTGGCCCTGCACCACCTCGCCGAAGATCGTGTGCCGGTTGTCGAGGTGCGGCGTCGGCCCGACTGTGAAGAAGAACTGCGAGCCGTTGGTGCCCGGGCCGGCATTGGCCATGGCGAGCCAGATAGGGCCGGTCGAGCTTCAGCGCGGGGTGGAATTCGTCCTTGAACTCGTAGCCCGGGCCGCCATGCCCGTCTCCCTGAGGGTCGCCACCCTGGATCATGAAGCCGTCGATCACGCGATGGAAGATCGATCCGTTGTAGAGCGGCCCCTGCCCAGGTGCGCCCGTCCGCGGGTCGCGGCAGGCCTTTTCGGCGGAGTCCATTCAACGACGGCGCTCCTGCCTCGTCGTCCTTGCCGCGGGAGACGCTGCCCGGCGACACCCGGACACGGATGGAGAGCTGGCGGGATGGGTTTCGAGGGCGAAGTCTGGCGACTGATGCGGCAGGAGCAACTGTTCGGCGAGATCGTCATCGACGAGGCCGACTTTCCCTGGCTGAACGGTCGCTTCGTTCCGACGCCGACGTTCATAGAGATGAAGCCGTGGTTCGACGAATCGCTGGGTCGTCTGGAGGCGGAGGAGTACGAGCAGTTCGACGACGCCTACGACCGGATCGCGGACACCTTGTCGCTCGTGGCCCCGTCAAGTCCGGTCGCGGAGTTTCTTCTGCACATCAGTGACGATCGTGCTTGGTTCAGGTGGAGTGACGAACCATTCGAGGATGGCTGAGCCACCAGGCCTTGGGGTGAGTGAGCGTGTTCAGCGTTGTCTCTCCAGGGTGAGTACAGCTTTGGTGATGACGGTCATGCGGTTGGGGCTGATGCGGGATCTGCGGCAGATCTGCCAGGACTGCAGCCGTGCCATGCCGCGTTCGACCGGTGCCCTCGCGGCGGCCAGGGCCCGGTTGACGGTGCGCTGGGTGAGGGTGAGTTCAAGGCCTGGTGGTCCTTAATCCGGCACAGGCCACGGATGGCGCGCTCGTCTGTCCTGCATGGGTTGATGCAACATGCCAGCATGGCGTGCACATGGCCGCACCGGGATGGGGGAGCGATGGAATCAGCGGATCTTGCACGCTTGGCGGTCGGAATGGTCGGCACGGCCGTGAGCAGTGCGGCGGGAGCTGTGGGTGCTGGGGTCGCGGGACTGGTGGCCGATCTGGTGCGCAGCCGTTTGTCCTCCACGGAGCGCGGCCGGGGGGCGTTAGCCGGTCTGGTCGCAGCGCCTGAGGATCCTGGTGCGCGACAGGCCGCAGTGGAAGCTCTGCAGGCGGAGATCGATGCTGATCCCGACTTGCGTCAGCAGCTGCAGATTCATCTCAGTAACTCCCGGTCGCAGAATACTGGCAGTGTTTTGATCGCAGGGAGCACGATTTCCCGCAGTCAGATCTCGCTCGGTCCTATCACGGTGAACAACACCCGCTCCGGTCGACTGGTCCTGGTCTTGGCCGGAGCCCTGGTCCTCTCGCTCCTGGCGCTGCTGGCGTACGGCGGGGTGCGCGTTCTCTCGTCCGGGGGCGCACTCGGCGGTACCGTCCCGGGTGGGACGGGGGCTCCATCAGCCACAGTCGGCAGCGCTGGAGGTTCCGGGACTACTGTGGGCCAGCGGCTCTGGGCGTTCCCCTTCGAAGCAGGGGATGCGCAGCTGGCCTTCGCCGACGGGGTCGTGTACATCGCCAGCGACAGCGTTCAGTATGTGGACCGCTCGCATCTGCGCGCGGTGAATGCCACAACTGGGCAGATGGTCTGGAGCACCGGCCTCGATGGAATCAGTCTTTCCACTCCAGTGGTTTCGGACGGCGCCGTGTACGTACGGTCGAGCGACTCCCAGCTTGGCCTCGACGGTCGTTTGTACGCGCTCGATGCCGGATCAGGCCGGACCCTCTGGAACGTGCCCGCCCCGGGCTTCTCCTTCACCGGGCTCACGGTCGGCAGCGGAACCGCGTATGCGGGCAGCTTCACTATGCGCGACGGTCTGCGCGAGGACTTCTTGTTTGCGTTCGATGCCGCGACAGGGCAGGTACGGTGGAGGTTCCCCGTCGACGAGTCGGTCCAGGCACCTGTGGTCTCCGAGGGCACCGTGTACTTCCGAGTCGTCAGCGGATCCGTCTATGCGGTCGACATTGCGACACGCCAACAACGATGGGTATTCCAGACGTCCACCGACTCACCCGTCCCGCCGCTAGGGCCTGTGTGACGTTGTGATCAGTTGGCGGTCTTCAGGAGGTCGTCGATCCAGATCATCGCGGCGCGGAGGTGGAGGCCTGCGAGGTAGCTCTCGGGTGATTTGTCGTAGCGGGTGGCGATCCCGCGCCAGGCCTTCAGCTTGTTGATCAGCCGCTCGACGGTGTTCCGCTCCTTGTAGAGATCGGCATCGTGGCCGACGGGTCGGCCACCCCTCGCGCCCTTCTTCTTCCGGTTGGCGGCCTGGTCCTTCTTCTCCGGGATGACCGCCTTGATGTTGCGTTTGCGCAGGTAGGCGCGGTTGCCGCGGGATGAGTAGGCCTTGTCCGCGGCGACCGCGCCGGGCCTGGTGCGGGGGCGGCCGACGGGCAGACGGACCCGCACCCTGCCCAGCACGGGGATGAACTGCGGGCTGTCAGCGGCCTGCCCGGCGGTCAGGACGAACGCGAGCGGACGGCATTTGCGGTCCGCGGCGAGATGGACCTTGCTGGTCAACCCGCCCCGGGATCTGCCGAGCAGGGCTTCCTTGAGGCGAAGCTTGCGTCGGCGTCGGACGCGTCGACGCTCGGCGTGTCCGTTCTGTTCCTCCGGACCGCCCCCTTTTGCCGGGCCTCCTCCTGCTCGCGTGCAGCCTCTTCCAGGGCCTCCATGAGGTCCTTGCCGATACGCATCCCGGCGGCGTCGTGGTGGAGTCCACGCTGACCAGCGACAAGTCCGTTCTTCCCGCGCGGGCCGCCTCGGCGATCAGGCCTTCGAGCAGAGTGGAGAAGACGCCGGCGTCCCGCCAGACCCTGAAGCGCCCGTAGACGGTGGCCCACGGGCCGAACTCGGAGGGCATCTCGCGCCACTGTGCGCTGGACCGGAACCGCCAGATCACCCCTTCCAACTGTTCCCGCAGTCGTTCCGGGTACGGGCCGAACCTGCCGATCGGCAGGTAGGGCTCGATGAACTTCCACTGGGCATCGGTGAGTTGCCTGCGCGTCACGACCAATGTCCTACCGGGTTCCACCCCACGGAGAGGACAGAACCCAGCAACTGATCACAACGTCACACAGGCCCTAGTTGTCGCAGGCGGGTTGGTGTACGCCCATGCCACGGACGGGCTGCACTTCTTGGACGCGGCCACCGGCACACCGCAGACGAAGTTCCCCGTGGGCAGCGACGGGCTGAGCAAGTCGCTGTCCGAGCATGCCGGAACCATCTACACCGCCGTATCCGACGGAAGCAGTTACGGCAGCACGCTCTACGCGGTCGACGCCAGGTCCGGTCAGCAGCGGTGGAAGCTCCGCACCGACCGCGCCGTACGCTCCACGATGGTCCCCTCCGACAAGGCCGTCTACTTCAGCAGCGGGAACGGAGGTCCCAGTGTCCTGCACGCGGTAGACCCCTCCTCCGGCCGACAACTATGGACGGCGACGCTCGACGGTGGCTTCTGGCACTCGGCACCAGTCGTATCCGAAGAGGTTGCCTTCGTCTGCGCCGGCGAGAAGTCAGGCAAGAGCACACTCATCGCACTCAAGGCACGCTGACACCCATCTCTGCCGTCAATCCCGTTATCTGCTCGTTCGGGTTGAGCTGGGTGTGCCGAGACGCGGGCCTTACTCGTCGTCGACGTGGCGAAGCAAGGCATCCTCCGGTCTCCACGGGAACCTGAGCCCTGGAAACCTTGCTTGCCAGGCTCCGTACGGGTCGAAGGTGAGGACTGCCTCAATAAGGATTTTCAGAGTGGTCACCGATCGGGTGGCGGCCAACTGCGGATAGCAGGCGAGGGCTTCGGGCAGTGGTTCGAGATGTCTGACGTCTCAACCGCTACGACCGAAGGCCTCGTTGGTCCCCTATCCTGCCCCACTCGACCTGCCGCACACCCTGGTCGAGTGGGTATCGATGCTCATCGTCACCCGTGAGGGTGACCGCCGCTGCAAACTCCCGCCCCACCAGCGTGCCCTCGTCGGCCTGGTGTACCTCCGCCGGCACGACACGCTCGCACAGATCGCTGCCGGCTTCGGCATATCCGTCGGCATCGCCCACGCCTACGTCACGGCCGTCGTCGAGCACCTGTCCCGAAGGGCGCCCGGCCTCCTGCGTGTCCTGCGCGAGACCGATCCCGATCACGTCCTGCTCGACGGGACCCTCGCCGAGTGTGACCGCGTCGGTGACAGCCGGGCCGACTTCTCCCAGAAGCACCGTCGGCACGGAGTGAACGTGCAGGTCGTGACCGATCCCGCGGGAAAGCTGCTGTGGATCTCGCCCGCGCTACCCGGCCGCACCCACGACCTGACCGCGGCCCGCACCCACCGCATCATCCGGATCTGCGAACGCCAGGGTGTTCCGATCCTCGCCGACCGCGCCTACATCGGCGCCGGCCCCCGGGTGACCACACCGATCAGACGCCCGCCCCTCGGGGAACCCGCCCCTCGCATCGCATCAGGGTGCCATCAGAGAGTCGCCGGCATCACTCGCCCTCGCCGTGATCCCAACGGACTAGAAGTTTGACGTGCAGGCGGCTTGGGAGCTGATCTGCGTCGTGCCGACGTACAGGACGCCGAACTTGTTGATGTCGACCGTAGTGCCCGCGCCGAGGTACGTGTTGCTGTGCCACACGGCGCGGGTGCTCCACTGGGGGTACATGACGAAGTTGCCGTCCTGCTGGTAGGTGACGTAACTGCCCCCGGCGTTCTGTGTGTTCGACGCCCAGCAGACCTTCACGGCCCCCGAGTTCTTGAGGTAGTAGAGCACCAGGTTGCCGTCGGACTGCATGATCAGCCGGAAGTAGCCGTCCCCCGAGTACGTCGGGCGCTGGATGAACTCGCCGAATCCGAGGTACTCGCCCTTCACGAGCTTGTCCGGGTACGTGTGCGCGGCCGAGGCACTGCCTGCTGTTCCGGTCACGGCGACGGCGGCCATGGCCGCGGCGACCAGTGCTTTCGCCGTGGCGCGGCGCATGCTGATGGACATGTTTCCCCCTGGCTCTTGTGGTGGCGGGATTGCGTCCCCGGCCGAGAGAAGCCTTGCACGCCCCGCCGTCCCGGCGAGGACCTGAAGGTCCCCGGGATGTCCCGGGATGCGGCCCGCCGCAGTCCAGCAGTCGGTCCCAGGCCCAGAGGGTCTGGGGTGACCCTGAGCCGAACCGTTCCCAAAGTGTCGCTATGAGGACGCTCCGCCGCCTTGCGATACACCGCACCAGATGTCGCTGCCCTGTGGACCACTTCGGCCTTTCGCGGAGGTGCACGACTCGGAGCAGACGTGGTGGGGCCCGGCGTGGCCGGTAGCGTACGCGAACGACCAGGACAGCCCCGATACTCTGATCGCAGTCACCGCGGCCGCCAACAGGTGCAAGGCCCACTGCACCTACGCCGCGATCTGGGTCGGCACCGAGCTCGGCTGGGACCTGGCCGTCGACGAGAACGAGCGCCAGGCCCTCCTCGGGCTCGCTGAGGACTGCCCCGCCACCACCGTCGTCGACGGCACGACCTGTGTCCAGAACCGCGCCGGCCAGGTTCGCGCCCTCTACGAGCGTCTCGACCGGCTGGCACCCGCGCCGGTATCGGGATGGAGGGGGCGCCGTTTCCGCCTGCGGGCCCGTAGTGGCGTGCGCCGGGTGCTCCCATCCCGTCCACCATCGACCCAGGCAGAGCCGAGCAGACGCGGCCCATGGCGTCCAAACTCGTTCGTACAGTGGCGCGCTCCACCTGGACGCCAGGAACCACGTCCGCTCCACGGTGTGTGGGTCGACGGCGGACGGGATGGGAGCTGAGGTGAGTGGTGAGTGAGGTTAGTGGTGAAGGCGGGGCACGAAGGTCCCGAATACGGACCGGTCCCACGGCTCCACGAGGTATGTGAGCGGTCGATTAGCCCCTGCTCACCCCGAGGTCTAGGCGCATGGCTTCCCGCATCGCTTGCAGGGGGGTCCACAGGTCTTTCGACAGACGCTTGGCTTCCTCGATGGTGTCGCCTTCCCGAAGGTCACCGCAATCAATGCGTCGCAGCACCGCATACAGGACACTGATCTTGTCGCTCACTCTACGGGCATGGGCGAGGACGCTGTCCGAGACCACCATCTGAGCTTCGTCGTACTGCGCTCGATGAACATTCACCGCGCTGTTGGCCCTCTCGCGAATCTCGTCTGTCAAGGTATTGGTCGCCATCGCCTGGACGTAGTCGGCCAGCGCATAGCGGCAGCTGCGTGCCCGGCTATTGATAGCGATGTAGCAGTCACGAAGGTTTCGATGCTGCTGCCGCTCGTGCTCCCAGCGCAGCGACCGGTGGGCGGCACGTTGAGCCAGATAGCCCGACGTCACGGTTCCGCCCACGCCAGCGACGCCGACTAGCAGAGTGGCTAGGGCTGTGTCCATTGCGCCAGTACAACAAGCCATGCCCGTCTTTCACGCCTGCGGCGTGCGGTTCTCCGCGGTTCACCACACAGTGGGCGTAGTGCGTCCAGGGCGTTGTGCGTGGACGCGGCGCACGCGCTTGACCGTCACCGCCGCGGGGACACCGGCCAGGAGGAGGGACAGCCCCACCGGGAGCACCCCCGCCCACACCGTTGGTGAGACGTACGCGGTGCCGGATGTACCGTCCACCAGCCACGCGCGGACCGGTAGCGAATCGCTGTTGCCCTCGACGGGGACGTCGAACGACGAGCCGCCGTCGTCCGGGGTGAAGGTGCCCGAGCAGGACGTCGACGTTCCCGCATTGGCCACGGTGTTGTCGTACGTCCGGCAGTCGGCTTCGGTCACGGTGCCGGGCTCGCCCCACAGCGCCGTCCGCAGCTCTGCGGTGAAGTTCGTCAGTACGACGTAGGCCAGAAACAGCCCGACCAGACAGGCCAGTGCCAGCCACGGGGCGGCTCCGACCTGCTCCTGCCTGCTCCATTGCCCGTCCGGAACGTTCCCACCCTTGCTCATCCCCACCCCCGAATCTCGGACGGACCTCCATGGTGACCGATCCGAGGTGCGCTCGGAAGCCCTCCAGGACGTGCTGGTGGGCTCGCACGATGGCCAGTCGGCCGACACCCGGCCAGTCGATGTCGTCGGCCGCATCCTTCTGCGCCGGACCGCCCGCGGCATCCGCGAGAGCATGGCTGCCGGGACGATCCGGCGACGAAGCCCGGCAGGGCGGCACTTGGTCACGGCTCCGCGGTGCCTGGCGCTCCTGGAGGGGGTGAGGTGTGGTCCTGGGGCGCGTTCCCCGCCGCAACGCTCGCCTTGGTCGAGAAGATCTTTTCTTCACACCCTGCCCGCTGTCACCATGGCCCTATGACGCACCTCGCCAAAGGCGCCAACGTTCCCGTCCCGACGGCACCGCTCCGGATCGCCGTGGGCCGGCATCAAGCGCCCGGCGTGCCGGCCGTCGAAGCCTCCGCCGTACTGCTCGACGCGGCCGGCACGGTGCGCGGCGACGCTGACATCGTCTTCCACGGCCAGCCCGTCCACCCGTCCGGCGCCGTGCGCCACGTCGGCACGGGCGAAGGCGCCGGCCAGTTCGCCGAGTGGCTGGAACTGGACCTCCCCCGCATCGAGCCGGCCGTTCAGCGCGTCGTCGTCGCCGGCTCCTGCGACGACGGCACCTTCGGACAGGTCCCCGGCCTGTACGCCCAGGTCACCTACGCCGACGGCACCATCCTGACCCACTATGACGTCACGGACGCCTCCAGCGAGACCGCCTTCGTCCTCGGGGAGTTCTACCGCCGCGACGGCGCCTGGAAGTTCCGCGCGGTCGGCCAGGGCTACGACTCCGGCCTGGCGGGGCTGGCGACGGACTTCGGAGTCGAGGTGGCGCAGGCCCCGGCACTGGCGGCACCACCGCTCCTGCCCACCGCCGCGGTCACACCGCCGCTCCTGCCCACCGCCGCGGTCACACCGCCGCCGTCGGGACCTGTGGCGCTGCAGGGGGTAGGCAAGTCGGACTCGGCGCCGGGAGGGGTGGCCGTGCCCCCGATGGCGAAGCCGGTGCCCGTAGCTGTGCCCGTAGGTGTGCCCGTACAGCAGACCTCGTCCATCGCCACCCCGGCCGCCACCCTGGCCACCCCGGCCGCCATGCCCTCCTGGGGCGCCGGCCTGTTCCACTTCGAACCGCTCGTCTTCAGCGGCAAGGGCGCGAAGACCGTCACGGTGGACCTGCCGTTCCCCCAGGACTCGGCACCGGTGATCCTCGAAGCCCGGGTCGGGCCGCAGTACCACTTCCTCAGCGTCCAGATCGCCGGCCGCTCCACGGACGTCTTCTGCAACGACCTGCCCGGTCACTACGGGCGCGCCCTGCTCAATCCCCCGCGCAAGGGCGGTCCGATCAAGCTGGTGGTGCGCCAGTCCGGGACCTGGGAGCTCACCCTCCTCCCTCTGACCGCCGCGCTCCCCATCGGACCCGGAACCATCCAGGGCAGCGGCCGCGAGATCTTGGTCCACACAGGCACCGCCGCCGACCTGAAAGTCCGTGCCAAAGACCCCCACAGCGGCTGGTTCCAACTGAACCAATACCAGGGCGACACCCCCGACGACCTACGCCGCCCCGCCGAACAGCTCGTCCACGCCTGGAACGGCCGCCGCGTCAAGGAGAAGGTCCGCATCCCCGACGGCCCCCTCCTGCTCGCCATCGACAAGAGCCGCCACCACTGGGAACTCACCCTCGACCCGCTGCCCCTCGCCTAGGCTGCGTCCCGTCCCTCGACGGCTCCCCGAACGAGCTGACGAACTGCGTCCCGCGCGCGCGGATGGTCCCTACGTCTACGAGGCCGACCAGACGCCGCTCGACTGCTCCCTGCCTGCTCGGGGATGGCCCCAAGGGCTTCTCCTGCGAGAACGGTGGCATCCGCTGCTCCCCGCAACAGGGGGGATGGTCCCGGCCATAAGACCTCTATGGGCATGGTGCGCCACTGCTCCCTGCGTCGGTGGGGTTGGTTCGCTGTGGGGGAGGGGTGTCTGGTGTGCCGGTTCCGGTGAAAGTGGCTCAGATGGTTTGTTCGCAGGATAGAACTGCAGGTCACAGAGTCTGCTCCCGCGCCTGTAGGGATGGTCCCCGCGACGACCTGGCCGCGCGCAGCGGCTACAGCTGCTCCCCGCGCTCCTGGGGATGCCCTTCGACCTCCGCTTCGTCCTCGACGGCCCGATGTAGATGAGGCCGGCACTGGCTGGCGACCAGGTCCGGCCGTTCATGATGATGTCCGCCGAGTTCATCCGAGCCAAGGCCCCCGAGGCTGCCGCATTCTGGTCGCACCTGTGGGGCCGGGCGGCTGAGCATCGAGGCTCAGGGCGCCTCCCATGTCTCGTACGGCGACGATGAGGCGCTGTTCCCGCAGGTGGCGATGCTTCTCGGCTGGGGCGCGCAGCAGCTCCAGGCCGTGATCGGCACTCTCGACCCCGAGCAGGCGGTGAAGATCCAGCAGGCGTACCCGCTCGCGTTCTTCGACGAGCACCTGCGCCACCGTCGGGGCCACCTGCTCGGCGTGCCGTCCCCGGCCTTCCCGGCAGTGACGTTCCTTCCGTGAGTACGCGGGACCGCATGAGGGCGGTCCCTCGTCCGGCTCACTGCCGTGGGGAGCGGAACCGGCGAGCCGGCCGGTACGTCGAAAGGCCATGGCTGGGAGAGTGGGGGCACATCATGTCCAACCCGATCCAGCACGGCACGATGACCTTGAAGTCGGACACGGGGGCCGTCTTCACCCACGACGCCGGCCACATGGTGAAGTTCCATGCCCCCGGCCGGGCGCGAGTGCCTTCAAGCACGTCTGCGCGTAGGCGGCGCCGTCGTCGGGTAGGGGCCCGTATCCGGTCAGCGGCCGGCCGGGCCCCTGACTCATTCGACCGGCCAGGTGTGCGCCGGAACATTCATGTGCATGTAGTCGAGATACTGCTGCGTCATCCGCCGCAGCGCCTGATGCCGGTCCACGTGGTCGATGTCCTGGATATGGTGGAACATCTCCGACTGCCACACCGCGCCGTTCCGGCCGCTGACGCACCGCTGCTCGATGATCCCCAGCAGCGGCTCCCGCCAGGCGCTGTCCATGGCCCACCGCTCCAGCCCGCGGTCCGCGAGCGGCAGCAGGCGGCGCAGTACCAGTTCGGTCACGGGGACCTCACCCATACCGGGCCAGTACAGCTGCGCATCGATTCCATGCCGGGCTGCGGCCTCCAGATTGTCCTCGGCCGCCGAGAACGACATCCGCGACCAGACCGGTCGGTCCTCGTCGACCAGGGCGCGCACCAGCCCGTAGTAGAAGGCGCCGTTCGACAGCACGTCGGCCACCGTGGGTCCCGCGGGCAGCACACGGTTCTCCACCCGCAGGTGCGGCACGCCGTCGACGACGGCATAGACGGGACGGTTCCACCGGTAGACCGTCCCGTTGTGCAGCGTCAGCTCGGCAAGCTCGGGGATCCCTCCGTCATCGAGCGTCTTCTGCGGGTCCTCGTCGTCGCAGAGCGGCAGCAGCGCCGGGAAGTACCGCGCATTCTCTTCGAAGAGATCGAAGACGCTGGTGATCCACCTCTCGCCGAACCACACCCGGGGCCGGACCCCCTGCACCTTGATCTCCGCGGGCCGGGTGTCGGTGGCCTGCTCGAACAGCGGAATACGCGTCTCGTGCCACAGCTCCTTGGAGAAGAGGAACGGAGAGTTCGCCGCCAGTGCCACCTGCACCCCGGCGACGGCCTGCGCGGCGTTCCAGTAGTCCGCGAACTCGTCCGGCGACACCTGCAGGTGGAACTGAGTGCTGGTACACGCCGCCTCCGGCGTGATCGTGTCCGCGTAGGTGCGCAGCCGCTCCACCCCGTCCACCGCGATCAACAGGTCCTCACCGCGTGCGGCGAAGATTTGCTCGTTCAGCAGGTGGTACCGCGGATTCTCGGAAAGCGACGCCGGACCCACGTCCTTCAGTTCCAGCGTCGGCAGGATTCCGATCATGACCAGGTGCGCCCCGATCGCCGCGGCCTTTTCCTCGGCGTGGTTGAGCGCGTCCCGTATCTCCTGTTCCCAGGCCCCGGGGCCGCCCGCGGTGAGCTGCCGCGGATCGATGTTGATCTCCAGATTGAACCGTCCCAGCTCGGTCGACCAGGACGGGTCGGCCAGCGCTTCCAGGACGTCCGAGCCGCGCATGGCGGGTTCCGCGGTTTCGTCCACGAGGTTCAGTTCGATCTCCAACCCGACCTGCGGCCGTTCGAAGTCGAACCGTGACTCCCTCAGCATCTGGGCGAACACATCGAGGCACGTGTGCATCTTGTTCCGGAACCGGCGACGGTCGTCACGGGTGAACTCCAGCGCCGGGACGTCACGTCCCATCGGTCCTCCCGAGACTCGTCGGCACGGACCCTGCTCTTCAGCGTCTCACTTCACAGACGACCCGACCATCGAGCGCGCCTCCGGCCGAGCCGGTCTCCAGCCCAGCCGGCTGCCCAAGCCGGTCTGCAGCGCCCGGCAGGTGTTTCACGAGTGGTGGCAGTCCCAGTGGCCCTTCACCCAGACGTGGTCCCAGTGCCCGGAAACGTAGACCCACTTGTAGGAGTGGTGGTGCTCCCCGTAGCCGGGGAGCCACTTCCCGTGGTGGTCGTGCCGGTCCGCGTGCCAGGTGTCGTGCTTGACACGCTTCTTCTCCCAGTGCCCCTTCTTCCACTCGCACCGGTCGTGATGGCCGTGCCGGTCGCCGTCGTCATGGTGCACGACAGTCGTGGCGACGGACGTCGGGGCCGGAGCAGCGGTCGCCGAGCCGGCCATCCCGAGCGCGGCGCCACTTCCCAGCAGGCCGGACGCGGCGCCACCCGCCACCAACCGTCGGACTCGCATGGTCCTGGTCATGGAACACACCTCCTTCGAGCGAGCCGACGGGGGAGTGCGCGGCGACAGCCGACGTATGAGGAGACAGTCCGACTCGCGAGGTGATCGTGGGAAACCGTGAGATGCGCTCGCCGCGCTGCAGAGGTTGAACGGTTCCCAGATCCTTGGAATGAAGGCCGCACGCGACGGCTTTGTCCCGGTTTGACACGGTCGCCATCCGCTGTCGGCGCGGAGGTCCCGCAGACGGCATTCTGCAGGGATGCGGCGTCATGGCAGGGTGCGCGTGACCGGTGACGCACAGTGGATCGACGGAAACTCGGCGTAGGCGCTGTCTTTCGTGGCTCGATGCCTGTACGCGCATACGACACGACTCCGCCCGGCCCCGACCGGCCGGGTTCGCGTCGCCCGCATGTGGTCGCTCGGATCGGCGCCGACAGCGGCTGCGCAGTACGGACTGGTTCTCGGGGTAGGCAGCCTTACGGTGCAGTGTCCGAGAAGCCCACGGAGAGGAGTGCGATCGCGGTGCCCCTGGTCGGAAGGCTGCGAGCGAAGGCAGGCGATGCGCTCATGCGGCGCGTGGCCGGTCCGGAAGCGGAACAAAAGCGCGACAGGATCCATCACACACCTGGGCCTCGCTGGTTCGCGCCGGACAGGCCGGTGCGAACCGTGCACTCCGATGCCTCGATGTACATCGGAGGGCTCGCCGCACTTCTGCTGCAGTCACTGCATCCGATCGCCATGGCAGCTGTCTGGGCGCACTCGGGCTTCCGCGGCGATCCCTGGGGCCGCCTGCAGCGGACCAGTACCTTCCTGGCGGAGACGACATTCGGTACGGCGCGGGATGCCGAGCGGGCAGTGGAGCGGGTACGAGGGGTGCATGCGCGGGTGGCCGGGCGCACGCCCGACGGAGTGGCCTACCGCGCCTCTGATCCCTCGCTGTTGTCGTGGGTCCACATGGCCGAGGCCTACTGCTTCCTGGAGGCACATCAGCGCTACGGGCTGCAGGCCCTGACCGCCGGGCAACAGGACGCGTACGTCGAGGACATGGCATCGGTCGCCGTTCGACTGGGCATACCCGACCCACCCGAGACCCTAGCCGCCCTGGTCACGGAGCTCGGCGGCCGGCGCCCTGAGCTGCGGGCGACGGACGAGTCGTCGGCCACGGCCCGGTACCTGCTGGTGACACCGCCGCTGCCGTGGCCGGCACGGCTTCCCTACCTTCTGCTGGCGACAGCGGCTGTGGATCTCCTGCCGCCGTGGGCTCAGGCCGTTCTGCCCGTGCCCCGGCGTATCAGGCTTCTCCTCCCTTTCGCGAGACCTGGCGGCCGGGCGGTCACGGCAGCGATCCGCTGGGTGACGTCTCCAATCCCTCCGAAGCCGTTCGACAGCCGTGACGCGTCAGATCGCGGGCCGACCAGCGGCTGACCGAGCTGCGGGGACGGCGCGCTGCCTCCCCCACCCGATTCGATTCGCCGGATCCGTAGGCGAACCGAATCGATCAGGGACGTTACGGCTAGTGATCTGAGTCAGAGATTCGTCGGCAGTAGGCGGCGACTTTGTCGAGGGTCCCGTCGGCTGTCTTCGTCCAGACGAATGGTCTGGAGTGCTCGTTCCAGTCGGCGAGCCAGGCCTGGATGTCGCGTTCGAGGGCCTGAACCGAGCGGTGGACGCCGCGCTTGAGCCCCTTCTGGGTCAGCTCGGCGAACCACCGCTCGACCAGGTTCAGCCAGGACACGCTGGTCGGTGTGAAGTGCAGGTGGAACCGCGGGTGGCCCGGCAGCCACTTCTTGATGTCGGGCGTCTTGTGGGTCGCGTAGTTGTCCAGGATCAGGTGAACCTGCAGGTCGGCCGGGACTTCCTTGTCCAGCTTCGCGAGGAACTTCTTGAACTCCGTCGCCCGGTGACGGCGGTGGAGGGAGCCGATGACCTTGCCATGGCGACTTCGAGGGCGGCGAACAGGGTCGTGGTGCCGGCCCGGACGTAGTCGTGGCTGCGGCGTTCGGGAACACCGGGCACCATCGGCAGCACCGGCGGGGACCGGTCCAGGGCCTGGATCTGCGACTTCTCGTCCACGCAGAGAACAAGCGCCTTCTCCGGCGGGTCGAGATAGAGGCCGACGACATCGCGGCCCTTGTCGATGAACAGCGGATCCGTCGACAGCTTGAACGTCTGTGACCGGTGCGGCATCAGCGCAAATGCCCGCCAGATCCGCGAGATGGTCGACTGAGACATGCCTGTCGCCGCGGCCATCGACCTCGTCGGCCAGCGGGTACGGCTCCGACTGCTCCCCGTTCGCGCGTGGATGGACCCGACTGGGCGGAGTAGCCGGCGGACTGGGCGGCCTGCTCCACCCCCGCCCGGGGATGATCCCATGGCGCACCTGCGCAGTCTCATGGAGCGCTA